>NZ_JABWQX020000001.1:3741050-4359260 GCF_014268655.2 Pseudomonas marvdashtae
CCGGGCGATACGGGCGCGATCCAGTGGCGATGATGATGTGCTTGGCCACCAGTTTCTCGACCACGCCATTACCGCAGACCACTTCGACCGTCTGCTCGTCGGCAAAGCTGCCGGTGCCGAAAAATACGTCAACACGGTTGCGGGCGTAGTAGCCGGTACGCGAGGCCACTTGCTTGGAGATCACCTTCTCGGCGCTCTTGAGCACGTCCGGGAAGGAGAACCAGCGCGGCTCGCCGATGGCCCGGAACATCGGGTTGGTGTTGAACTGCATGATCTGCCGGACCGAGTGACGCAAGGCCTTGGACGGGATGGTACCCAAGTGGGTGCAGTTGCCGCCGACCTGCCGACGGCTGTCGACCATCGCCACCTTGCGCCCTGCCTTGGCCGCGTTCATTGCCGCGCCTTCCCCCGCCGGGCCGGAGCCCAGTACCACCACGTCGTAGTTGTAGACAGCCATGCGTACTCCTCAGAACAGGCCGCGATGCCACATTTGGCACCGACGGCTAAATCATGCCGGCCGGCGGCATGAAGGAACAATTTTCAGGCCGGTTCACGAGCCCGGCCACAGTCTATAGAAGCGTCAACGCCGCGCACATTACCCCTTGGTCGCGTCGTAGGCTAGGGGGCGCTCCCCTTTACCTGCGCTATTTCGCCACAGGTAGGCTTTCAGGGCGCTGTCATCATTGGTTTTTTCCGCCGGCCATCCGTTCAAACGCATCGTTTGTGCGAACGACGAAACGGTCATTGTCCCGCAAGACAAAAAATACCCCGATGCCATGCTCCTGGGCATAGTCCCAACCCTGTTCAGGGCCGAGAATCAGCAACAGCGTCGATAGTCCATCGGCCATTAGCGCCGAAGGATGAATCACCGTGACGGACGCCAGGTTGTGTAGGACCGGCGCACCGGTGCGTGCATCAAAGGTGTGGGAATATCGCCTGCCGCCCTGCTCGAAATATTTACGGTAGTCGCCCGAGGTCGAAACGCCATAACCATCGAGCTCAATGACACGCTCCGCCACTCGTTTGTCGTCCCGGGGTTCTTCCAGGGCGACACGCCACGCGGAATCATCCGGCTTGCGCCCAGCGGCCCTGAGTTCTCCAGTGACCTCGGCCAGATAACTGTCGATGCCCAATGCCTTGAGCCGGGCGGCGATGCGGTCGACGGCATAGCCTGCGGCGATGCTGTTGAAGTCGACCTCGACCGCGGCGTCTTTGCACAACCGCTCGCCGTCGATGTGCAAGTGCCGATAGCCGACACGTTGCCGTGCCTGGGCCAAAGCGTCGGCGCCGGGCACCTCTTCGGTACGTGACTGAGGGCCGAACCCCCATAGATTCAGCAAAGGTTCGACGGTCAGGTCGAAAGCGCCATCGCTTTGCGAAGACAGCTGCTCACCGACCCGGATCAATTCGAGAACCGGAACGGGCATGACCGCACAACTGTCGGCTGGCAGCGCGTTGAAACGCTCGATGTCCGAGTCACCGCGGTAAGTGGAAAATTGCCGATCGACCTCGGCAAGGATGTTTTCCACCTCGCCGCGCACCTCTTTCGGACCGGCTGTGATGCCATGCCTGACGTACTGGATCGAATAGCGACTACCCATGGTCGGGCCATCGAAGCGTTCAAGGGTGTCGCCGTTGCCGCATCCGGACAACACGCCGGCCAGCATCACAAGCCCAATCCATCGTCCAGTTAACAAATCTTCATCTCCCCTCAAAACCACGCCGGCCATTATGGGCTACAGCGCTCCCGCAGCGAGCAATGCTTCCCTACAAGATTGGCCAGAGTGAGTACCTACACATGTCTTCCCAAACGAGCAACGGCAAGGCGATTTTTCGTGTTGTCAGCGGCAACTTCCTGGAGATGTTCGATTTCATGGTGTACGGCTTCTACGCCACAGCCATCGCCAAGACATTCTTTCCCACCGACAGTGCCTTTGCCTCCCTGATGCTGTCCTTGGCGACGTTCGGCGCCGGGTTCCTCATGCGTCCGCTGGGGGCGATTTTTCTCGGCGCCTACATCGACCGCCACGGCCGCCGCAAAGGCCTGATCATCACCCTCGCGATGATGGCCGCCGGCACCGTGCTGATTGCCTGTGTGCCCGGTTACGCCACCCTCGGCGTGGCAGCGCCGTTGCTGGTGCTGCTGGGGCGGTTGTTGCAAGGCTTCTCCGCTGGCGTCGAATTGGGTGGTGTGTCGGTGTACCTGGCGGAGATTTCCACGCCGGGGCGCAAGGGCTTTTTTGTCAGTTGGCAATCCGCCAGCCAACAGGCCGCCGTGGTGTTTGCCGGCTTGCTGGGAGTCGCTCTGAATCATTGGCTGAGCCCCGTGGAAATGGGTGAATGGGGCTGGCGCGTGCCGTTCCTCGTCGGATGCCTGATCGTACCGGTCATCTTCGTGATTCGCCGCTCACTGGAAGAAACACCTGAATTCCAGGCAAGAAAACACCGCCCTACCCTGTCGGAAATCGTCCGCTCCATCGGCCAGAATTTTGGCATCGTCCTG
Organism: Pseudomonas marvdashtae; assembly: GCF_014268655.2. Taxonomy (NCBI): domain Bacteria; kingdom Pseudomonadati; phylum Pseudomonadota; class Gammaproteobacteria; order Pseudomonadales; family Pseudomonadaceae; genus Pseudomonas; species Pseudomonas marvdashtae. The sequence goes on from NZ_JABWQX020000001.1 coordinate 3,743,554, forward strand.
GCGGGCATGGCGCTGGTGGTGATGACCACCGTGTCGTTTTACCTGATCACCGCCTACACACCGACATTTGGCAAGGCCGAGCTGAACCTGTCGGACCTGGATGCGCTGCTGGTCACGGTGTGTATCGGCTTATCGAATTTCTTCTGGCTGCCGGTCATGGGCGCGTTTTCCGACAAGATTGGACGTAAACCCCTGCTGCTGGCAGCGACCATTCTCGCAATCTTGACTGCGTACCCCGCGCTGTCCTGGCTGGTGGCGAACCCCAGCTTCAGCCATTTGCTGATCGTCGAGTTGTGGTTGTCGTTCCTGTATGGATCGTACAACGGAGCGATGGTGGTCGCCTTGACGGAAATCATGCCCGTCGAAGTGCGCACCACTGGTTTTTCCCTGGCCTACAGCCTGGCGACGGCGACGTTCGGTGGGTTTACCCCGGCGGCCTGTACCTACCTGATACATGTGCTCGACAACAAGGCCGCACCAGGGATCTGGCTCAGTGGTGCGGCGGTGCTCGGGTTGATCGCAACCTTGGTGCTGTTCAAGGGCAATCGGCATGAATTGCGGACGGCGCAGGCTTCAATGGTCAGCGGCGCCTGACAAACCCCAGGCGAAAAAAAACGCCCCGACAAGTCGGGGCGTTTTCACAAGCGGCTAAGGCTTAGCGCGGGAACGCAGGCGGATTCACGTCAGCCATGTCTTCCATTACGCGAACCACCTGGCAGCTGTAGCCGAACTCGTTGTCGTACCAGACGTACAGAACAACGCGATTGTCCTGGACGATGGTTGCTTCGGCGTCGACAACACCGGCGTGGCGCGAGCCCACGAAGTCGGTGGACACGACTTCCTGCGAGTTGACGAAGTCGATTTGCTTGTGCAGATCGGAGTGCAGCGCCATGTAGCGCAGGTACTCGTTCATCTCCTCACGAGTGGCGGCTTTCTCAAGGTTCAGGTTGAGAATGGCCATCGACACGTTCGGCGTTGGTACACGGATCGCGTTACCGGTCAGCTTGCCGGCCAGCTCAGGCAGGGCCTTGGCGGCGGCGGTAGCGGCGCCGGTCTCGGTGATGACCATGTTCAGCGCGGCGCTGCGGCCACGGCGATCACCCTTGTGGAAGTTGTCGATCAGGTTCTGGTCGTTGGTGTACGAGTGAACGGTTTCGACGTGACCGTTGATGATGCCGAACTTGTCGTTCACAGCCTTGAGCACCGGCACGATGGCGTTGGTGGTGCAGGAAGCGGCGGACACGATCTTGTCGTCAGCGGTGATTTCGTTGTGGTTGATGCCGTGAACGATGTTCTTCAGCTTGCCCTTGCCAGGCGCAGTCAGAACAACACGGTCGATCCCCGGGCAGGCCAGATGCTGGCCGAGGCCGTCGGCGTCACGCCATACACCGGTGTTGTCCACCAGCAGGGCGTCCTTGATGCCGTACTGGGTGTAATCCACCTCGGCCGGGTTCTTCGCGTAGATCACCTGGATCAGGTTACCGTTGGCGGTGATGGTGTTGTTTTCTTCATCGATGGTGATGGTGCCGTTGAACGAACCATGGACCGAATCGCGACGCAGCAGGCTGGCGCGCTTGGTCAAGTCATTCTCGGCGCCCTTGCGCACCACGATGGCCCGCAGGCGCAGGCCGTCGCCACCGCCGGTTTTTTCGATCAGGATGCGCGCCAGCAGACGGCCGATACGACCGAAACCGTACAGCACGACGTCAGTGCCTTTGCGGGCCGAAGCGTTTTGCTGACCGACCACATCAGCCATTTCTTCACGCACGAATTGCTCGGCGCTACGGCCATTGCCTTCGTTGCGGAATTTGAAAGCCAACTTGCCCAGGTCTACCGAAGCCGCGCCGAGCTTGAGCTCGCTCATGGCCTTGAGCAGGGGGAAAGTTTCGTGGACGGAGAGTTCGCTGTCGTCGGAAGAACGGTGGCGAGCAAAGCGGTGGGCCTTGAGGATCGCGATGACAGACTGGTTGATCAGGCTGCGGCCATAGATCGAACTCACCACATTGTTATTGCGGTAGAGCTGACCGATGAGAGGGATCATCGCTTCGGCGAGAGCTTCACGATCAATCCATTCACCAAGACACTGGTCGGGCTTCTGAGTCACGGTAACCTTCCACATGTAGGGGCTGAAAAAAGGGGCTACATTATGACGCCGAGTCCTCTGCGGAGCAATGCGCGCCCGTCGCGCCGTGGTTTTAGGTGCTGCAAGAGTAGTCCGCGACTGACAGCCGGGCACTTCCCCCGCTACAATTGTCGACTTTGTCGCAACGCTTGGAGCTCAACCTTCCGTGCCCGTTCTGCGTCTTCCGCTTCTCCCTGCCGCGGCAGGTAAACAGCACTGGGGCAACCTGCCCGGTGCCGCCCTGAGCCTGGCCATTGCCGAGGCTGCCAGCGCTGCAAAGCGCTTCACCCTGTTATTGACCGCTGACAGCCAGAGCGCCGAGCGGCTCGAACAGGAGCTGGCTTTCTTCGCCCCGGATTTGCCCGTGCTGCATTTCCCGGACTGGGAAACCCTGCCCTACGATCTGTTTTCGCCCCACCAGGACATCATTTCCCAGCGTATCGCCAGCCTTTATCGGCTGCCGGAGCTCAGTCATGGCGTTTTGGTAGTGCCCATCACCACGGCCCTACATCGCCTGGCACCGACCCAATTCCTGCTCGGCAGCAGCCTGGTGCTGGACATCGGCCAGAAGCTCGACGTCGAGCAAATGCGCACCCGGCTCGAGGCCAGCGGCTACCGCTACGTCGATACGGTGTACGAGCACGGTGAGTTCACGGTGCGTGGCGCCTTGATCGACCTGTTCCCGATGGGCAGCAAATTGCCGTATCGCATCGACCTGTTCGACGACGAGATCGAGACGCTGCGTACCTTCGACCCGGAAAACCAGCGTTCCATCGACAAGGTCCAGTCGATCCGCCTGCTGCCGGCCAAGGAATTCCCCCTGCAAAAAGACGCGGTGACTCGCTTCAAGGCGCGGTTTCGCGAACGTTTCGACGTGGATTTCCGCCGTTGCCCGATTTTCCAGGACTTGAGCAGCGGGATCACCCCTGCGGGGATCGAGTATTACCTGCCGCTGTTTTTCGAAGAGACGTCGACCCTATTCGATTACCTGCCCCAGGACACCCAAGTGTTTTCCCTGCCAGGCATCGAGCAGGCGGCGGAAAACTTCTGGAACGACGTGCGCAACCGTTACGAAGAACGCCGCGTCGATCCGTCCCGACCTTTATTGCCGCCGGCCGAGTTGTTCCTGCCGGTGGAAGACTGCTTCGCCCGGCTCAAGAGCTGGCCACGCGTGGTGGCGAGCCAGCAGGACGTGGAAGTGGGTGCCGGTCGCGAACGCTTTCCGGCCAAGCCCCTGCCGGACCTGGCAATCGAAGCCAAGGCCACGCAACCTTTGGCGGCCCTGGCCGGTTTCCTTGACGAGTTCCCCGGCCGCGTGCTGTTCACCGCTGAGTCCGCGGGACGGCGCGAAGTATTGCTGGAGCTGCTCGAGCGCCTCAAGCTGCGGCCGAAGACTGTCGACAGCTGGCCGGACTTTGTCGCCGGCAAGGATCGCCTGGCAATCACCATCGCCCCGCTGAACGACGGACTGGTTCTCGAGGATCCAGCCCTGGCGCTGGTCGCCGAAAGCCCGCTGTTCGGCCAGCGCGTGATGCAGCGCCGCCGCCGTGAAAAACGCGCCGATGCCGCCAATGACGCGGTCATCAAGAACCTCACGGAATTGCGCGAAGGCGCGCCGGTGGTGCACATCGACCATGGCGTAGGCCGCTACCTGGGCCTGGCGACGCTGGAAATCGATAACCAGGCCGCCGAATTCCTGACCCTCGAATATGCCGAAGCCGCCAAGCTCTACGTGCCGGTGGCGAACCTGCATTTGATTGCACGCTACACCGGCAGCGACGACGCCCTGGCCCCGCTGCACCGCCTGGGTTCGGAAACCTGGCAGAAAGCCAAGCGCAAGGCCGCTGAACAGGTGCGCGACGTCGCCGCCGAACTGCTCGATATCTACGCCCGTCGGGCCGCCCGCGAAGGTTACGCCTTCGCCGACCCGAAAGCCGATTACGAAACCTTCAGCGCCGGCTTTCCCTTCGAAGAGACCGTCGACCAGCAGACCACCATCGAAGCCGTACGCGCCGACATGCTCGCGCCCAAGCCGATGGACCGGCTGGTGTGTGGCGATGTCGGTTTTGGCAAGACCGAAGTGGCGATGCGTGCCGCCTTCATTGCCGTGCACGGAGGCAAACAGGTCGCGATCCTGGTGCCGACCACGCTGCTCGCCCAGCAGCATTACAACAGTTTCCGCGACCGTTTCGCCGACTGGCCGGTGACCGTGGAGGTCATGAGCCGTTTCAAATCCGCCAAGGAAGTGAACGCCGCCATTGCCGACTTGGCCGAGGGCAAGATCGACATCGTCATCGGTACGCACAAGCTGCTGCAGGATGACGTGAAGATCAAGAATCTCGGGCTGGTGATCATCGACGAGGAGCACCGCTTCGGTGTACGCCAGAAAGAACAGCTCAAGGCGCTGCGCAGCGAAGTCGACATCCTGACCCTCACCGCCACGCCGATCCCGCGCACGCTGAACATGGCGGTGTCGGGCATGCGCGATCTGTCGATCATCGCCACGCCGCCGGCCCGGCGCCTGTCGGTGCGAACGTTCGTCATGGAGCAGAACAAAAGCACGGTCAAGGAAGCCTTGCTGCGTGAGCTGCTGCGCGGCGGGCAGGTGTATTACCTGCACAACGACGTGAAGACCATCGAGAAATGCGCCGCCGACCTCGCGGAGCTGGTGCCCGAAGCGCGTATCGCCATCGGCCACGGGCAGATGCGCGAACGTGATCTCGAGCAGGTGATGAGCGATTTCTACCACAAGCGCTTCAACGTGCTGATCGCCTCGACCATCATCGAGACCGGCATCGACGTGCCAAGCGCCAACACCATCATCATCGAGCGCGCCGACAAGTTCGGCCTGGCCCAGCTGCACCAGTTGCGCGGCCGGGTCGGACGCAGTCACCACCAGGCTTATGCCTACCTGCTGACGCCGCCGCGCCAGCAAATCACCCCGGATGCGGAGAAGCGCCTGGAGGCGATCGCCAATACCCAGGACCTGGGCGCCGGTTTCGTGCTGGCCACCAACGACCTGGAAATTCGTGGCGCCGGCGAATTGCTCGGCGATGGCCAGAGCGGCCAAATCCAGGCCGTCGGCTTCACCTTGTATATGGAAATGCTCGAGCGGGCGGTCAAGTCGATTCGCAAGGGCGAGCAACCGAACCTCGACCAGCCCCTGGGCGGCGGACCGGAAATCAACCTGCGAGTGCCGGCGCTGATCCCGGAAGATTACCTGCCGGACGTCCATGCCCGATTGATCCTGTACAAGCGCATCGCCTCGGCCACCGACGAGGAAGGCCTCAAGGACCTGCAAGTGGAGATGATCGACCGCTTCGGCCTGCTTCCGGAGCCGACCAAGAACCTGGTCCGCACCACGCTGCTCAAGCTCAAGGCCGAGCAACTGGGCATCAAGAAAGTCGACGGCGGTCCCAATGGTGGCCGTATCGAATTCGAAGCCCAGACGCCGGTCGATCCGCTGGTACTGATCAAGCTGATCCAGGGCCAGCCCAAACGCTACAAGTTCGAAGGTGCCACGATGTTCAAGTTCATGGTGCCCATGGAACGCCCGGAAGAGCGTTTCAATACCGTTGAAGCGCTGTTCGAGCGCCTCACTCCGACCACTGCTTGAAGGACGCCCAATGCGCCTGTTTCGCTCCTTGACGTTGTTGATGACCCTGATCGCTCCCCTGGCGTTTGCCGACGACCTGTACCAGGTTGAAATGATCCTGGTCCGCCAGAATGCCGAACCGGCGATTATCAGCCGCGCCGCACCGGAAGACTGGGACGCTGGCGCGCAACGCCTTGGCGCGGACAGCCAGCGCACGCCGGCACTGGGCAACATCGTCGAGAAACTCAACGCCAGCGGCCAATACACCGTGCTGATGCACAAGGCCTGGCAGCAGAACCTGGGCGAACAAGGGCGTAAAATCGCCGTCAGCGAAGGCGCCGAACAGTTCGGCCAGTTTCCCATCGAGGGCACCCTCGAACTGAAGCTCGGTCGCTTCACCGACGTCGACGCGGACTTCTGGATCAATCAAATCGACGCCAATGGCCTGGTCACCGCCAGCGAGCGACTGAAGCAGCAAAGCCATACCAAGAATGGCCAACTGAACTTCCTCGATAACGGCCACCTGGGCTTGCTGATCAAGATCACCTCGCTGACCGCGCCTGCGCCACGGCAGGCTCCTGACGTGATTCCGGACTGATCGGCGCGCCTATGCCCTCGCCCCTGAGCAAACCCCTGGCTCCTTCCTGGGTCAATCGATTCAAGGAACAAAGCCTGGAGCGTGGGCGCCGTTACGCCCTGGAAAACCGCGTCAGGATCGTCGAGGCCGGTGACAGCACCGTCATTGCCAGTTGTGAAGGCTCTGGTGGCAGCGTCTACCGTCAGACCATTCGCCTGAAAGAGTCAGCCAAAGGCGCATTGATCCTCCTTGAAGCGGCGTGCTCCTGTCCGGTGCGCATCAACTGCAAGCATTGCGCGGCGGTGCTGCTGCAAGTCCAGGAAACCCTGGCCTACCCCGCCGCCGAAAAAGACGCGCAACTGCTGGAGAAACTCCAGGCAGTGCTGGACAACCGCAGCCCCAAGGCTGCGCCGCAAGTGTTGGTGGAAAACGTGCAGCCGGTGCCCCGGTTGTGGCTGGCGAGTGTCGAGTTCAGTGCCTTCGAGCCGCGCAACGGCAAGATGCAGCGCTACATCCAGCACCGCGCTGCGCTCTCGTTCAGCTATTTGGACGAGTACGTCAGCGGCCAGCGCAACACCGACGTGCTGATTCGCCAGGCAACCCAGACGCTGCGGATAAAACGCCAGACCGATGTAGAACAGTCCTACCGCGAGCAGCTACGAATCCTCGGCTTCAAGGTTGCGACACGGCAAAGCAAGGCGCTGCCGGAAAGCGCTGGCGAACTGTACGAAATGGTCAATGACAGTGCCTGGCTGACGTTTACCCTCAACGATCTGCCGAAACTGCGTAGCCAGGGCTGGGAGTTGCAGATCGACGAAGATTTCGGCTTCGACCTGACGGCGGTGGACGAGTGGTACGCCACGGTCGAGGACACACCGGAGCGTGACTGGTTCGACCTGGAGCTGGGCATCATCGTCAATGGCGAGCGCCTGAGCCTGCTGCCGATCCTGTTGAACCTGATGCGCTCGCACATCGAACTGTTCAACCCGGAACGGCTGGCCCGGCGCCGCGATGATGAGCTCATCCTGGTCAATTTGCCCAACCGTCCAAACTCGGAATTCGGTCCGCAGCAGGTGGCCCTACCCTACGGCCGGCTGAAACCAGTGCTGGCGACCCTCGGCGAGTTTTACCTGCAAGAGCCCGGCACCACCAAACTGCGACTCAACAGCGCGGACGCCCTACGCCTGAACCCACTGCAGGACATGCCCCTGCGCTGGGAGGGCGGTGAACACATCCGCGGCCTGGCCCAGCGCCTGCGCGACATCAAGGACTACACCGCCACCGCGCCGCAAGGCCTGAATGCAACGCTACGACCCTACCAGCTCGAAGGCCTGAGCTGGATGCAATCGCTGCGGCAGCTGGAGGTCGGCGGTATCCTCGCGGATGACATGGGGCTGGGCAAAACCCTACAAACCCTGGCGCACATTCTCAGCGAAAAAATCGCCGGTCGCCTCGACCGGCCGTGCATGGTCGTGATGCCGACGAGCCTGATTCCCAACTGGCTCGACGAAGCAAGCCATTTCACCCCCCAGCTCAAGGTACTGGCGTTGTACGGTGCCGGGCGCAAGAAACATTTCGAGCGGTTGGCAGATTACGACCTGATCCTTACCACCTATGCCCTGCTCCCCAAGGATGTCGAGCGACTGAAGGCGCAGCCCCTTCACGTACTGATCCTCGATGAGGCCCAGTACATCAAGAATCCCACCAGCAAAGCCGCCCAGGCCGCCCGCGAACTCAACGCCCGGCAGCGGCTCTGCCTGTCCGGCACACCGCTGGAAAACCATCTCGGGGAACTGTGGTCGTTGTTTCACTTCCTGCTGCCGGGATGGCTTGGCGACGTCAAGAGTTTCAACCGCGACTACCGCGTGCCGATCGAAAAACGCCACAGCGACGTGCGATTACAGCACCTTAACGGTCGGATAAAACCGTTCCTGCTGCGCAGGACCAAGGAACAAGTCGCAACCGAATTGCCGCCCAAGACCGAGATCATCCATTGGGTCGAACTCAGCGACGCCCAACGCGACGTCTACGAAACCATGCGCCTGGCCATGGATAAGAAAGTGCGCGACGAGATTACTCGCAAAGGCGTGGCGCGCAGCCAGATCATCATCCTTGAAGCACTGCTCAAGCTGCGCCAGGTGTGCTGCGACCTGCGCCTGATCAACGACGCCACCCTACCCGTCCGCGGCAGTACTTCGGGCAAGCTCGACAGCCTGATGGAGATGCTCGAAGAGCTGTTCGAAGAAGGTCGGCGAGTGCTGCTGTTTTCGCAGTTCACCTCCATGTTGGCGTTGATTGAAGAGGAACTGAAAAAGCGCGGCGTCGACTATGCGATCCTGACCGGCCAAACGCGCGACCGGCGCACTCCCGTGAAGGAATTCCAGAGCGGCAAACGTCAGATTTTTCTCATCAGCCTGAAGGCCGGCGGCGTAGGCTTGAACCTGACCGAAGCCGACACCGTGATTCACTATGACCCGTGGTGGAACCCGGCCACCGAAAACCAAGCCACCGACCGCGCCTACCGTATCGGCCAGGAAAAACCGGTGTTTGTCTACAAGCTGATTGCCCGCGGCACCGTGGAGGAAAAGATTCAGCTGCTGCAAAAAGAAAAATCCGACCTGGCGGCGGGTGTACTGGATGGCCGCGTGGCCGGAGATTGGAAATTGCAGAATGAGGACATCGAAGCGCTGTTCGCACCGTTGCCGGAGAAGCTGGAAAAACGCTAGGTCATCCCGCCCTGATAAAAGCCGCTTCCGGGGCCTTTAGTGGGAGCCGAAAAGGCTCGGCTCCCTCCGTCATCCTCTACAAGCTCATCAACCGGCCATCAACACCCGCGCCAGCGTCGACTTCACTTTTCCCATCCCGTCATGCAGCGCCTGCTCGATCTCGGCCATGGTAATCACTGCCGTGGACTTGCCTGCTGCCGGGTTCACCACCAAGGCCAAGCAGGCGTAATCCAGCTCCAGCTCACGGGCCAAGGCCGCTTCCGGCATGCCGGTCATGCCGACGATGTCACAACCATCACGCTCCAGGCGGGCGATTTCAGCCACGGTTTCCAGGCGCGGGCCTTGCGTGCAGGCGTAGACACCGTGGCTGCTATAGCCACAGCCCTCGGCGGCCAGGGCCGCTATCAACTGCTGGCGCAGCGACTCCGTGTACGGATAACTGAAGTCGATGTGGGTCACCGCCTCCAGGTCGTCGGCAAAATACGTGTGCTGGCGACCGCTGGTGTAATCGATCAACTGGTGGGGAACGCAGAAATGACCGGTGCCCATTGCAGCGTGAATCCCGCCCACGGCATTGACGGCCAGGACAGCCTGGGCGCCAGCCTGCTTCAAGGCCCAGAGATTGGCGCGATAATTCACCTGATGAGGCGGCAGGCGATGGGGATGGCCGTGGCGCGCCAGGAACAAGACCTCGCGTCCGGCATAGTCGCCGATCTGCACGTCGGCCGATGGCGCGCCGTAGGGCGTCTCCACCGAGAGGGATTGGCGAATGGTCAAGCCTTCGAGCTGGGTCAGGCCGGTGCCGCCAATAATTGCGTAAACGGTCATGTAAAACGTCCTTTAATCGATCAGTTGGGCGGCTTTCAACGCGCCGATGGCTGTCAACCAGCGTGGGTCCTGACGATATTCAGTGGAGGCAAACGCCTGGCCACGCATGCGGGCGATCCGCGCCGAAGGCTTGACCTTCAGACGCTGGGCTGCACTCAATGCCAATTCCGCGGCAGCACGGTCATTGCACACCAGACCCATGTCGCAACCGGCCGTCAGTGCGGCCTCGATACGGCTGGCGGCATCACCGACCACATGGGCGCCGGCCATGGAAAGGTCATCGCTGAAGATCACGCCGTCGAACTGCAGCTCGCCTCGCAAGATGTCTTGCAGCCAACGACGAGAGAAGCCTGCCGGACTGGCATCAACCTGCGGGTAAATGACATGGGCCGGCATCACGGCGGCAAGCTGCTTGCTCAACTTGGCAAACGGCACCAGGTCGTTGGCACGGATCTGTTCGAGACTGCGCTCGTCATTGGGAATGGCCACGTGGGAATCGGCCTCGGCCCAACCGTGCCCTGGAAAGTGCTTGCCGGTGGCGGCCATTCCCGCGGCGCTCATGCCCCGAATGAAAGCACCAGCCAAGAGTGCGACGCGCTCGGGATCGCCATCAAAGGAACGGCTGCCGACCACGGCGCTGCGCTGGTAATCAAGGTCCAGCACCGGGGCGAAGCTCAAATCCAGGCCGACTGCCAGCACTTCGGTCGCCATGATCCAGCCACATTGCTCGGCCAGGTATTCGGCATTAGGGTTATCGGCTATGGCTCGCATCGCCGGCAGCCGCACAAAGCCTTGGCGCAGGCGCTGGACACGCCCGCCTTCCTGATCGACCGCCAGCAGCAGGTCGGGACGGATGGCCCGGATCGACGCACTCAATTCGCGCACCTGGCGCGGATGCTCGATGTTGCGAGCAAAGATGATCAAGCCGCCCACTTCGGGCTGACGCAACAGATGGCGATCCTCAGCCGTCAGCCAGGTACCGGCGACGTCCACCATCAACGAGCCTTGCAGGCCAGCAGTCATAACAATTCCTTAAAAACGATGAACCCTCGCAGTGACGCATGCACGACCGCACCGCCGGGCTCCAGGCCTGGCAGGTCGCGATGATGCAACGAACTGTATAACGGGTTCGAAACGAGAGTCGGCATGGGCGGCTAGCTTAGCGGATGTAGGCTGCCGCGCCCACCCGCGCACTCAAGCCTTGGCGAGCGCCGGCGTGGATTTGCTGCGCGGACGCAGCTGCGCCGCGGCCATGGCCTCATCGGTGACACCACTTTCGGCACGCATGCCGGCCGCCAGGAAAGGCACCATCAGGCGCATCACCTGTTCGATGGAAGTGTTTACCCCGAAGTCGGTTTCAGCAATGGCCCGCAACGCCTTGATACCGGACATGCTGAACGCTGCGGCGCCAAGCATGAAGTGCACGCGCCAGAAGAGCTCGATCGGCGGGATTCGCGGCGCAGCCTCGTTGACTAGCAGCATGTAGCGGCGAAATACCTTGCCGTACATGTCCTCGAGATAACGCCGCAAGTGGCCTTGGCTCTGGCTGAACGCCAAGCCCAGCAGGCGCATGAAGATGGATAGATCATTGCCGCTGCGGGGTTGCACGACAAGGGCTTGCTCGACAAGGATTTCCAGCAGCTCTTCCAGCGTCGGCTTTACGTCGGGCTTGGCTTGGCGCCGCTCCAGCTCGCGATCGAGACTGAGGCAAAAAGGCCCGAGAAACCTAGAGAAAACCGCCTGGATCAGCGCTTTTTTTGAACCGAAGTGATAATTCACCGCCGCCAGGTTGACACCGGCTTTGCTGGTGATCAGACGCAACGAGGTTTCGGCGAAACCTTTTTCCGCGAACAACTGCTCGGCAGCATCCAGAATGCGTTCTACGGTTTCCGACTGGGCCATGGCTACTCCGCCTGACAAACACTTGTTTGAAACATACGTTTCAGCCCTGGGGTTGTCAAGCCTGACGGGACGTTTTGCGAACGCCCGGTCAGGTATTTAACCACACCTTCCAGACGGTTGTGACCCCGTCGTTTGCGGCTCCGGAGCGACCGTCCAGCGGCGCCTGAAAAAAGGAGGATTGCCAAGCGGCGCGTACTGTATATAATCCCAGTCACTGTATAAAAAGACAGAGCGATCATTATGCTAAAGCTGACGCCACGCCAAGCAGAGATTCTGGCCTTCATCAAACGCTGCCTAGAAGACAACGGCTACCCGCCGACCCGTGCGGAAATCGCCCAGGAACTGGGTTTCAAATCGCCCAACGCGGCGGAAGAACATCTTAAGGCACTGGCCCGCAAAGGCGCGATCGAAATGACGCCTGGCGCCTCGCGGGGCATTCGCATCCCCGGCTTCGAAGCCAAGGCTGACGAAACCACTCTCCCGATCATTGGTCGTGTTGCAGCTGGCGCACCGATTCTCGCTCAGCAGCACGTCGAGGAATCCTGCAACATCAACCCTTCGTTCTTCCATCCAAGGGCTGACTACCTGCTTCGTGTCCATGGCATGAGCATGAAGGACATTGGCATCTTCGACGGTGATCTGCTGGCTGTCCACACCACGCGCGAAGCCCGCAACGGCCAGATCGTGGTGGCGCGCATCGGTGATGAAGTCACGGTCAAGCGGTTCAAGCGCGACGGCAGCAAGGTCTGGCTGATTGCCGAAAATCCAGAGTTTGCCCCCATCGAAGTGGACCTGAAAGATCAGGACCTGGTTATCGAAGGCTTGAGTGTCGGCGTCATTCGCCGCTAAAGGAGGCTTTATGCAATTCCCTCACGCACCACAGCACACACAACTTCCGTTGTTCGAGGCATTCATGGCCCAACCGCTGGTTCCTGTCCTGCAAGAGGTCATCGAATCGCCCTGGGGCATCGAGCCCGAGGCGTTCAGCGAGCTGTCGTTGCGTGGTGCAGCAGGAAATTGCTTGAACCTGCTCGCCCCCATCCTGAGGGAGCTGAGCCAAGATCAGGATGCTCGCTGGCTGACGCTGATTGCGCCGCCTGCGAGCGTTACACAAGCCTGGTTGCGGGACGCTGGTCTCAATCGCGAACGGATCCTGCTACTGCAACCACGCGGCACCCAAAGTGCCCAGCAATTGACTTGCGAAGCGTTGCGCCTGGGCCGCAGCCATACGGTGGTCAGCTGGCTGAACCCCTTGACCGCGACCGCGCGTCAACAATTGATCAGCGCCGCCCGCATCGGGGATGCGCAAAGCTTGAATATCCGACTGGGCTAAGACTATCGCAGGGCTTCTTCAGGGCAGAGAAGCCAGCAATATTGACGTAAAAAAAACCGACAGCCGGGATCAATGAAGAACCCGCGGTCCTTCTTCCTTGTTGAATTCGCCTTCAACCAGGCGGCCTGCCATCTGGACACCCACGCTAAGCATCGCCTTGGCGACCTCGACGTGCTGGCCTTGAAGGAACACCTTGGCGTCCTCGGAGAAGTTCAGGGTAACCAGGGAACCTTCGTCTTCAGCCCTGCGCAACTCGATGCGGCCATCAGGAAGTTCGACAATTTCTAGAAAGGACGTTGGCATAAAAGTCTGTTCTCCACGAAAGGCGGGGATTATATAGTCATCAGCCGGGCTTCGCTCAGGATCTTGACCAAGCGTCGTTAGCGAACATTACGGAGCGAATGAAACTCAACATTCGTTCAGCCCTTCGCGAAAGCGGATAGCCAGACCTTTGAGATTCTGGCGCCAGCTTTCCAATTCTTCCCGAGTCAGCTCCTGCTCCGGCTCATGTTCGTCAAGATTGACCGCAACGATCAATGGCTGGGTCACGTCACCCTTGGGCTTACGGGGAGCCCGTGGCGGCTGGAACAAAGCCGTATGGGCTGCCAACAGCCTGGCCAGCCAGGTCTCCGGGTTTTGGGCCAGCTCGATCATTTCGGCCAGCTCTGGAATCGCGTGGGTTTCCAACACTTCTGGAGCCAACATCAATTCGGCCCGTGAAGCATTCGCCTGTGGCAAGCGATAGAAACCGGCAATTTCATGACAAAGCCCCAGCAACGCACCGTACAAATGAAACAGCACTGATTCACGCCCAGCCTGGACCAGCGCCGGGGAATTCATTGCGCGCCCTTCCTCAGCCCTGGCCAGCGCTTCAAGCGACAGGCCGGCGAAATAGATCTTCTGATTGGTGCGGGTGTAGAGTTCGTGGGCCATGTCGGCATTCTCCCCAACGAAATAAAAGCGTCACGCAGGTGCGACAGTGTCGTGGATCAACCGAGGCCACTGCAAGGCAAAAACACAGAGGCCGCATGAAACCGTTGGGTTGTCATGCGGCCTTCTGTTTTCTGGGGACTTGCTGGAGGACGACTAGGCCCGAAACGTCGGACCGGTCCAGTGGGAGCAAGCCCCTCGCCACGAAAGCCCCCAGGCTATCCCATCAGCGCTTATCTTCAACGGTCCATTTTCCGCCGTCATAGAACGCTTTCCAGCCAGTAGGCTTGCCGTCGACCTCGGTCTGCACGTATTGCTCCTTGGTCTTGCGGCTGTAACGAATCACCGCCGGGCGACCGTCCGGGTCCTTCTGCGGCGCTTCGCAGAGGAAATGATACTTCGGATCGATTTCGTCCTTGTGCGGGACGATCTCCATCACCAGTGGCGCACGGGTTTCACGGTTTTTCGGGAACTGGCTGGCCGCCAGGAACAGCCCGGAAGCGCCGTCGCGCAGGATATAGGTGTCGTTGACCTTTTCGCACTTGAGCTCGGGCATCTTCACCGGGTCCATCTTCGGCGGCGCGGCGTCACCACTCTTGAGCAGCTTGCGGGTGTTCTTGCAGGTCGGGTTGGTGCAACCGAAGAACTTGCCGAAGCGACCTGTCTTGAGCTGCATCTCACTGCCGCACTTGTCGCATTCCAGGCTCGGGCCTTCGTAGCCCTTGATGCGGTAGGTGCCCTCTTCAATCTCGTAGCCGGCGCAATCGGGATTGTTACCGCAGATGTGCAGCTTGCGCTTCTCATCCAACAGGTAGGCATCCATCGCCGTGCTGCAGATTGGGCAGCGGTGCTTGCCACGCAACACCAGGGATTCCGATTCGCCTTCGTCGTCTGCGGCGATTTCGTCGCCAGGCACCAGATTGACCGTCGCCTTGCATCGCTCTTTCGGTGGCAGGCTGTAGCCTGAGCAGCCCAGGAATACGCCAGTCGAGGCGGTACGGATTTGCATCGGGCGACCGCACGTCAGGCACGGGATATCCGTCATGACTGGCTGGTTGGCGCGCATGCCGCTCTCAGGACTCTCGGCTACTTCAAGTTTTTTCTTGAAGTCGCCGTAGAACTCGTCGAGCACGTTCTTCCAGTCCCGCTCGCCCTGGGCCACGTCATCGAGGTTCTCTTCCATGCCGGCGGTGAAGCCGTAGTCCATCAGGTTCGAGAAGCTCTCGGACAAACGTTCGGTAACGATGTCACCCATCTTTTCCGAATAGAAACGACGGTTGTGCAGCGCCACATAGCCGCGGTCCTGGATGGTGGAAATGATCGCGGCGTAGGTCGAAGGACGGCCGATGCCGCGTTTTTCCATTTCCTTGACCAGGCTGGCTTCGGAGTAACGGGCCGGTGGCTTGGTGAAGTGCTGGGTTGGATCGATCTTGACCAGTTTCATCACATCGCCCTGGGCCATGTCCGGCAAGACATCGTCGTCGCCAGGCTTGGTGATTTGCGGCATGACACGGGTGTAACCGTCGAACTTCAGGATGCGACCCTTGGCGCGCAGCTCGAAGTCGCCAGCACCGACGCTGACCGTGGTCGACAGGTATTGCGCCGGCAGCATCTGGCAGGCCAGGAACTGGCGCCAGATCAGCTCGTAGAGACGCTCGGCATCGCGCTCCATCCCCGACAGCTTGCTTGGCTCGGTATTGGCGTCGGACGGACGAATCGCTTCGTGAGCCTCTTGAGCGCCTGCCTTGCTGCTGTAGACATTTGGCGTCTCAGGCAGATATTTCTTGCCGAACTCGCTTTCTATATAAGTACGCGCCATCGCCACGGCATCCGCCGAGAGGTTGGTCGAGTCGGTACGCATGTACGTGATGTAGCCTGCTTCGTACAACCGCTGGGCCATCATCATGGTTTTCTTTACGCCGAAGCCCAGGCGGTTGCTCGCGGCCTGCTGCAGCGTGGACGTAATAAACGGCGCGGACGGCTTGCTGCTGGTCGGCTTGTCTTCACGCTTGACGATGCTGTAGCTCGACGACTTGAGCTTCTCCAACGCTGCCATGGCCTGGGCTTCGTTGAGTGGCTTGAAGGCCTCGCCTTTCTCACGGGCCACCTCAAAGCGCACGGTGGCGCCCTTGGCGGTTCCAAGATCAGCGTGGACCTCCCAATATTCTTCCGGAATGAAAGCCCGGATTTCCCGCTCGCGCTCCACCACGAGCTTCACCGCAACCGACTGCACGCGACCGGCCGACAGACCACGGGCGATCTTGGCCCACAGCAGCGGCGAGACCATGTAGCCCACCACGCGGTCGAGGAAGCGACGCGCCTGCTGGGCGTTAACCCGATCGATATCCAGCTCGCCCGGCTGGGAGAAGGCTTCCTGGATGGCCTTCTTGGTGATCTCGTTGAACACCACGCGCTTGTAGCGGCTGTCATCCCCACCGATGGCTTCGCGCAGGTGCCAGGCAATGGCTTCCCCTTCGCGGTCCAAGTCCGTCGCGAGATAGATGGTGTCGGCGTCCTTGGCGAGCCGACGCAATTCTTCGATGACCTTTTCCTTGCCTGGGAGGATCTCGTACTTGGCTTTCCAGCCGTGTTCCGGATCGACCCCCATGCGTGAGACCAACTGCTTGCGCGCCTTTTCTTTCGGCGACAGCGCTGGCGCTTCACCAGCAGCGGCCTTGCCGCGCTTGGCGGCCGGCTCTTTGCTGGCGCTAGCCGAACCGCTGGTGGGCAGGTCTCGGATATGGCCGATACTCGACTTCACCACGTATTGGTTGCCCAGATACTTGTTGATGGTCTTGGCCTTAGCCGGGGATTCCACAATGACCAGCGATTTGCCCATGGATCAGAAAATTCCTGAATTCTAAAAAGTGAAAGGCGGTTGGCGCCTGACGCGGCACCGCTATATATAGTGGCTGCAAGGTGAGGTCAAGGGCACGCGCGCCCTCATGTCGGCCTCAAGGCTTGGAAAAAATGCTCTCCTCGGCCTGCACCAAAGCAAAGCGTGGCACCTGTTCGCCGTCAACCTCGACGGACTCCTGGAACATGCTCAACGGACGCACCCAAAAGCCGTAATCGCCATACAGGGCTTGATAGAAGACCACTTCTTCCTCGGTCTCGGAGTGCCGCGCAATACTGAATACGCGGTACTGCGGACCTTTGTAATGTTGGTAGAGCCCAGGTTGTATCGGCATGCTTTGGCACTCACTCAAATCTTTTCAAAATAAAAACAAAATCTTTTTTTACTAAACCCGAAAAAACAAAAACCGGGGCACTTGGCCCCGGCTTCCATCAACGTAACGCTTAGACGCGTTCGAAGACAGTGGCGATGCCCTGGCCGAGGCCAATGCACATGGTGGACACCCCAAAAGTGCCGCCGTTCTGCTTCATGACGTTGAGCAGCGTGCCGGAGATACGCGCACCGGAACAACCGAAAGGGTGACCCAGGGCGATTGCGCCGCCGTGCAGGTTAACCTTCTCGTTCATCTTGTCGAGCACTTTCAAATCTTTCAACACTGGCAAGGCCTGTGCGGCAAAAGCTTCGTTGAGCTCGAAGAAGTCGATATCGGCAATGCTCAGGCCCGCACGCTTCAAGGCTTTTTGCGTAGCCGGTACTGGACCATAGCCCATGATCGCCGGATCCACACCGGCAACGGCCATCGAACGAATCACGGCCATCGGCTGGATACCCAGGTCCTGAGCACGCTGGGCCGACATCACGATCATGCACGAGGCACCATCGGTGATCTGCGACGAGGTGCCAGCTGTCACGGTGCCGCCCTTCGGATTGAAGGCCGGCTTGAGGGCCGCCAGGCTTTCCAGGGTAGTTTCCGGACGAATGGTTTCGTCGTAGTCAAACAGCTTCAGGAAGCCGTTCTCGTCATAGCCTTGCATCGGGATGATTTCATCCTTGAACTTGCCTTCGACGGTCGCCTTGTGGGCGAGCTGGTGGGAGCGCACGCCAAAGGCGTCCTGCTGTTCGCGGGTAATGCCGTGCATTTTGCCGAGCATTTCCGCGGTCAGGCCCATCATGCCCGAGGCTTTTGCCGCGTATAGCGACATGTGCGGGTTCGGATCGACGCCGTGCATCATGCTCACGTGGCCCATGTGCTCCACACCGCCGACGACGAACACGTCGCCATTGCCGGTCATGATCGCCTGGGCGGCGGTGTGCAGCGCGCTCATGGACGAACCGCACAGGCGGCTGACGGTCTGGCCAGCCGCGGTGTGAGGAATCTGGGTCATCAGCGACGCCATGCGGGCGATGTTCCAGCCCTGCTCCAGGGTCTGGTTCACGCAGCCCCAGATCACGTCTTCGACTTCGTTGGGGTCAACCTTGACGTTGCGTTCCAGCAGTTTGCTGATCAGGTGCGCCGACATGTCTTCGGCGCGGGTGTTGCGGTGCATGCCGCCCTTGGAGCGGCCCATCGGCGTACGACCGAAGTCGACAATCACGACGTCTCTAGGATTCAAGCTCATAAATGTTCTCTCGCTCTAGTCGTTGGGCGCTTAACCGAAGAAGCTCTGGCCGTTCTTGGCCATTTCACGCAACTTCGCGGTCGGGTGGTACAGCGCGCCCAGATCAGCGTACTGGTCAGCCAGGGCAACGAACTCGGCCACACCGATCGAGTCGATGTAACGCAGCGCACCGCCACGGAATGGAGGGAAACCGATACCGTAGACCAGACCCATGTCGGCTTCGGCGGCGGTTTCGACAATGCCATCTTCCAGGCAACGCACGGTTTCCAGGCACAGCGGGATCATCATCCAGTTGATGATGTCCTCGTCGGTGACGTCACGCTGCTCGTAGACGATCGGCTTGAGCACTTCCAGCACCGACGAATCGGCGACTTTCTTCTGCTTGCCGCGCTTGTCGGTCTCATAGGCGTAGAAGCCCTTGCCGTTCTTCTGGCCCAGGCGCTTGGCCTCGTAGAGCACGTCGACGGCCGAACGGCGGTCGTCTTTCATGCGATCCGGGAAGCCTTCAGCCATCACGTCGCGACCGTGGTGACCGGTGTCGATGCCGACCACGTCCATCAGGTACGCCGGGCCCATCGGCCAGCCGAATTTTTCCATGATCTTGTCGATACGCACGAAGTCGACGCCAGCGCTGACCAGCTTGGCGAAACCACCGAAGTACGGGAACAGCACGCGGTTGACCAAAAAGCCCGGGCAATCGTTGACGACGATCGGGTTCTTGCCCATTTTCTTCGCGTAGGCAACGGTGGTGGCGATGGCTTGTTCGCTGGACTTCTCGCCACGGATGACTTCCACCAGCGGCATCATGTGCACCGGGTTGAAGAAGTGCATGCCGACGAAGTTCTCCGGACGCTTGAGAGCCTTGGCCAGCAGCGAAATGGAGATGGTCGAGGTGTTCGAGGCGAGGATGGTGTCCTCTTTGACCTTGTCTTCGACTTCGGCCAGTACCGCCTGCTTGACCTTCGGATTCTCGACAACGGCTTCGACCACCAGGTCGACATGGCCGAAATCGCCGTAGGACAGGGTAGGACGAATGCCGTTGAGCACTTCGGCCATCTTCGCAGCGGTCATGCGACCTTTGTCGACGCGACCGACCAGCAGCTTGGCGGCTTCGGCCAGGCCCTGCTCGATCCCGTGTTCGTTGATGTCTTTCATCAGGATCGGCGTGCCTTTGGACGCCGACTGATAGGCGATACCGCCACCCATGATGCCGGCGCCGAGCACGGCGGCCTGCTTAACGTCGCGGGCGATTTCGTCGTAGGCCTTGGCCTTTTTCTTCAGTTCCTGGTCGTTGAGGAACAGACCGATCAGGCTTTGTGCAGCCGAGGTCTTGGCCAGCTTGACGAAACCGGCGGCTTCGACTTCCAAAGCCTTGTCGCGACCGAAATTCGCGGCTTTCTGGATGGTCTTGATCGCCTCGACCGGTGCCGGGTAGTTCGGGCCAGCCTGGCCAGCCACGAAACCCTTCGCCGTCTCGAAGGCCATCATTTGTTCGATGGCGTTGAGCTTGAGTTTCTCCAGCTTCGGCTGGCGCTTGGCCTTGTAATCGAACTCGCCGCTGATGGCGCGCTTGATCGTTTCAAGCGCCGCTTCCTGGAGTTTACCGGGTTCAACCACGGCATCCACGGCGCCAACTTTCAGCGCATCTTCGGCACGGTTTTCCTTGCCGGCGGCAATCCACTCGATGGCATTGTCGGCGCCGATCAGGCGCGGCAGGCGCACGGTGCCGCCGAAACCCGGGTAGATGCCCAGCTTGACTTCCGGCAGGCCGATCTTGGCCGTGGTGGACATGACGCGGTAATCGGCCGCCAGGCACATTTCCAGGCCACCACCCAGGGCGATGCCATTGATAGCCGCGACGGTTGGCACGCCAAGGTCTTCGAAATCGCTGAAGATACGGTTCGCTTCGAGGTTGCCAGCGATCAGTTCGGCATCGGGCAGCTTGAAGTTGTCGACGAATTCGGTGATGTCGGCGCCGACGATGAACACGTCCTTGCCGCTGCTGACGATCACACCTTTGATCGAAGCATCTGCCTTGATGGTGTCTACGGCCTGCCGCAATTCATTCAGGGTTAGACGGTTGAACTTGTTGACGGACTCACCCTTGAGGTCGAATTTCAGTTCGACGATGCCACTTTCAAGAGCCTTAACCGTGATGGCTTTACCTTCGTAAATCATCAACTGATCTCCACGATATGGAAGCTGAACAGTACACGTTGGACGCTGACTGCTGGCCTGGCATTGACATAACGTCGATGCTACGCCAATCCGCCAGGCACACCCGTCAACGCGATAGTCGGGGTCTGTAGGAACGTTCTGAAAATACAAACGCTCAATTCATACGCCCGTTTGATTTGGGTACGTCACCTTCACGGAATTTCCGACAATTGTCAATCGCCCTAAACAAGCGTTTGAACAGGACTCTACAGTCATTTCCGTACCGCACGGATCCGCAACACGACGCCGCATGGGCAACCATTCATAGAATCAATTATTAGAAAAGTCGCCCTAATTACAGGCGTGCGGATCTGAACCGGCTAAGCTGGTGACAACACATCTGAGTGCTTGGGAAGAAGGACGTTTCGAAGCACGCCCGGAGAGAACGGTTTACCGGCCTGCCTGGCCAACCCGCCCGATGACGCTATCGGGCTTTTTATTACTCAGGCCAACGCCTTGAGCACAGCAGAAATGTCCTGCAAAACACTCGCCTCGCCTTTCTCGCCCCAATACAGGGCGATCATCTGACCGTCAGCCTCGACCTTGTAGACGTCGACAGGCAATGTTCTGAAATGACTGAGCAGCGATTCGTCCTGGCAGGTCTCCTGCCATTGGTTGACCCACACGCCCGGCGCCTTTTGCCAGTAACTCCAACTGGCCGGCTGACGCCCCCGCCGCGGCCGATGATACTGCGCGCAAGGGTTCGGCGGCTGCTGGCCGAGCCAGTGGGGCCACTCCTGCGGGGCCAGCTGCATGGCCAGCCCAAGGCGTCGCGCCTCCATGCGCAGGGCCATTCGACCGCTCTGGACGCGGGACGGCCGCAACCATGCCAGGGGGCTTAAAACCACCAACAGGATTGACACCACTATCCAGACCGTCATATCTGTACTCCCGAATTTTGATGAGCCATTGACCTGCGTTGCCTTCAATGCGCTTGAAACCAGCCATACTTAACGTATCGCCATTCTCTGGAGTGCTTTTTCATGTACTACGAACACGTCCTGGTCGCCGTCGACCTTACTGAAGAATGCGATCCCGTCGTCAAGCGCGCCCTCGCCCTTTGCGATGGCCGAGACACCAAACTGTCGCTGGTGCACATCGTCGAACCCATGGCCATGGCATTTGGCGGTGACGTTCCGATGGATCTTTCCCAACTGCAGCAGCAGCAATTCGACCAAGCCAAGGAGCGCCTTGACCGGCTGATCGTGAAATACCCGGCGCTGAAAAAAGAAAACAGCCACCTGACCTACGGCCAGCCTCGCCAGGAGATCCATCATCTGGCCAAGGAGCAAGGGTGCGACCTGATCGTCGTTGGCAGCCACGGCCGCCATGGCCTGGCGCTGTTGCTAGGCTCCACCGCCAACGATGTGTTGCATGGTGCGCCATGCGACGTGCTTGCAGTGCACCTGATCAAACGCACCTGAACCTTCAGGGGCGGTATCCCAGATGAAAAAATCCCGGCGCTCAACGCCGGGATTTTTTTGGGCGGTAGATCAGGCGTCCAGTTCGGCCCAGCGCTCGACCAATGCGTCCAGCTCGGCCTGCAACTGCTCCAGATGCGCGATCACCTTGGCGGTTTCGGCCGATGGACGCTGATAAAAACCTGCGTCCGCCATCTCGGCCTCCACCGCGGCGATCTGCTTTTCCTTCGCATCGATATCACCCGGCAAGGCTTCCAGCTCACGCTGCAGCTTGTAGCTGAGTTTCTTCTTCGCTGGCGTCGGTGCGGCCGCGGCGGCAACCGGAGCCGGCTCGGCGTTGACGACCGCGGAATTCAGATCAGCCTTGCCGGACTTGCTCTCGGTCACACCCAGCAGACGCGGCGAGCCGCCCTGGCGCAGCCAGTCCTGATAACCACCGACATATTCACGAACCAGTCCCTCGCCTTCGAACACCAGCGTGCTGGTGACCACGTTGTCGAGGAATGCCCGGTCGTGACTGACCATCAGCACAGTGCCGTTGAAGGTCAGCAGCACTTCCTCCAGCAATTCCAAGGTTTCCACGTCCAGGTCGTTGGTTGGTTCGTCGAGCACCAGCAGGTTTGCTGGCTTGCTGAACAATTTGGCCAGCAACAGACGGGCCCGCTCACCACCCGACAGCGCCTTCACTGGCGTGCGGGCACGCTGGGGGCTGAACAGGAAATCGCCGAGGTAGCTCAATACATGGCGGCTCTGGCCATCGATGTCGATGAAGTCGCGGCCTTCCGCCACGTTATCGATCACGGTCTTTTCCAGGTCCAACTGATGACGCAGCTGGTCGAAGTAGGCGACGTCGATCTTCGTGCCCTCTTCCACCTTGCCGTTGGTCGGCACCAGGCCGCCGAGCATCAGCTTGAGCAAGGTGGTCTTGCCGGTGCCGTTGGCGCCCAGCAGGCCGATGCGATCGCCGCGCTGCAGGACCATGGAGAAGTCCTTGATCAGGAACGGGCCGCCAGGGTGGGCGAAACTCACGTTCTCCAGCACCATGACCTGCTTGCCGGACTTGTCAGCGGTATCCAGCTGGATATTGGCCTTGCCGGTGCGCTCGCGACGCTCGCTGCGCTCCGTGCGCAGGGCCTTCAGCGCCCGCACGCGGCCTTCGTTGCGGGTGCGCCGAGCCTTGATGCCTTGGCGAATCCAGACTTCTTCCTGAGCCAGCTTCTTGTCGAACAACGCGTTGGCGGTTTCCTCCGCTGCCAGCGCCGCTTCCTTGTGCACCAGGAAACTGGCGTAATCGCCGTTCCAATCGATCAGGCCACCGCGATCCAGTTCGAGGATGCGGGTCGCCAGGTTTTGCAGGAAGGAACGGTCGTGGGTGATGAACAGCACAGCGCCCTGGAAATCCTTCAAGGCTTCTTCAAGCCAGGCGATGGCGCCGATGTCCAGGTGGTTGGTCGGCTCGTCGAGCAACAGCAGGTCCGGCTCGGACACCAGGGCCTGGGCCAGGAGGACGCGGCGACGCCAGCCACCGGACAGCTCGGCCAGGGTCTTGTCGGCCGGTAGCTGCAGGCGACTCAAGGTGCTGTCGACCAGTTGCTGCAGGCGCCATCCGTCGCGAGCCTCGAGGTCGTGCTGCACGTGCATCAACTTGTCCAGATCGGCATCGGTGACGATGTTCTGACTCAGGTGGTGATATTCGGCCAACAGCGCGCCGACGCCGTCCAGGCCTTCGGCAACCACGTCGAACACGGTCCGCTCGTCGGCCACCGGCAGTTCCTGGGGCAATTCGCCGATTTTCAGGCCAGGCGCGCGCCAGACCGAGCCATCGTCAGGCTTCTGGTCGCCCTTGACGAGCTTCATCATGCTGGACTTGCCAGTGCCGTTGCGGCCGATGATGCACACCCGCTCACCACGGGCGATCTGCCAGGACACCTTGTCCAACAACGGCATCGCGCCGAAAGCAAGGGACACATCGCTGAATTTGAGCAGGGTCATGAGCTTCTCCAAAAACCGGGGGCGCATTCTACCTGAGAAGAGCCCTCAAAGGTCCGCCAATTTCGTCGCCGATGCACTCTGCCCATTAAATGTTGCGAAGTTGTGCCGACGGCCCCGCAAAGCTTTCGCCGGTTGCTGGCAAAAGGCTAAGCTACGAGCAAGTTACCCTGGGTTTCTCCTTGGGCTTGTCATGTTTTTTTGCCCGGACGTATCATGCGCAGTCGCCTTTTGAATGTCTTATCTTGTTTTTTTGTATGTGCCACTGCCGTTCAAACCGCCCAGGCGGTGGATATCTCCACCCAACGCCAGTACTACGATGAAGCCAAGCGCGCCCTGGCCAAAGGTGATTCCGGCCCTTATTTTCGCTATAGCCAGGCTCTGCGCGATTATCCACTGGAACCGTACCTGGCCTACGACGAGCTGACCGCGCGCCTCAAGAGCGCAAGCAACGCCGAGATCGAGAAATTCCTCGCCGAACATGGCGACCTGCCCCAGGCCAACTGGATGAAGTTGCGCTGGTTGCGCTGGCTGGCCGAACGTGGCGACTGGGCGACGTTCGTCAAGTATTACGATCCCAAGCTCAACTTTACCGAGCTCGATTGCCTTAACGCCCAGTATCAGCTGGGTCACGGCCTGAAAGCCGAAGGCTACGCCAACACCGAGAAATTGTGGCTCACCGGCAAATCGCAGCCAGCGGCCTGCGACGCGCTGTTCGGCATGTGGGCGGCCCAGGGCCAGTTGACCGAGCAAAAACGCTGGGAGCGCGCCAAACTGGCTGCCCAGGCGCGCAACTATCCGTTGGCCAACAGCCTGATCAGCGGCCTGACCACCCTTGCCCCCCGAGGCAAGCTGCTGGTCGATGTTGCGCAAAAGCCCGAGATGCTCGACCAGCCTTCGCGCTTCTCGCCCGCCGACGAGCCGATGTCCGATGTGGTCAGCCTCGGTCTGCGCCGCCTGGCCCGCCAGGACCCGGAAAAAGCCATGGCCTTGCTGGACGGCTATGCAAGCACCATGCATTTTTCCCGGGATGAAAAAGTCGCCATTGCCCGTGAGATCGGGCTGACCCTGGCCAAACGCTTCGACAGCCGCGCCTTGGACGTCATGACCAAATATGACCCCGAGCTTCGCGACGACACCGTATCGGAATGGCGCTTGCGTCTGCTCCTGCGCCTGGCGCGCTGGGACGAGGCCTATCAACTGACCCGCCGCCTCCCGGAATCGCTGGCCAGCACCAACCGCTGGCGCTACTGGCAGGCTCGCAGCCTGGAACTGGCACAACCACAGAACCCCGAGGCGATCACGCTGTACAAGCATCTGGCTCGCGAACGGGACTTTTACGGATTCCTGGCCGCCGACCGCTCCCAATCGCCGTACACGCTGGTAAACAAGCCGCTGCCCATGAGCCAGGCGCTGATCAATAAAGTGCGCAACACCCCCGGCGTACGTCGCGCACTGGAATTTCACGCCCGCGGGCAAATTGTTGATGGGCGCCGCGAGTGGTATCACGTCAGCCGTCATTTCAACCGGGACGAAATGGTCGCCCAGGCGAAACTGGCGTACGACTTGAAATGGTATTTCCCGGCCATTCGCACCATCAGCCAAGCCAAATACTGGGACGACCTGGACATTCGCTTCCCGATGGCCCACCGCGAGACGTTGGTGCGCGAAGCCAAGGTCCGTGGCCTGCACCCGAGCTGGGCGTTTGCCATCACCCGCCAGGAAAGCGCGTTCATGGACGATGCCCGCTCCAGCGTCGGCGCCAGCGGCCTCATGCAGTTGATGCCGGGCACCGCCAAGGAAACCGCACGCAAGTTCAACATTCCCCTGGCCTCGCCACAGCAAGTGCTCAACCCGGACAAGAACATCCAGCTAGGCGCGGCTTACCTGAGCCAGGTCCACAGCCAGTTCAATGGCAACCGCGTCCTCGCCTCCGCCGCCTACAACGCCGGCCCCGGCCGCGTGCGCCAGTGGCTGCGCGGCGCCGATCACTTGAGCTTCGACGTCTGGGTCGAAAGCATCCCCTTCGACGAAACCCGCCAATACGTGCAGAACGTGTTGTCGTACTCGGTGATCTACGGCCAGAAACTCAACTCGCCGCAACCGCTGGTGGACTGGCACGAGCGGTATTTTGATGATCAGTGATCAGCACTCTGTCTTCGCAAGAGCTTGTGGGCGAGCCTGATCACACACTGGCTTGGTGCGCGGACAGAACTCAACCCGAGCCCATCGTCGCCTGCCTACCCAATTGGGTGAGTCGGTACCGTTGCGCCGGACTCCTAGGGGATTCGGGGTCAGTCATTTCGATGAAACCGCAGGCTAGTGCCGGCTTAAGGTAGTTACCCCGAAAAGTAGCTTTGTGCGCCAGCCCCAACTGCTCCATCAACTCACTGACCTTGAAAACCCCTCCCCCGCGCAGCGCGTGGAGCAGTCTCGCTACTTGGTCGGTTACTTGGTCGGTTACTTGGTCGGTGACCGGCTCGTTACGAATGGCTTCTGCAAGCGCAACCTTCAGTGAATGCAGCATGAACTCAACGAAGGGCGTCGACTCAGCCAACCGATCCGAAGCCGACAACGCAGCATAATAAGCCTCCTGCTGATCGCGAATGACTGCCTCCACCGGCAGATAAGCCAGCACGGGTCGCCATCGGCTAAGAAGCAACGTCTGCCATAGCCGACCCATTCGTCCATTCCCATCTGCGAAAGGATGGATGAATTCAAATTCGTAATGAAAAACGCAGCTGACAATCAGCGGATGCCAATCAGACGATCCGACCCATGCCAGCAGATCGTCTATCAAGTGTGTGACACGGCTGGGCGGTGGCGCCATGTGCACCAGTTGATCCCCCCGATAAATGCCCACGCCTGCACTGCGAAGCTGTCCGGCGTCATCGATCAGACCCTGCATCAGTAATTCATGAGCCCTGAGCAAGTCGATCCGGCTATCAGGCCGCCAACCAGACATAGCTTCGTAGGCGGCAAACGCATTGCGAACCTCCTGGATCTCACGAGGCAGCCCCAATACCCGCTGTCCGGCCAGAACCGCGGTCACCTGTGCGACGCTCAGGGTGTTGTTTTCGATCGCCAAGGAGGCATGGATTGTGCGGATCCGGTTTCCTCGGCGCAGCTGCGGTGTCTGCTGGTTCTCGCTGACAGCCGAAAGCTGACCGATTTGCTCGCTGATGTCAGCGATCAATCCCAGCATTCGGGTCGTCAGGGTCAGCGGTGGCGTATAACGGCTCATACCTCATCCAGCTCCAACAAACAGTTCAACATGATGCCCCAACGCACCGGCGTCAGCAGCATTAATGAATCCCTTCATCCTGTTGACTGAACTGCAACGCCGCCAACCGCGCATACAGCGCATTACCAGCAACCAATTCCTGATGCGTACCCACCGCAACCACCTTGCCCTGGTCCATCACCGCGATTCGGTCGGCGTTCTTCACCGTGGCCAGACGGTGGGCAATGACCAGCGTGGTGCGGTTCTTCATCAGGCTGGGCAGGGCTTGCTGGATCAGGTGTTCACTTTGCGCATCGAGGGCGCTGGTCGCCTCGTCCAGCAGCAGGATCGGCGCGTCCACCAACAACGCCCGGGCGATGGCCAGGCGCTGGCGCTGGCCTCCAGAAAGTCCGAGGCCGCCATCGCCCAGGTGGGTACCGTAGCCGTCGGGCATTTTTTCAATGAAATCGTGGGCGTGGGCAATGCGCGCGGCTTCGCGGACTTGCTCGGCGGTGGCGTCGGGGTTGCCGTAGCGGATGTTTTCTTCAACCGTGCCAAAAAACAATGCAGGGCTTTGCGACACCAGGGCGAAGTGACGGCGCAGGTCCAGCGGATCGAGCTGGGTCAGCGGCACGCCATCGATCAGAATCGCTCCCTCGACCGGGTCGTAGAAACGCAGCAACAAGTCATAAACCGTTGATTTGCCGGCGCCGGACGGCCCGACCAGCGCCAGGGTTTCACCGGCCCTGACGGTCAAGTCCAGCCCATCGACCGCGAAACGCTCCGGTCGGGACGGATAGGAAAACCGTACGCCTTCAAGCCGCAGATCGCCGCGCACCCTCGGCGGCAATGTAACAAGGCCAGAAGCCGGCGACTGGATGACATTTTCCGAACGCAGCAACTCGGCAATACGCTCGGCCGCGCCGGCCGCTCGCTGCAGCTCGCCGATCACCTCGCTCAGGGTACCGAAGGCACTCCCGACGATCATGCTGTAGAACACGAACGCCGCCAGCTCACCGCCGGAAATCCGCCCAGCGATCACGTCCATGCCGCCGACCCAGAGCATCACGCCCACGGCCCCCAGCACCAATACGATCACCAGCGTGATCAGCCAGGCCCGCTGGGTAATTCGTTTGCGGGCCGTGTCGAAGGCCTGCTCCACAGTGGTGGCGAAACGACGCTCATCCTGGACTTGATGATTGTAGGCCTGCACCGTCTTGATCTGGCCGAGGGTTTCGGAGACGTAGCTGCCCACATCGGCGATACGGTCCTGGCTCTCACGCGACAGGCTTCGCACACGGCGGCCGAAAATCAGGATCGGCGCCAGTACCAGCGGCAGGGCAATGACCACAATGCTGGTGAGCTTGGGGTTGGTGATGAATAACAGCACAATGCCGCCGATCACCATCAGCAGGTTGCGCAGGAACAACGAGAGCGATGAGCCGATCACCGATTGCAACAGCGTTGTGTCAGCCGTCAAGCGAGACTGGATCTCCGAACTGCGGTTGTTTTCATAAAAGCCAGGGTGCAAGTACACCAAATGGTTGAACACCTGCCGCCGGATATCGGCCACTACCCGCTCGCCGATCCACGACACCAGGTAGAAACGCGAAAACGTACCGATCGCCAGCCCGACCACCAAGACCATGAACAGGCCGATGGACTGATTGAGCAGCTGCGGTGAGCGGGTCATGAAGCCCTGGTCCACCAGCAACCGGATGCCCTGCCCCATGGACAAGGTAATGGCGGCCGTGGCAATCAGCGCCAGCAAAGCGCCGATGACCTGCTTGCGGTAAGGGGCGATGAAGCCGCTGGCCAAGCGTATGGCACGGCGATGTCGAGAAGAAAGCATTGAGAGCATCCGATAATGCAGCAGGAAAAGGACGGCCAGCGGCAACGAAACGCAGCGGAACCAAATTGAATCGAAATGAGTCAGGTTAAATATGACCAGCGGCACCAATGACTAGATGTTATCGGTCTAACGTCTGACTGGAAACGCACCGCCTTTTCTGGTTCAGTGGGGTTGTCGTCATGAACCTTCAAGGAGTGTCATGGCTCGGTCACCTGACGACAGTACGATAGGCACGCAACCTGATGAGGAGACAGGCCATGTCCTTGCAACACAGCAGCGACGATAAGATTCAAGTGATTCGCACGCAACCGGACCAGTCCCTGGGCTGCTCGTTCATCGATGCCCAAGGGCGCGAAGTCCCGATCACCGAAGACATGATCCAGGAAGCTTGCAGCGAACTGGAAAAACGACTGGTCAAGCCAGCCGAACAAAAGTGATACAACCCGTTTTCAATTGAACCCGACCTTGACGTCGGGTTTTTTATGCCTGGCGCCTCGCAGCCCTTGGGGTGCATGGCGCTTACAAGGTGGTGGCGCCCAGCGCCGCTACGATCTGTTGCAAGGCTGGGGACTGCCCTTCGATACGCACCTTCAAGCTGTCGATCTCGCGCCGTGGCGGATAGAACTTGCGCAGTGCGTCGAAGGCGCTGCGCTGTTCGCTGGCCGTACCCACCAGGCTGCGGCGAAAATCCGCATCGTCGCGACGCGGGTCGTACACGCTGCGGCACAACGCCGCGAGGGCCCAGGCCGGGTCGGCTTCGGCGTCCAGCGTCACGCCACCCAGCCAAGGGCGGGGCAACAGATCGGCCAAGCTGACTTCGACCGGTCGTTGGAGAAAACCGCACAAGGCTTCGTAGATCTGCGCCGTGCCGCGCTGGCGACCGTCAAGGCTGTAGCCGGCAATGTGCGGGGTGGCGATGACGCACAGGTCGGCCAGGTCAACATCGACTGTCGGCTCCTGTTCCCAGACATCCAGCACCGCTTGCAAGTCCTCGCGTTCCAACAGCACTTCGCGCAGCGCCACGTTGTCGATGACCGGGCCGCGAGCTGCGTTGATCAGCCACGTGCCAGGCTTGAGGCTGTTCAACCGGTGCTCATCGAATAGATGCCAGGTAGGCTGCTCCCCACCACGGGTCAAGGGTGTGTGCAGGCTGATGACATCGCACTGCTCGACAATCTGCTCCAGGCTCAGGTAATCACCGTCCTCGAGCGCCTGGCGCGGCGGATCGCAGACTTTCACATTCCAACCCAGGCCTTTGAGCACCTCGACTAACCGCCCGCCCACTTGGCCCGCCCCGACCACGCCAAAAGTACGTTGCGCAAGGCTTGCGCCTTCGATTTCCGCCAGGGTCATCAGGCTGCCCAGCACGTAGTCCACCACGCCACGAGCGTTACAGCCCGGCGCACTGGCCCAGCGAATGCCGGCCTCGGCAAAATACTCCAGGTCCAGGTGATCAGTACCGATGGTGCAGGTACCGACGAAGCGCACCTTGCTGCCAGTCAGCAATGCCCGATTGACTTGGCTGACCGAACGCACCAGCAACACATCAGCCTGCTCGACCAGCGCCCGGTCGATACTCCGTCCCGGCACCCGGCGGATTTCACCGAAGCCCTGGAAAAAAGCATCGAGCAGAGGAATGTTTTCGTCGGCAACAATCAGCATGGCGCAGCTCCTTTGGCGGGGTTGGCAGTGTAGGCGTTCCGCTGGCCCTGTGCATTCCCAATGATGTCGTGGCGAGGGGTAGCGGCGATTACAAATCCCCAACACAGGTTTTTTCCTGACCATTGCGTCAAGGCGTAGAATGCGCCGCCACGCGCTAATTTTTCGGACGCTCCGCCTGTGAATCCTGTCATCGAAAACCCCACGACTCTCACCCGCCCGGCCCGGGTTCGCCTGGAGCTCAAGACGTTGCTGGCCCTGGCACTGCCGATCATGGTGGCGCAACTGGCGACCACCGCCATGGGTTTTGTCGATGCGGTGATGGCCGGCCGGGTCGGGCCGCGGGATCTTGCGGCAGTGGCGCTGGGCAATTCGATCTGGGTCCCGGTGTTCCTGTTGATGACCGGTACGCTGCTGGCCACTACCCCGAAGGTGGCCCAGCGTTTCGGTGCGGGAACGTTCGACCAGATCGGCCCACTGGTTCGCCAGGCGCTGTGGCTGGCGCTGGTGGTGGGATTGATCGCGACGCTGGCGCTGTTCAGCGCCGAACCGATCTTGCACATCATGAAGGTCGATCCCGAGCTGATCGGCCCGTGCATGGAATACCTGCGGGGCATCGGCACCGGTCTGCCGGCGGTGGCGTTATATCATGTGCTGCGCTGCTTCAGCGACGGCTTGGGGCGTACGCGACCGGCGATGGTACTGGGCCTGTGCGGCCTGGCGCTGAACATTCCGCTCAACTACATCTTCATTTATGGACACCTGGGCGTTCCCGCCATGGGCGGCGTCGGTTGCGGTTGGGCCACGGCCATCGTGATGTGGTTCATGGCGGCAGGCATGGCGGCCTGGACACGCTGGGCACCGGCCTATCAGTCGAGTCGTTTGTTCGCTCGTTTCGATTGGCCGCAAGGATCGGTGATCAAGCGCCTGCTGGGCATCGGCCTGCCCATTGGTATTGCAGTGTTTGCTGAGTCGAGCATCTTCGCGGTCATCGCGCTGCTGATCGGCAGCCTCGGCGCCACGGTGGTGGCCGGGCATCAGATCGCCCTGAACTTCAGTTCACTGGTGTTCATGATCCCCTACTCCCTGGGCATGGCCGTGACGGTGCGGGTCGGCCAGGCGCTGGGCCGCGGCCAGCCACGGGAAGCGCGCTTCGCCGCCGGTGTCGGCATGGGCACGGCGCTGGCGTACGCCTGCCTGTCGGCGAGCCTGATGTTCGCGCTGCGCGCGCCCATCGCCGCGATCTACACCGCCGATCCCGTGGTGATCCAGGTGGCGTCGATGCTGATCGTCTACGCGGCGCTGTTCCAGTTTTCCGATGCGATACAGGTCACGGCGGCAGGTGCGTTGCGTGGCTATCAGGATACGCGCGTGACGATGATCCTGACGTTGTTCGCTTATTGGGGTATCGGCCTGCCGGTGGGTTACGCATTGGGACTGACCGACTGGCTCGGCGATGCAAGCGGTCCGAGCGGATTGTGGCAGGGCTTGATCGTAGGCTTGAGTTGCGCGGCGCTGATGCTTTCGATCCGCCTGGCACGCAGCGCACGCAAGCAAATCCGCATCAGCCGCTCGACGGATTAAGCGAGTTTCTTGCGGATCCAGTAGAGGTAGGTGCCATCCACTTCGTCCTGGTCCACCAACTCGTGGTCAAGGAACACGCAAAACTTGGGAATATCGCGGCGGGTCGAAGGGTCGGTGGCGATGACTTTCAACAGCCCTCCGGGAACCAGGTCGCGAATATGCTGGTGCAGCATCATCACCGGTTCCGGGCAATTGAGGCCGGTGGCGTCCAGTGTGCCGTCGACCGGCGCGTCGTTCATTTCACTCATGTTCTACTCCTGAAACTGGCCGGCATTGTCGCGTAATGCCGGCGCTCTTAACAGATGTCCATCATCCCTGTGGCGAGGGAGCTTGCTCCCGCTCGGCTGCGAAGCAGTCGTCGCTTTTGGGAACCCAGCAGGGCATTGGGGTTGCTTCGCAACCCAGCGGGAGCAAGCTCCCTCGCCACAAAAGCTCGCTACATGGAGTCAGCGGGACTTCGGCTTTTTCGTATCCAACCGTCGCAGATGGCACGTCACTTCCTCGCGGTCGTGATACAGCTGCTTGCAACCAATCTCGACCTTGATGCCCCGGGCCTTGAACCCCTCGGCGATACGCTCGAGCAGGCGCTTGACCTCGGCATAGCGCTGTTTCATCGGCAGCTTCAAGTTGACCACCGCTTCGCGGCAATGCCCCTCGCCAATCCACTCTTCCAGCATCGCCGCGTTGCGCGCGGGCTTCTCGACGATGTCGCAGACCATCCAGTCCACCGGCTGCTTGGGCTTGAACGTGAAGCCGTCCGCCATCAAGTGCTGCACCAGGCCGGTATCCATCAGGCTTTCAGCCATCGGGCCGTTGTCGATGGCCGTCACCAGCATGCCACGGTTGACCAGTTGCCAGGTCCAGCCGCCCGGCGCGGCGCCGAGGTCGACGCCGGTCATGTCGCTGTGCAGGCGTTCGTCCCACTGGTCGCGAGGAATGAAATGGTGCCAGGCCTCCTCCAGCTTGAGTGTCGAACGGCTCGGCGCTTCCCGGGGGAACTTCAGGCGCGGGATGCCCATCGGCCACATCGCTGAATTGTTGGACTCCGCCAGCCCCAGGAAAACCTCCCGGCCACTTTTGAACGTCAGCAGCAGGCGCGGCTTGAGCGGATCGTCCACCAGCTTGCCGGCTCCGCTCAACGCCTTGCGCAACGGACCTTCGAATTTTTTGCAGAAATTCGACAGCTCCTTGCCGTCATTGGTGTCGACCACTTCCAGCCATAGACTGCCGCAGGTCGGGAAAGCCGTCATGTGGGCAAGGATGACGCTGATGCGGTCGGTTTCCGGCAAGTCAATGAACGTGCCTCGCGCCCACTGGCGCGGAAAGATCAGCTCGGCAAACCGCTGTCCACGCATCAACCGCTCGGCGCCGTCCTGTTCGGTGCAGACAAATTCGGC
This sequence comes from Pseudomonas marvdashtae, assembly GCF_014268655.2. Taxonomy (NCBI): domain Bacteria; kingdom Pseudomonadati; phylum Pseudomonadota; class Gammaproteobacteria; order Pseudomonadales; family Pseudomonadaceae; genus Pseudomonas; species Pseudomonas marvdashtae. The sequence continues at coordinate 3,777,385 of NZ_JABWQX020000001.1, forward strand.
GCAGGCACTGGCCGTTTTGGCCTTGGCGTAGCCGGCCACGTTGAGCCGCGCGGCGTGTTCGGCGATCTCCGAACAGACCTCGCCCTCGAATCCCGGTCGGCAGTGCATGAAAAGCGTATTCATTGAAACTCCGTAGCAAAGCCTGTCACGAAAACCGCCGCATGATAGCGGAGTTCGGAACCGCGAACCTTGCTATAGAGTCCAGTGATTAGTCATACGCTCAAAACAGGGCTAGGTTAAAGGCTCTGTCCGTTCCGTCAGTCCGTAGCCGTGCGGACTCAAAGGAGTGATTTCAATGCCGTCCCTCGATAGCCTGAAAACCCTTAAAACGCTGCAAGTCGACGCCAAGACCTATCACTATTTCAGCCTGCCGGACGCCGCGCGCAGCCTGGGCGACCTCGACAAGCTGCCCATGTCCTTGAAAGTGCTGTTGGAAAACCTGCTGCGCTGGGAAGATGAAAAAACCGTCACCGGCGCCGACCTCAAGGCCTTGGCCGGATGGTTGAAGGAGCGCCGCTCCGACCGCGAGATTCAATACCGCCCGGCACGGGTGCTGATGCAGGACTTTACCGGCGTGCCAGCCGTGGTCGACCTGGCCGCCATGCGCGCCGCCGTGGAAAGGGCCGGCGGCGATCCCCAGCGGATCAACCCGTTGTCACCGGTGGATCTGGTGATCGACCACTCGGTGATGGTGGACAAGTTCGCCAGCAGCCAAGCGTTCGAGCAGAACGTCGACATCGAAATGCAGCGCAACGGCGAACGCTACGCTTTCCTGCGCTGGGGCCAGAGTGCTTTCGACAATTTCAGCGTGGTGCCGCCGGGCACCGGCATCTGCCATCAGGTCAACCTTGAATACCTGGGCCGCACCGTCTGGACCAAAGAGGCAGACGGACGCACCTATGCCTTCCCTGACACCTTGGTGGGTACCGATTCCCACACCACCATGATCAATGGCCTGGGCGTGCTCGGCTGGGGCGTCGGCGGGATCGAGGCGGAAGCGGCGATGCTCGGCCAACCGGTGTCGATGCTGATTCCCGAGGTCGTCGGCTTCAAACTCGTTGGCAAGCTGCGCGAAGGCATCACCGCTACCGACCTGGTGCTGACCGTCACGCAAATGCTGCGCAAGAAGGGCGTGGTGGGCAAATTCGTCGAATTCTATGGTGATGGACTTGCCGACCTGCCGCTGGCCGACCGCGCGACCATTGCCAATATGGCGCCGGAATACGGCGCCACGTGCGGTTTCTTCCCGGTGGACGACGTGACGCTGGATTATCTGCGCCTGTCCGGCCGCCCGGCCGAAACGGTGAAACTGGTGGAAGCCTATTGCAAAGCCCAGGGACTGTGGAGGCTGCCAGGCCAGGAACCGGTGTTCACCGACACGCTGGAATTGGACATGGGCAGCGTCGAAGCCAGCCTCGCCGGGCCCAAACGTCCCCAGGACCGGGTCTCGCTACCGAATGTCGGCCAAGCCTTCAGCGATTTCCTGGGGCTGCAGGTCAAACCCACCAGTAAAGAAGAAGGCCGCCTGGAAAGTGAAGGTGGCGGCGGCGTCGCGGTGGGCAATGCCGACCAAGTGGGCGAAGCCGAGTATGAGTTCGAAGGCCAGACCCATCGCTTGAAAAATGGTGCGGTGGTGATTGCCGCCATTACCTCCTGCACCAATACCTCCAACCCCAGCGTAATGATGGCGGCTGGATTGCTGGCAAAAAAAGCCGTGGAAAAAGGCCTGACCCGCAAGCCTTGGGTCAAGAGCTCCCTGGCGCCGGGTTCCAAGGTGGTGACCGATTACTACAACGCCGCGGGCCTGACCGAATACCTCGACAAGCTCGGCTTCGACCTGGTGGGCTACGGTTGCACGACCTGTATCGGCAATTCGGGGCCACTGCCCGATCCTATTGAAAAAGCCATCCAGAAGGCTGACCTGACCGTCGCCTCGGTGCTGTCGGGTAATCGCAACTTCGAAGGCCGGGTGCATCCGCTGGTGAAAACCAACTGGCTGGCCTCACCGCCGCTGGTGGTTGCCTATGCGTTGGCCGGCACCGTGCGCATCGACATCAGCAGCGAACCGTTGGGCAACGACCGGGACGGCAACCCGGTGTATCTGCGGGACATCTGGCCCAGCAGCCAGGAAGTGGCCGCCGCCGTGGCCCAGGTCAACACCAGCATGTTCCATAAGGAATATGCCGCCGTGTTCGCTGGTGACGAGCAATGGCAAGCCATCGAGGTGCCGCAAGCGGCGACTTATGTCTGGCAGGACGACTCCACTTACATCCAGCATCCGCCGTTCTTCGACGACATTGGCGGGCCACCACCGGTGGTCAGGAACGTCGAGGGCGCACGGATCCTGGCATTGTTAGGCGACTCGGTGACCACCGACCACATCTCCCCCGCGGGCAACATCAAGACGGACAGCCCAGCCGGCCACTACCTGCGCGAACAAGGCGTAGAGCCACGGGACTTCAACTCCTACGGCTCGCGGCGCGGCAATCATCAGGTGATGATGCGCGGCACCTTTGCCAATATCCGCATCCGCAACGAGATGCTCGGCGGCGAAGAAGGCGGCAATACGATCTACATCCCCAGTGGCGAACGCATGCCAATCTATGATGCCGCCATGCTGTACCAGGCCATGGGCACGCCACTGGTGGTGATCGCAGGACAGGAATACGGCACGGGTTCGAGCCGGGACTGGGCTGCCAAGGGTACGAACCTGCTGGGGGTCAAGGCGGTGATCGCCGAGAGCTTCGAGCGTATCCACCGTTCCAACCTGGTGGGCATGGGCGTGCTGCCCTTGCAGTTCAAGCTGGATCAGAACCGCAAGAGCCTGAACCTCACGGGCAAGGAAACCCTGGATATCCTCGGCTTGAGCGACATCGAGTTGACGCCGCGCATGAACCTGCCCGTGGTCATCACCCGCGAGGACGGCAGTCAGGAGCGGATTGAAGTGTTGTGTCGGATCGACACCTTGAACGAGGTGGAATATTTCAAGGCCGGCGGCATCTTGCACTACGTCCTACGGCAATTGATTGCGGCATAAAAAGAAGCGTCTTACAAAAACACCGCCCGTTATGAGCGGTGTTTTTGTATGGGTCTGCCTATAATTCCCGCCGACTCCGACAGCCCCGCCCGTTTCAGCCTCAAAGGATGTGACATGCCTGCCCTGCCTTGGCCGTACCTGGCCCTTCTATCGATCGGTTATGGCCTGGCCCTGGTCTATGGTCACTTGGCTTGGACTGCGATTATTTCGGTCGCGCTGTTGCTGTTCGCCGGGTACGCGGTTCGCCAGCGACAGACGCCGGTCGGGCAATTCCTGGGGCACTGCTTGTTCGTTGTATTGGCGGTCGCCCTGGCGCTGCACTGGATGCCGGGTTTTTTCAACGGGCGGGTGATTGCGGCGCAACGCTTTACCGACGATGCCGCGCGGTTCGCCATGTATTTGAACCAAGACAAACCGTTGATCGGCTTCTGGCTGTTACTGGCCTGTCCATGGATCGTCGGTCGGCGCTCGTTTCGCTTGTCTGTCTACGCCACAGCCCAAGGTCTTTGCTTGAGCGCGGTATTGGCCTTGGGCGGAGCCATGCTGCTGGGCATGATCCACTGGGCACCGAAATGGCCGGACCAGGCCTGGCTGTGGGTGCTCAATAATCTTTTGTTGGTGACCTTGGTGGAGGAAGCGCTGTTTCGTGGCTACATTCAGGGTGGCCTGAGCCGACGCTTCAAACATCTGCGCCAAGGTGACGACCTCGCATTGCTGCTCGCCTCGCTGCTGTTCGGCCTGGTGCATGCTGGCGCCGGTTGGCAATGGGTACTGCTGTCGGGCCTGGCCGGGATCGGTTACGGCCTGGCCTATCGGTTTGGCGGCCTGAGCGCGGCGATTGCCACGCATTTTGGCCTCAACCTGCTGCATTTCGCCCTATTTACCTACCCGATGCTGGCGTGATACCGCCGGGCAGAATTTCTTCAACAAAAAGCTGACGGTGCCGACAACCTTTCAAAGCCTTGCGGACTACACCACCATGCGTAACAACCAACCTATTACACAACGCGAAAGGACCTTCCCGGCCCAGCAACGATTGATTTCCACCACCAATACCAAGGGTGTGATCACCTACTGCAACGACGCGTTCGTTGAAGTCAGTGGGTTTTCCAAGGAAGAGCTGATCCATTCGCCGCACAACCTGGTACGCCATCCCGACGTTCCGTCGGCCGTGTTCACCCACATGTGGGACACTCTGAAACAAGGCTTGCCATGGATGGGTATCGTCAAGAACCGCTGCCAGAACGGTGACCATTACTGGGTCAACGCCTACGTCACGCCGGTGTTCGAAGGCAATCAGGTGGTCGGCTATGAATCGGTACGGGTCAAGCCCAGCGCCGAGCAGATCACCCGGGCCGAAGCACTTTACCAACGCATCAACCAGGGCAAGTCAGCGGTCCCGAGCAGCGACAAATGGTTGCCGATGTTGCAGGACTGGCTGCCGTTCATCCTGGTCAGCCAGTTGAGTTTCGTGGTCGGCGCGTTCCTCAATTCGTCCTACGGTTTCGCCCTGGCCGCCCTGTTGTCGGTGCCGTTGGGCCTGATGGGCCTGCAATGGCAGCAACGCGGGATCAAGCGCCTGCTGCGCCTGGCCGAGCAAACCACTTCCGACCCGTTGATCGCGCGGATGTACACCGACAGCCGCGGCGTCCAGGCGCGCCTGGAAATGTCGATCCTGAGCCAGGAGGCACGTTTGAAGACCTGCCTGACCCGTCTGCAGGATACCGCCGAGCATCTGAACGCCCAGGCGCGCCAGTCCAATGCCCTGGCCAACGACAGTTCCAGCGGCCTGGAGCGCCAGCGCGTGGAGACCGAACAGGTCGCTACCGCCGTCAACCAGATGGCCGCCACCACCCAGGAAGTCGCCAGCCACGTACAACGTACCGCCGATGCCACCCAGGAGGCCAATCGCCTGACCGGTCGAGGTCGTGATATTGCCGGGGAAACCCGCCAGGCCATCGAGCGCCTGTCGGTGGTCGTGGGCGAGACCGGACAGACCGTGACCCAACTGGCCAAGGACAGCGACGAAATCGGTGGCGTGGTCGACGTGATCAAAGGCATCGCCGACCAGACCAACCTGCTGGCCCTCAACGCCGCCATCGAAGCGGCCCGTGCCGGTGAGATGGGTCGCGGCTTTGCCGTGGTGGCCGACGAAGTGCGACAACTGGCACAACGTACCAGCGAATCCACCGGGCAGATCCACGCCCTGATCGCCAAGCTCCAGCAGACCGCCACCAACGCCGTGCAAACCATGGAGGCCGGCCATCGCCAGGCCGAAGAAGGCGTGGCGCGCGTGATGGAAGCAGACCAGGCGCTGGTGGGGATCAGCGAAGCGGTGGCGCATATCACCGACATGACCACCCAGATCGCCGCTGCTACCGAGGAGCAAAGCTCAGTGGCCGAGGAGATCAGCCGCAACATCAGCAACATCTCGCAACTGGCCGACCAGACCTCCGGCCAGGCCCACAGCTCGGCGCTGCTCAGCGAAGAACTGACTCGCACGGCCAATACGCAGTATTCGTTGGTGGAGCGGTTTAACCGCTGATAGATGTCTGCCTCATAAAAAACCCGGACAGCGCAGGCTTCCCGGGTTTTTTATTGTTTGACCGGCCGTATCAATCCTGGGAGAGAAACCCAGCCACCTTCCGCGACGCCGCCTCCAGATGCTGCTCATGACTGAATCCCGAAACCTTCAACGGCTTGAGGTCATGATCCCCCGTCGCCAGCCAGGACACCTCGATGCAGGGTGACAAGGCATAGCCTTCGACCGCCGCCCGATTACCCAACGCATCACGCTCGCCCTGGACAATCAGCGCGCGGGTCTTCAACGTCGCCAGATGCTCGACCCGCGGTTTCTCCGGCTTGCCCACCGCATAGAACGGATAGCCCAGGCACACCAGCGCATCGGCGCCCAACTCATCGACCAGCAGGCTCGCCATGCGCCCGCCCATGGATTTGCCGCCAATGGCCAGCCGCCCAGCGACATAAGGCCGCACCGTGGCGTATACCTCGCGCCAGCACTCCAGCAATTTGGGCGCCGGGTTCGGTGGACGCTTGCCCCCCTCCAAGCGCCGTTGAGTCATGTAGGGAAACTCGAAGCGCAGCACGTTGACGCCTTGTGCAGCAAGGCGCGCGGCCATTTCGTTCATGAAACCGCTGTCCATCGGCGCACCGGCACCATGGGCGAGGATCAAGGTCGGCGACTCGGCGCCGGTACTTGGCTGCGCGGCTGTCCACAACCAACCGTGTTGCGCCACGCATCGCGCCCATTGATCCCCGTCAATACTGGCCTTGTGCTGTTTGTCCATGCTTGCCTCGCTTTTAGTCTGCCTATAACTCCAGGCGAAGAACGCCGCACTGCCTTGCGCAGGCGCTCACTTCGGCTGAACCGTGGATGGGGAACCATGAACACTTCTATCAGTACCGCCTACAACTACAAGGTGGTCCGCCAATTCGCCATTATGACGGTGGTGTGGGGCATCGTCGGCATGGGGCTCGGGGTTTTTCTCGCGGCCCAATTGGTCTGGCCACAGCTCAACTTCGATTTGCCCTGGACCAGCTTCGGCCGCCTGCGCCCATTGCACACCAACGCGGTAATCTTCGCCTTCGGTGGCTGCGCGTTGTTCGCCAGTTCGTTCTATTCGGTGCAACGCACCTGCCAGACCCAGCTGTTTGCGCCGAAACTCGCCGCGTTCTGCTTCTGGGGCTGGCAATTGGTGATCCTGCTGGCGGCCATCAGCCTGCCACTGGGCTACACCAGTTCCAAGGAATACGCCGAGCTTGAATGGCCGATCGACATCCTGATCACCATCGTCTGGGTCGCCTACGCCATTGTGTTCTTCGGCACCGTGGCCAAGCGCAACACCAAGCACATCTACGTCGGTAACTGGTTCTTCGGCGGGTTCATCCTGACCGTGGCGATCCTGCATATCGTCAACAACCTGGAATTGCCGGTGAGCTTCACCAAATCCTACTCGGTGTATGCCGGGGCCACGGATGCGATGGTGCAATGGTGGTACGGGCACAACGCCGTGGGCTTTTTCCTCACCGCAGGCTTCCTGGGGATGATGTACTACTTCGTGCCGAAGCAGGCCGAGCGCCCGGTGTATTCCTATCGCTTGTCCATCGTGCACTTCTGGGCACTGATCACCCTGTACATCTGGGCAGGTCCGCACCACCTGCACTACACCGCGCTGCCGGACTGGGCGCAGTCGCTGGGCATGGTGATGTCGCTGATCCTGCTGGCGCCCAGCTGGGGCGGCATGATCAACGGCATGATGACCCTCTCGGGCGCCTGGCATAAGTTGCGCAGCGACCCGATCCTGCGCTTTTTGGTGGTGTCCCTGGCGTTCTACGGCATGTCGACCTTCGAAGGTCCGATGATGGCGATCAAGACCGTCAACGCCCTCTCCCACTACACCGACTGGACCATCGGCCACGTTCACGCCGGCGCGCTCGGCTGGGTGGCGATGATTTCCATCGGCGCGCTGTACCACATGATCCCGAAAGTCTTCGGCCGGGCGCAGATGCACAGCATCGGTCTGATCAACGCACATTTTTGGCTGGCCACCATCGGCACCGTGCTCTACATCGCCTCGATGTGGGTCAACGGCATCGCCCAGGGCCTGATGTGGCGGGCGGTGAACGAGGACGGCACGCTCACCTATTCCTTCGTCGAAACCCTGGTGGCGAGCCATCCAGGCTTCGTCGTACGGCTGGCGGGCGGATCGATCTTCCTCCTCGGCATGCTGTTGATGGCCTACAACACCTGGCGCACCGTGCGGGCCTACGAGCCTGCCGAAGCCGCCGCTGCCGCGCAGATGGCCTGAGGAGTCCACCATGAAACACGAAACAATCGAAAAAAACGTCGGCCTGCTGATGCTGCTGATGGTCCTTGCCGTGAGCATTGGTGGCCTTACCCAGATCGTGCCGCTGTTCTTCCAGGACGTGACCAACAAGCCGGTGGACGGTATGAAGCCCTACACCGCCCTGCAACTGGAAGGCCGCGACATCTACATCCGTGAAGGCTGCGTCGGCTGCCACTCGCAGATGATCCGTCCATTCCGCGCCGAGACCGAGCGCTACGGCCACTACTCCGTCGCCGGCGAAAGCGTCTGGGACCACCCGTTCCTGTGGGGCTCCAAGCGCACCGGGCCGGACCTGGCACGGGTCGGCGCGCGCTACTCCGATGATTGGCACCGCGCCCACTTGTACAACCCGCGCAACGTCGTGCCTGAGTCGAAAATGCCCGCCTACCCGTGGCTGGTGACCCAAGCAGTGGATAGCAGCCATACCGAAGGCAAGCTGCGCGCCATGCGCACCCTGGGTGTGCCGTACACCGACGACGACATCACCGGCAGCGTGGCCTCGCTCAAGGGCAAGACCGAAATGGACGCGCTGGTCGCCTACCTGCAAGTGCTCGGCACTGCCATCAAGAGCAAGAGGTGAGCCATGGTTCTTGAAATGAGTACTGGAATGATCCGCGGCCTGGGCACGGTCGTGGTGTTCATCGCCTTCATCGGCCTGACCCTGTGGGTATTCAGCAGCAAACGTCGTCCAGAGTTCGCCGAAGCGCGCCTGCTGCCGTTCGCCGACGAGCCGTCCGCCGACATCGCCACCCCCCAAGCCCCTGCACCAAGGAGTACCCGGCCATGACCACCTTCTGGAGTACGTGGATCTGCGTACTGACCATCGGCAGCCTCATCGGTCTGACCTGGCTGCTGATCGGCACCCGCAAGGGCGAGACCAAGGGCAGCGTCGACCAGACCATGGGCCACAGCTTCGACGGCATCGAGGAATACGACAACCCGTTGCCGCAATGGTGGTTCCTGTTGTTCGCCGGCACGTTGGTTTTTTCCGTGGGCTATCTGATTCTGTATCCAGGCCTGGGCAACTGGAAAGGCATCCTGCCCGGCTACGAGAATGGCTGGACCGGCGCTCATGAATGGGAAAAGGAAATGGCCAAGGCCGACGCCCGGTTCGGGCCGATCTTCGCCAAGTTCTCGGCCATGCCGGTGGAAGAAGTCGCCAAGGATCCGCAAGCCTTGAAGATGGGTGGCCGCCTGTTCGCCTCCAACTGCTCGGTCTGCCATGGGTCGGACGCCAAGGGCGCCTTCGGCTTCCCGAACCTGGCTGACAGCCACTGGCGCTGGGGTGGCAATGCCGAGACCATCAAGGCGACCATCCTGGGCGGTCGCATGGCGGCAATGCCGGCCTGGGGCGAAGTGCTGGGAGACGCCGGGGTCAAGAACGTCGCCGCGTATGTTCGCCACGACCTGGCTGGCCTGCCACTGCCGGCCGACAGCGGTGCCGACCTGCAAGCCGGCCAGCAGGCGTTCAACAGCACCTGCGTCGCCTGCCACGGCGCCAACGGCCAAGGGACCGAAGCGATGGGCGCGCCGAACCTGACACAACCGGCCGGTTTCATCTACGGCACCAGCCTGGCTCAACTGCAGCAGACCATCCGCCACGGCCGCCAAGGCCATATGCCGGCGCAGAATGAATTGCTCGGCAATGACAAGGTGCAACTGCTCGCGGCCTACGTCTACAGCCTGTCCCACGGCACTGGCGCCGAGCGCCTGCAAGCTGAACGCAAAAGCGAATAAATCCTGACCACACGAACAGTCGCATTCATCTGGATGCGGCTGTTCCGTGCCCCTGCGCGACGCATTGTCGCACCCCTCCCATCGTCTTCTTTCGGTTCCCCGCAATCGGGTCTAAGCTTGCCTCTGCGTGCACTGGCGACTGCCGGTTTCAGGTCGACCCGACCCGATGCGTTCGACATTCGTTCGTTGAAAAAAGCCGCAAAGGCAGGTGAATACCGGCTGTTGCGACAGTTGCCTGGCATCACCCGAACGTAGCGTTTGAACACACCCCGTTACAACCGACCCGACCCCCTCGCCTCTTTCCTTCGTTGCGACATTTTGCCGAGGGCCAATTTTGTCCCTACACCGAACATGGAAAGGCCGCAGAATCAGCTTTGGAAAGCATTGACCCAGGTCATGGCGCGTTGCAATGACCCCCCGCTTTCTCCATACTTGCGACCGATTTTTATCCTAATAAAACACCCAAACCGTGGAACCTTAGAATGAGCACAGCAATCAGTCCGACTGCTTATAACTATAAGGTAGTCCGCCAGTTCGCCATCATGACGGTGGTCTGGGGGATCCTTGGCATGGGGCTCGGTGTCTTCATTGCCTCGCAACTGGTCTGGCCGGAGTTGAACTTCGATCTGCCATGGACGACTTTTGGACGCCTGCGCCCACTGCACACCAACCTGGTGATCTTCGCCTTCGGTGGTTGTGCCTTGTTTGCCACTTCTTACTATGTCGTGCAGCGAACCTGCCAGACGCGACTGATCTCCGACAGCCTCGCCGCCTTCACCTTCTGGGGTTGGCAAGCGGTGATCGTCGGCGCGATCGTGACCTTGCCAATGGGTTTCACTACCACCAAGGAATACGCGGAACTGGAATGGCCCCTGGCTATTCTGCTGGCCATCGTCTGGGTGACCTACGGTTTGGTGTTCTTCGGCACCATCGTCAAGCGCAAGACCAAGCACATCTACGTCGGTAACTGGTTCTACGGTGCCTTCATCGTCGTGACCGCCATGCTGCACATCGTCAACCACGCGTCCTTGCCGGTCAGCTTCTTCAAGTCGTACTCGGCCTATTCGGGCGCGACCGACGCGATGATCCAGTGGTGGTACGGCCACAACGCCGTGGGCTTCTTCCTGACCACCGGCTTCCTGGGAATGATGTATTACTTCGTGCCAAAACAGGCCGAGCGTCCGATCTACTCCTATCGCCTGTCCATCGTGCACTTCTGGGCGCTGATCACCCTGTACATCTGGGCCGGCCCGCACCACCTGCACTACACCGCGCTGCCCGACTGGGCGCAGTCGCTGGGCATGGCAATGTCGATCATCCTGCTGGCGCCAAGCTGGGGCGGCATGATCAACGGCATGATGACCCTGTCGGGCGCCTGGCATAAGCTGCGCACCGACCCGATCCTGCGGTTCCTGGTGGTATCCCTGGCGTTCTACGGCATGTCGACCTTCGAAGGCCCGATGATGGCGATCAAGACCGTCAACTCGCTGAGCCACTACACCGACTGGACCATCGGCCACGTACACGCCGGTGCACTCGGCTGGGTCGCGATGATTTCCATCGGCGCCATCTACCACATGATCCCGAAACTGTTCGGTCGCGCGCAGATGCACAGCACCGGCCTGATCAACGCGCACTTCTGGCTCGCCACCATCGGCACCGTGCTCTATATCGCCTCGATGTGGGTCAACGGCATTACCCAAGGCCTGATGTGGCGTGCAATCAACGACGACGGCACCCTGACGTACTCGTTCGTCGAAGCCCTGCAAGCCAGTCACCCAGGCTTCATCGTGCGTGCCCTGGGCGGCGCGTTCTTCGCCAGCGGCATGCTGCTGATGGCCTACAACGTGTATCGCACCGTTCGTGCCTCTGACCCGGTTGAAGCAGAAGCCGCCGCCAAGATCGCCGTAGTTGGAGCTCACTGATGAAGCACGAAGCAGTAGAGAAGAATATCGGCCTGCTGGCCTTCTTCATGGTCATCGCCGTCAGCATTGGCGGCTTGACCCAGATCGTTCCGCTGTTTTTCCAGGACGTGACCAACAAGCCGGTCGAAGGCATGAAGCCGCGTACCGCCCTTGAACTGGAAGGCCGCGACGTCTACATCGCCAACGGCTGTGTCGGCTGCCACTCGCAGATGATCCGTCCGTTCCGCGCCGAAACCGAACGTTACGGCCACTATTCCGTTGCCGGTGAAAGCGTCTGGGACCACCCGTTCCTGTGGGGCTCCAAGCGTACCGGCCCGGACCTGGCCCGCGTTGGTGGCCGTTACTCCGATGACTGGCAGCGTGCGCATTTGTACAACCCGCGCAACGTGGTGCCGGAATCGAAAATGCCGGCCTACCCGTTCCTCGTAGAAAACAAGCTCGACGGCAAAGACACTGCCAAGAAAATGGAAGTCTTGCGCACCTTGGGCGTGCCTTACACCGACGAAGACATCGCCGGTGCCAGGGATGCCGTGAAGGGCAAGACCGAAATGGACGCGCTGGTGGCCTATCTGCAAGGCCTGGGCACCATCATCAAAAGCAAACGGTGATTTAGATGGATATCGGGATGATTCGTGGCCTGGGCACCGTCGTCGTGATGGTGGCTTTTATCGGCCTGGCCCTGTGGGTGTTCAGCCCCAAGCGCAAGTCGGAGTTTGAAGACGCGACCTTGCTGCCGTTCGCGGATGATCCCGAAGCCATCAAGCACGTCGAGCAAGCTTCTAGGAGTAACAAAGAATGACAACATTCTGGAGTCTGTACGTCACAGTCCTCAGCCTGGGAACGATCTTCGCCCTGACCTGGCTGTTGCTGTCGACCCGCAAGGGCCAGCGCAGCGAAGCCACCGAGGAGACGGTCGGCCACTCCTTCGACGGGATCGAGGAGTACGACAACCCACTGCCAAAGTGGTGGTTCATGCTGTTCGTGGGCACCATCATTTTCGCCCTCGGTTACCTGGTGCTCTACCCTGGCCTGGGCAACTGGAAAGGCCTGCTGCCAGGCTACAACTACCTGGACAATGAAAAGCAGACCGCTTTCGCCAACGGCCAGACTGGCTGGACTGGGGTGCACGAATGGGAAAAGGAAATGGCCCGCTCGGACGCCAAGTTCGGTCCGATCTTCGCCAAGTTCGCTTCCATGCCGATCGAAGAAGTCGCCAAGGACCCGCAAGCCCTGAAGATGGGTGGCCGCCTGTTCGCCTCCAACTGCTCGGTCTGCCATGGTTCCGACGCCAAGGGCGCCTACGGTTTCCCTAACCTGACCGACGCCGACTGGCGCTGGGGCGGCGAGCCGGAAACCATCAAGACCACCATCATGGGCGGTCGTCATGCCGTCATGCCGGGATGGGCTGCCGTGGTTGGCGAGCAAGGTGTTGCCGACGTAGCCGCTTACCTGGTGACCGGCTTGCATAGCCGCAAACTGCCGGAAGGCGCCAAGGCCGACCCGGCCAACGGCCAGAAACTGTTCGCAGCCAACTGCGTAGCCTGCCATGGCCCTGCCGGCAAGGGCACGCCCGCCATGGGCGCTCCTGACCTGACGCACCCGGCCGGCTTCATCTACGGTTCGAGCTTCGCTCAGTTGCAGCAGACCATCCGTTACGGTCGCCAGGGCCAGATGCCGGCCCAGGCCGATCTGCAAGGCAACGACAAGGTTCACCTGTTGGCCGCTTACGTCTACAGCCTGTCGCACGGCGAAAAGGCTCCGGCCGCTGACGCCCAATAAGGCAAACGCTTGAGACATCAAAGGCCCCGCCAATCAGATTGGCGGGGCCTTTTGTTTACCGGCTCGAAACAGGGGTAAAACTGTTCCACTTGCCGGCTCTTGATCCTGGTAGTAACGTGCCTACATTCAAGCGTTAAAGAGGGGCACTTCCATGTCCATCACCACCATCTCCAGCCGCGAATTCAACCACGACACAAGTGGTGCCAAAAAAGCCACCCGCGAGGGGCCGGTTATCATCACCGACCGTGGCAAGCCGGCTCATGTGCTGCTAAGCATTGAGGAGTACCAGAAACTGTCCGGCATTGGCGCGAGCATTGTCGAGTTGCTGGTCATGTCCGATACGCCGGATATCGACTTCGATACCGAGCGTGCGGTCATCACGCCCCGCTCGGTGGACTTGTCCTGAATGTTTCTACTCGATACCAACGTCATATCGGAACTGCGCAAGCCCCAAGCAGACAGAAACGTCCAGGCCTGGGCCCGCAGCGTTCCGGCACCCAGCCTGTATGTCTCGGCCATTACCGTACTGGAACTGGAAACCGGTGTGCTGCGCTTCGAACGCAAGGACCCGACGCAAGGCAGTCGCCTGCGGGCGTGGCTGGATAATCATGTGCTGCCTGCCTTTGCCGGCAGGATCCTGGCTGTGGACCGCGCAGTCGCATTGCGCTGCGCTCGCCTGCACGTGCCCGACCGCAGCAATGAGTGCGACGCACTGATTGCCGCCACCGCCCTTGTCCATGGGCTGACTGTGGTCACGCGTAACGTGACTGATTTCCAGGCCAGCGGCGTGGCATTGCTCAATCCGTGGGCTGGCTGATGCCCATTCGACAGTCTTCAAGGCACCCCCTTCGTTTCGCCAACGCCATGCACTGTCTATAGTCAATTGATCTGGGTCATGACTTGTTACATCCGCTACACCATTCGGCCCTCACTCCCAACGCGACCAAAGGTCGCACCCTTGCACTAGAGCGACAGGCGTATCATTGCGCCACTGCAATGCCCTTTCTGACCGTGGTCGGCACGTACTGGCCTCGGCACTTTTCCACTGCCGTGGGATGCAATTGATGAGCAACCAGATTCCGGTACATGACGTTACCCCGCCTGCCAAGGACGCCAACAAAAGCGTCGACCTGTATGCCTCTCGGGAAAAAATCTACACCCGCGCCTTCACGGGCCTGTTCCGTAACCTGCGAATGGTTGGCGGGGCCTTATTGTTCCTGCTGTATTTCGGTACGGTCTGGTTGAGCTGGGGTGGCCACCAGGCCGTCTGGTGGAACCTGCCGGAACGCAAATTCTTTATTTTTGGCGCCACCTTCTGGCCCCAGGATTTCATCCTGCTGTCCGGGCTGCTGATCATCGCCGCCTTCGGCCTGTTTTTCATCACCGTGTATGCCGGACGAGTCTGGTGCGGCTATACCTGCCCGCAGAGCGTATGGACCTGGATCTTCATGTGGTGCGAAAAAGTCACCGAAGGCGACCGCAACCAGCGCATCAAGCTCGACAAGGCGCCCATGAGCGCCAACAAAATCGCACGCAAGTTCGCCAAGCACAGCCTGTGGCTGCTGATCGGTTTCGTCACCGGCATGACGTTCGTCGGTTACTTCACCCCCATCCGCGAACTGGTGTTCCAGTTCTTTACCGGCGAGGCCGATGGTTGGTCGTACTTCTGGGTCGGCTTCTTCACCCTCGCCACTTATGGCAATGCCGGCTGGCTGCGCGAACAAGTGTGCATCTACATGTGTCCCTACGCCCGCTTCCAAAGCGTGATGTTCGACAAGGACACCCTGATCGTTTCCTATGACCCGCGTCGCGGCGAAAGCCGCGGCCCGCGCAAAAAAGGCATCGACTACAAGGCGCTGGGCCTGGGGGATTGCATCGATTGCACCATGTGCGTCCAGGTCTGCCCCACCGGTATCGACATTCGCGACGGCCTGCAGGTCGAGTGCATCGGCTGCGCGGCCTGTATCGATGCCTGCGACAACATCATGGACAAGATGGATTATCCTCGCGGCCTGATCAGCTACACCACCGAACACAACCTTTCGGGCCAGAAAACCAATAAACTTCGCCCGCGCCTGATCGGTTATGCCTTGGTGCTGCTGGCCATGATCAGCCTGCTGGTGACGGCGTTCTTCATGCGCTCGCTGGTGGGTTTCGACGTCAGCAAGGACCGCGTGCTGTATCGCGAAAACGCCGAAGGCCGGATCGAGAACGTCTACAGCCTGAAAATCATGAACAAGGACCAACGCGACCATACGTACATTCTGGAAGCCGCCGGCCTGCCCGATCTCAAGCTGCAAGGGCGCCGGGAAATCAAGGTGGCCGCCGGCGAGATCCTCAGCCAGCCGGTTGAATTATCCAGCGCACCGGAACAGCTGCCATCGAGTACCAACGAGGTGACATTCATCCTCAAAGATGCCGATGACGACAGCGTCCATGTTGAAGCCAAGAGCCGGTTCATCGGCCCACAGACTCGTTGAGAGAAATGAACATGCCTGCAGCAACCGCCACCAGCCCTTGGTACAAGCACCTCTGGCCGTGGATCATCATTGCGATCCTGACCTGTTCAGTGACACTGAGCCTGACCATGGTGACCATCGCCGTGAAGAACCCGGACAACTTGGTCAACGACAACTATTACGAAGCCGGCAAGGGCATCAACCGCTCGCTGGAGCGAGAGTTACTGGCCCAGACACTGCAACTGCACGCCAACGTGCAACTGGACGATGTGACCGGCGAAGTGGACCTGCGCCTGAACGGCAACAGTCGCCCCCAGACCCTGGAACTGAGCCTGATCTCGCCAACCCAGCCGGAGAAGGATCGCAAGGTCGTCCTGACCCGCAACGACAGCGAGCCGGGGCGCTACGTCGGCCAGTTGACGGACAAGATCGAAGGCCGGCGTTTTGTCGAATTGCTAGGCGTGGAGAGCGACCAGACCTGGCGCCTGTTCGAAGAAGAACAGATCAGCCACGACCAGGCCATCCTGCTTGGCGATGAGCCATTGCAAGGCGCTGAAGACCTGAAGAAGTAAGCCGATCCATCTGATCGTTCCCACGCTCCGCGTGGGAACGCAGCCCGGGACGCTCTGCGTCCCTTCTAAGCGTGACGCGGAGCGTCACAGGATGCATTCCCACGCAAAGCGTGGGAACGATCATTGGACAACGTTCTGTGAACACGCAATGACCACTCCACAGCCCTGCTATCACTGCGCCCTGCCAGTTCCCCCTGGCAGTCGCTTCACCGCGACTGTCCTGGGCGAGACTCGCGAGCTGTGCTGCCCAGGCTGCCAGGCCGTGGCCGAGGCGATCGTCGCCGGCGGCCTGGAAGGTTATTACCAGCATCGCAGCGAAGCGTCGGCCAATCCCCAGACCCTGCCGGTGCAGCTGACTGAAGAACTGGCGCTGTACGATCGCGCGGACGTTCAGCAATCGTTCGTTCGCCATGACGGCGAGCTGGCCGAGACCACCCTGCTCATGGAAGGCATCAGCTGCGCCGCCTGCGGCTGGTTGATCGAAAAACAACTGCGCAGCCTGCCGGCCGTGGCCGAGGCGCGATTGAACCTGTCCAACCACCGCTTGCACGTCCGCTGGGCCGACGGGCAACTGCCGCTGAGCACGCTGCTCGCCGAGCTGCGCCAGATCGGCTACGCCGCCCATCCGTACCAGGCCGACCAAGCCTGCGAACAGCTCGCCGCGCAGAATCGCCTGGCCCTGCGCCAGTTGGGCGTGGCCGGATTGCTGTGGTTCCAAGCCATGATGGCGACCATGGCCACCTGGCCGGAATTCAACATCGACCTGAGCCCGGAGATGCACACCATCCTGCGCTGGGTTGCGCTGTTCCTCACCACCCCCATCGTCTTCTACAGCTGCGCGCCGTTTTTCAAAGGTGCCATGCGCGACCTGCGCACCCGGCACCTGACCATGGACGTTTCAGTGTCCCTGGCCATTGGCGGCGCCTATATAGCCGGCATCTGGACCGCCATCACCGGGACCGGCGAGCTGTATTTCGATGCCGTCGGCATGTTCGCCTTGTTCCTGCTCGCCGGCCGCTACCTGGAGCGCCGCGCCCGCGAACGCACCGCCGCCGCCACCGCACAGCTGGTCAATCTGCTGCCGGCTTCGTGCCTGCGTCTGGAGGACAGCGGCCAGAGTGAACGCATCCTGCTCAGCGAATTGCGCACCGGCGACCGGGTATTGGTGCATCCTGGCGCGGTGCTGCCGGCCGATGGCAGGATCCTCGACGGCCAGTCCAGCATCGACGAATCGCTGCTGACCGGCGAATACCTGCCTCAACCTCGCCGGGTGGGCGACACAGTCACCGCTGGCACGCTGAATGTCGAAGGTGCCTTGACGGTAGAGGTGCTGGCCCTTGGGCAGGACACCCGGTTATCGGCCATCGTGCGGTTGCTGGACCGGGCCCAGGCCGAGAAGCCACGACTGGCCCAAGTCGCCGACCGTGCCGCCCAGTGGTTCTTGCTGTTCTCTCTGGTCGCCGCTGCCGTCATCGGATTGGTGTGGTGGCAACTGGATGCCGCTCGCGCATTCTGGATTGTCCTCGCGATGCTGGTCGCGACCTGCCCTTGCGCGCTGTCCCTGGCGACGCCGACCGCCCTGACCGCCGCTACCGGCACCCTGCACAAACTCGGCCTGCTACTGACGCGCGGTCATGTGTTGGAAGGCCTGAACCAGATCGACACGGTGATTTTCGACAAGACCGGCACCCTCACCGAAGGTCGCCTGGCGTTGCGCGCGATCCGAACACTCGGGGCACTCGACAGCGACCAATGCCTGGCCCTGGCCGCCGCCTTGGAAAACCGCTCCGAACACCCTATCGCCAGGGCTTTCGGCCGTGCGCCATTGGCCGCCGAGCATGTTCAAAGCACTCCCGGGTTGGGACTCGAAGGCGTGGTGGGCGAACAATCCCTGCGTATCGGCCATCCCAGCTTTGTCTGCGAACTGAGCGGCGCCGCAGTGCCGGTGATGCCAGACGAACCTGGGCAATGGCTGTTGCTGGGCGATGAGTTCGGCCCGCTGGCCTGGTTTGTCCTCGATGATCGCTTGCGTGCGGACGCGCCGGCCCTGCTGGCGGCGTGCAAGGCCCGGGGCTGGCGAACCTTGCTGTTGTCGGGCGACAGCTCGCCAATGGTTGCCAGCGTCGCCGCCGAACTGGGCATCGATGAAGCCCGCGGCGGCCTACGCCCGGACGACAAGCTGGCGGTGCTCCAGCAATTGCACCAGCAAGGCCATAAAGTGCTGATGCTTGGCGACGGCGTGAACGACGTCCCGGTGCTGGCGGCCGCGGACATCAGCGTCGCGATGGGCTCGGCCACCGACCTGGCCAAGACCAGCGCTGACGCGGTCCTGTTGTCCAACCGCCTCGGCGCCCTGATTCACGCCTTCAGCCTGGCCCGGCGCACCCGTCGGGTGATCATCGAGAACCTGCTCTGGGCCGGGTTGTACAATGGCCTCATGTTGCCGTTCGCCGCCCTCGGTTGGATTACGCCGGTGTGGGCCGCGGTCGGCATGTCCATCAGCTCGTTGACGGTGGTGTTGAATGCGCTGAGGCTGACCCGCCAACCCAAGGCGCAGGTGTTCGACGCCACGCCCGATACCCGTCCGCTGCCGGCCTGAGCCGCGCGGGCATGGAGTTCCGACATGCCAGCTCTCTACGTGATGATCCCGGCCGCGCTGCTGATCGTAGCCATCGCCGTCTACATCTTCTTCTGGGCCGTGGACAGCGGCCAATACGATGACCTCGACGGTCCGGCCCATAGCATTCTGTTCGACGACCAGGACCCGAACCACAAGGCCGCCGTGGACGAGGCCAGCGGCGACGAGCGCAAACCGGACGACAAGGTCCCGCCCCATGCTTGATCTGGCGCCCTTGCTGGTTTCGGCTGTTATCCTTGGTCTTTTGGGTGGTGGACATTGCCTGGGCATGTGCGGCGGGCTGATGGGCGCCCTGACCCTGGCGATTCCCAAGGAACAGCGCAGCCGGCGCTTTCGATTGTTGCTGGCCTACAACCTCGGACGAATCCTCAGTTACGCCACGGCCGGCTTGCTGATCGGCCTGGCCGGCTGGGCCGTGGCAAACAGCCCGGCGGCAATGGCCATGCGGGTGCTGGCCGGTCTGTTGCTGATCGCCATGGGCCTGTATCTGGCAGGTTGGTGGAGTGGCCTGACACGGATCGAAAGCGTTGGACGTGGCCTGTGGCGGCATATCCAACCCGTCGCCAATCGCCTGCTGCCGGTGTCGAGCCTGCCCCGGGCCCTGCTGCTCGGCGCGCTGTGGGGTTGGTTGCCGTGCGGGTTGGTCTACAGCACCCTGCTGTGGTCCGCCAGCCAAGGCAATGCGCTGGACAGCGCGTTACTGATGCTCGCCTTTGGCCTGGGCACTTGGCCGGTGCTGCTCGCCACCGGCCTCGCCGCCGAACGCGTCACGGCATTGCTACGCAAACGCAGCGTGCGCATGGCTGGCGGCTTGTTGGTGATTGTCTTCGGAATCTGGACGTTGCCAGGGCCGCATCAGCATTGGCTCATGGGGCATTGATCCGGTTACACATCGATACGTTGGAAGCGCGCTTGCCCTGTTGACGCAAATCAACACGCTCCGTCCGCCGCCCCCATAAACTTTCAAGCATGCCAGCCTACCCGGGGAACGCCCGCATGCTCGACGCCATTCGTTGGGACTCAGACCTGATCCGCCGCTATGACCTGGCGGGCCCGCGCTACACCTCGTACCCGACCGCGGCGCAGTTTGCCGGCCAAGTGGGCAGTTTCGATTTGCTCCACGCCCTGCGCGATAGCCGCAAAACGCTCAAGCCGCTGTCGCTGTACGTGCACGTGCCGTTCTGCGCCAATATTTGCTACTACTGCGCCTGCAACAAAGTCATCACCAAGGATCGCGGCCGGGCCCATGTCTATCTGCAACGCCTGGAGCAGGAAATCCAACTGATCGGTTGCCACCTGGACCCGGCCCAGCGCGTCGAACAGCTGCACTTGGGCGGCGGCACGCCAACCTTTCTCAGCCATGCCGAGTTGCGTCAGCTAATGGCCAAGCTGCGCAAACACCTGAACCTGATGGACGACGATTCCGGCGACTACGGCATTGAAATAGACCCTCGGGAAGCCGACTGGTCGACCATGGGACTGCTGCGAGAGCTGGGCTTCAACCGGGTCAGCATCGGCTTGCAGGACCTTGACCCAACCGTGCAGCGCGCCGTCAATCGCCTGCAAAGCCTGGAAGAAACCCGCGCCGTGGTCGAAGCCGCCCGGACCCTGCAGTTTCGTTCGATCAACATCGATTTGATTTACGGCTTGCCCAAGCAGACCCCGGACAACTTTGCTCGCACCGTCGAGGAAGTCATCAGCCTGCAACCCGACCGCCTGTCGGTGTTCAACTACGCCCACCTGCCGGAACGCTTCATGCCCCAGCGGCGCATCAACAGCCAGGACCTGCCGAACCCGCCCCAGAAACTGGCGATGCTGCAAGGCACCATCGAACAGCTGACCGCCGCCGGTTACCGTTACATCGGCATGGACCACTTCGCCCTGCCCGACGACGAGCTTGCAATTGCCCAGGAAGAAGCCACCTTGCAGCGCAACTTCCAGGGCTATACCACCCACGGTCATTGCGACCTGATCGGTCTCGGCGTGTCAGCCATCAGCCAGATCGGCGACCTCTACTGCCAGAACAGCAGCGATTTGAACCATTACCAGAATACCCTGGCCGACGGGCAACTGGCGACCAGCCGCGGGCTGGTGTGCAACGCTGACGACCGGCTGCGACGGGCGGTGATCCAACAGCTGATCTGCCATTTCACGCTGGCGTTCGCCGAAATCGAGCATGCCTTCGACATCGATTTTTGCGAGTATTTCGCCTCGATATGGCCGCAACTAGGAGCAATGGCCGACGACGGGCTGATCGAATTGACGGATACGCACATCAAGGTATTACCCGCCGGGCGCTTGCTGGTGCGCTCGGTCTGCATGGTATTCGACGTGTACCTGGAGCATCAGAATCGACAGCGTTTTTCCCGCGTCATCTGAGCGCGACAATTTGACGGTGATACCGCGCTGGCCGGAGTTTGTGTGCTGAGTTACCCTTACGGCTTATGTGTGTTTTCCCACAAGGATTTAAGAAATGTCCGAGCCAGTCAAATCGCGCGCTCATAACCAGGCACACTGCAAGGACTGCAGCCTGGCCCCCCTGTGCCTGCCACTTTCGTTGAACTTGGAGGACATGGACGCGCTGGACGACATCGTCAAACGCGGACGTCCATTGAAGAAAGGCGAGTTCCTGTTTCGCCAGGGTGATGTTTTCAGTTCGGTCTATGCCGTACGCTCGGGCGCCTTGAAGACCTTCAACCTGAGCGACGGTGGCGAAGAGCAGCTCACGGGTTTCCACTTGCCCAGCGAACTGGTGGGCCTGTCGGGCATGGACACCGAGACCCACCCGGTCTCGGCCCAGGCGCTGGAAACCACCTCGGTCTGCGAAATTCCTTTTGACCGTCTCGACGAATTGTCCGTGCAACTGCCGCAACTGCGCCGTCAACTGATGCGAGTGATGAGCAGGGAGATCCGCGACGACCAGCAGATGATGCTGTTGCTCTCGAAGAAAACCGCCGACGAGCGCATCGCCACGTTTCTGGTCAACCTCTCGGCCCGCTTTCGTGCCCGCGGGTTCTCAGCCAATCAATTTCGCCTGAGCATGTCGCGCAACGAAATCGGCAACTACCTGGGCCTGGCGGTGGAAACCGTGTCTCGGGTGTTCACCCGTTTCCAGCAGAATGAATTGATCGCCGCCGAAGGCAAGGAAATCCATATTCTCGATCCGATCCAGCTTTGCGCCCTGGCGGGCGGCTCGGTAGAAGGCTGATACACCTGGGCGGCTGAGGCTTTCGCCCCGCCGCGCTATACTGCGGCGTTTGCAGCCAGCCAGGACACTTCGACGATGGTCTTCGACTCCTTCGACATCAAATCCCTGATACGCCCCGTTATCGACTTCCCCAAGCCCGGCGTGATCTTTCGCGACATTACTCCGTTGTTCCAGTCGCCCACCGCGCTGCGGCTGGTGATGGACAGCTTCGCCCATCGCTATGTCGAGGCCGGGTTCACGCATATCGGCGCGATGGATGCACGAGGCTTCCTGATTGGCTCGATCCTGGCCTATCAGTTGAACAAGCCGCTGGTGCTGTTCCGCAAGCAAGGCAAGCTGCCGGCCGACGTATTGGCCGAGGGTTACCAGACCGAATACGGAGAGGCCTTCCTGGAAGTTCACGCCGACAGCCTGTGCGAGGGTGATTCGGTGGTGATGTTTGATGACCTGATCGCCACGGGCGGCACGCTGATCGCCGCCGCCAACCTGATCCACCGCATGGGCGCGAAGGTCCATGAAGCGGCGGCGATAATCGATTTGCCAGAACTGCTCGGTTCCCAGCGCCTGGAAGACATGGGGATACCGACGTTCTGCCTGACGCAGTTTTCGCTCAGCGAACGATAATCGACGCCCCACGGTAGAACGTGTGGAAGCGAGCCTGCTCGCTCCGCACGTTACAACGCGATCGGCTTGCGCCCGGCAAATGAATGCGCCAATGTCCCGCCATCCACCAACTCCAACTCACCGCCCAGGGGCACGCCGTGGGCGATGCGGGAGGCGACCAGGCCTTTGTTGCTCAGCAGTTGGGCGATGTAGTGGGCAGTGGCTTCGCCTTCGACCGTCGGGTTCGTGGCAAGGATGACTTCGGTAAACGTACCCGCCTCCTCGACCCGCGCCATCAGTTGCGGAATGCCAATGGCCTCCGGCCCTAGCCCATCGAGCGGCGATAAATGGCCCTTGAGCACGAAGTAGCGACCACGGAAACCGGTCTGCTCCACCGCGTACACGTCCATCGGCCCCTCCACCACGCAGAGCAGGCTGTCGTCCCGACGCGGGTCGGCGCATTGCGGACAAAGGTCGTCTTCCGTCAGGGTGCGGCACAAGCGGCAATGCCCTACCCCTTCCATCGCCTGGCTCAAGGCCTGGGCCAGACGTGAGCCGCCACTGCGATCACGCTCAAGCAACTGCAACGCCATACGCTGGGCGGTTTTCTGACCGACACCCGGCAAAGTTCGCAGGGCATCGATCAGTTGACGGATCAAAGGGCTGAAGCTCATGGAGGAAACGTCCGACATAACAACGAGACGCGGTTTATACCCGCGCCTCCGATTAGCGTCAAATACTCAATCGCGCGCGACCCGCACGACCAACTTGCCGAAGTTGCGCCCTTCCAGCAGACCGATAAATGCCTGTGGCGCATTCTCGAGACCGTCGACAAGGTCTTCGCGGAACTTGACCCTGCCGTCCCGCACCCAGGGCGCCATGGCGCTGATGAATTCCGGCTGGCGGTCACCGTAGTCATCAAACACGATGAAGCCTTGGATACGCACGCGCTTGGTCAGCAGCGTGCGCTGCAACTGCGGCAGACGATCCGGGCCACCCGGCGGCTGATGATCGTTGTAGGACGCGATCAATCCGCAGAGCGGGATGCGGGCCTTGGCGTTGAGCAGCGGCACCACCGCGTCGAAGACTTTGCCACCGACGTTTTCGTAATAGATGTCGATGCCCTGGTCGCAGGCCCGGGCCAATTCTTGCGCGAAATTCTCGCTTCGATGGTCGACGCAGGCGTCGAACCCCAGCTCGTCGACCACGTATTTGCACTTCTCGCTTCCGCCGGCCACGCCCACCACGCGCAGGCCTTTGATCTTCGCCACCTGGCCGACCACTGAACCTACCGCGCCCGACGCCGCGGCAACCACCAGGGTTTCCCCCGGCTTGGGTTGGCCGATGTCCATCAGCCCCATGTAGGCGGTCATGCCCGGCATCCCCAAAACCCCCAGGGCCATTGAAGGGCTAGGCAATCCCGAGGGGATGGGAATGACATTGCGGCCATCACTGATGCAGTGGCTTTGCCAACCCGTTGCACCCACCACCAGATCGCCCTCCTGGAACTTCGGATGCATCGAGCGCTCCACGCGACTGACGGCGCCACCGGTCATCACCTCGTCGATTTGCACCGGCGCGGCGTAGGAAGGTGCGTCGCTCATGCGTCCGCGCATGTAGGGATCCAGCGATAGGAACAGCGTCTTGAGCAGGATCTGTCCCTCCGCCAGGTCCGGCAGCGTGACGTGTTCAAGACGAAAGTTATCAGGGATGGGCGCACCTTCCGGGCGGGAAGCCAGGACGATGCGCTGGTTGGAAATCGACATGCAAGCGTCTCCTTGTTCGTTACGGGCACGTATAGGGAGCAGACCATTGTCGAAGGGGCGGCGTTCGATGTTTGTTCAGCCGAACGGGCCCAGTGATTTCGGCTGCATGGCGCAAACAAAAATGCCAGGCGCGATGCCTGGCATTGTGTGTAGCCCATCCCGATCGGGATGGCGAATCAGAACGGCAGTTTCATGCCCGGCGGCAGCTGCATGCCAGCGGTCATGCCGGACATCTTGTCCTGGCTGTTGGCTTCGATCTTGCGAACCGCGTCGTTGACGGCGGCGGCGAACAGGGCTTCGAGCATTTCCTTGTCATCTTCGCTCAGGCCTTCAACGACGCTTGGGTCGATGCTGACGCGCTTGATGTCGTGGCGCCCGGTCATGACCACGGTCACCATGTCGCCGCCGGACTTGCCGGTGACTTCAGCGTTGGCCAGCTCTTCCTGCATCTTGGCCATTTTTTCCTGCATCTGCTGCGCCTGCTTCATCAGGCCGGCCATGCCACCTTTCATCATGGGAATCACCTCGAAAGTACGTGAATAAACACAGCGCCCGGCGTTCGGCCCGGCGCTTTCAGTTATGAGCCCTGGGTGACCGGGGCCTCGACAGGTTCGATAGTATCGTGACGGACCACGGCGCCGAACTGTTGCATCATCTGCTGGATGAACGGATCGCCGTGGATCGACTCTTCCGCCTCGCGCTGACGGTCGGCACGGCGGCGGGACGCAGCCTGTGCCGGGGTTTCCTGCTCGGGCTTGATCAGCTCGATGGTCAGCGTCAACGGGCGCTGGTGGTATTGGTTCAGCGCATCGTTGAGACGACGCTGTTGGGTCGCGTTGAACAGCGCGCTGTGGGCCGGGTCCAGGTGCAACAGCCAGTGGTCGCCTTCGACGGCAATCAACGTGCAGTTGGCGGCGATGCTGCCGGTCATGCCGCTGATCGGCAGTTTCGGGAACAGCTCCAGCCATTGCAAGGCCAGCCCTGTGGCTGGCATCGCCGCGGGTTCCGGCTCGGGCTCAGGGGCTGGCTCGGCGGCGTGCTCGCTGGCCAGGTCGTCCAGGTAGCTGTAGGCCGAGTCCATGTCCGGCTCGATGTAATCCTCGTCCAACGGCGGCTCGTCATCCAGGTCGCTGCCCGGCGTGGCGACATCGACGTCGGCCACCGTCGGCTCGGGCACCGGCGCGGCGACCCACTCAGGCGCGTCGGGCACCACACTGTCCGGCGTCGGCATGGGCATGGGCGGCAATTCGGGCTGCTCGGCGACCGTTTCCAGCACCGGCTCGACAGCAGGCTGCAGGACAACCTCCGGCTCGACCGGGTCGTTCCAGGGCAGATCGATGACTTCTTCGGCGACAGGCTCGGGCAACGCCTCAACGACCGGCTCCGGTTCGGGCTGCGGTTCAGGCGTGGTAACGACAGGCATCGGGGCCGGCTGGGCGGCAGGCGCCACGGCGGCCGGAGCAGAAGCCGCTGCCGACGCGACATTGGGCGTGGCAGCCACTGGCTTGGCGGAATCAGCTGTGGCCGGGCTGATCCCCACTGGCTTTAGCACCTGTCTCGGCGCATCCGGCGTATCGGCGGGCCGGAACGCGAGCATGCGCAGCAGCACCATTTCGAAGCCGCCTCGCGGGTCCGGCGCCAAAGGCAGGTCGCGGCGGCCGATCAAACCCATCTGGTAATAGAACTGCACGTCTTCGGCCGGCAACACCTGGGCCAGGGCCAATACGCGATCGCGGTCGCCATGACCGTTGTCGACGCCGTCCGGCAACGCCTGGGCGATGGCGACACGGTGCAACACATTGAGGATTTCCGAGAGCACGCCATTCCAGTCCGGCCCCTGCTCGGCCAGGTGACGCACCGCTTCGAGGAGCGCCTTCGCGTCGCCTTCGATCAGCGCATGCAACACATCGTAGACCTGGCCGTGATCGAGAGTACCGAGCATGGCGCGCACATCGGCGGACATGACCTTGCCTTCACCGAAGGCGATGGCCTGGTCGGTCAAGCTCATGGCGTCGCGCATCGAACCGTCGGCGGCGCGCCCCAGCAGCCACAGCGCATCGTCTTCGAACGGCACGTTCTCGACGCCCAGGACGTGGGTCAAATGCTCGACCACCCGTTCCGGCGTCATGTTCTTCAGCGAGAACTGCAGGCACCGCGACAGAATCGTTGCAGGAAGTTTCTGCGGGTCGGTGGTCGCCAGGATGAACTTGACGTAGGGCGGTGGTTCTTCGAGGGTCTTGAGCAGCGCATTGAAGGAATGGCTGGAGAGCATGTGCACTTCGTCGATCAGGTAGACCTTGAAGCGCCCACGGCTCGGCGCGTACTGGACGTTGTCGAGCAACTCACGGGTGTCTTCGACCTTGGTGCGGCTGGCGGCGTCGATCTCGATCAGGTCGACGAAACGACCTTCGTCGATTTCCCGGCAGACCGAGCATTCGCCGCAGGGCGTCGAAGTGATACCGGTTTCACAGTTCAGGCACTTGGCGATGATCCGCGCAATGGTGGTCTTGCCCACGCCCCGGGTGCCGGTGAACAGGTAGGCATGGTGCAGCCGCTGGCTGTCCAAGGCATTGATCAGAGCCTTGAGCACATGGGTCTGGCCGACCATTTCGCGGAACGAGCGCGGGCGCCATTTACGTGCAAGAACCTGATAACTCATCGAAAACCGTCGCAACGAAGGAACATAAGCGGCTAATGCTAGCGGAGCAGGGGCGAAATTGCATCCGGTGTGCTCGTCTAATGTGGCTAAGCTTGGACCTGAAAGCTCGGTTGTCGACACGGTTGGGCACTGTCAGGAGAGTTTATGCGTTCGGCCATGGGGGCTTTGCTGCTGTTGACTACGGGATGTTTCGCCGACGAGGTCCCCTTGCGTTTCGCCATTACCGACGGCTGGGCCATGCCCATGGTGCAGATCGAGCGAGGCCGCCCGACCCAAGGCATCCTGCCGGACATCATGACCAGCCTGGCAACCCGGGTGGGCATGCCCGCGCAATTTCATGTCCTGGCTCGCGCACGACTGGACAGCGCCATGGAACATGGCGAAATAGATATGCGCTGTTACGTCTCGCCTGATTGGGTGAAGAACAAAGGCCCCGATCACCTTTGGAGCGTTCCGCTGTTTTTTCAGCGCGACGTGCTCGTCAGCGCGACCGGCACCGGCGTAAAAATCGCCCCGGCGGCGCTGGCGCAACAATCGATCGGCACCGTGCTCAGCTACCGCTACCCGACCTTGCAACCTTTGTTCGACAGCGGCCATCTGCGGCGCGACGATGCGCGCAGCCAGGACCAGGTGCTGGCGAAACTGTTGGCCGGGCGCTACCGTTATGCGGTCAGCAATCAATGGGCACTTGATTGGTTCAACCAACGGCATGGCGCCGACCGACAGCTGCATGAGGTTGCGGTCCTCCAGGAACAGCAACTGAGCTGCTATGTGCGCAATGACCCGGAAATTCCAGCGCAACGCATTCTGCGCACCTTGCAGAAAATGAAAATGTCCGGGGAAATCGACGCGATCATCCAGCTCTACACCGGTCGCAGCGAGGGGTCTCAGAGCGGCGCCGTATCGCCCTGACCACCCGGCCGACTCTGCCACTGCGGCGGCGGGACGAAGCTTCTTACCCAGCCCGGCACCCGTTTGGCGGGCATGGGCCGGGCGATAAAGTAACCTTGCGCCACTTCGCATCCCAAGCGCAGCAGGAGCTGTCCGTGCTCAAGACTGTCGAGGCCCTCCGCGACCACCTGCCGGCCAAACGCCCGAGCCAGACCGATCACGGCTTTGGTCAGCGCCAGATCGTCCCGGTCATCCAGCATATCGCGCACGAAGGTCTTGTCGATCTTGATGGTTTGCGTATGTAGGTGCTTGAGGTCATTGAGCGAACAATAGCCCGTACCGAAACCGCCCAATGAAAACCCCACGCCCAAGGCCTGGCACGCCTGTAGACAGGCGCTGACGTGCGCGAGGTTTTCCACGGCGACCGACTCCACGATCTGCAGGTCGAGCATGCGCGGCAACACCGCCGGATGCAGCTCCAGCATCCGCCGCAGCCGCTCGACGAAATCCGCCCGCTGGAAGTGCCGCGCCGATATGTTGATACTCACCGGCCACCCCTGCCCCGCCTGTTGCCATTGCTGCAGCTGGGTCAGCACTTGTCCCATGACCCATTCGCCGATCTCGACAATCAGGTCCGTCTCTTCTACCAGCGGCAGGAATTCGCGCGGCGGCACCAGGCCACGCTGCGGATGCTTCCAGCGCAACAAAGCTTCCAGACCGACCACGGTGCCATCGCGCATGTTGACCTTGGGCTGGAAATGCAATCGCAATTCATTGCTGGCCAAGGCCTGTCGGACCCGCTCGACGGTCTGGTAAGTTGCACGCACCTCTTTATCCCGGGACACGTCGAACAGGTGAAAACGATTGCGGCCGCTCTGCTTGGCCACGTACATCGCCTGGTCGGCGTGGCGCAGCAACGTGTCGGCGTCTTCGTTATCCCAGGGAGACAGCGTCACACCGATGCTGGCAAAAACCTTGATGCTCTTGCCATCAATGGCGTAGGGCATGGACACGGCGATCAACACCCGATTCAACGCGGCATGCAATTCGTCCATGCCACACACATGTCGCAGCACCAGCACGAACTCATCCCCAGCCAGGCGCGCCACGACGTCGTCGCCGCGCACAATGCTGCGCAACCGCCTGGCGACCTCCACGAGCAAGCGATCACCGCTGGCGTGGCCATAGCCGTCGTTGACTGCCTTGAAGCCATCCAGATCGAGCATGCAAACCGCCAGGGGTAGATTCTCTCCCCGGGAAAATTCCAAGGCCTGGTCCAGCAGTTCGGACAAGTAGGTACGATTGGGCAGTCCAGTCAGCACATCGTGCCCGACCCGCCATTGCAGGGAATGCAGCAGCCGGCGCTTTTCGCTGACATCGAAGCGGATCGCCAGGTATCGCTCGACGAGCCCTGTCGCTTCGTCAGTTACCGGTACCAGGGTGGTGTCGACCCAGTGCAGCGTACCGTCCTTGGATCGATTGCAGATTTCGCCCTTCCATATCTCCCCCAACGCGATAGTGCGCCACATCGCGCTGAAGAATTCGCTGGGGTGCTGGCCGGAGTTGAGCAACCTGTGGTTCGCCCCCAGCAGCTCATCGCGCCGGAAGCCAAACAGATCGCAGAACTGATCGTTGACGTAAGTGATGCGCCCGCTCAAATCGGTTTCGGAAAAGATCGCGGCGGCGTCAACGGCCCTGCGGTACTTCTTATCCATCGAAGCAGTCATCCATGAGTCAGGCTCGTTTGGCGCGCGCGGTTGCACCGCCCCCGGACGGGCGAAAATCAACTAGGCTCAAATACCTTGATAAAGCTGGAGCACGGACGCTGGCGGTGCGACCTGAATGCTCCAGGCCCCGCCTTGTGTCGCTGCAAAGAAGCGCGAGCCCCGGTCTTTTTATTCGCCCGGCTTCAGAAGCAGATCACCAAATCCCCCATGCCAAAGGCCGATTCTACGAAACGCATCACATTTTGCAAAGCAAGGTGATGGAACAAGCGGTTGCCTAATGCGAAAATCTATCGTTAAGTTCTTGATTCTGAATGGGAATTAAGCGATGCAAATTTCAAGTCTGGGTTCAGCCATCAGACGCTACCGCAAAGTAGCGGGGCTTACTCAGGCTGAACTTGGCGAAAAAACCGGTTTTGACCCGAAAACCATCAGCCGCTTCGAAACCGGCACCTACACCCCCAGCGTCGAAGCGTTGCTCCTGCTTGCCAACGTATTGGACGTCCAGCCTAAAGCGTTTTTTGCCGACATGGCCGATGAAGACGAGCAGCGGGCCTACTTGTTCAACGTCATTCACAAAGCTACTTCGAAGGACCTTGGGAAGTTGATTGCGGCGGTTGACCAGGCACTGGGCGAGTCTTGATGCATAAAAAAGAGGAGCCGGGCCTGTCGCTTGCGACAGACCCGGCTCCTCTTTTGACGTTTCGATAGCACCACCGTCCAGATGGTGGCACATTGACAACCCGACGCAAGCTATCGGACCAGCATCTTGACGATGCCCTCTCGCCTCATCAATGCGAATCGAAAATCAAAGGGAACACAGTGCATAAACTTTCGATCATTCTTATTTCGCTACTTGCGACAGGCTGTACAGCTAAATATGCACAACAGGATGTATCCACCAGCGAGGCAAAACTTGATCGGCAACTGCCCATCACAATTGCCACGCCCGCCGACGGACGCTACGAAACGACGTCTTACTCCGCGTCCGGTGACATGACCGCTGCTGCCGTCAAGAAAGCCTTCTCTCTTTATTCCAACCGCGTGACAGTTGTGAACTCATGTCGTGAACTGGAGTGTCTGAGACAAGGCAACCCGTTGGGTTACTACGTCGTCCCGCAAATCCTGCACTGGGAAGAACGCGCGACGGAATGGTCAGGTATCCCCGACAGAATTGAAGTGAAGCTGGCCATTTACGGACCGACAGGAGAGCAACCGCTGGAATCAACCGTCCTGTCTGGTAAAAGCAAATGGGCGACCTTTGGCGGGGATCATCCGCAGGATTTGCTGGATGAGCCGATTTCCGGGTATGTGAAAGCGCAATACTGATCGACGAAAACAAGGGTCGGCCCTATTCGGCCCTGTTCCTTTGGCTGCGGAGCTTGAATTCATGTCGACCGCTGTCATCCGGCATAAAGTGCAGACACGACAATTTTGAAATCGTTGATGACGGCGCAGATGTCGAGGGTAGGAGGGTCGAAACTGGACAAACCTTGCGAACGAAGGCCTGGGCGTTATGGAGGCAACCCCACCAGCCACACCCCGGCACACAATGTTCCCGCTGTGGCTGCTTCCTTCCGGATCTGACCAGGTTCACGGGTAATCGTTGCGGGGGGACCGATGGGGTCACCATAACGACGCCCGCCTGACGGCGAGCCGCGCCATTGTACCTATCTGGCGGGAAGTTACAACCGTTGGCACGGGATTAAAAACTCATGGCCTTCAAGCACTTGTAGGTGCGCACTGCTACAACAGCACCGCATCCGCCCGACCACCCTCCTCTTGGATCACCAGATGGATGAAATGCAGCTTGGTGATGACTGCCGCCGGTACGACGAACGGGTAGAAATCCGGCTGGCCCATGCTGCGCGAGAGCTCGTTGAGCATCCCAGCCAACTCGATCCAGGCGTTGACGAATGACAGGAACGCCGCGCCGCCCGCGTGTTCCGGGTCGAACAGGGTTTCGGGTGGGAATGGTTGGTAGTCGAAATCCATTTCCCGGGCGCTCATGCCGAAGCCCAGCGCCGTGTCGACCGCGTCCATCATGTGCAGGTAATGAGCCCAGGTTTCTGCCCAGTCTTCCCAAGGGTGCATGGTAGCGTAGGCGCTGACGTACCGGGTTTGCCAATCCAGCGGCGCGCCTTGCTGGTAGTGGCGCTCCAGGGCTTCGGAATAGCTGGCGCGCTCATCGCCGAACAATGCGCGAAATGGCTCCAGCCAATGACTGTCGGCGACCAATCGATCCCAATAATAGTGCCCCACCTCATGGCGAAAATGTCCAAGCAAGGTGCGATACGGCTCGCGCATTTGCTGGCGCACGTGCTCGCGATGGGCATCGTCGGCCTCTTTGATATCAAGGGTGATCAACCCGCTGGCGTGCCCAGTGGTCGGCGGCTTGCCGTCGAGGTCGACACCGATGAAGTCGAAGGCCAGGCCGATGTTTTCATCGGCAGTCTTGGGAATCACCGGCAAGCCGAGGGTAATCAGCTGGGCCACCAGGCGCCGCTTGGCGGTTTCAACCTTGCGCCAGCGCTCAGGATTTTCCGCAACCGACAGGTCTGGAATGGTGCGATTCAAGCTGCAGGCGACGCATAAGGTGTCATGCCCGTTCGCCGGCAACAGCCAGTTGCAGGCCGCTGGTGTATCAAGATTGGCGCAACGCCTGAACAGCCCGGCCCGTGGATCGACATCCAGGGTCCAGGTGCCCGGTTGCTCGCCGGGTTGCAGAGACGACAGGCGGCTCTGCTCCGGCTGATAGCCCAGCGCCGCCAGGCACGCCAGGCATTGGCTGTTGCGAAAGAACAAGGACTGGCCGCAGCGACACGGCCAGATCTTGCTGTTACGTGAGCGATCGCCCAGGAACGGCGCGGCAATGCGTGAGCTCAGTTGTTCGAAGAAGCGGTACATGGCGATCTCTCCCTTGAGCCTGCAAGACTAGATTACCCTTCGTCCATGATCGTTCCCACGTTCTGCACCATGGACCACAACCCGTGGCGAGGGAGCTTGCTCCCGCTCGGCGGAGCAGCCGTCGTAAACCGGCTGATGTGGTCCATCTGGAGGGTTGCGTCGTTCCGGTTGGGGCGGCTGCGCCACCCAGCGGGAGCAAGCTCCCTCGCCACAAGAGCGACTGCCTCTCAGACCGTGATGCCGTGCCCCTTCAGGAAATCGACAAACGCTTGTTCATCGAGCACCTTGAGCCCCAGCTCATTGGCCTTGGTCAACTTCGAGCCCGCCCCAGGCCCTGCCACGACGCAGTGGGTTTTCGCCGAGACGGAACCGGCCACCTTGGCCCCCAGGCTTTCCAATTTGTCCTTGGCAATGTCGCGACTCATCAACTCCAGCGAACCGGTCAGTACCCAGGTATGGCCCGCCTCGGGCAGACCTTCGACGACCTTTTTCTCACTCTGCCAGTGCATGCCGAAGTCGCGCAGCTGCTGCTCAGCGGCCATGGCCTGCTCGCGGTTGGCGGCGATGGAGAAGAATTCGCGCACGGCGTTGGCCTGCTTTTCCGGCAGCGCCTGGCGCATGTCCAGCCAGTCGGCATCCATGACAGCTTCGAGTGAGCCGAACTTGTCCGCGAGTTTTTGTGCTCCGCCCGGCCCTACCGAAGGAATGTGCAACTTGTCCAGGAAGCCGCCAAGGGTGGTGCTGGCGGAAAACTCGGCGCCCAGCTCGCCCTGGTCCTGGATCTCAAGGCCATGGCGCAGCAGATCCTTGATGACCTGGCGATTGTGTGGGTCTTCAAAGAAGCTGTGAATCTCGTGGGCGACTTCCAGGCCAA
Source organism: Pseudomonas marvdashtae (assembly GCF_014268655.2). Lineage (NCBI taxonomy): Bacteria > Pseudomonadati > Pseudomonadota > Gammaproteobacteria > Pseudomonadales > Pseudomonadaceae > Pseudomonas > Pseudomonas marvdashtae. Next base: position 3,811,032 of record NZ_JABWQX020000001.1, read on the forward strand.
CGTCCGGCAAGTACGTGAGCACTTGGGGCAACGCGGCTTGCACGCGCTCCAGCGAACCGAGGGAGCGGGCCAGGACCTTGGCGGTTTCCTCGCCCACGTCCGGTATACCTAGCGCATAGATGAATCGCGCCAGGCTCGGCTTCTTGCTGTCGACGATGGCCGCCAGCAGGTTCTTGCTCGACAGCTCGGCAAAACCTTCCAGGTCGACCACTTGCTCGAACGTCAGCGCGTACAGGTCGGCGGGTGAGCCCACCAAGCCTTCATCCACCAATTGTTCGACACTCTTTTCGCCCAGGCCCTCGATGTCCATGGCCCGGCGCGAGACAAAGTGGATGATCGCCTGCTTGAGCTGCGCGCCACACGCCAGGCGACCGACGCAGCGATACACCGCGCCTTCGCTGACGGTCTCGCGGCCCTTGCTGCGCTTGATCAGTTGCGTGCGCTCGACGTGAGAGCCGCAGACCGGACATTGCCGGGGCACCTCCACCGCACGGGCGTTGTCCGGACGGCGCTCGGTGACGACTTGCACCACTTGCGGGATCACGTCGCCGGCGCGGCGGATGATCACCGTGTCACCGATCATCAGGCCCAGGCGCGCCACTTCGTCCATGTTATGCAGCGTGGCATTGGCCACGGTCACGCCGGCGACCTTGACCGGCTTGAGCCGGGCCACAGGCGTGACGGCGCCAGTGCGACCGACTTGGAATTCCACGTCCAGCAACTCGGTGAGTTCTTCGCTGGCGGGGAATTTATGGGCGATGGCCCAGCGCGGCTCCCGGGCGCGGAAGCCCAGTTCGCGCTGCGAGGCGATGCTGTTGACCTTGAACACGACGCCGTCGATTTCGTAGGGCAGCGCATTACGCCGCGCGCCGATATCATGGTAGTAGTCCAGGCATTCGTCGATGCCGTGGGCCAACTTCAATTCGCGACTGATGGGCATGCCCCAGGCTTTCAGTTGCTTGAGATTGCCAATGTGGGTGTCGGCGATGTCCGAGGACACCTGGCCGATGCCATAGCAACAGAACTCCAGCGGACGGTTGGCGGTGATCTTGGAATCCAACTGGCGCAAGCTGCCCGCCGCCGCGTTGCGCGGATTGGCGAAGGTCTTGCCGCCCACCTCCAGTTGCGTGGCATTGAGCCGCTCGAAACCGGCCTTGGACATGTAGACCTCGCCACGCACTTCCAACACCGGCGGCCAGCCAGTGCCCTGCAGCTTGAGTGGAATATTTCGTACGGTACGGACGTTGACGCTGATGTCCTCGCCCGTGGTCCCGTCACCACGCGTCGCCCCGCGTACCAGCATGCCGTCCTGATACAACAGGCTGACCGCCAGGCCATCGAGTTTCGGCTCGCAGCTATATTCCACCGCCGCGCCACCGCCCAGCAGATCGCCCATGGGCAGGTCGAGGCCTTCGGTTACCCGGCGGTCGAATTCGCGCATGGTGGTTTCGTCGAAGGCGTTGCCCAGGCTGAGCATCGGGATTTCATGGCGCACCTGACTGAACGCCGACAGCGCCACACTGCCGACCCGCTGGGTTGGAGAGTCGCTGGTCACAAGCTCCGGGTGCTGCTCTTCAAGGGCCTTGAGCTCGTGGAACAGGCGGTCGTACTCGGCGTCCGGGATGCTTGGTTCATCGAGGACGTGGTAGCGATAATTATGCTGGTCCAGCTCGGTACGCAGCTGTTGGATACGGGTTTCGACGGCGTTCATGGTGTTCTCTCATAAAGCAAAAGAGCAGCCGAGGCTGCTCATTTTTTCAAGACTTTTTTGGGAGGGCTTCGCCTGGAGCGCCAGCCCGGCCCAGCGGGAGCAAGCTCCCTCGCCACAAAAAGCCCTAGCCACAACGACTCTGGCGACTTCAGCGCTTTTGGGTCAGCGCCCGGCGCTCGAATTCAACGATGCGCTGGCGGTAATGCTCGATGGTCTGGGCGGTCAGCACGCTGCGCTGGTCATCCTTCAGTTCGCCGTTGAGCTCCTGGGACAGCTTGCGAGCCGCGGCCACCATTACGTCAAAAGCCTGCTTGGGATGGCGCGGACCTGGCAGCCCCAGGAAGAAGCTCACCGCAGGGGTGCTGAAATGGTCGATGTCGTCCAGGTCGAAGACGCCAGGCTTGACGGCGTTGGCCATGGAGAACAGCACCTCGCCATTGCCGGCCATGCTTTCGTGACGGTGGAAAATATCCATCTCGCCGAAACGCAGGCCACTTTCCAGAATGTTCTGCAGCAGTGCCGGGCCCTTGAAGCCGGCCGGATCGCGGCAGATCACGCTGATCACCAGCACTTCTTCGGCCTGGGCCTGTTCCTTGTCGCTGCTCGATGGCTTGCTCTCGTCCGGGAAGTCGCCGTCGCGGCTGCTGAAGCTCGGGCCGCCATCGAGGTCGAGATTGAGGTTCAAATCCCCCTGGGACGGCTCGCTGTTGCGCTTGCCACGCTTGGAACCCGACTCCTTCGGCTCACGCGCAGGCGCGCTCATCGACGGCAGGTCGTGCTCATCCAGCTGCGGCTCCTTGTGGGTGTCCAGCACCCGAGGCGGGCCCAGTAGTTCGGCGCTATCATCCTCATCGGGCAGGTTCGACAGGCTGCGGTCCAGGCGAAACTTGAGTTTCCCCTTGCCGCCGCGCATGCGACGCCAGCCGTCGAAAAGAATACCGGCAATGACTATGATGCCGATGACGATCAGCCACTCGCGCAGACCGATTTCCATGTAATCCCGTGCCTCTATAAAAATGCTGAAAAATAAGGGGCTTAGCTATTTGCAAACCGCTTTAAAACGTGGCGCCAACTCTATGTTCTGAATGGCGTTTTGCCCACGCATACGAAAAATTGACATTAAACTAGCACGACCAAAGATAACTTTACACCGTCTGTCGCGTAGGCTTGCGCCAATCTGTGAATTGAACGACACGCCTCCCAGTAAAAACACCTGGCTCCGCCGACAAATCTCTTGCAACCATGGTCATGCATCCACCATCGCCATGGCTTCTTCCACGTCCACCGCCACCAGCCGCGAACAACCCGGCTCGTGCATCGTCACGCCCATCAACTGGTCGGCCATTTCCATGGCGATTTTGTTGTGAGTGATGTAGATGAACTGCACGGTCTCGGACATTTCCTTCACCAGTCGTGCGTAACGGCCGACGTTGGCGTCGTCCAGCGGTGCATCGACCTCGTCGAGCATGCAGAACGGCGCCGGGTTCAATTTGAAGATGGCAAATACCAAGGCCAATGCCGTCAGGGCTTTTTCACCGCCAGAGAGCAAATGAATGGTGCTGTTCTTCTTGCCGGGGGGACGCGCCATGATTGTCACCCCAGTATCGAGTAGATCTTCGCCCGTCAGTTCCAAATAGGCGCTGCCGCCACCGAAAACTTTTGGGAAAAGCGCCTGTAGACCGCCATTGATCTGATCAAAGGTATCCTTGAAACGATTGCGGGTTTCCTTGTCGATCTTGCGGATGACGTTTTCCAGGGTTTCCAGCGCTTCCACCAAGTCGTCATTCTGGGCATCCAGGTAACGCTTGCGCTCGGACTGCTGCTGGTACTCGTCGATGGCGGCCAGGTTGATCGCGCCCAGGCGCTGGATGCGCTGGGCAATGCGCTCGAGCTCTTCCTCGGCGTCTTTCTCGTTGGCGCCCGCGACCAAGGTGGCGAGCACGCCGTTGAGGTCGTAGCCGTCCTCCAGCAACTGATCCTGCAAAGCCTTGCGGCGCACGGTCAGGGCTTGCCATTCCATGCGCTGCTGTTCCATCTGGCCGCGGATAAGCTGGGATTGCTGCTCGGCCTGGCTGCGGCGCTTCTCGGCATCGCGCAGTTCGCGGTCGGCATCCTCCAGGGCGATCTGCGCTGTCTTGAGCTCTTCGTCGACGCTCATGCGCTTGTCGAGCAGTTCTTCGAGCTTGAGGCGCAGTTCCTCCAGCGGCGCCTCGCCCTCCTCCAGATTGAGACTCAACTGCTCGCGTTTTTCCGTCAGGCGCTCGGACTGCATTTCCAGGCGTTCCAAGGCCTGGCGCGTGGAATCGTATTGCGCCCTCAGCGAGCCAAGACGGACCGCCAATTGATGGGCATGGTCCTTGTGCTGACGCGCTTCCTGGCGCACCCGATCAAGGCGCTCGCGCAGGCTGTCGCGCTGGGCCAACAGCAATTCGCGCTGCTCGGTGTCCAGCGCCATCGCATCGAGGGCATCTTGCAGTTGCAAGCGCGCTTCGCCGATCTGCTCGTGTTCCAACGCCCGTTGCTCGCCCAGCTCGGCGATTTCTTCGTCGAGGCGGGTGCGACGCAGGGCCAATTGCTCGACCTTGGCCTTGCCGGCGGACAACTGCGCCTTGAGCTCGCCTTGCTGGCGCGCTTCGTCCTGCAACAACCGACGCAAGTGTTCACGGCCATTCTCCTGCTGACGCTGTTGTGCGCGCAGGTTTTGCAATTCGGTTTCCAGGGCTTCGACGCTGGCTTCGCGCTCTTCACGCTCGGCGCCCAGTCGCTGGATTTCCTGGCCGCGGGCGAGCATGCCGCTCTCGGCTTCGCCGGCCCGGCGCACCCGGAGGAAATGCCGGCCCACCCAATATCCGTCACGGCTGATCAGGCTTTCGCCGGGAGCCAGTTGCCCGCGCAGGACCAGCGCCTGATCAAGGCTGTCCACCGGCTTGACCTGCCCCAGCCAGGGCGACAGGTCGACGTCGGCCTCGACCTTGTCCAGCAGACTGCCGGGCATCCGCACGCCGTCGCCGGCCGGGCTGAGCAGGCGCAGATCGCCCTGGGTGAAGCCCGACAGATCAAAGCCGCCAAAGTCTTCCACCAGCACCGCTTGCAGGTCGGCGCCCAACACGGTTTCCACCGCCAGCTCCCAGCCAGCGTCGACTTTCAGTCCTTCGGCCAAGCGCGGGCGTTCGGCCAAGTGCTGGTCGCGCAGCCATTCCGCCGTCCCGGTGCCAGGATCGAGCGCGGCTTGCTGCAAGGCTTCAAGCGAGGCGAGGCGCCCGTTGAGCCGCTGCAATTCGCCCTGGGCTTGCTGCTGATTCTGCAAGGCCAGTTGCAAGGCCTGGCGCAGTTGCTCAAGGCGTTCGACCTGGGCGTCTTCGCTCGCTTGCAAATCTTCGAGAGTGGCTTCGCTGGTGGCCAGTTGTTCGCCCAGGTCCAGAATCGCTGCGTCTTCCGGGTCAGCAGCGAGCAATGTCCGCTCTTCAGTCAGGCGGCGCTGCCGTTCGGCCAGGCGCTCCATGCTGGTTTCCAACTGCTGGATGCGCGACTGCTGCACCTCGGCCTGGCGCCGTGGTTCGGCGGAGGTGAGGTTGAAAGTGTCCCACTGCTCTTGCCAGCCGTGCATGGTCAGCTCGGCTTCCTCCAGGGCAGCGGCGGCTTCTTCGGCGGCGGCGCTGGTGATTTCCTGCTCCGGGGTGAGCCGGTCCAGTTCCTCGCCGAGGGTCAGCAACAGGGTGCGGTCATGCCCGAGGTGGGATTCGGTTTCCAGGCGCGCGCGCTCGGCCTCCTTCAAATCGTCCTGCAACTGACGCAGGCGTTGCTGGCCATGCTGGATGCTCTGTTCGACCCGGGCGATGTCGCCACCCACCGAATAGAAGCGTCCTTGCACCAGATTGAAGCGCTCGGAGAGTTCGTGGTGCCCGTCGCGCAGGCGTTCGATGGCGGCGTCGGCGTTGCGCTGTTCGGCCACCAACGCTTCGAAGCTGACTTCCTGGTTGCCGATGGTCGCCTCGCGCTGGCCGACCTGTTCGTTCAACGCCTGCCAGCGCAGGGCTGACAGCTGGGCCTTGAGCTGGCGCTCTTCGCCCTTGTATTCCTGGTACTTCTTCGCGGCTTCGGCCTGACGGTGCAGCCGTTCCAGCTGGCGCTCGAGTTCTTCACGCAAATCGGTCAGGCGCGCCAGGTTTTCGTGGGTCCGTCGGATACGGTTTTCGGTCTCGCGACGGCGTTCCTTGTACTTGGAAATGCCGGCGGCTTCTTCGATGAAATTACGCAAATCTTCCGGCTTGGCCTCGATCAGCTTGGAGATCATGCCCTGCTCGATGATCGAATAGCTGCGTGGCCCGAGACCGGTGCCGAGGAAGATGTCGGTGATGTCGCGGCGACGGCATTTAGTGCCGTTGAGGAAATAACTGTTCTGGCTGTCGCGGGTCACTTTGCGGCGGATGGAGATCTCTGCGTAGGCAGCGTATTCGCCAATCAGGGTACCGTCCGAGTTATCGAACACCAGTTCGATACTGGCCTGGCTCACCGGTTTACGGCTGGTGGAGCCGTTGAAGATGACGTCGGTCATCGACTCGCCGCGCAAATTCTTGGCCGAGCTCTCGCCCATCACCCAGCGCACGGCGTCGATGATGTTCGATTTGCCGCAACCATTGGGTCCGACCACCGCCGCCATGTTGCTGGGGAAGTTCACCGTGGTCGGGTCGACGAAAGACTTGAACCCGGCCAGCTTGATGCACTTGAGCCGCACGTCAGGCCGCCGTCAGGGCAGAAACCACCAGATCGCAACTGCGCTGGGCGTAGGCCGTCAGCACGATGCGGATCTGCGGCAAATCACGGGCCAGCACGGCGGCGAGCAGGCGCTGGAACAGGTCGAGGAATTCACTCATCTCCGCCTTGCGCTGTTCAAGGGCGAGGAAATAGGCGCGGCTCATCGCCGGCTGCAGGTTTTCGACGGTTTCCTGCAAATACGGGTTGTTGGCGAACGGATAAGCGGCGCGCATCACGCTGAAGCTTTCGTCGACAAAGGTGCGAATGTCCTGGCGCTCGAAAGCCTCCTGGAGGCGCTGTTGGATCGCGACGAACGGCGCCATGTCGGCCTGTACCTTCCAGCCATGGGCCACGGCGTTGCCGAGCAGGATATACAGCTCGCTCATCAACGCACAAAGGCTGCGTACCTTGTGCTCGGTGAGTTCGGTCACGTGGGCGCCACGGCGCGGCAGGATGGCGATCAGATGACGCCTCTCCAGAATCAGCAAGGCCTCGCGGACCGAGCCGCGGCTGACATTGAGCGCCAGCGTGACCTTCTGTTCCTGGATGCGCTCCCCCGGCTTCATTTCGCCGCGAATGATCCGCTCGGCGAGGTGATGGGCGATTTGCTCGGCGAGGCTGTCCGGGGCCTTGAACGTCATGGTTGTCCTTCAAACTCTTCGATTTGCACAAGCGGCGCAGTGTAGCGCACTCGATACGTCATGGCGCAGGGCCTGCACCGGGTTTTTGGCACGATATAAGCAAAAAAGCAGAGGAGGAACCCAGGGTCAATACTGAACTCATCCGTTGCTTATCGACAAAACGGATTTTCTTGACCTTTAAGTCAGAAAATCATTGACCGAAAAGTCAGACCTGCTAAATTCGGCCCACGTCGATACAACAATAATGAATCTGCGAGGCCTTCCGTGATCCAGTTTTTACTCAACCAGGAACTCCGTAGCGAGCATGCCCTGGACCCGAACCTGACCGTGCTCAACTATCTGCGTGAGCACGTCGGCAAATCCGGCACCAAGGAAGGCTGCGCCAGCGGCGACTGCGGTGCCTGCACGGTGGTAGTGGGCGAATTGGACACGGACCAAAGCGGTCGCGAACGCATTCGCTACCGCAGCCTCAATTCATGCCTGACCTTTGTCTCGTCGCTGCACGGCAAGCAACTGATCAGCGTCGAGGATCTCAAGCACAAGGGCCAACTGCACAGCGTCCAACAGGCGATGGTCGATTGCCACGGATCGCAGTGCGGTTTCTGCACGCCGGGCTTCGTCATGTCGTTGTTCGCCCTGCAGAAAAACAGCGAGCAACCCGACGCCCACAAAGCCCATGAAGCCCTCGCCGGCAACCTGTGCCGCTGCACGGGCTATCGGCCGATCCTGGCCGCCGCCGACCAAGCCTGCTGCGCTAAACAGCCAGACCAGTTCGACGCCGGCGAGGCCGAGACCATTTCGCGCCTCAAAGCCATCGCGCCCACCGAAACCGGCGAGCTCAATAGTGGCGACAAGCGCTGCCTGGTGCCGCTGACCGTGGCCGACCTCGCCGATCTCTACGACGCCTATCCACAGGCACGCCTGCTGGCCGGCGGCACTGACCTGGCGCTGGAAGTCACCCAGTTCCACCGCACCCTGCCGGTGATGATCTATGTCGGCAACGTCGCCGAGCTCAAGCGCATCGAGCATTTCGATGATCGCCTGGAGATCGGCGCCGCGACCGCGCTCTCCGATTGCTACGAGGCGCTGAACGCCGAATACCCGGACTTCGGCGAATTGCTGCAACGCTTCGCCTCGTTGCAGATCCGCAACCAGGGCACCCTGGGTGGCAACATCGGCAACGCCTCGCCCATCGGCGACTCGCCGCCCCTGCTGATCGCCCTCGGTGCGCAGATCGTGCTGTGCAAGGGCCAGGTCCGCCGCACCCTGGCCCTGGAGGATTACTTCATCGATTACCGGGTCACTGCGCGCCAGGAAAGTGAATTCATCGAGAAGATCATCGTGCCGCGGGCCAGCGCCGAACAGGCATTTCGCGCCTACAAGGTTTCCAAGCGCCTGGACGATGATATTTCAGCCGTGTGCGCGGCATTCAACCTGCGCATCGACAACGGCGTGGTCCGTGACGCCCGCGTCGCCTTTGGTGGCATGGCCGCAACGCCCAAGCGCGCCAAGCATTGCGAAGCCGCCTTGGTTGGCGCGCCGTGGAACGATAGCACCGTCGAACGCGCCTGCGTCGCCCTGGCCGAAGATTTCACGCCGCTGTCGGATTTCCGTGCCAGCAAGGAATACCGCCTGCTCAGCGCGCAAAACCTGTTGCGCAAATACTTCATCGAACTGCAAACGCCGCACATCGAGACTCGGGTGACCGCTTATGTCTAACCATCACGCCGTAGAGAAGACCCAAGCCGAACTGGCCGAACTGTTCGCCCGTGACCTCACCACCGGCGTGGGTCGCAGCGTCAAGCATGACAGCGCCGCCAAGCACGTTTCCGGCGAAGCCCAGTACATCGATGATCGCCTGGAATTTCCCAACCAACTGCACGTGTATGCCCGGCTGTCGGACCGCGCCCACGCCCGGATCATCCGCATCGACACCGCGCCTTGCTACGCCTTCGAGGGCGTGCGCATCGCCATCACCCATGCAGACATTCCAGGCCTGAAGGACATCGGCCCGCTGCTGCCCGGTGACCCGCTGCTGGCGATCGATGATGTGCAGTTCGTCGGTCAACCGGTGCTGGCCGTGGCCGCCAAGGATCTTGAGACGGCACGCAAGGCCGCCATGGCCGCGATCATCGAATACGAAGACTTGGAGCCAGTGCTCGATGTCGTCGCAGCCCTGCGCAAACGGCATTTTGTACTCGACAGTCACACCCACCAGCGCGGCGATTCGGCCACCGCGCTGGCGAGCGCCGAGCACCGCATCCAGGGCTCGCTGCACATCGGCGGCCAGGAGCACTTTTACCTGGAAACCCAGATCTCCTCGGTAATGCCCACTGAAGACGGCGGGATGATCGTCTACTGCTCGACCCAGAACCCCACCGAAGTACAGAAACTGGTGGCCGAGGTGCTCGGTGTATCGATGAACAAAGTCGTGGTGGACATGCGTCGCATGGGCGGTGGCTTCGGCGGCAAGGAAACCCAGGCCGCCAGCCCGGCGTGCCTGTGCGCCGTCGTCGCGCACCTCACTGGCCAGCCGGCCAAGATGCGCCTGCCCCGGGTGGAAGACATGCTGATGACCGGCAAGCGTCACCCCTTCTATATCGAATATAACGTGGGTTTCGACAGCACCGGCCGCCTGCACGGCATCGCCTTGGAACTCGCCGGCAACTGCGGTTGCTCGCCGGACCTGTCGGCGTCGATTGTCGACCGGGCGATGTTCCACGCCGACAACGCCTACTACCTGGGCGATGCGACCATCAACGGCCATCGCTGCAAGACCAACACCGCGTCGAACACCGCCTACCGGGGTTTCGGCGGACCGCAAGGCATGGTCGCCATCGAAGAGGTAATGGATGCGATTGCGCGGCACCTGGGGCTCGATCCGCTGGACGTGCGCAAGGCCAACTACTACGGCAAGACCGAGCGCAACGTCACGCATTACTACCAGACCGTCGAGCACAACATGCTCGAGGAAATGACCGCCGAGCTTGAGCAGAGCAGCCAGTACGCCGAGCGCCGCGAAGCGATCCGCCGCTACAACGCAGGCAGCCCGATCCTGAAAAAAGGCCTGGCGCTGACCCCGGTGAAATTCGGCATATCCTTCACCGCCAGCTTCCTCAACCAGGCCGGCGCGTTGATCCACGTCTACACCGACGGCAGCATCCACCTGAACCATGGCGGCACGGAGATGGGCCAAGGCTTGAACACCAAGGTCGCCCAAGTGGTGGCCGAAGTGTTCCAGGTGGAAATGGACCGCGTGCAGATCACTGCGACCAATACCGACAAAGTGCCGAACACCTCGCCCACCGCCGCCTCCAGCGGGGCCGACCTGAACGGCAAGGCCGCGCAAAACGCTGCTGAAACCATCAAGCAACGCCTGGTGGAATTCGCCGCGCGGCAGTACAAGGTCAGCGAAGAAGATGTCGAATTCCACAACGGCCATGTGCGGGTTCGCGATCACATCCTGAGCTTCGAGGCGCTGGTGCAGCAGGCGTATTTCGCCCAGGTCTCGCTGTCGAGCACCGGTTTCTACAAGACCCCGAAAATCTACTACGACCGCAGCCAGGCCCGTGGCCGGCCGTTCTACTACTACGCCTATGGCGCGGCGTGTGCCGAGGTCATCGTCGACACGCTCACGGGTGAGTACAAGATGCTGCGCACCGACATCCTCCACGACGTCGGCGCCTCGCTGAACCCGGCCATCGACATCGGCCAGGTCGAAGGCGGCTTCATCCAAGGCATGGGCTGGCTGACCATGGAAGAGCTGGTGTGGAACGACAAGGGCAAGCTGATGACCAATGGCCCGGCCAGCTACAAGATCCCGGCAGTGGCCGACATGCCGCTGGACCTGCGGGTCAAGTTGGTGGAAAACCGCAAGAACCCTGAAGACACAGTGTTCCACTCCAAAGCCGTGGGCGAGCCGCCGTTCATGCTCGGCATCGCCGCGTGGTGCGCCATCAAGGACGCCGTGGCGAGCCTGGGCGACTACAGGCATCAGCCGAAAATCGACGCCCCGGCGACACCGGAGCGGGTGTTGTGGGGGTGTGAGCAGATGCGCGGGTTGAAGGTTGTCAGTGCTGAGAAAGTTGAAGTCGAAGTGGCTTCGCTTTGAAGAGCGGACGCAGAGCGTCCAAAGATGCATTCCCGCGCAGGGCGTGGGAACGAGCAGTCGAGGTGAACATGTACAACTGGATCAGCGCCCTCGCCGACCTGCAAGATCGCGGCGAACCCTGCGTGCTGGTGACGATCATCGAAGAGCTCGGCTCCACGCCGCGCAACGCTGGCTCGAAGATGGTCATCAGCGCCAACCAGGCATTCGACACCATTGGCGGTGGGCACTTGGAATACAAGGCCATGGAACTCGCCAGGCAGATGCTTGCCAGTGGGCAACAAAACACCCATCTGGAGCGCTTCAGCCTCGGTGCCAGCCTGGGCCAATGCTGCGGCGGCGTCACCGTGCTGCTGTTTGAACCAATGGGCCAGGTACAGGCGCAGATCGCCGTGTTCGGCGCCGGCCACGTCGGTCGTGCGCTGGTACCGTTGCTGGCGAGCCTGCCATGCCGAGTGCGCTGGATCGACTCACGGGAAGCGGAGTTCCCCGAGCACCTGCCCCACGGCGTGCGCAAGATCGTCACCGACGAGCCGCTGGATGAAGTCGACGAGTTGCCCGCCGGCAGCTACTGCATCGTCATGACCCACAATCATCAGCTCGACCTGGAACTGAGCGCCGCGATCCTCAAGCGCAACGACTTCGCCTACTTCGGACTGATCGGTTCGAAGACCAAGCGGGTCAAGTTCGAGCATCGCCTGCGCGACCGCGGCTTCGACAGCAGCACCCTGCAACGCATGCGTTGCCCGATGGGGATCGGCGAAGTCAAAGGCAAGTTGCCTGTGGAAATTGCCATCTCCATCGCCGGCGAAATCATCGCCACCTATAACGCGGATTTCGGTCAGCACACTTCGCGCGCCGAACCCATTGCCAAGTTGCTGCCGGTTTCACGCCGCAGCCAGCGTTGATTCATTATCGAGAAACTTCCATGCCCCTGACACGCAAAGCCTACCGTGCCGCCCTGCTCCACAGCCTCGCCGACCCGGCCGAAGTGGGAATCGAGGCGTCTTATGAATATTTCGAAGACGGTCTGTTGGTGGTAGAAAACGGCCAGATCAGCGCCATCGGTCACGCCCGCGACCTGCTGCCGACCCTGGCGGCGGATATCGAGATCACGCATTACCAAGACGCACTGATTACACCCGGTTTCATCGACACCCATATCCATCTTCCGCAGACCGGCATGGTGGGCGCCTATGGCGAGCAACTGCTGGACTGGCTCAACACCTACACCTTCCCGTGTGAAAGCCAGTTCGCCGACCAGGCCCACGCCGACGCCGTGGCGGATATTTTCGTCAAGGAACTGCTGCGCAACGGCACCACCACCGCCCTGGTATTCGGCAGTGTGCACCCGCAATCGGTGAACGCGTTTTTCGAGGTCGCCGAGAAGCTCGACCTGCGGATGATCGCCGGCAAGGTCATGATGGACCGCAACGCCCCGGACTATCTCGTCGATACCGCCGAGTCCAGCTACAACGAGAGCAAGGCGCTGATCGAACGCTGGCACGGCAAGGGCCGCCTGCATTACGCCGTGACCCCGCGTTTCGCGCCGACCAGCACGCCCGAGCAGTTGACCCTCGCCGGCCAATTGCTCGGCGAGTACCCCGATTTGTATATGCAGACTCACATCAGTGAAAACCTGCAGGAAGTGCAATGGGTCAAGGAGCTGTTTCCCGAGCGCAAGGGCTACCTGGACGTCTACGACCACTACCAATTGCTCGGCGAGCGTTCGGTGTTCGCCCACGGCGTGCACCTGTGCGATGACGAATGCGCGCGACTGGCGCAGACCGGTTCGGCCATCGCGTTCTGCCCGACCTCGAACCTGTTCCTGGGCAGCGGCCTGTTCAACCTGCCAATGGCCGAGAAGCACAAGGTGAATGTCGGCTTGGGCACAGACGTGGGCGGCGGCACCAGTTTTTCACTGCTGCAAACCCTGAACGAAGCCTACAAAGTGATGCAGCTGCAAGGCGCGCGACTGAGCCCATTCAAGTCGTTGTACCTGGCCACGCTCGGCGGCGCCCGGGCCTTGCGCCTGGAAAACAATATCGGCACCTTGCAACCGGGCACCGATGCGGATTTCCTGGTGTTGGACTACAACGCCACGCCATTGTCGAGCTATCGCCTGAAGCAGGCCAAGGACATTGCCGAGCGGTTGTTTGTCTTGATGACGCTGGGGGATGACCGGACGGTGGCGCAGACTTATGCGGCCGGCAAATTGGTGCATCAGCGCTAGTTTTGACGATCGTTCCCATGCTCTGCGTGGGAACGCAGCCCGGGACGCTCCGCGTCCCAAGAGCCGAACGCGGAGCGTCCGTTGAGGCGTTCCCACGCAGAGCGTGGGAACGATCCGAGTCGGGGTTACAGCTTGGCCGTCGAACGCCCGGGCTTCTTGCTCTGCAACAGGTGCGAGAACACCGCATGCAAGTCATCCGAAGCGCTTTCTTCGTCGAGGTTGAGCTTGCTGTCGATGTGGTCCATGTGATGCATCATCAAGTTCACCGCCAAGGCGGCGTCGCGGGCTTCGATGGCGTCTATCAACTGGGTATGTTCGTCATAGGAACAGTGGGAACGGTTGCCGCTCTCGTACTGGGCAATGATCAATGAAGTCTGGGAAACCAGGCTGCGCTGGAAGCTGATCAACGGCGCATTTTTTGCCGCCTCGGCCAGCTTGAGGTGGAATTCGCCCGACAAGCGGATGCCGGCGCCGCGGTCACCGCGGGAAAAGCTGTCGCGCTCGTCGCTGACCATCTGCCGCAGCTCGGCAAGCTGCTCGGCAGTGGCGTGCTGCACCGCCAGTTCAGTGATCGCCTTCTCCACCATGCGCCGGGCAAAGAACACCTGGCGCGCCTCTTCGACACTCGGGCTGGCCACCACCGCGCCGCGGTTGGGTCGCAACAACACCACGCCTTCGTGGGCCAGGCGTGACAGTGCACGGCGAATGATGGTGCGGCTGACTCCGAAAATTTCCCCCAGCGCCTCTTCGCTCAATTTTGTACCGGGCGCCAGGCGCTGTTCGAGGATGGCCTCGAAAATATGCGCATAGACAATATCGTCCTGGGTTCCGCTGCGGCCGGCTTTGCCTGCTCGCGGTTGTTTCTTGAGGGGCTGCAACTGTTCGTTCATGGGCACTCGAGTCGGGAGAACTGCGGCGATTTAACCGTGACTGTAATACGGCACAGCGGGTCGCTGGCAAGTATTGCGTAAAAAACACGGCGATTGTACACAACCTCTGATGGCAACACGACTGTACGGCTGTTTGCGGGCATGGCTGTATCGCAATCGGCAACTGTCTTGAGTTTAGGCTTAAACCCGAAACCCGGGGCCCTCAAGGCCAGTCAATCTACAACAAGGACCACCGCCCACCATGACCGAAGTCACGACCACGCCACTTCGTCCATTGGCCGATACGTCGCCCTCGGCCATCGTTGCCGGGTTCATCGCCATGATGACCGGCTATACCAGTTCCCTGGTGCTGATGTTCCAGGCCGGCCAGGCGGCAGGGCTGACCAACGGGCAGATTTCCTCGTGGATCTGGGCAATTTCCATCGGCATGGCGGTGTGCTCCATTGGACTGTCGCTGCGCTATCGCACGCCGATTACCATCGCCTGGTCGACGCCGGGCGCGGCACTGCTGATTACCAGTCTGGGCGGGGTGAGTTATGGCGAGGCCATCGGTGCCTATATCACCTGCGCGATCCTGGTGACGATCTGTGGCCTGACCGGCAGCTTCGAGCGCCTGGTCAAGCGCATTCCGGCCTCGCTGGCGGCGGCGTTACTGGCCGGCATCCTGTTCAAGATCGGCAGCGAAATCTTCGTCGCCGCCCAGCATCGCACCGGCCTGGTGCTGGGCATGTTTTTCACCTACCTGATCGTCAAGCGCCTGTCTCCACGCTATGCGGTGCTCGCGGCGTTGCTGGTCGGCACTGCGCTGTCGGGTTTCCTGGGACTGTTGGATTTCAGCAGCTTCGCCCTTGAAGTCGCCACGCCTGTCTGGACCACGCCGCAGTTTTCCCTGGCAGCGACCATCAGCATCGGCATTCCGCTGTTTGTGGTGGCGATGACCTCGCAGAACATGCCCGGCATCGCCGTGCTGCGCGCCGACGGCTACAACGTGCCAGCATCGCCATTGATCACCAGCACCGGCATCGCCTCGCTGCTGCTGGCACCGTTCGGTTCCCACGGGATTAACCTGGCGGCCATCAGCGCAGCGATCTGCACCGGGCCACACGCCCACGAAGATCGCGACAAGCGCTACACGGCGGCGGTCTGGTGCGGGATTTTCTACGGGATCGCCGGGGTGTTCGGCGCGACACTGGCGGCGCTGTTCGCCGCGCTGCCCAAGGAACTGGTGCTTTCGATCGCGGCCTTGGCACTGTTCGGATCGATCATCAATGGCCTGAGCATCGCCATGAGCGAAGCGAAAGAGCGGGAGGCAGCGTTAATTACCTTCATGGTCACGGCGTCGGGGCTGACGCTGTTTTCCATCGGTTCGGCGTTCTGGGGGATTGTGGCGGGGGTGTTGACCTTGCTGATCCTGAACTGGCGTAGCGCCTAAAAAAGATGGGTATGCAGCCGTGACGCTCCGCGTCACTGGACGCGGAGCGTCCCTAGAGGCATTCCCACGCGGAGCGTGGGAACGATCACCCCAACAGACAGGCACAAAAAAACCGGCGCCCAGACGGGCTGCCGGTTTCGGAACATCATCGGAAAATCAAGCGACCGGATTGATCGGCTTTTCCGGGTACCAGACGTCCAGCAACGCGCTGACTTCAACGCTGGTCAGCTCAGGACGTGCCTTGAGCCAGGCTTCAACAGCAGCGCGCTGCTCTTCGGTCACCGAGCCACGCTTCTGCAAGCAAACCAGACCGTAGTCGTCGCCGCCGACGTAGCCCAGGCCGTTGGCTTCCATGGCCTCTTTCAGGAAAGCGTCGAGGAAAGCGTCAATAGCCTCATCGGCCAGATCTTCTTTGAAATCCAGGTTCAGTTCGAAACCCAGCTCTTGAAATTCATCCACGCACAGTTTTTTGCGCAGACGCTGGGAACGGTTAGTCGCCATTGGAACAATCCTCATAAGTAATAACGGCCGGCACTTTACCAGTTTGATGCGTCGTTTGCCCGACTCATCGGGCATGTCCGTCTACCGTCGGTAAAAAAATACCGCTTCGATGGGCTTGGGCACGGCACAAGCCGTTGCGCCTTGGGGCATAATGCCGACACTTTCATGACCGTTGAGGGCGTTCATTTCCATGTCCTCGTCTTTTTCCCCTCGCCTGTAGGGTTTTATTTCAAATGATCAAATCTTTGCGCCCACTGCTTCTGGCCAGTCTTCTTTTTCCTTTGGCCCTTCCCGTCAATATCCACGCTGCCACCATCAACACCGCCCTTTCGCCCAATGTGCAAAAGGCCCTCAAGAACAGCAAACTGCAAGACAACGCCCTGTCACTGGTGCTGGTGCCGCTCAACGGCCCGGGCACCCCGACGTTGTACAACGCCGATGTCTCGGTGAATCCGGCGTCCACCATGAAACTGGTGACGACTTACGCAGCCCTGGAGATGCTCGGCCCCAATCATCAATGGAAGACCGAGTTCTATACCGACGGCACCCTCAGCGGCGGGATCCTCAACGGCAACCTGTACCTCAAGGGCGGCGGCGATCCCAAGCTGAACATGGAAAAGCTCTGGCTGCTGATGCGCGACCTGCGGGCCAACGGCGTGCAGCAAATTACCGGCGACCTGGTGCTGGACCGCAGCTTTTTCATCCAACCGCAGTTGCCCGAGTTCAACGACGACGGCAATGACGAAAACAAACCCTTCCTGGTCAAGCCCGATTCGCTGCTGGTCAACCTCAAGGCGCTGCGCTTCGTCGCCCGCAACGACGGTGGCCGGGTGCTGGTCTCGGTCGAGCCGCCAATCGCCAGTATTCGTATCGAAAACGTGGTCAAGGCCGCCAATTCCAAACAATGCACCGGCGGCGTGCGCTACAACCCGGTGCCCCAGGCGGACGGCAGCATGACGGTGACCGTCAGCGGTCAACTCGGCGAGGGCTGCAGCTCCCAGACCTACCTCTCGTTGCTCGACCATGCCACCTACACCGCTGGCGCCGTGCGGGCGATCTGGAAAGAGTTGGGCGGCAGCATCCAAGGCAAGGACCGCCTGGCCGCGACCCCGAATAGCGCCAAGCTGCTGGCCCGGGCATTTTCGCCGGACCTGGCGGAGATCATCCGCGACATCAACAAATACAGTAACAACACCATGGCCCAGCAACTGTTCCTGAGCCTGGGCGCGCAGTATCGCAACGAGGCCGACGGTGACGACGCCAAGGCCGCGCAACGGGTGGTGCGCCAGTGGCTGGCGAAGAAAGGCATCACCGCGCCGCACCTGGTGATGGAAAACGGCTCGGGCCTGTCCCGTGCCGAACGGGTCAGCGCCCGGGAAATGGCGGCGATGCTGCAAGCCGCCTGGCGCAGTCCGTATTCGGCGGAGTTCATCAGTTCGATGCCGATTGCCGGCACCGACGGCACCATGCGCAAACGCCTGAAGACCACCGCCATGGCCGGCGAAGCCCACGTCAAGACCGGCACGCTGAACACCGTCCGCGCCATCGCCGGCTACAGCCGCGACATCAACGGCAATACCTGGGCAGTGGTTGCGATCCTCAACGATCCGAAACCCTGGGGCGCTTCATCGGTTTTGGACCAGGTGCTGCTGGACCTGTACCGCCAGCCGAAACTGCCGCAGACGGCTTCGGTGCTCTGATCGCATAAAATCAAGCCGGGAGTGGGCTTGCTCACTCCCACCGTAATCGACTTTATCCAGGCTAATGGCTACCCCAGCTGCGCCTCGACTCGATCCCGTCCAGCCTGCTTCGCCGCGTACACTCCGGAGTCGGCCCGCAACAGCAGCGCATCGGCGCCTTCGCCGGCGCGCCAGCTGGCAATGCCGAAACTGGCGGTGATCACCCCCACGCCGTCGATCGGCGCCCCGCGAAGGCCGTCCCATAATCCCAGCGCCAGGGTGTAGGCGTCTTCGGCGTCCGTGTCGGGGCACAGCACCACGAACTCTTCCCCACCCAAGCGACAGAACACATCGGTGCGGCGCAGTCGCTGGATGATTCGCTGGCAGACCGCTTGCAGCACCCGATCGCCCACCGCATGGCCATACTGATCATTGACGCGCTTGAAGTGATCGATGTCGAGCATGATGACCGTGAGTTCTCCGGAACCGCGTTCAACCCGGACCATCTCCGAGGTCAGGCGCTCCTGGAAATAACGCCGGTTGCGAATACCGGTCAAGGCATCGGTCACGGACAGCGCCCGCAGCTCCTCCTCCACGCGCTTGAGGTCGGAAATATCCGAAACATAGCCGTGCCACAACACCCCGCCGCCGGGCAACTGTTCGGGTGTTGCCTCGCCGCGCACCCAGCGCAAGCCGCGCTGTGGCAGTTGCACCCGGTACTCTTCACGCCAAGGGCTCAGGGTGTCAGCCGAGATGCGGATGGAAGCGCGCACCCGTGCGCTGTCCAACGAATGGATTCGCGAGAAAATCGCTTCGGCGTTTCGCACCAGCACGTCAGGTTCCAGTTCATAGATGTCGCGAATGCCATCGCTGGCGTAGATCACGCTGAATCCGCCGTTGAAATCCATTTTGAATTGGTAGATGCCGCCGGGAACGTGGGCGCTGAGCTTCTTCAGCAAGATATCCCGCGCGGCCAATGCCTCATGGACACGCTTGCGTTCGGTGACGTCGATGCAGATCGCCAGGTGCCCGACCCAAAGCCCTTGGTCGTCGAGCACTGGCGTGGCCAGCATGTTGACCGTCAAGTGGCTGCCGTCGCGGCGCACCAGAGTCCATTCCCGCGCCTGTTGGCCGCCCTGCTCGCCGCCCTCGAGCAGCATCGCATGGCACGTGGGGATCGGTTTGCCGAAGCGGGCCGCCAACTGTGCGGACCGCTCCTGCAATTCGCGGGGAACGTGGAGGCTTTCCAGGGTCATGCTTTGCAAAACGTCGCAGCCCTGGTAACCGAGCATCTGCTCGGCGCCGGCGTTGAACGTGGTGATGATGCCCCGCAGGTCGGTGGCGATGATCGCGACTTGGGTCGCGGCATCGAGCACGCCCTTCAATTGGCCGTGAGTGCCACGTAATTCCGATTCCCGGGCATGCAGTTCCCGGGTGCGTTGGTCCACCAACGCCAGGGCCCGCTGCCGCTGGCTGACCAACGTGTAGAGCAAGGCGCTGAGCATCAGGCTGAGCAGTCCGCCCAGCACCGTCAGGCTCACCACGCTGGAGTGATTGCTTGACAGGAACAGACGACTGGGCCGCAGCTCTACGCGAAAGTCATGGTCGCCGAGGCGCAACGGCCGTGCTGCCGACAAATCGCTTTTGCCCGGACGGTTCGAGGTTTCGAACAGGACTTCTGGAAGTTCGCCGTGGGCGGCGTCAAGCACACGCATCGACAGGTTGTCATCGCCAGCCTCCGGCAGGCCATCGGCGACCAACTGGCGCATGCTGATGGCCGCCACCACATAACCGAACGGTTCGCTGGCCGATGGGCCGAGGACGGGCGCTGCCAGCATGACACCCCGGGAAAAGGCCGGATCGACGCCTATCAGGTCGATAGGCTCGGAAACCACCAAGGCGTTACGCTGGCGGGCCCGCTCGAGCGTGACACGGCGCAGTGGATGCGACAGCAAATCCAAGCCCAGCGGCGCGCCATAGGATGGCTGGCTCTGGACGTACAGCACCGGCACGTATTCGTCCCGTTCGGCGGACTCGCGCAGGATCCCGGCCTCGTCCCGCTCACGAACGGTAAAGGTGCTCGACACTTCGGCCCGCGCTCGTTGTTCAAACGCTTGGCGCTCCTCCCGCGCCACCCGAGGCGCCCAGGCGAAGGCCCGGGTGCGCCGCAGCAACGCTTCGGTGTAGCCGTGGAACTCCGTGCTGGAAACCCCGGCGGAGTTGGCGAAGAAGCGCCTCAGACTGTCGAGGCGTTGTTCCTGATCCTGGAAACGTTCTTCGAGGCGGCTATAGCGCTCCTCGACCAACAGTTCAAAGCGCTGGCGCAACTGGCGATTGAACTGGCTCAGCGTGCCCCAGGCCAGCAGTCCGGTCAGCAGCGAGCCCACCATCAGGACCACTGCAGCCACGAGCCATGCTGAAACATCTTCGCTGATAAAGCCCAGGATCCTGGGACGCACCTGATGTAATGCCATACACATAACTCAGAAAGGACCGGCCTTGTGTACAGCCCCGGTCACGCTCTCAGTTATAGCTATTTGCCACCACTTTAGCCAGCCCCAGACGATCCAAGAGCCTTGAGTTTCAAGGCCTGCCTGGATCCAATCAGCCGAACATCAGCGCGCCATGATCTTCCATGCGCGGTGAATCTTGCTGTTGCGGGCAAAATCCGGATCGATGGTCTTGGCGGTGATTTCCTCAACCGCGTAACGCTCACCCAGGTTGTCCTCGAGCTGGAACTTACGGAAGTTGTTGGAGAAATACAGCACGCCGCCCGGCGCCAGGCGCGCCATGGCGAGGTCAAGCAGCTGGACGTGGTCGCGCTGCACGTCGAACACGCCTTCCATGCGCTTGGAGTTGGAGAAGGTCGGCGGGTCGATGAAGATCAGGTCGTACTCGTCGCGACTGGCTTCCAGCCACGCCATGACATCACCCTGTTCCAGGCGGTTCTTGTCGGAAAAACCATTGAGCGACAGGTTGCGTCGAGCCCAGTCCAGGTAGGTTTTCGACAGGTCGACACTGGTGGTGCTCCGGGCACCGCCCTTGGCGGCGTGGACGCTGGCGGTCGCGGTGTAGCAGAACAAGTTCAGGAAGCGCTTGCCGGCCGCCTCTTTCTGGATCCGCAGGCGCATCGGCCGATGGTCGAGAAACAGCCCGGTGTCCAGGTAGTCGGTGAGGTTGACCAACAGCTTTACGCCGCCTTCGTTGACCTCGGTGAATTTGCCCTGGGCACTCTGGCGCTCGTACTGCTTGGTGCCGCTCTGACGCTCGCGGCGCTTGATGACGACACGGCTCTTGTCGACGTTCAAGGCTTGGGGAATGGCCGCCAGGGCATCGAACAATCGGGCCGAGGCCTTTTCCGGATCGATGGACTTCGGCGCGACGTACTCCTGGACGTGCACCCAATCGTGGTACAGGTCGATCGCCATGGAGTATTCCGGCATATCCGCATCGTAGACCCGGTAGCAGTCGACGCCTTCACGCTTGGCCCACTTGCTCAGCAGCTTGAGATTTTTCTGCAGGCGATTGGCGAACATCTGCCCGCCTTCGCTCAACCGCGCCAACTCGACCACAGGGGCCGGCGCCGGAGCGGGTTTGATCGGGTTGCCGTTCTTGTTGTACTGGCGCTCTTGCGGTACTTCCGGGGTTTGATCGTAGGCGGCCTGCTCACGCTCGGCCTGACGCTGTTCCGGCGTGCGCCGCTCGCCGGTGACGAACTGGTCCGGCAGGACCTTGATCAGCAGCAGTTTGCACGGCAAGGCGCCGTTCCAGAACGAATACTGCTTGTGGCTGCGAATGCCCATGCGCTTGCCCAGGTCGGGGGCGCCGGTGAACACCGCCGCCTCCCAGTTCAGACAGGCTTGGCGCAGGCGCTCGCCAAGGTTCTGGTAGAGGTAAAGCAGGCTGGCTTCGTCGCCCAGGCGCTCGCCGTAGGGTGGGTTGCAGATCACCAGGCCTTTCTGGTTCTGGTCCGGACGCGGCTCGAAGGTGGCGACTTCGCCCTGATAGATCTTGATCCACTCGCTCAGGCCTGCACGCTCGACGTTGTTGCGGCCCGGCTGGATCAGCCGTGGGTCGGCTTCGTAGCCGCGAATCCACAGCGGTGGCTTGGCCAGCCCGGCGGCAGCGCGTTCGGTGGCCTCTTCATGAAGCTTCTTCCACAGCGCCGGCACGTGGCCGAGCCAGGCGGTAAAGCCCCACTGCTGGCGACGCAGGTTCGGCGCCATGTCGGCGGCGATCATGCCAGCTTCCACCAGGAAGGTGCCGACACCGCACATCGGGTCGGCCAGCGCCCCGCCTTCGGCGGCAATGCGCGGCCAACCGGAGCGAATCAGAATCGCGGCGGCGAGGTTTTCCTTCAGCGGCGCGGCACCTTGCTGCAAGCGATAACCACGCTGGTGCAGGCTGTGGCCGGAAAGGTCGAGGGAGAGGATCGCTTCGCCACGGTCCAGGCGCAGGTGGATGCGCAGGTCCGGGTTGAGCTTGTCGATGGACGGCCGCTCGCCCGATGGCGTACGCAGCTTGTCGACGATGGCGTCCTTGACCTTCAAGGCGCCGAAATGGGTGTTGTCGATGCCCGAGCCGTGTCCGCTGAACTCTACCGCCAGGGTGCCATCGGCCAGCATATGATCTTGCCAATCGACGTCCAGCACGCCGTGGTACAGGTCTTCGGCGTCCTTCATCGGGAAGCGCTTGAGGACCAGCAACACGCGGTTGGCCAGGCGCGACCACAGGCACAGGCGATAGGCCGCTTCCATGTCGGCCATGCCGCGCACGGCCGAGGTGTGCTCGCGCGCCTCTTCAAGGCCAAGCCCGACGGCTTCCTCGATCAGCAGGCCTTCGAGGCCCTTGGGGCAGGTGAGGAAGAGTTCGAAACGATCGGACATGGGGATTTCCAGAGCCTTTGGCTAAGTGGACCGGGCAACGCATTGCCGGGCCGGGTTCAATCAGGTGCTTTTCTCAAGAGCACCCGCGTGGCACGAACGTGTGCCGTTCCGCCCCCGCCGCTCAGGTTTAAAAAGCTTAGATGCGAAGGCAGATAAAAAATTCTGTGCAACAAATTGTGAAAACGCGTCCCTTTCGTCGAATAGTACCTGAGTGCAACAGGGGGACATTCTCATTCGAACGCGGGGACCGCCCTTCGGCGCAGGGCTGATCATACAGGGGTCTTGCGCAAAAGCGGGTGCTGAACATCATGTTACTTATCGCACTAGCATCTTTATTGTTACGTGCTTATGACAAAACGATCATTCCATCCGTGTGACGCTTTGGTTAGAACTCACCACAGGTTGGCGTCGCAACGGCGCCGACACCTTGGCTCGTCACGCCGGCAACGAGCCACCAACGGCAGAATGATTCTGCCCCGACCTCGATTGAGGTCGACGCTAAGCAACAGTCAACAAGTGAGGGCAACACCCTATGAGAAGACTTAAGCGTGATCCGTTGGAAAGAGCATTTTTACGCGGTTACCAATATGGCGTTGGTGGTAAATCCCGTGAGCTTTGCCCCTTTACTCTACCGTCAGTACGTCAAGCCTGGATCAATGGCTGGCGAGAAGGACGCGGCGACAACTGGGACGGTATGACCGGCACTGCGGGTATCCACAGACTCAACGAACTTCACGCCGTCGGCTGACACAGGGCTCAATACTCAAGAACTCGACAATTTGAAACCCATATCGATTTAACCACGCACGTCCCATCCGGGCGGCGGGCTACGGCCCAAGGGGCTCCTTCGAGGAGCCCTTTTTAATGCCTTGGGGTTGGTGAACTCGGGCTGTAAACACTGATGTGGCGAGGGGATTTAGCGAAACGTCGCACCGCCCCGCTGGGCTGCGAAGCAGCCCCAAGACGGCTCTACCCAATAAACCTGACACACCGAGACGCTGGTAATAAGGGCCGCTTCGCGCCCCAGCGGGGCGGTGCGACGTTTCGCTAAATCCCCTCGCCACAAATGGCCCTCACCAACCTAAGGAATCACCTCAACGCCGCAATCGCATCCACCGATTCACGAATCAACGCCGGCCCTTTGTAGATAAAGCCCGAATAGATCTGCACCAGCCTCGCTCCGGCGGTGATCTTCTCGGCGGCATGCTTGCCTTCGGTAATCCCCCCCGCCGCGATGATTGGCAAGCGCCCCGCCAATTCAGCCGCCAGCACCTTCACGGTGTGGGTGCTCTTGTCACGCACGGGCGCGCCAGATAAGCCGCCCGCCTCGTCACCGTGGTCCAGCCCTTCGACGCCTTCGCGTCCCAGGGTCGTGTTGGTGGCGATCACCGCGTCCATGCCCGTCTCGATCAGGGCCTGGGCCACCTGGGTGGTCTCCTCGTCGGTCATGTCCGGGGCGATCTTGATCGCCAGTGGCACATGCCGGCCGTGGGTCAAGGCCAGTTCCGCACGACGCCGGGCCAAGTCGGCCAGCAGCTGCTTGAGGGAATCACCGAATTGCAGGCTGCGCAGCCCCGGTGTGTTGGGCGAACTGACGTTGACGGTCACGTAGCTGGCGTGGGCGTAGACCTTGTCCAGGCAGATCAGGTAGTCGTCGACGGCGCGCTCCACCGGCGTGTCGAAGTTCTTGCCGATGTTGATGCCCAGCACGCCGTTGTATTTGGCCGCGGCCACACGGGCCAGCAGATGATCGACGCCCAGGTTGTTGAAGCCCATGCGGTTGATGATCGCCTCGGCTTGCGGCAGACGGAAGATCCGTGGCTTGGGGTTGCCCGGCTGTGGTCGCGGCGTGACGGTGCCGATTTCCACAAAACCGAACCCCAACTGGGCGAAGCCGTCGATGGCCGCGCCGTTCTTGTCCAGGCCCGCCGCCAATCCGACCGGGTTGGGGAATTCCAGGCCCATGACCGTCACCGGCAATTTTGCCGGGGCTTTGCACAGCAGCCCATTGAGGCCCAGGCGTCCGCCCGCGCCGATCAAGTCCAGGGACAGGTCGTGGGAAGTTTCCGGGGAGAGTTTGAACAGCAGTTCACGGGCCAGGGTGTACATGGGCGGCTTTGACTCGGGCGACGAAATGAGGCGGCGATTATAGCCGGGCAACGGCGGCGCAAGCGAGGCGTGCGCACAATCCGACGGCACTGGCATATGCCTTGCACCCTTTTGGTCATCAGCGCCCCATGCCAACGACGGAATGAGTGTCGCACTGTTTCAAAGGACAGCAGCGTCGTCGTTCGGCCTTCTTGGCCAGGACACGGCGCTTTTTTGATGTGGAAGGTGATACCGATGAATGAAATTCCAGCCACGCCCCTGGCTTGGGTCAACGGCAGCGATGCCCCGGAAAAGAGCGCGGTCAATCTCGGGTTCATGGCCTTGAGCGACTGTGCCCCGCTGGTCGTCGCCGCGACCCAGGGTTTCGCCCAGCCCTACGGCCTGACCCTGAACCTCAAGCGCCAGGCGTCCTGGGCCAACCTGCGGGACAAGCTGGTCAGTGGCGAAATCGATGCCGCCCACAGCCTTTACGGCCTGATCTACGCCGTGCACCTGGGCATCGGCGGCGTCGCACCAACGGACATGGCCGTGCTGATGGGACTCAACCAGAATGGCCAGAGCATCAACCTCTCCCATGGCCTCCAGGCCCAAGGCGTGACCAGTCCTGAGGCACTGGAACAGCACGTGCACCAAACTCGCCCGAAACTGACCTTCGCCCAGACCTTTCCCACCGGCACCCATGCCATGTGGCTCTACTATTGGCTCGCCGCCCAGGGCATTCATCCACTGTCGGATGTCGACAGCGTGGTCGTACCGCCTCCGCAGATGATCGCGCACCTGCAAGCCGGGCGTATCGACGGATTTTGTGTCGGCGAGCCCTGGTGCGCCAGCGCGGTGAAGCAGAACCTCGGGTTTACCCTGGCGACCACCCAGACCATCTGGCCCGACCATCCGGAAAAAGTCCTCGGCTGCACCCGTGCGTTCGTCGAGCAATACCCCAATACCGCCCGGGCGCTGGTGATGGCGATCCTCGAAGCCAGCCGTTTCATCGAACAAAGCACTGAAAACCGCCGCAGCACCGCGCAATTGTTGAGCGCCCCCGAATACCTCGACGCGCCACTGGACTGCATCGAGCCGCGCCTGCTGGGCATCTACGCCGACGGCCTGGGCAATAGTTGGCAAGATCCTCACGCCATGCGTTTTCATGGCGGCGGCGAGGTCAACCTGCCGTACCTGTCCGATGGCATGTGGTTCATTACCCAGTTCCGCCGCTGGGGCCTGTTGCGCGAAGACCCGGACTACCTGGCCGTGGCCCGGCAAGTCCAGCAGCTCGGGTTGTATCGGGAGGCCGCCGAGGCGCTGGGCGTTTCATCGCCGCGCCAGGACATGCGCAGCAGTCAACTGATCGACGGCACCACCTGGGACGGTTCCGACCCGGCCGGGTATGCCCGCGGCTTCAAACTGCACGCCCTGAGCGATGCGGCTCCCCTTCTCGCCAGCCGCTGACAGGAGCCACGACCATGCTGCGTATCCTGCTGATCAACGACACTGCGAAAAAAGTCGGCCGCCTAAAGGCTGCCTTGATTGAAGCCGGGTTCGAAGTGATCGACGAATCCGGATTGACCATCGACCTGCCCGCGCGCGTCGAAACAGTGCGTCCGGACGTCATCCTGATCGATACCGAGTCACCCGGCCGCGATGTGATGGAACAAGTGGTGCTGGTCAGTCGCGACCAGCCACGACCGATCGTCATGTTTACCGACGAGCACGACCCGGATGTGATGCGTCAGGCGATCAAGTCGGGTGTTAGCGCCTACATTGTCGAAGGCATCCATGCCGCGCGGCTGCAACCGATCCTCGACGTCGCCATGGCCCGCTTCGAAAGCGACCAGGCCCTGCGCGCCCAGCTCCTGGCCCGGGACCAGCAACTGGCCGAACGCAAACGCATCGAACTGGCCAAGGGCATGCTGATGAAGATGAAGGACTGCAACGAGGAACAGGCCTACACCCTGATGCGCCGCCAAGCCATGAGCCGCCAGCAGAAGCTGATCCAGGTGGCGGAGCAGATCATCGCAATGAATGAGTTGCTGGGCTGAAAGCCCCCTTCCATGGATGATCGTCCCCACGCTCCGTGGCAACGATCATGACTAGGTTGGCACAGATCTCGCTTAAGCAACTCCACAGGTAACCAACGGCGGTTGCCCCACCTACGACAAAGACGTCGCACATCCTCTTCGCCTCCGGGTGCTCAGGGTTGCGGCGTTTTTTTGTTTTGGTCCTCCGGGACCGGTGGTGCGACCACAGGCGGCGCACTGCTCAAAGCACTGACTCATTTCTCGAGACTTTTACAGCTGAGGTGCGCGATGAATTCAAGCTTCTGGAAATCCGGCCACACCCCGACATTGTTCGCGGCCTTCCTCTATTTCGACCTGAGCTTCATGGTCTGGTACCTGCTCGGTCCACTGGCGGTACAGATCTCCGCCGACCTGCACTTGACCACCCAACAGCGCGGCCTGATGGTGGCGACACCGATCCTGGCCGGCGCCGTGCTGCGACTGTTCATGGGCCTGCTGGCCGACCGGATTTCACCCAAGACCGCCGGCATGGTCGGCCAGGTGATTGTGATCGGTGCGCTGTTCTGCGCCTGGAAACTGGGCATCCACAGCTACGAACAAGCACTGCTGCTGGGCCTGTTCCTGGGTGTCGCCGGCGCTTCGTTCGCCGTCGCCCTGCCGTTGGCGTCCCAGTGGTATCCGCCGCAGCATCAGGGCAAGGCCATGGGCATCGCCGGTGCGGGTAACTCAGGCACCGTGCTCGCCGCGTTGATCGCACCGGTCATGGCCGTGGCCTTCGGCTGGACCAACGTGTTCGGCTTCGCGGTGATCCCACTGGTGATCACCCTGGTGCTCTTTGCCTGGCTGGCCAAGAACGCTCCGGAGCGGCCGAAAGCCAAATCCATGGCCGACTACCTCAAGGCCTTGGGCGACCGTGACAGCTGGTGGTTCATGTTCTTCTACAGTGTGACCTTTGGCGGGTTCATCGGCCTGGCCAGCGCCCTGCCCGGCTACTTCAACGACCAATATGGCCTGAGCCCGGTCACCGCCGGCTACTACACCGCGGCCTGCGTGTTCGGTGGCAGCCTGATGCGTCCATTGGGCGGCGCGCTGGCGGACCGTTTCGGCGGCATCCGCACCTTGCTGGGCATGTACACCGTGGCGGCTGTCTGCATCGCCGCGGTCGGCTTCAACCTGCCGAGCTCCTATGCGGCGCTGGCCCTGTTCGTCTGCACCATGCTCGGCTTGGGTGCGGGCAACGGCGCAGTGTTCCAACTGGTGCCACAACGCTTCCGCCGCGAGATCGGCGTGATGACCGGCTTGATCGGCATGGCCGGCGGCATCGGCGGCTTCGCCCTCGCGGCGGGCATGGGCGCGATCAAGCAGAGCACCGGCAGCTATCAACTGGCGCTGTGGTTGTTCGCCAGCCTCGGTGTGCTGGCCTGGTTCGGCCTGTATGGCGTGAAACGTCGCTGGAGAACCACCTGGGGTTCGGCAGCGGTCACCGCGGCTCGGGTATAACCGGTCACCATGAGCCTGCAACTGAGTTTCGCCGAAGCCAGCGCTATCGGCCCACGGGAGGAAAACCAGGACGCCCTGCGCCTGGTCACCCCGGCCCCGGCGCTGGCCGCCAGCAAAGGTTACCTGTTCGCCATCGCCGACGGCGTGAGCCAATGCGCCGACGGCGGATTGGCCGCCCGTTCGACCTTGCAGGCCCTGGCCCTGGATTACTATTCCACCCCGCAGACCTGGGGCGTGGCCCAAGCGCTCGACCGGCTGCTGCTGGCTCAAAATCGCTGGTTGCAGGCCAACGGTGGCGGGCAACCGCTGCTCACCACCGTCAGCGCGCTGGTCCTGCGGGGTCGACGCTTCACCCTCGCCCATGTCGGCGATTGCCGGGTCTATCGCTGGCACGCCGATCATCTGCAACGGGTCAGCGAAGACCATGTCTGGGAACAACAGGGCATGCAACATGTGCTCAAGCGTGCCCTGGGCTTGGATCAGCATCTGATCCTGGACTTCCTCGACGGTGAATTGCGCACCGATGAAACCTTCGTGCTGCTCAGCGACGGCGTCTGGGCGGTTTTGGGGGATACGGCCATTGCCGGCATCCTTCGTGACCAGCCGGACCTGAATCTCGCGGCGCAGACCTTGGTCAACGCCGCGCATCTGGCCGGGAGCCAGGACAACGCCAGTGCCCTGCTGGTGCGCGTCGATGCCTTGGGCGAAGCCAGCATCGGCGATGCGCTGATCCAATTGCAGCAATGGCCCCTGCCGCCTGCGTTGAAACCGGGCCAAGTGTTCGAGGGCTGGCAGATCGAGAGCCTGCTCGGCCAGAGCCAGCAGTCGTTGCTCTACCGGGTCCACGACGGTCAGGGCCAACCCTGGCTGCTGAAAACCTTGCCCGTGCACCTGCGAGACGATAGCCGGGCCGGGCAAGCGTTATTGTCGGAAGAATGGTTTCTCAAGCGCGTCGCGGGCAGGCAGTTTCCGGAAGTGCACGGCGTGCCCCAGCGCCAGCATTTGTACTACGTGATGCGCGAATACCAGGGCGAGACCCTGGCCGAGCTGTTCAGCCAGGGCGGGCCGTTGCCCCTGGCCCAGTGGCTGGACCTGGCGCAACGGCTGGTACGGGCGGTCGGCCTACTGCATCGCCGGCAGATTTATCACCGCGACATCAAGCCGGAAAACCTGCACCTGGGCGACGACGGGGAATTGCGCTTGCTGGATTTCGGCTTGGCGTACTGCCCGGGCCTGTCCGAAGACCAGGCCAACGTCTTGCCCGGCACGCCCAGCTACATCGCTCCGGAGGCGTTCGGCGGCACATTGCCTACGGCGCAGCAGGATTTGTACGCCGTCGGCGTGACGCTGTATTACCTGCTGACCGGGCATTATCCCTACGGCGAAATCGAAGCCTTCCAACGTCCGCGCTTTGGCGTGTCGGTGAGTGCTCATCGTTATCGGCCCGACCTGCCTGAATGGCTTGGACTAAGCCTGGATCGCGCGGTGGCGGCGGACCCAGCTCAGCGCTTTGAAACCGCCGAAGAATGGTTATTGCTACTGGAACAAGGCGAGCGCCGCAGCTTGAGCGTAAGGCCTCGGCCGCTGCTGGAACGAGAGCCGCTGAAGGTCTGGCGGACGTTGGCGCTGGGGTCGTTGGTGGTGAATGTTGTGCTGTTGTTTCTGGTTTTTCATTCATGACACCAACCCCACCGCGCTCCATTACCGGGCAACACGCTTTGATTCGGTGCAATAACTCCCCCTCCAACGCGCCCGCCCCTCGCTTGCCCCAATAAATCCGGGTCCCCGAGCCACTTGGCACAACCACTGCATAACCTCTCTCACCATACATAAAGCAACGCCTCCAACGATGAAGGCGGTGCTTCCCGAGAGAACGGGACCAGGACAAAGGCGTCCTCGCTAGGCCACTAGCGAGACGCCTTTTTTTGTTTTCGTAAAAATGTCGAGCCAGTCCGATCGCCGTGATGAAACCGGACCTGAGCTTGCGGAGAACCCTGATGAAAAAACTCAAACTGGTAATGATCGGCAACGGCATGGCCGGGGTTCGCACCCTCGAGGAACTGCTCAAGCTGAGCAACGAGCTCTACGACATCACGGTATTCGGCGCCGAGCCTCACACCAATTACAACCGCATCCTGCTGTCGCCGGTGCTGGCCGGGGAGCAAACGTTCGAAGACATCGTGCTCAACGACCTGAGCTGGTACTTGGAAAACAACATCAAGTTGCTGCTCAACCGCAAAGTCGTGGAGATCGATCGCATCAAGCGCCGGGTCATCGCCGAAGACGGTAGCGAAGCCGAATACGACCGCCTGCTGATCGCCACCGGCTCTACGCCGTTCATCTTGCCGATCCCCGGCAACACCCTGGACGGCGTGATTGGCTACCGCGACATCGCCGACACCCAAGCGATGATCGACACCGCCAAGACTCACAAGCACGCCGTGGTGATCGGCGGCGGCTTGCTGGGCCTGGAAGCGGCCAACGGCCTGAAGTTGCGCGGCATGGACGTGACCGTCGTGCACATCGGTGAATGGCTGTTGGAACGGCAACTGGACAAGACCAGCGGCCAACTGCTGCAAACCGCCCTGGAAAATCGTGGCCTCAAGTTCCGCCTGTGTGAACAGACCCAGGCCCTGCACGACGCCGGCAATGGCCGGGTCGGCTCGGTACAGTTCAAGAACGGCGACATCATCCCCGCCGACCTGGTGGTGATGGCCGCCGGCATCCGCCCCAACACCGAACTTGCGGAAAAATCCGGCATCCCGTGCAACCGCGGGATCCTGGTCAACGACACGATGCAAACCTACGATCCGCGCGTCTATGCCATCGGCGAGTGCGCCAGCCACCGTGGCACGGCTTATGGCTTGGTGGCCCCGTTGTTCGAACAAGCCAAGGTCTGCGCCAATCACCTCGCGCAACTGGGCTTCGCCACTTACAAGGGCTCGGTCACGTCGACCAAGTTGAAAGTCACCGGCATCGACCTGTTCTCCGCCGGGGATTTCATGGGTGGCGAAGGCACCGAGACCATCACCCTTTCCGACCCGATCGGTGGCGTCTACAAAAAACTGGTGATCAAGGATGACGTGCTGGTCGGCGCCTGCCTGTACGGCGACACAGCGGATGGCGGCTGGTATTTCCGCCAGATCCGTGAGAACCACGCCATCAGCGAGATCCGCGATCACCTGATGTTTGGGGAAAACGCTTTAGGCGACGTAGGCCACCAAGGCCAGGACAAAGCCATGAGCATGGCCGACACGGCCGAAGTCTGCGGCTGCAACGGCGTGTGCAAGGGCACCATCGTCAAGGCCATCCAGGAACACGGGCTATTCAGCGTCGATGACGTGAAAAAACACACCAAGGCCGCCAGTTCCTGCGGCTCCTGCGCCGGCCTGGTGGAACAGATCCTGATCAACACCGTGGGCGGTGCGGCGGACGTCAAGCCGAAAAGCGAAAAAGCCATCTGCGGCTGCAGCGACCTCAACCACGGCCAGATCCGCCAGGCGATCCGCGACCAGCACCTGCTGACCATCGCCGGGACCATGAGCTATTTGAACTGGCGCACTCCCAACGGCTGCGCGACGTGCCGCCCGGCCCTGAACTATTACCTGATCTCCACCTGGCCAGGCGAAGCCCAGGACGACCCGCAGTCGCGCCTGATCAACGAGCGGGCCCACGCCAACATCCAGAAAGACGGCACCTATTCGGTGGTTCCGCGGATGTGGGGCGGCGTGACCAACCCTTCCGAACTGCGGCGCATCGCCGACGTGGCCGACAAGTACAACGTGCCGATGGTCAAGGTCACCGGCGGGCAGCGCATCGATCTGCTGGGCATCAAGAAGCAGGATTTGCCCGGCGTGTGGAAAGACCTCGACATGCCGTCCGGCCACGCCTACGGCAAGTCCATCCGCACCGTGAAGACCTGCGTTGGCAGCGAGTTCTGCCGCTTCGGCACGCAGAACTCCACCCAGCTTGGCATCGAGCTCGAGCACGATCTGTTCAATATGTGGTCGCCGCACAAGGTGAAGCTGGCCGTCTCCGGTTGCCCACGCAACTGCTCGGAAGCCGGCATCAAGGACGTGGGAATTATCGGCGTCGATTCGGGCTGGGAGATGTACATCGGCGGCAACGGCGGGATCAAGACCGAGGTCGCCGAGTTCTTCGTCAAGCTCAAGACCGCCGAAGAAGTCCGCGAATACAACGGTGCTTTCCTGCAGCTGTACCGCGAGGAAGCCTTTTACCTGGAACGCACCGTGCACTACATGCAACGGGTCGGCATGGAACACATCAAGAAAGCCGTGTTGGAAGACCCGGAGCGGCGCAAGGCCCTTCATGAACGCCTGAAGTTTTCCTTGTCGCTGGAACAAGACCCGTGGAAGCAACGCCTGGAACAGCCTCAGCTGAAAAAAGAATTCGAAGTCATCCCTGTGAAGACCTTGGAGGTGCCGGCATGAACTGGCTGGATATCTGCGCGCTGGAAGAGATCAATATCCTCGGTTCGCGCATCATCAATGGCCCGAAAGGCGACATCGCGATTTTCCGCACCAGCGACGACGAGGTGTTCGCCCTCGATGACCGTTGCCCGCACAAGGGTGGCCCGCTGTCCCAAGGGTTGGTCTACGGCAAGCGCGTCGCCTGCCCGTTGCACAACTGGCAGATCGACCTGGAGAGCGGCCAGGCCCAGGCCCCCGACGTGGGCTGCGCCCATCATCATTCGGCGCGGGTCGAGAACGGCCGGGTCATGCTCGCCCTGCGGGACGCAAGCTGATGAACCGCCAGATCACTGCCTCGACCTGCTGTTATTGCGGGGTCGGTTGCGGCGTCCTGATCGAGCATGACGGCGAGCGCATCCTTGGCGTCAGCGGCGATCCCGCCCATCCGGCCAACTTCGGCAAACTGTGCAGCAAGGGCTCGACCCTGCACCTGACCGGCGACCTCGCCGCGCGCGCCCTGTATCCCGAGCTACGCCTGGGTAAAAGCCTGGCCAGGGGCCGCACCGACTGGGACAGCGCCCTGGATCACGCCGCCAGCGTCTTCGCCGACACGATCGCCGAGCACGGCCCCGACAGCGTGGCGTTCTACATCTCCGGCCAAT
Organism: Pseudomonas marvdashtae; assembly: GCF_014268655.2. Lineage (NCBI taxonomy): Bacteria > Pseudomonadati > Pseudomonadota > Gammaproteobacteria > Pseudomonadales > Pseudomonadaceae > Pseudomonas > Pseudomonas marvdashtae. The sequence goes on from NZ_JABWQX020000001.1 coordinate 3,844,584, forward strand.
TGCTGACCGAGGATTACTACGCCTTCAACAAACTTGCCCGGGCATTGGTGGGCACCAACAACATCGACAGTAATTCGCGGCTGTGCATGTCCTCCGCCGTGGTGGGCTACAAGCGCAGCCTCGGTGCCGACGCCCCACCCTGCAGCTACGAAGACCTGGAGCTGAGCGACTGCGTGATGATTGTCGGCAGCAACATGGCCTACGCCCACCCGATCCTGTTTCGCCGCCTGGAAGAGGCCAAATCCCGCCGGCCGCAGATGAAAATCATCGTCATCGATCCCCGGCGCACCGACACCTGCGACCTGGCCGACCTGCACCTGGCGATTCTGCCGGGCACCGACGTGGCCTTGTTTCATGGGATTTTGCACTTGCTGCTGTGGGAAGACTGGGTCGACCGCAGCTTCATCAAGGCCCATACCGAAGGCCTGGCGGACCTGAAGAATCTGGTGCGCGACTACACGCCGACCATGGTCGCTCAACTGTGCGGCATCAGCGTCGAGCAACTGCACCAGTGCGCCGAATGGGTCGGCACCTCCCCGAGTTTCCTGTCGTTGTGGTGCATGGGCTTGAACCAGTCCACCGCCGGCAGCGCAAAAAACAGCGCGCTGATCAATTTGCACCTGGCCACCGGCCAAATTGGCCGGCCGGGTGCGGGACCGTTCTCGTTGACTGGCCAGCCTAACGCAATGGGCGGCAGGGAAACCGGCAGTCTGTCCAACCTGCTGCCGGGCCATCGCGAAGCGGGCAATCCTGAGCATCGCGCCGAAGTCGCCAGCTATTGGGGCGTGGAACAACTGCCCAGCACTCCGGGGCTGAGCGCCATTGAGCTCTTCGAACAGGTGCGCAGCGGCAAGATCAAGGCCCTGTGGATCGCCTGCACCAACCCGGCCCAATCGATGCCGGACCAGACCGCCGTGCGCGAAGCCCTGCAAACCTGCCCGTTCGTGGTGTTGCAGGAAGCCTTCCGAACTACCGAGACCGCCGCGTTTGCCGACCTGTTGCTGCCGGCGGCCAGTTGGGGCGAAAAGGAAGGCTCGGTGACCAATTCCGAACGGCGTATTTCCCACGTTCGCCGGGCAATAAATGCACCGGGCGAAGCACGTCCGGACTGGGCCATCACCGTGGATTTCGCACAGCGCCTGGAAAAACGCCTGCGCCCGAACCTACCCAGCCTGTTCGCCTTCGACGCCCCGGCCCAACTGTTCGATGAATACAAACAACTGACCCGCGGCCGCGACCTGGACCTGTCCGGCATCAGCCATGCGTTGATCGATCAACTTGGCCCACAACAATGGCCTTTCCCGGAAGGCGCCACGGTTGGAACGGCGCGTTTGTATGTGGACGGGATTTTTCCTACCGACAGTGGCCGTGCCCGGTTTATGGCCGAACCCTATCGCGCCGCCAAGGAGCTACGTGACGCACGCTACCCGCTGACCCTGAACACCGGTCGTCTGCGGGACCAATGGCACGGCATGAGCCGCACCGGCACCGCTGCGCAATTGTTTGGGCATGTGAACGAAGCCGTGCTCAGCCTGCATCCGGACGAACTGAATCGCCATCGTCTGCGAGCCGGCGATCTGGTCAGCCTGAAAAGCCGTCGCGGCAGCGTGATCGTGGCAGTGGACAGTGACGAGAGCGTTCGCCCTGGCCAAGCCTTCCTGCCCATGCATTGGGGCGACCGGTTTCTCAAGGGCGGCGTAAATACCCTGACTCAACCGGCTTTCGACCCGTTGTCGAAACAGCCGGAACTCAAGCACAGCGGCGTGCGCCTGGAACCGGTGAACCTGCCTTGGCAACTTTTCGCCTTGGTCGAGGGCGATGTTCAGCAGCATCTGGAGACGCTGCGTCCGCTGTGTGAGGCGTTTGCCTACGTCAGCCTGAGCCTGACTGGACGCGAACGCCCCGCGCTGCTGATCCGCGCTGCCAGCGCCGTTGCGCCAGAACCGCAACTGCTACAGGCGATCGACGAACAACTGGGGCTGATCGACGGGCCGGTGCTGGCCTATGACGATCCGCGTCGCTCCATCGGTAAACGGGTACGGATCGAAAATGGTCGTATCACTGCCATTCGCCTGGCCGGCGAAACCCTGGCCCGGCACTGGCTGCAGAACCTGTGGCTGGAAGGCCGTGCCGATGAGCAACTGCGCCGTTGGTTACTGGCACCGCTGAGCGCGCCGCCGGGCAACGTCGGCGCTACCGTGGGCGGTGGCAAGACGCTCTGCAATTGCATGAACGTCAGCCAACGCGCCATCTGCGCCGGCATCGAGCGTGGCTTGGACTTGCAGGGATTGAAAAAAGAACTGGGTTGCGGCACGCAATGCGGTTCCTGCGTACCTGAAATCAAGCGCCTGCTGGTTGCCACCGCGCAACCGGTGGCCGCGATCTCGTGAGGAAAACACTATGAACGCAAAAGTCTGGCTGGTGGGTGCAGGTCCTGGCGACCCTGAATTGCTGACCCTCAAAGCCGTGCGCGCCTTGGGCGAGGCGGATGTGGTGTTGATCGACGATCTGGTCAACGTCGCGGTGCTGGAGCATTGCCCCGCTGCACGCGTCATCGCCGTGGGCAAGCGCGGCGGCTGCCGGTCCACGCCACAGGCATTCATTCACCGGCTGATGTTGCGTTATGCCCGCCAAGGCAAATGCGTGGTGCGCCTCAAGGGCGGCGATCCGTGCATCTTCGGTCGCGGCGGTGAAGAGGCGCAGTGGTTGCGCGAGCATGGGGTCGAAGTGGAATTGGTCAACGGCATCACCGCCGGCCTCGCGGGCGCCACCCAATGCGATATTTCACTGACCCTGCGCGGAATCGCCCGGGGCGTGACCCTGGTCACGGCCCACACTCAGGACGGCAGCAGCCTGAACTGGCAAGCCCTGGCGCAAAGCGGGACCACCCTGGTGGTGTACATGGGCGTGGCGAAACTGAGCGAGATCCGCGAGCAGTTGTTGGCCGGTGGCCTGGCGGCGGACACGCCCGTGGCCATGATCGAAAACGCCTCCCTGCCCCACCAGCGCGACTGCCGCAGCGACCTGGCCTCGATGGAAGCCGATGCCAGCGCGTTTCAACTCAAGAGCCCGGCGATCCTGGTGATTGGCGCGGTGGCCGGCGCTGCTGAACTGCCCGCCTCGCAGCGTGCCTGGGCGCGGGCGTCAGCCCTCTGACAGACAACCCCTACCATGTGGGAGCGAGCTTGCTCGCGATGGCAATGTATCAGCAACCTGAAGGGTGACTGACACACCTCAATCGCGAGCAGGCTCCCACAATGAGATTGAAGTACAGCCGCCGGAGATAGGTCGGCTGTCAGGCCGCCTTCGCGAGCAAGCCCGCTCCACAATGAGATCGAGCACGACCGGGAAAGCCAGGTCGGCTGTTAGGCCGCCTCGCTTTTGATTTTGATCTGGGGCGCCCCGTTAACCACGATGGCCGAACGCAGGTATTGTGGAGTGGGCATCTCGGCATGGATGCCGGGATAGCCGCGCTGGGCCATGGATGGCCCTTCGCGGCGGGCCCACGGAGCAATGCCGGAGTGAGGGCATGCCGAGCCTAAGCGAGGCACCGAGTGGTGGGGCAAGCCTTTTTTGCTTACTTTTTTTGGCGTCTGAAAAAAAGTGAGCCGCCGTAAGGGCGGAACCCTAAGTAGCCGTTACCGCAGCAATGGATATGTACCCAGTCAACAACCCCCCGGCCGACTGTCAAACCGCCATCGCGAGCAAGCTCGCTCCCACAGGTCTCGTGCTTTCCCAGCCCCCTGATTTCCATAAATCCCACGCAAAGAAAAGCCCGGCCTAGGCCGGGCTTTTCCAAAGCTGTGGGCTAATTACTTAGCTTGGGCTTCAACCTGCGCTTCTACGCGACGGTTAACTGCACGACCAGCTTCAGTGGCGTTGTCAGCAACTGGGCGGGATTCGCCGTAGCCAACAGACTGAACGCGGGACGATTCAACACCGTACTGGTTGGTCAGAACTTGCTTAACGGCGTTTGCACGACGCTCAGACAGCTTCTGGTTGTAAGCGTCAGGACCGACGGAGTCAGTGTGACCTTCAACAGTGGTGCTGGTGGATGGGTACTGCTTCATGAAATCAGCCAGGTTCTTGATGTCGCCGTAGCTGTTTTCTTTAACGACCGACTTGTCGAAGTCGAACTTGACGTCCAGCTCAACACGTACGACTTCAGCAACAGCTGGGCAGCCATCAGCGTCAACGGTTACGTTGGCTGGGGTGTCAGGGCACTTGTCGACGTTGTCGCACACGCCATCGTTGTCGCTGTCGGAGCAGACTTCAGCTGGCGCTGGAACTGGAGCAGCAGCAGGCTTGGAGCCGCCACCGAAGTTCACACCGATACCGACGCTTGGCGCCCACTCGGTGTCGCCCTGGTCGATGTTGTACTGAGCTTCAACGCCGGCACGGGCGTAGAAGTTGTCAGTGAAATACAGCTTGGCGCCGCCACCAACGTTGGCGAAGGTAGAACGGTTACGACCGTTGCTGCCATTCTGGTCGATGCTCTGGTCCGAGAAACCGGCAGAGACGTATGGACGCAGCATGTCGCCTGGGTTGTTGAAGTGGTACAGAGCGTCCAGAGCGGTGTTGGCGCCCTTGACGTTAGTGCCATCGTCGGTACGTGCGTTGTGCACTTCGTCGTAGGCCAGACGCAGTTCAACGTCGTCGGTCAGGAAGTAACCGACCGAACCGCCGAACAGGTTGCCGTTGTTCTTGAAGTCACGAGCGCTGTCGAACATTTCTTTCTTGGCGAAGCCTTCGATTTCAACTGCGCCTTGGCCTTGTGCCAGAGCGCCGAACGAAGTGGCAGCAATCAAAGAACCAATGGCAAAGCCCAAGGTGTTTTTCAGTTTCATCCGTTAAATCCCCATCTGGTGATTGTGAAGCAGTCCCGCAAACCGGGGGACAACTCGGCGGCAAGTCTATCAGAACTTGCCTACACGTAAGAGATATTTGCGCCGAACTAAGTTTCAGCAATGCCCGCAAATTTCTCACGTAGCTTATCGAGAGCGCGCTTGTAACGCATTTTTGTCGCACTCAAACCCATATGCATTATGTCTGCGATCTCCTGGAATTCCAGTTCTGCGACAAATCGTAGCACCAGAATTTCCCGATCGATCGGGTTCACATAAACCAGCCAGCGATCGAGTCCACCTTTTTCCTCGGGCTTGGGCGCCTTTTCTTCGGACGCTTCCTCGAGAGGGTCAAGGCTCAATGCATCCATCAAGCGACGCTTTCGCCGTTCCTTGCGATACTGCGTGATGCATTCGTTGTAAGTGATGCTGTATAGCCAAGTCTTGAACTTCGATTTCCCCTCGAAGTTCTTCAGGCCGTACAGCACCTTCAACATCACCTCCTGACAGACATCGTCAGCGTCGCGATCGTTCCCAAGATATCGTGCACAAACGTTAAATAATGTCCGCTGGTAGCGGCGCATCAACTCTTCGTAGGCCCGCGTAACGTGAAACAGCTCCGTATGCGCGCGCGCGACCAACTCCTCATCAGAGAGATCACGGGGGTCGTAGCGCGTGGATAGCGATTGGGGTTTGTTCAAAACAAGTCGGGCCGACAGTCTAGGTCAATGTGCGCCGCACCCTGCGGTGGCAGGCATTTCGCGGCGGCATACATTAGCAGGGTTTGCCGGGTTAGCGGCTACTCACATGCTGTTCCAGCAGGATCCGATTGGAAAGCGACACCAGCTCGCCCTCTTCGGTCAGCAATGTGGTTTTCACCGTGCCGATCTCTTCGATCTGGCCTTCGACCTCGCCAACACGCACTTGTTGTCCAACCTCATACAGCTCACGCACATAGATTCCCGCAAGAATCTGACCGGCGATTTCCCGGCTTCCCAACCCCATCGCCAGCGCAACCGCCAGACCAACGGTAATCAAGACAATCACGATCACATGGTTGAGCAGGTCAGTCTTGACCTCCAACTGGCTGATCGCGACCGAAATACTGATGATGATGACAAGCCCTTGGGCGATTCGCCCAAGTCCCGAAGCGTAGTCCAGTCCAACGCCCTCGGCGGCGCCGCGTACCAGCCCGTTGGCCAGTTGCGCCAACAGGACGCCCACCAGCAACACCAACGCCGCGCCAAACACCTTCGGCAAATACAGCGCAAGCATGTCGAGCGTAGCTGAAACGCGCTCCAGGCCCAGGGATTCAGCCGCCGACACAAGAAATATAAGCAGCACGAACCAATAGACGATCTTGCCCACCAGCGTCGAGATCGGCACCTGGATGCCGCCGCGAGACAACAGTTTGGTCAGGCCGGTGCCGCCCATCAGGCGGTCGAGGCCCAATTTGGCGAGCAGCTTGGAAAGCAGCGTGTCCAGCAGCTTGGCCACGACGAACCCCAGCAACAGCACCACCAGGGCGCCAAAAAGGTTGGGGATAAAATTAGCTATCTTGGTCCACAACGCAGTCATTGCCGTGACGAGGCTCTGGGTCCAGAGATCAAGTTCCATATTCAATCAGCCTTATCAGCGGTGCGAGTAACAGGTTTGCGACGGGAAACCGGCGAGACATGGGCCGACCCGTTGTTCAACGCGATCATCAGCGCGGGCAACCAACGGCCCAGCAGGCTGAACAGATCGCCGGCGCCGACCTGGCGGTTGGCGGTTTTCAGTACACGCCCCAGGCATGCATCGTCGTCCCGGCTGGACGGCGAGGCCTTGAGCATGTCGCGCAGAGACTGTTCGAACGGATCGTGCATACGCACCTCTCGTGATGTCTGTGGAAGACGCGACCAGATTTCGTCGGGTCACATGAAAGCCCATCACACCCAACGCAAACGGCGGAATAACCACCATTGCCCCAAGGCCACGCACGCCATCAGCAGGCAGGCGACCAGGAATCCGTAAGGGCTGTCGGACAAGGGAATGCCGCCGACATTGATACCCAGCAGGCCGGTGAGAAAACTCATCGGCAGGAAGATCCCGGTAATGATGCCGAAGCGGTACATGGTGCGGTTCATGCGCACCGAAAGACGCCGGTCCTCGGCCTCCAGCACAAGCCCCACGCGCTCTCGGGTCAATTCCAGCTCTTCGAGGTAGCGCGTCAGGCTGTTGTTCAATTCATTCCAATAGTCGCCATCGTCCTCGACGAACCAAGGCAACTTGATCCGCGACATCTGGCCGAAGATGTCCCGCTGTGGCGCCAGGAATCGCTTCAGTCCGGCGGCCCTGCGACGGATGTGCAAAATGGCGTCGTGCTCGGGTGTATACCGTTCGTCGGTATCGAGTTTTTCTTCCTCGCTGTCGACGATTTCAGACAGGCACGTCACCAGGTCCTGCACTTTATTGGTCAGGTATTGCGCCATATAAAGGATGAGTTCCGACGCGGTCTTCGGACCCTTGCCTTCAACCAGCTCCGCCAGCAGCTCATCGGTGGCGCGCAGTGGGCGCAACCGCAGGGAGATCACACGCTGGGCCGAGGCAAAGATGCGCACCGACACCATGTCTTCAGGCTCGGCACCCGGATTGAGGTTGATCCCGCGAAGAAACAGCAGCAATTCGGCATTGGGCAGGGGCAACAAGCGTGGCCGGGTGTTCTCTTCCAGCAACAGATCGCAGTTGAATTCACTCAAGCCACTGGATTTGCGCAACCACGTATGGGTTTGTGGATGGCTGCGATCCCAGTGCAGCCACAGGCTTTCATGGGCCTGCAACTGCAAATCGTCAAGTTCGGTCCGGGCTATCGAACGCGCGCCGCCTTTACCATCCAGCACCAGGGCATGAACCAGCCCCCATTGCGCGTTTTCTTCCTCGAACATCCTCATCCCTTATGGCTATTTCGTTTCATTCAGGCATTTTCAGTGGGCTTGGCGAGACGATCACGCCGTTGTTGTCCGCATAGACATACTCGCCCGGACGAAAGGTCACGCCGGCGAAGGTCACGGCAACATTGAGATCGCCGATGCCGCGCTTGTCGGTTTTCATCGGATGACTGGCCAGGGCCTGGACGCCCAGGTCGGTCTGGGCAATGACGTCGACGTCGCGGATGCAACCGTAGATCACCAAGCCTTCCCAGCCGTTCTTCGCGGCTTTTTCCGCGAGCATGTCGCCCAGCAGGGCCCGACGCAGGGAACCGCCGCCATCCACGACCAGCACTTTCCCATTGCCCTTGAGTTCAACCTGCTCCTTGACCAGCGAGTTGTCTTCGAAGCACTTGATGGTCACGATTTCGCCGCCGAACGAATCGCGGCCACCGAAATTGCTGAACATCGGCTCCAATACTTGCACCAGGTCCGGATAGGCATCGCACAGGTCGGGCGTGAGGTAATGGTTCATCGAACAACTCCTGCAGGGCTTGAACGTCTGGCTGAATGAACAACCGTTTGTGACCGGAACAACGTAGCGCGTCATATCTTAGCCGCTAGCCGACCAGAGCGAAATGCCCCTGTCCAGGGCCTTCGCGTTAAACAGCTTCGGCCAATCCGGACGGTTCCGCCAACAGCGGCGCGCATTGATTTTCCAGCCAGCGCGCCACCAGCGGCCAGACCTCGGCGTGCGCGGCTTTGCTGACGAGCATTTGAACATGGCCAAAATCGTCGCTGAAGCCCTGCTCCCGGCCGAGACAGACGAACTGTTTGTACCCGGAACCGATCTGCTCGAACAACTTACGACAGGCCCAGGTCGGGTCCTGACGATCGCCGGCGGCACTCACCGCCAGCACCGGCACTTGCACATCGGCCAGGCCTGCCCACCAGTTTTTTTCGGCATCGCCGAAACGCCCGAACAGCCCATACCAGCGCATGCTCTCCAGGGCCAGCCCGATGGGCTCGTCCTCCGGGCCGCGCTTGAGCCTTGAGCCAGACAGTTGCGCAAACCGCTTGAGGATGAATCTTCCGCTCCACTCCACCGGCGGAATTTTCAGCGGCCAATAGGTGCGGCTGACCTGAGTACCGAAAAACGCCGCCGACGCCACGGCGGGCTCGCCCAGATAATGCCCGCCCAAGGCTGCCGCCAAGGTAATGCCACCCAGGGAATGACCGATCCAATGGGGCACCTGGCCGCTTTGCTCACGCACAAAGGCGCCGATGGCCGGCAAGTCGTAACGGGCATAGTCGGCGACGCGGTTGTTGCGGTAGCCCCGGTTGCGTTGGGACAGCCCATGACCGCGCATCTCGGGAATCCAGACATCAAACCCACGCCGCACCAGATACGCCCCAAGCCCAAGGCCCTTGGGCGAATACCAGAAGCGCCGGTTGGAAAAGCTGCCGTGCAGCAGGATCACCGGGACGCCACGGCGTTCGCCGGCATCCGCCATGCCCAGGCGGGTGACGGCCAGTTCGACGCTGTAGTCCGGGCTGTTGCCGGGTTTCAAGCGATAGACATCTTCGCTCAGATCACCACGCCGCTCGGCGCTGATCAGGGCGACAGGAAATAAGTTGCTGCTGCTTTGCATGATGCTCTTGCACAAAAAAGGCGGATTCCGTGCGGAGCCCGCCCTGCTTCAATCAAAAGGGGCCAACGGGGCCCCTTCACTCAATCAGACCGCAGCCTGACCCTCAGCCAGGAAGAACCAGGTTTCCAGTACGGAGTCCGGGTTCAGCGAAACGCTTTCGATGCCCTGCTCCATCAGCCACTTGGCCAGGTCAGGGTGGTCCGAAGGGCCTTGGCCGCAGATACCAATGTACTTGCCGGCCTTGTTACAGGCGGCGATGGCATTGGCCAGCAACTTCTTCACCGCCGGGTTCCGCTCGTCGAACAGGTGGGCGATGATCCCGGAGTCGCGATCCAGGCCCAGGGTCAACTGGGTCAGGTCGTTGGAGCCGATGGAGAAACCGTCGAAGAATTCGAGGAATTCTTCAGCCAGGATCGCGTTGGACGGCAGTTCGCACATCATGATCACGCGAAGGCCGTTTTCGCCACGGGCCAGGCCGTTTTCCGCCAGCAGGTCGACCACTTGGCTCGCTTCGCCGAGGGTGCGCACGAACGGCACCATGATCTCGACGTTGGTCAGGCCCATCTCGTTGCGCACGCGCTTGAGGGCGCGGCACTCGAGCTCGAAGCAGTCACGGAAAGATTCGCTGATATAGCGCGAAGCGCCACGAAAGCCCAGCATCGGGTTTTCTTCTTCCGGCTCGTAGAGCTTGCCGCCGATCAGGTTGGCGTATTCGTTGGACTTGAAGTCCGACAGGCGCACGATGACCTTTTTCGGGTAGAACGCCGCTGCCAGGGTACTGATGCCTTCCACCAGCTTCTCGACATAGAAACCGACCGGGTCGTTGTAGCCGGCGATACGCTTGTCGACGCTGTCCTTGATTTCCTGAGGCAGGCCGTCGTAGTTCAGCAGTGCCTTGGGGTGCACGCCGATCATGCGGTTGATGATGAATTCGAGGCGGGCCAGGCCCACGCCGGCATTCGGCAACTGCGCGAAGTCGAAAGCGCGGTCCGGGTTGCCGACGTTCATCATGATCTTGAACGGCAGCTCCGGCATCGCGTCCACGGAGTTTTTCTTGATGTCGAAGCCCAGTTCGCCTTCGAAAATGTAGCCGGTATCGCCTTCGGCGCAGGAAACGGTCACGCCCTGGCCGTCCTTGAGCAATTGGGTGGCGTTGCCGCAACCCACCACTGCCGGGATCCCCAGTTCACGGGCAATGATTGCCGCGTGGCAAGTACGCCCGCCACGGTTGGTGACGATGGCGCTGGCGCGCTTCATGACGGGTTCCCAGTCCGGGTCGGTCATGTCGGAAACCAGTACGTCGCCGGCCTGGACCTTGTCCATCTCCGAGACGTCCTTGATGATCCGCACCTTGCCGGCGCCGATGCGCTGGCCGATGGCACGACCTTCCACCAGTACGGTGCCGGTTTCCTTGAGCAGGTAGCGCTCCATGACATTGGCCTGGGTGCGGCTCTTCACGGTTTCCGGACGGGCCTGCACGATGTACAGCTTGCCGTCGTCACCGTCCTTGGCCCACTCGATGTCCATCGGGCACTTGTAGTGCTTCTCGATGGTCATGGCCTGCTTGGCCAGTTCGCTGACTTCGGCATCGCTCAGGCAGAAACGCGCGCGATCGGCCTTGTCGACGTCGACAGTTTTCACTGAGCGACCCGCCTTGGCTTCGTCGCCGTAGATCATCTTGATGGCCTTGCTGCCCAGGTTGCGACGCAGGATCGCCGGGCGACCGGCTTCCAGCGTGCCCTTGTGGACATAGAATTCGTCCGGGTTCACCGCGCCTTGTACGACGGTCTCACCCAGGCCGTAGGCACCGGTGATGAACACCACGTCACGGAAACCCGACTCGGTGTCGAGGGTGAACATCACGCCGGCGGTGCCGGTTTCGGAGCGGACCATGCGCTGCACACCGGCGGACAGGGCGACCAGCTTGTGGTCAAAGCCCTGGTGCACGCGGTAGGAAATGGCACGGTCGTTGAAAAGGGAGGCGAAGACTTCCTTGGCGGCCCGGATGACGTTTTCCACGCCACGGATGTTCAGGAAGGTTTCCTGCTGACCGGCAAAGGACGCGTCCGGCAGGTCTTCGGCAGTGGCCGATGAGCGTACGGCGACGGCAATATCGGGGTTGCCTTCGGAGAGCTTGGCAAAGGCGGTGCGGATTTCGGCGTTCAGCTTCTCGGGGAATTCGGCTTCCATGATCCATTGGCGGATCTGGGCGCCGGTCTTGGCCAGGGCATTGACGTCATCGACGTCGAGGGCGTCGAGCGCATCGTGGATCTGCTGGTTCAGGCCGCTCAGTTCCAGGAAATCACGATAAGCCTGGGCGGTCGTGGCGAAGCCACCTGGCACCGATACACCGGCGCCGGCGAGGTTACTGATCATCTCGCCCAGGGATGCGTTCTTGCCCCCCACATGCTCTACATCATGGACGCCGAGCTTATCGAGGGAAACTACGTACTCTACCAAGGTGATCTCTCCACTAACTGTGTTGGAAAAGCTCAAGAACCGGTAGCTCCAGGGGAGCGAGTCACCGGCGATATGGCCTGGACCTGGAAAATAAGTGAGAATGCGGGCCACGGGCGGCCGGCAAATCGCGCCTATCATATCCAAGAATCGTTACGAGCTCACTAGCTTAAGGCCCAAGGCGCAAATGAAACGATCTGCTTTCTTTATTTCCGACGGCACCGGCATCACGGCCGAAACGCTGGGCCAGAGCCTGTTGGCGCAGTTCGAGAACATTACCTTCACCAAGCTGACACGTCCCTACATAGACAGCGTCGACAAGGCGCGGGCCATGGTACAGCAAATCAATAAAGCCGCCGAAACCGACGGTTTTCGTCCGATCATCTTCGATACCATCGTCAATCAGGACATCCGTGAGATTCTCGCAACGTCCAATGGTTTCATGATCGACATTTTTTCCACGTTCCTCGCGCCGCTCGAGCAGGAATTGAGCGAGCATTCCTCCTACTCGGTCGGCAAGTCACATTCCATTGGCCACAACTCCAACTACATGGAGCGGATCGAAGCGGTCAACTTCGCACTGGACAACGACGACGGCGCCCGCACGCATTATTACGACAAGGCCGACCTGATCCTAGTGGGCGTGTCGCGATGTGGTAAGACGCCGACGTGCCTGTACATGGCGATGCAATTTGGTATCCGCGCGGCCAACTATCCGCTGACCGAAGACGACATGGAGCGCCTGCAACTGCCGAGCGCCCTGCGCGCCCACCAGCACAAGCTGTTTGGCCTGACCATCGACCCGGACCGCCTTACCGCGATACGCAACGAACGCAAGCCCAACAGCCGCTATTCGAGCTACGCGCAATGCGAGTTCGAGGTGCGCGAGGTGGAAAACCTGTTCCGGCGGGAGAACATTCCCCACATCAACTCCACGCATTTTTCCGTGGAGGAGATTTCGGCGAAGATCCTGGTGGAGAAAGGGGTGGAGCGGCGGTTCAAGTAAACCGGGACAACCTGTCGAGAGCGAGCCCGCTCGCTCTCGACAGAAGCTGGACCGCTGTTCAATGAGCCGCAGTCGCCTGCTCTTCCATCTTCTTGCGCAGGCTCAACGGTCGCATATCGGTCCAGACCTCTTCGATATAAGCCAGGCATTCCTTTTTGAAACCGCTTTTGCCAACGGTGCGCCAGCCTTCCGGAACGGCCTTGTAGTCCGGCCAGATCGAATACTGCTCTTCGTGGTTGACCACGACCTGGAAGAGGATGTCCTCGCGGTCGAATACTGAAGTCATGGGTGGTTCTCCATCGTTGCTCAAGGTTCGCCGCGCGCAGGCGCAGCCAAGGTATGAAAAGGAACGTACCGGACCGGATGAAAATTAGGTGTCGGCCACGGCGGCTTCCAAGGCACGCCGAAAAATCTCCGCGACCCGGTCGATCTCCGCTGCGGTAATGATCAGCGGCGGCAGGAAACGCACCACGCCGCCCTGTCGACCACCCAACTCCAGGATCAGCCCACGCTTGAGGCATTCACGCTGCAGCCGTGGCGCCAGCCGTGCATCCACCGGTGGATGGCCCAAGGCGTCCGATGTGCCGGCCGGGTCTACCAGCTCGACGCCGAGCATCAGCCCGCGACCACGAATGTCGCCCAATTGCGGGAAGTCCCTCTGCAGGATATGCAGGTGTTCGCTCAGGCGCTCGCCCATGGCGGCGGCATGGGCCGGCACGTTGTGTTCGACCAGGTAGCGCATGACCGCGCTACCCGCCGCCATGGCCATCTGGTTGCCCCGGAAAGTCCCGGCGTGGGCGCCCGGCAGCCAGGTGTCGAGCCAGTCGCGATACACCACCACCGCTAGCGGCAGGCTGCCGCCGATGGCCTTGGACAGCACGACCACGTCCGGAATGATCCCGGCGTGCTCGAACGCAAACATCTTGCCGGTTCGGCCAAAGCCGCTCTGGATCTCATCGACGATCAGCGCCACGCCGGCCCGCTCGGTGATCCGTCGCAACCCGCGCAGCCAATCAAGATCGGCGGGTATCACACCCCCTTCGCCCTGCACCACCTCGACAATTACCGCTGCGGGCAACTGCACGCCAGCCTCGGGGTCGGTCAGCAGGTTTTCCAGGTAATGCAGATTGGCCTTGACGCCTTCAGCCCCCCCGAGCCCGAACGGACACCGATAATCGTAGGGAAACGGCATGAACTGCACGCCACTGCTGAGCAAGGCCCCCAACGGCTTTTTAGGGCCCAGGCTGCCCATCAGGCTCAACGCGCCTTGGCTCATGCCGTGATAACCGCCCTGGAACGACAGCACGGTGCTTCGTCCCGTGGCGGTGCGCACCAACTTGAGGGCCGCTTCCACCGCGTCTGTGCCCGTGGGGCCGCAAAACTGGATTTTCGCTTCGGCGGCGAGGGCCGCTGGCAACAGGCCGAACAGGTCCTGGACAAAGCGATCCTTGACCGGCGTGGTCAGGTCCAGGGTATGCAGCGGCAGCTCATCGGCAAGCACCTGCTGGATCGCCTCGATCACTACCGGGTGATTGTGCCCAAGGGCCAGCGTGCCCGCGCCGGCCAGGCAATCGATGAAGGTGCGGCCCTCGACATCTTCAACGTACAGGCCCTTGGCGCGCTTGAGGGCCAAGGGGATCCGTCGTGGGTAACTGCGGGCATTGGATTCCTGCCGGTTCTGGCGGGCCAGCAACGGCGATTCGTTGAATTGATAGAGCGTCTCGACCGGTGTGGGACTGACCCGGACAGGCAATGCTTGGATAGGACTGTGAGCGACTGACATTTTTCGACCCCGCGATGAGTAACCAAACGGCGCACCGGGCAGGTGCGCATTCGGGGCGCACGTGCAGGCTTCTGTTGGAAACGCATCAGCGAGGCAAGGATTTACCCACAGGAACCCGTCACTGGACAGGCGACACTTGCACCGGCACGGTGAATTCAACTCGCAGCCCATCCGGGCGGCTGTCGAAGTGCAAGCCACAGCCGCAACGCTGGACGATGGCCTGGACAATCGCCAGCCCCAACCCGCAGCCATTGCTCTGGCCGTTGCGCCAGAAGCGCTGGGTCAGGTGCTGGATATCGTCGGCGGCAATGCCGGGACCTTGGTCGCGCACCTGGAAACGCACACGTTGGCCGATCATCTCCAGGTTCAGCTCGACCTCGGTATCGCCCGGCGTATGGCGCAGGGCGTTTTCCAGCAGATTGCGCAACGCGGCGATGGCCAGTACCGCTGGCATCTGCACTGGCGCGTCGGACAGTTGCGGCGATCGATGCAGCCTGATCCGCTGGGGCGCGCCACCGGTCGCATCCTGGATGGCCAGCCGTGCGACCTGCTCGGCATTGCATTGCACGCCGTCATCGAACGACAGGCTGCCCTCGACCCGGGCCAGCAACAACAGTTGTTCGAGCGTGCGATGCAACCGGTCGGCGCCCTCCTCCGCTCGCGCCAGGGACTGGTCGCGCGCGGCGCCCTCGGTCATGCGCGCCACTTGCAGGTGGGTCTTGATGGCCGTCAGCGGGCTGCGCAGTTCATGAGCGGCGTCGCCGGTCAGGCGGCGCTCGCGTTCGATGGTCTTGCCGATGCGCTGGAGCAACTGGTTCTGAGTTTCCAGCAAGGGACGCAGCTCGCTGGGCAGCGGATGAATCTGCAGCGGCTCCAGGGAGTCGGCGTTGCGCCGCATCAACGCATCACGCATGCGGTTGAGCGGCGCCAGACCCTGGCCAATGCCGAGCCACAACAGGCACAGGCAACCGAGCAGCGCCACGCCGACCGGCACCGACGCCGCCAGCAACACCGACATGTTCAAGGCTTCGCGCTCGATCTGGCGGTCGGCGGTGGTAATGCGCAAATCACCTCGGGCCAAGGTAAAACTTCGCCAAGGCGCGCCGTCGATCATCTGGTCATGAAAACCCATTTTCTCGGCTTCAAGAGGTTGCTCCGGGGTGCCGTGGCTGCGCGCCAGGATCTCCCCGCGCAAGGAGCTGACCTGGCAAGCCATGCCGCCCGGAATACTCAGCTGTTCGGCGCTGAAATGCGTGCCGTCACCCTTGGTCGGCAAGGGCGGCAGTTGCTCCAGCAACCCGGCGACCATCCGCGCCGAAGCCACCAGGCGCTGGTCGAGGGAGAACATCATCTGGTTGCGCAGGTCGCTGAGCATCCAGGCGGCGGCCAGGGCCCAGATCAGCGCGAAGGCCGCGCCAAGGGTCAGGCTCAGCCGCAGTCGCAAGCTCATCACTTGGAGGATTCCCCACCATCGGCCGGCCCCAGCCGATAACCCAGGCCGCGCACCGTCTCGACAATCCCGTTGCCCAGCTTGCGCCGCAGATGATGGATATGCACGTTGAGGGCATTGCTTTCCAGTTCGTCGTTGAACCCGTAGACGCTGTCCTTGAGCTGCTCGGTGGACAACACCCGCCCGCGGCTGTGGAGCAGGGCCTGCAACAACGACTGCTCGCGGCGGGACAGGTCCACCGAATGACCGTCCAAAGTGGTTTCGCGGCTGCTGGGGTCATACGTCAGGCGGCCGTGCTCGATCAGGTTGACACTGCGCCCGGCCACGCGCCGCAACAAGGTGTGCAGGCGCGCCGCCAGCTCGCGCAAGTCGAACGGCTTGAGCAAGTAATCATCGGCTCCAGCCTGCAGGCCTTCGACCCGGTCGGTCACCGAATCACGAGCGGTGAGGATCAGCACCGGAATCTCCAGGCCTTGCTGGCGCAACTGCCGGAGCAGCTTGAGGCCGTCCTCATCGGGCAGGCCAAGGTCGAGCACCATGACATCGAACTCAGCCACGCCGATCATCGCCCGCGCCGCCGCTGCCGTGGCGACGTGTTCGACCGTCAGCCCTTGGGCCGCAAGCCCAGCGACTATGCCGCTGGCGATCAACTCATCGTCTTCGCAGACCAGTACGCGCATGGGGAGCCCCGTTGAAAAAGGTACATTAGGCCGCCGGCCGATTAAGCCGACATTATGCGACGAGTACGCCCGATATGGGCGATCATTGCTGCAAACCGGTTGTCGACCAGGTTAATCGACGGTTAATCGCCGGCCGCCATTGTGCCTTCCACCTGCTTCGTTCTAAGGCTTTACCCATGCGTCGATTGCTTTTGCTATGGCTGTTCCTGCTCTCAGGCCTGGCCCAGGCTGCCAATCCCTTCGAGACCAAACCCGACTTCCTGCCGGTGGAAAAGGCCTTCGTCTTTTCCTCGCAACGCCTGGATTCCGGTGAGACCCAGTTGTTCTGGCAGATCGCGGACGGATACTACCTGTATCAGCAGCGGCTCAAATTCGACGGTTTGACCGAAGCGCAGAAGCCGAAGTTGCCGGAAGGCGAAGCTCACAGCGACGAGTTTTTCGGCGATCAGCAAGTGTATCGCCAGGCACTGGAGCTGAAGATTCCCGCCGGGGCCACCGGCAAGATCAAGGTCGGCTTCCAAGGCTGTGCCGACGCGGGCCTGTGCTATCCGCCCCAAACCCAAGTGGTCGACCTGGGTGGCGGCGCAGCAGTAGCGGCCAACGGCGAGGCGCAGGACCAGGCCTTGGCCAGCGGTCTGCAACAGCGCGCGTTGGGCTGGAGTCTGCTGGTGTTCTTCGGCCTGGGCCTGCTGCTGGCGTTCACCCCCTGCTCGCTGCCGATGCTGCCGATTCTGGCCGGGCTGGTGGTGGGCAGTGGCGCCGGGCCCCGGCGCGGTCTGGCCTTGGCCGGCAGCTACGTGATCAGCATGGCCTTGGTGTATGCCGCCATGGGCGTGCTCGCCGCGCTGTTGGGGGCCAACCTCCAGGCGCTGCTGCAGCAACCGTGGCTGCTGGGCAGTTTCGCGGCCATCTTCGTGTTGCTGGCGCTGCCCATGTTCGGTTTCTTCGAACTTCAACTGCCGGCCGCCCTGCGTGATCGCCTGGAGAACGCCGGCCGCCAGCGGCGCGGGGGTAGCCTGGTGGGTGCCGGCGTGCTCGGCGCACTGTCCGGCCTGTTGGTGGGCCCGTGCATGACCGCGCCGCTGGCCGGTGCGCTGCTGTACATCGCCCAGAGCGGCAACGCGCTGCACGGAGGCCTGATCCTGTTCACCATGGGCGTCGGCATGGGCCTGCCGCTGTTGCTGCTGGTAACCGTGGGCAATCGCTTCCTGCCTAAGCCCGGCGCCTGGATGAACCTGCTCAAGGGTGTATTCGGCTTTTTGTTCCTCGGCACCGCGTTGCTGATGATTCGCCCGATCATCGATGGCTCGCTGTGGATCGGGCTGTGGGGCGCGCTGCTGGTGATCGCCGCCTATTGCGCCTGGCGCCAAACTCAAGGATTCGGTCGCGCCGCTTATCTGTGGGGCAGCGTGTCGCTGTTGTTCGGCCTGTGGGGCAGCCTGCTGGTGATCGGTGCAGCGGGCGGCAGCGACGACCTGTTCAGGCCCCTGCAGATCTACGGCGGGGGACAAGGCAACGCGACCCTCAGCGCCGACGATGCCTTTGTTACAGTCAGCGAGCCTGCCGCCCTGCAAAGGGAACTGGACGCTGCCAAGGCGCAGGGCCAGTGGGTGTTGCTGGATTACTACGCCGACTGGTGCGTGTCCTGCAAGATCATGGAAAAACAGGTGTTCGGCCGCGCCGAAGTGCTCGACGCCCTCAAGGACGTGCGGCTGCTGCGCCTGGATGTCACCGCCGACAGCGCCGCCAGTCGTGAACTGCTAAGCCGCTACCAGGTGCCTGGGCCACCGAGCCTGCTGTGGATCGGCGCGGACGGCACGGAACGCCGCAGCCAACGGATCACTGGCGAAATCGACGCCAAGGGTTTCCTGGAACGCTGGAACATGACCCGGAACGCGCCCTGATGCTGACGTTAACCTTGGGCACCTTCGCCATCGCCCTTAACCATTTGCTGCTGATCAGCGCACTGGCCCTGGCGACCTTCGTCGGTTGGCGCGTGGCCAAGCGCGGTGGCGAGAACCCCGAGTCAGTGCTGTTCGGGCTGTTCCTGCTGGGGCTGCTTGCCGCAAGAATCGGCTTTGTCGCCGCCTACTGGAACCATTACCAGGACGATCCGTGGCAGATTGTCGATTTACGCGACGGCGGTTTCCTGGCCTGGCCAGGCATCGTCGCACTGCTGATCGCTGCGTTGCTATGGGCACGTCGCCGACCGGGCCTGCGCCGCCCGCTGGGTTTCAGCGTCGGCAGCGGGCTGCTGTTCTGGCTGGTGGCAACAATGTCGTTGACGATTTATGAGCAAGGGACCCGCTTGCCGGAGATCGATCTGCGCAACGCCCAAGGCGAAACCGTGAACCTCGCCGACTACCAGGGCGGCCCCTTGGTGATCAATCTCTGGGCCACGTGGTGCCCACCCTGCCGGCGTGAAATGCCGGTACTGGAAGAAGCACAAAAGCAGCGCCCGGACCTGACCTTCCTGTTCGTCAATCAAGCCGAAAGCATGCAAAGCGTCAGCACCTACCTGGCCACCCAGGGCCTTAGCCTGACAAACGTGCTGTTCGATGGCAGCGGTCGTCTTGGTCAGGCTGTCGGCTCGATGGCATTACCGACAACCTTGTTCTACAGCGCCGACGGCCGCCTGCTGGGCAGTCATCTGGGCGAGTTGTCGGAGGCGAGCCTGGCCCGCGCACTGGAAAATTTCGAAACGCCTGGCTCGACCACGGCGGCCCACCCCGCGACAAGGACACTGCCATGCCCCGCCTCCACCACCTGCTGACCCTGGCCTTTGCCGGCGCACTCTTGCAAACCCCGGTGCTTAACGCCGAAGAGTTGCCGGCGGCGATCAAGAAGATCGAAGCCAAGGGCGCGAAAATCGTCGGCACCTTCGACGCACCGGATGGGCTGCGAGGTTACGCGGCGCAATACCAGAACCGTGGCATGGCCCTGTACCTGACGCCGGATGGTAAACACGTTCTGCTGGGCAACCTGTACGACGCCGAGGGCAAGGACCTGAGCGCCGAACCGCTGCAAAAACTGGTCTATGCACCGATGGCCAAGGAAATCTGGGCAAAAATGGAAGCGAGCAATTGGATCGCCGACGGCAACAAGGACGCACCGCGCACTGTGTACCTGTTCAGCGACCCCAATTGCCCATACTGCAATATGTTCTGGGAACAGGCCCGACCGTGGGTCAAGGCCGGCAAGGTGCAGTTGCGCCACATCATGGTGGGCATCATCCGCGAAGACAGCCCAGGTAAATCCGCCGCGTTGCTGGCCGCCAAGGAACCGGAGAAAGCCCTGGCCGAGCATGAAACGGCCGGCAAGGGCAGCTCGCTCAAACCGCTCAAGGACATACCGCCGGCCATCCAGGCCAAGCTCGACGCCAACCTGCAACTGATGGAAGAACTGGAGCTGTCGGCCACCCCGGCGATTTTCTACCTCGATGAGAAAGGCGAACTGCAACAACAGCAAGGCGCGCCATCGCCGGACAAGCTGGTGAAAATTCTCGGGCCGAAGTAAAGCCCAAAAAACCTGACGCGCCGCCGACTGCTTTCGTGGCGAGGGAGCTTGCTCCCGCTGGGTTGCGAAGCAGCCCCTGGCTGTCTTGCTGCGGTTCGTCAGGTTAAACGCATGCGCTTTTTTGGGGCTGCTGCGCAGCCCAGCGGGAGCAAGCTCCCTCGCCACAAGTCAGCGTTTTTGCTTCAAGAATTCCAGCAACACCTCGGTCACAAACTCCGGGTTCTCCAGATTCGAGATATGCCCCGCCTCCGGGACCAGCACATGCCGACAGCCAATCAGCTTGGCCATTTCCAACGCCTCGGCCGATGGCCGTGGCTTGTCCTGGTCGCCGCACATCACCAGCGTGCGCTCGGCGTCCAGTCCGGGCAGGCGCGGCAGGATATCGTCCCGCCCGAAAATGATCCGCCCCAGCGGTACGACACTGTTGCGCAGGCGATCGGCGGGTAGCGCAGCGAGCGAGGCGCGGAACTGTTGATAAAGCGCCGACTGCGGATCGATGCCTGGCCGGAAGAAGATCGGCACGATGATATCCAGCAACGGTTCAGGAATGCCGCCGCTGGCCTCGATCTTGTCGAATAGCGAGAAGTAATACAGGCGCGTCGGTTCCGGCTCGACGCCGACGTAGGTGTCCATCAACACCAGCGATTGCACGCGTTCAGGCGCCGCCAACGCCAATCGCGCGCCCCACATCCCGCCCACCGACAGCCCCACCAGGCTGAAACAACCGACGTCCAGATGATCCATCAACGCCAGCGCCTGGCGCGCCAGGTCGTCCAGGGAAGTCGTGCCCTCCGGCAAGCGCCCGGACTGGCCGTGCCCCCACAGCTCAGGAACGATCACCCGACAGTGCTTCGACAGGGCGTCAATCTGCGGCGCCCACATGCTGCTGTCCCACAAATAGCTGCTGCCCAGCAGCACCACCGGCCCCCGGCCTTGGTCGAGGTAATGGAGCGGTTGTCCGTCAATCGTTGCAAAGGGCATCGGTGACCTCCTTTTGTTGAGTCAGGGAAAACCTTCGGGAGACTGAGCTGCGACAAGCGAGGCGTCAACCACGGGGTTGCCCTGCTTGTGCAGCCAGCTCGCGATGGGGTCCTTATAGACGCCGCAAAACTACAATCCTTCCAACTCTGCCATCAAATCATTCAACCGATCCGCTTTCTCCTCGGTGATTTCGCTGGCCGCCAGCCCTTCGATGTATTCGGCCAGTTCCTGCACCGTGCTGCACTCGAACATGGCCCGGAGCGGCACGTTGCGTTGCAGGGCTTTTTGCACACGCGAGGCAATTTGCGTCGCCAGCAACGAATGCCCGCCCAGCTCGAAGAAGTTATCGCGTATCCCCACCCGCTCGACCTTCAGCACCTCGGCCCAGATGTCCGCCAGGGTCTGCTCCAGATCGCTGCGAGGGGCTTGATAATCCTGGCTTTGCAACTGGCCAATCTCCAGGGCCGGCAAGGCCTTGCGATCCAGCTTACCGTTAGCGTTGAGGGGCAGCCGGTCGAGCCATAACCAGTGCAGCGGGACCATGTATTCCGGCAGCTCAGCGCGCAGCCGTTGTTTGATGCGCTCCAGGCGTTCAGTCGGGTTCAGCGTCGAGTCGGCGGCAACCAGGTAGCCCACCAGATGCTTGCCGTGGGTGCCCTCCTGCACGCCCACCGCGCCGTCGCGGATTTCCGGTTGCTCGTGCAGCCGCGCTTCGATTTCCCCAAGTTCGATGCGGTAGCCACGAATCTTCACCTGGTGATCGATGCGTCCCACGTATTCCAGCACGCCGTCGCTGCGACGTCGCGCCAGGTCGCCGGTGCGGTACAGGCGCTCCCCGGGTGCGCCGAACGGGTTGGGCACGAACACCGGCGCGGTGCGCAACGGATCGCTGACATAGCCACGCCCGACCCCGGTCCCGGCAACACACAACTCGCCCACCGCGCCCAGTGGCACCAGTTCCAGCGCGCCGTCGAGCAGGTACAAACGGTTGTTGTCGGTGGGTGTGCCGATGGGCAGGTAAGTGCCACGGGTCGAGGCCATGTCGACGCGGAAGAACGCGACGTCATCGGAACATTCAGCCGGACCGTAGGCATTCACCAGGCCGATATCCGGGTAACGCAACAGCCATTGGTGAGCAAGCTCTGGAGGCATCGCCTCGCCGGTCGGCAGCATCCAGCGCAGACCATCGAGGCCGATGCGGTCGTGGGTGAGCATGCCTTGGATCAGTGACGGCACGCTTTCCAGCACCGTGATGTCCTGGCGTTGCACATGGTCCAGCAGCCCTTGTGGGTCATGGGCGACGGCGTTGGGCACGATGTCCACCCGAGCGCCGAACAACGGCGCGGCGAGGAACTGCCACACCGAAATGTCGAAACTCTGGGACGCCGTCTGGGCAATCACGTCCGTCTCGTCCAGCGCCAGGTACGGCACTTTGCTGAGCTGGTTATTGAGCATGCCGCGCTGTTGCACCATGACGCCTTTGGGCAACCCCGTGGAACCCGAGGTGTAGATCACGTAAGCCAGGTTGTCCGGTCCGCTGTGGACGCCGGGATTGTCCAGCGACACATCGCTGGCCTGGACGTTCTCCCAGACCAGCAGCTTCGGCCGGCCGGCACAGGCGAACTCATCCAGCAACGCCAGCGCCTGCTCCTCACAGGCGCGGGTGCAAACCAGCAGCGGCGTGCGGCTCAGTTCGATGATGCGGCTCAAGCGCTGGCTCGGCAGGCCCGGGTCCAGGGGCAGGTAACCGCCGCCGGCCTTGAAACTGCCGATGATCATGCCCAACAGATCCGGGTTCCGTTCGGCCAGCAGCGCCACGGGCTGATCGAGACCGACGCCGGCGGCGATCAGCGCATGGCCGAGGCGGTTGCTGCGTTCATTCAGCTCGGCGTAGGTGCAGCGTTCCTCCAGGCAACTGGCGGCGACGCGTTGCGGATGAGCCGCCACCTGGGCCTCGAACAGCTCGACGTAACTGCGCTCCAACGGATAGTCGCGCTCGCTCTGGTTGCAGCCTTCGACCAGAAAGTCCCGCTCCTGGGCGCCGATCAGCGGCAGCTCGGCCATGTCACCGTGGAAACCGTCGATCAACGCCAGCAGCAATCGCTTGAACTCGCCGAGCAGACCAAGGACGGTGGACTCGTCGAAATAACGTTGGTCGTAGGACAGGTGCAGCCCCAGGTCATCGCCCGGATAGCAGACCGCCGTCAGCGGGAAATTGGTGTGGGTGCGGCCCGAGTCCGACGTAGCATTGAGACTTTGGGCGCGGTCCAGCACCGAGACTTCCACCGGCGCGTTTTCGAACACGAAGAGGCTGTCGAACAGCGGCTGGCCCTTGGGCAGTTCACTGGCTTCCTGGATGCTCACCAGCGGCAGGTATTCGTACTCACGCAATTGCATGTTGCTGTCCAGCAACCCGTTGAGCCACTGGCGCACGCTGCAGCGCTGGTCGTCGCCCGGGATCTGCACCCGCAAGGCCACGCTGTTGATGAACAGCCCCACCGTGCGCTGCATCTGCGGCATCTCCACCGGGCGCCCGGCCACGGTCACGCCGAACAATACGTCGCGATCACCACTGACCCGGCGCAGCACCAGGGCCCACGCCGCCTGGGCGAAGGTGTTCACAGTCAACTGATGGGCCTGGGCCAGCTCGCGCAATCGCGCGCCATCCCGGGCGTCGAGCCGCGTGTAGCAGTCGCCGACCACCATGCCGCCGCTATCACCGGCGTGCTCGCGCAGGAACGGCCGGTCGCCGGGGATCGGCGTGGTCCGTTCAAAGCCTTGCAGGTTGCGCTGCCACCACTGCCGGGCTTCGGCCAGGCTCTGGCGTTGCAACCAGCCGATGTAGTCGCGATAGCGCGGCGGCACGGCCAGCAGGGGCTCACGATGCTCACCGAGGGCGGTGTAGATCTCGAAGAAATCGTCCATCAGCAGCGAACGGCACCAGGCATCGATGAGGATGTGGTGATTGCTCATCATGAACCAGTAGCGCGCCGCGCCGACCCGGATCAATCGCAGGTGGAACGGTGCCTCGTTCAGCAGATCGAAACCGGCCTCGCGCTCCTGCTTGAGCAACGCCTGGAGCTTGGGTTCCTGCTCATTCTCGGGGACCTGCGTCCAATCGAGACAGTCCACCGGCGTGCGGCCGGGCTTGTGGATGACTTGCAGCATGTCTTCGCCGACGTTCCAGCAGAACGAAGCACGCAAGGCTTCGTGGCGGGCGATGACCGCCTGCCAGGCCTGGGCGAAACGCTGTGGGTCCAGTTCGCTGTTGATGCGGTAACGGTCCTGCATGTAATACAGGCCCGTGCCCGGCTCCAGCAACGTGTGCAGCAACATGCCTTCCTGCATCGGCGTCAGCGGATAAACGTCTTCGATCTGCGCGGCCGGCACCGGCAGGTTGTCGAGCTGGGCCTGGGTCAGTTTCGCCAGTGGGAAATCCGACGGCGTCAGGCCGCCCGCCTCGTCCGTGAGGCAATGCTCGATCAGGCGCTGTAACTCGTCGAGGTAGGCATCGGCCAGCGCGGCGATGGCTTGGCGGTCATGGCGCTCGGCGCTGAAGGTCCAGCGCAGCACCAATTCACCGCCGCTGACCTGGCCGTCGACGCTCAGTTCGTTGGGCAGTGGCGCGTCAGGGTCGTGAATCGGCCCCAGTGGTGCGTCGAGGGGCCGGAACAACGCCTCCTGGCCGAGGGCATGATCAAGCTGGCCGAGGTAGTTGAAGGTGATCGCCGCTTGCGGCAAGGCGGCCATGGCTTCACGGGTGGTCGTGTCGGCCAGGTAACGCAGCACGCCATAACCGAGGCCTTTGTGGGGCACGGCGCGCAGTTGTTCCTTGATGGTTTTGACCGAGGTGCCGAGATCGTCCCCCCCAGGGCTCAGCCGCAGCGGATAGACGCTGGTGAACCAGCCCACGGTGCGCGTCAGGTCGATGTCATCGAACAGTGCTTCGCGGCCGTGGCCTTCAAGCTGGATCAGCGCCGATGCATGACCGGTGCGGCGACACAGCACACGAGCCAGCGCCGTGAGCAGCAAGTCGTTGACCTGGGTGCGGTAGGCGCTCGGCGCCTGTTGCAACAGCTGGCGGGTGCGCTCCGCGTCCAGGCGCACGCTGACGGTTTGCGCGTGACGCTCCTGTTGTCCACCATCGGCACGCGTGCAAGGCAGCGCCACGTCCGGGCCACTCAGTTGGCTTTGCCACCAGCCCAACTCCTCACGCAAGGATTCGCTGCCAGCGTAGGCCTGCAAGCGCGCCGACCAATCTCGAAACGGGCTGGTCTTGGCCGGTAACTGCGGCGCTTGCCCGTCCACGACTTCGCGGTAGGCGGTTTGCAGATCGTCCATCAATACCCGCCATGACACACCGTCCACCACCAAATGATGGATGGCGATCAGCAACCGTTGCCGACCGTCGGGCATGTCCGCCAGCACGGCGCGCAGCAGCGGTCCTCTGGCCAGGTCAAAGCTGCGTTGCGCCTGGGCAAATATCCCTTCGCAGGCTTGCGGCGAATCCACGACCAAGTGCTGTAACAACGCGCCCTCGAACAACGGCTGATGCTCGGCACGCCAATCCCCGGTCGTGTTGTCAAAGCCCAGGCGCAAGGCATCATGCTGCTCGAAAACAGCACGCAACGCCTGCTCCAGATAATGCGCTTCCAGGTGGATTGCCGGCTCCAGCAGCAGCGCCTGGTTCCAGTGGTGACGGTTGGGTATCGCGCTGTCGAAGAACCAATGCTGGATCGGCGTCAGGCCCGATTCACCGCTCAACAAGCCTTGCTCGGCGCTCACCTGCTCGCTGCGGCTGGCTACGGCGGCCAAGGCCTGCACGGTCTGGTGCTGGAACAGATCGCGTGGCGTGAAGTGGATGCCTTGCTGCCGGGCTCGACTGACGACCTGGATCGAGAGGATCGAATCGCCCCCCAGCTCGAAGAAGTTGTCGTTGAGGCCGACCTGTTTCACGTTGAGCACGTCGCACCAGATCGTCGCCAGCGACTGCTCCAAGGCGTTGCTCGGCGCCACGTAGTGTTGGCGGTTGAGTTCCGGATCCGGCATCGGCAGGGCGCGCCGATCGAGTTTGCCGTTGGCGGTCAGCGGCATGCTCGCCAGCAGGATCAGGTGGGTAGGCACCATGTACTCGGGCAGTTGCGCCTTGAGGTGATGTTTCAGGGTTTCGCGCAAGGCCGCTTGTTGCACCGAGTCCTGTTCGGCGATGTCGGTGGCCAGGTAACCGGCCAGTTGCTTGCCACCCGGCAGATCGAGGGCCAACACCACGGCCTCGCGCACGGCGTCGTGTTCCAGCAGACGGTTTTCGATTTCCCCCAGCTCGATGCGGAAACCGCGGATTTTCACTTGGTGGTCGATTCGGCCCAGGTATTCGACCTGGCCGTCGGCGCACTGGCGTACCAGGTCGCCGGTGCGGTACAGCCGTCCGCCATCGGCGGTAAACGGGTCGGCGACAAAACGCTCGGCGGTCATGCCCGGGCGCTGGTGATAACCCTGGGCCAGGCCGGCGCCACCGACATACAACTCGCCCGTGGCGCCTTGCGGCACCAGCGCCAGGTCGGCGTCGAGAATGTAGGCCACCCGAGCGCCAATCACCCTGCCAATCGGCACGCTGCCCGCGCCCTCCTCCAGCCGTTCCGGGGCCAGGCTCGCCAGCGGCATTACCACGGTTTCGGTCGGCCCATAGGCGTTAAAAAACAGGCTCGGATTGAAGGCGGCGCGGATGCGTTGCAGGTGCTCGCCGGTCAGGGCCTCGCCACCGGTGATGCACATGCGCACCGGCAACGTCTGCCCCTGGCTCGCCAGCCATTGCGCCAACTGGCTGCCGTAGCTGGGCGTGAAGCCGAGGATGTTGATGCGGTGCTGGCGAATCAACCCACAGATCTCCTGGGCGTCCCACTGGCCCTGGGCGCGCAGCACCACATGGGCGCCACTGAGCAACGGCACCAGCAGGCGCTCGGTGGCGGCATCGAAGTTGATGGAATAGAAATGCAGTTCGCAATCGTCCGGGCACATGCCGAAGCGCTGGATCACCGCTCGGCAATGCATGGCGATTTCACCGTGGGAGACCACCACGCCCTTGGGCTTGCCGGTGGAACCGGAGGTATAGATCAAATAGGCCTGATGTTGCGGCAGGTTGATCAGCGCCGGCGCATGATCCGCGTATTGCGCCAGGGCCGCCGAATCGTCTTCCAGGCACCAGCGCTGCACGCCCTCCGGCAATGGACCAAGGACCTCGAACATGGCCCGGTCGCTGAGCAACAGGCCGACGCCGCTGTCTTCGATCATGTAGTGCAAGCGGTCCAGCGGATATTCCGGATCCAGCGGCACGTAGGCGCCGCCCGCCTTGAGAATCGCCAATAGGCCGACGACCATTTCCAGCGAGCGCTCCAGCGCCAGGCCCACCCGCACCTGCGGCCCGACGCCACGTTCGCGCAACATCCAGGCCAGGCGATTGGCCCGGCCTTCGAGTTCGGCGTAGGTCAGGGTCTGGCCGGCGAAGGTCAGGGCCGGCGCCTCGGGGCGCGCCTGGGCCTGCTCAGTGAACAGCGGATGGATGCATTGATCCAGGCGATGTTCACCCGCCTCCTCGCCAAGGCTGTCGAAGAGCTGCCGTTGCTCGCTCGCGTCCAGCAGCGGCAGTTCACTCAGTCGCCGGGACGGATCGACCAGCAACGCTTCCAACAGATTGCGCCAGTGCCCGGCCATGCGCGCAATGCGCGGTTCGTCGAACAGGTCAGTGCTGTAAGTCAGGCAGCAACCCAGCCGATGGTCGAGGTCGGTGACTTCCAGGTTCAGGTCGAACTTGGTCGCGCGGGCGTCGTTGACCAAGTAGTCAACGCTCATGCCAGCCAACGTGCGACTCTGCTGGAATTCCCAGCGCTGCACGTTGCACATCACTTGGAACAGCGGGTTGTACGCCGCACTGCGCGGCGGTTGCAAGGCTTCCACCAGATGGTCGAACGGCAAGTCCTGGTGGGACTGCCCTTCGATCACGGTGTGGCGAACTTGCTCGAACAATTCGCCCACCGACATCTGCCCGTCGAGCTGGCAGCGCAACACTTGGGTGTTGAGGAATGCGCCAATCAGCCCTTCGCTTTCCGGACGAATGCGGTTGGCCACCGGCGCGCCAATACGCAGGTCGGTCTGGCCGCTGTAGCGATAGAGCAACACGGCCAGGGCAGCGGTCATGGTCATGAACAGGGTCAAGCCACGTTCGGCATTGAAGGCACGTACGCGCGCGGCCAGCTCATCGCTGAGGTCAAAGCGGAACAACTCGCCACGATGGCTTTGCACCGGTGGACGCGGGCGGTCCGCCGGCAGTTCCAGCAGCGGATGTTCGCGGCCCAATTGCGCGGTCCAGTAATCCAGCTGTCGCTGGCGCTCGCCGGACTCCAGCCATTGGCGCTGCCAGACGCTGTAGTCCAAGTACTGCACCGGCAAAGGCTCCAGCGGCGATTCGCGGTCATCGACGAAGGCTTCGTACAGCGCGCTCAGCTCTCTGGCAAAGATGTCCATCGCCCAACCTTCGGTGACGATGTGGTGCAGCGTCAGCACAAAGTAATGCTCATGCTCGGCGGTCTTGACCAGGCAGGCCCGCAGCAGCGGCCCGGTTTCCAGGTCGAAGGGCTCGTGGGCCTCGCTGCCCGCCAGTTGTTGCACGCGCTGCTGGCGAGTATCGGCGTCGAGCATCGAGAAGTCCTTCCAGTCCATGCGCAGGCCTGTTTCGCTGCGCACCTGCTGGCGGGCCACGCCGTCGATGCTCGGGAACGTGGTGCGCAGGGTTTCGTGGCGCAGGAGCAAGGCTTGCAAGGCTGCTTCGAAACGCCCGACGTCCAGCACCCCGCGCAACCGCGCCATGCCGCCGACGTTGTAGGCCGGGCTGTCCGGCTCCATCTGCCAGAGGAACCACATGCGCTGCTGGGAGTACGACAGCGGCACCGGTTGGCTGCGATCGACTTTCTCGATGGGCGGCTGGCGGTTGGTCTGGCCGCTGGCCTGGATCAAGCGCACCTGTTCGGCGAAAGCCCCCAGCTCACTGGCCTCGAACAATGCCCGCAATGGCAGCTCGACGTCGCAAGCCTGACGGGTGCGGGAAATGATCTGGGTCGCCAGCAACGAATGACCGCCCAGGGCAAAAAAATCGTCCCGCAGGCCAATGCGCGCAAGCCCCAGCACATCGCGCCAGATGCCGGCGATCTGCTGTTGGAGTGCGCTGGTCGGCTCGACGTGCTCGCGCACCTGCCATTGCGGCTCGGGCAAGGCGCGGCGGTCGAGCTTACCGCTTGGGCTCAACGGCATGGCGTCCAGGCGCAGCAGTTGCGCAGGCACCATGTACTCCGGAAGCTCGGCGGCCAGGGCGGTCTTCAGGCGCGTGGCCTGGGCGCTTTCGTCTTCATGGGCCGCGTCGGTCGTGTAGTAGCCGATCAACTGCGGGCCGGCCGCCGTGTCCCGCACCAGCACCGCCGCTTGGGCGACGCCAAGCTGGGCCAGCAGTCGGGCCTCGATTTCCTGTGGCTCGACCCGAAAACCGCGCAGCTTGACCTGCTGGTCGAGACGGCCAAGGTATTCGATTACGCCATCGGCGCCCCACCGCGCCCGGTCACCGGTACGGTACAACCGCGCGCCCGCCGGCCCTTGCGGATCGACGATGAAACGCTCGGCCGTCAGGCCCGGACGTCCCAGGTAACCCCGGGCCAGGCCCAGGCCACCGATGCACAGCTCGCCCGGCACACCAATCGGCACGGGATTGAGCTCAGCGTCGAGCACCCGGCACAGCACATTGGCTAACGGCCGGCCAATCGGCGAGCGCTCGCCATCGGCTTCGGTGCAGTGCCAATGGGTGACGTTGATGGCGGTTTCAGTCGGGCCGTAGCGGTTGTGCAACTGCGTCGACGGCAGTTGCGCCAACACCCGGTTGCGCAACTCGGCCGGCAGGGGTTCACCGCCGGAAAAAATCCGCCGCAGGCTCGTGCAGCGGGCGCTCAACGGTTCGTCGACGAACAGGCTGAGCAGCGGCGGCACGAAATGCAACGTGGTCACGCCAAACCGCTCGACCAACTGCGCAATGCGGTGCGGATCGCGGTGTTCGCCTGGCCCGGCCAGTACCAATTGGCTGCCGGTGACCAGCGGCCAGAAGCACTCCCACACCGACACGTCGAAACTGATCGGCGCCTTTTGCATCAGCACGTCGCTTTCATCCAACCCATAGGCGGCTTGCATCCATTGCAAGCGCTCAGCCAGGGCGGCGTGGGTATTGCCGACGCCTTTGGGTTGACCGGTCGAGCCGGAGGTATAAATCACGTAGGCCAAGTGATCGCCGTGCAAGTGCAGGCCCGGTGGATTGCTCGGCCATTGCTCCAAGTGCAGGGCGTCCATGGCGATGACGCTGACGCCCTCGCAGGCCGGCAAGCGTTCGAGCAATGCGGTCTGGGTCAGCAGCAAATCGACGCCGCTGTCCTGGAGCATGTAGGCCAGGCGTTCGCTCGGGTAATCGATATCCAGCGGCACGTAAGAGCCGCCGGCCTTGATGATCGCCAGCACGCCGATGAGCAATGGCGCCGAACGCTCGGCGGCGATCGCCACGCACACGTCGGGGCCGACGCCTTTGTCGCGCAGGTAATGTGCCAGCCGATTGGCCTGGGCGTGCAGCTCGGCGTAGTCCAGCGAACCACCGTCCCACTGCAGCGCGGTGCGTTGCGGGGTGCGGCGGGCTTGTTCATTCAGCAGTTCCGGCAGCCACTGCGCGGCGGGTCCACAGGGCGCAGCTTCCCAACGCCGTTGCTGGGCGAGTTCCTCGGCACTCAACAACGGCACATCACCGATGGCCTGCTGCGGGTCGCTGCAGACGGATCGCAACAGGTTGCAGAAATGCTCGGCCAAGCGCGCGATGGTCGCCGCTTCGAACAGTTCGTCCGCGTAATCGAACGACAGCATCAGCCGACCGTTGCGGTCTTCTTCGCTGTGCAATTGCAGGTCGAATTTGGCTTCGCGGCTGTACCACGGCAACTCGTCGGCCAGCAGTCCGGGCAGACGCCGCAACGCACCCAGGTCCCGCTGCTGGTGATTGAACATCACTTGGAACAGGCCTTGCTCGCGGGCCTGGGGGAACGCTTCGAGCAGTTGTTCGAAAGGCAGGTCCTGATGAGCCTGGGCACCCAGCGTGGCCTCCCGGGCCTCGGCCAGCAGCGCGGCGAACGGCTGGCGCGCATCGGTTTGCGCGCGCAGCACCTGGGTGTTGATGAAGAAGCCGATCAGTCCTTGGATTTCCAGGCGCGGGCGATTGGCGTTGGGCACGCCGATGCGGATGTCGGATTGGCCGGTGTAGCGCTGCAATAATGCTTGCAAACCCGCCAGCAACAGCATGAACAGCGTCGCGTCATGAGCCTGGGCGACCTGGCGCAGGGCCTCGCCGAGGCCCTTGTCCAGACGCACGCTGTGGCGCGCGGCGCTGCGACGCTGCTGGGCATTGCGCGGATGATCGGTGCTCAGCGCCAGGGGCGGATGCTCATCACCCAACTGCTGTTTCCAGTATTCCAATTGGCGTTCGGCTTCGCCTTGGGCGAGCCATTGCCGCTGCCAACTGCCGTAGTCGGCGTATTGCAACGGCAACGGCGCCAGTTCCGCCACCTGCCCCTGGGACGCTGCGGCGTACAGCCGCGAGAATTCATCGATCAACAGGTTCATCGACCAGCCGTCGGCGATGATGTGGTGCAGCGTCACCAACAACTGATGCTCGTCTTCATCCAGGCGCAACAAAGTGACCTTGAGCAGCGGTCCCTTTTCCAAATCGAATCGGGTCGCCGCTTGCTCTTCACGGATCTGCAGCGCACGGGCTTCGCGCTGGTCGGCGGGCACGTCGCTGAGGTCGATCACCTGAAGGTTGAACTCACCGGCCGGGTCGATCTGTTGCAAGGCTACCCCGTCACGTTCCAGAAACCGCGTGCGCAGGGACTCGTGGCGTTCGACCAGTTGCTGGAAGCTGGCGCGCAATGCGTCCTCGTCAAGCTCACCGCGCAAGTGCACGGCGCCGGGAATGTTGTAGGCGCAGCTCGAAGGGTCCAACTGCCAGGTCAGCCACAAGCGGTTTTGGGCCAGGGATTGTGGCAGCGCTTCGGCGCGGGACAAGGGCTTGATCAGGCCTTGAGCCAGGCCGCCGTCCTGTTGCAGGTTTGCCACTGCTGCGGCGAAAGCATCCAGGGTCGGGGCTTCGAAAAGCATGCGCAGGCTGAGTTCCAGGCCCAGGGTTTCGCGCAGCCGAGCGATGACTTGGGTAGCGACAATGGAATTGCCGCCCAACAGGAAGAAATGGTCGTCGCCGCTCACCTGGTCGACCTGCAATTGCTCGCACCAGAGCTGGCCGATCAAGGCCTGGAGCTCGGACGAAGACGCAGGCTCATCGACCGTTTGCCCTTCGGTCGAGGGGAACAGCGCATAGCTGTCGAGGCTGCCATCCGCCAACCGGGCGCGACACGCCGAACGCTGCAGTTTCCCGCTGGAGGTCTTCGGCAACGCGCCCGGGTTGAGCAGCACCACGACGCTGGGTGCTTGTTGGCAGCTGTCGGCCACGGCCTGGCGAATCGCTTTGATCAGGGCTTCGGGCGGGAGAATTTTCTGCACGCCGCGGCTGATTTCCGCTGCGATACCAATGCCTTCTTCGCCGTTGTCGTCGACTGCAAAAGCGGCGACCCGTCCTTTGCGCACCACCTCCACTTCGCGCTCGATGGTTTGCTCGATGTCCTGTGGATAAAGGTTATGGCCACGCACGATCAGCATGTCCTTCAGGCGGCCGGTGATAAACAGCTCGCCGTCACGTACAAAACCCAAGTCGCCGGTACGCAGCCACGTGCGACCGTCATGCTGGACAAAGGTCCTGGCGCTGGCCTCGGGATTGCGCCAGTAACCGTGGGCGATGCTCGGCCCGGCGGCCCAGACTTCGCCGACCCGACTGTCGGCCAGCGGCTGCAACGTGGAGGGCTCGACGATCAGCACCGCATGACCCGGCTGGCTCACGCCACAACTCATCACCGCGTTGCCCTGCCCCGGTTCGGCGCGGTTTTGCGCCAATGCCGCGTCGTCCATCCGCATCGCAGGAATGCCTCGACTCCGCGGCGTACCGGCGACGAACAAGGTCGCTTCGGCCAGCCCGTAGGACGCCATGAAGCTGTCGGGGGTAAAGCCGCACGGGGCGAACTTTTCGGCGAAGCGCTCCAGGCTGTCGAGGCGGATCGGTTCGGAGCCGGAATAGGCCACGCGCCAACCGCTCAGGTCGAGGCGGCTCAAGGCTGATTCGCTAACGCGTTCGCTGCACAGCCGATAGGCGAAGTCCGGGCCGCCGCTGATGGTGCCGCCGTACTCGCTGATCGCTTCGAGCCAGCGCAACGGTCGAGCGAGGAAATAAGCCGGTGACATCAGCACGCAGGGCACGCCACTGAAGATCGGCTGCAGCAAACCGCCGATAAGGCCCATGTCGTGATACAGCGGCAACCAACTGACGATGACGTCGTCGGGATTCACATCAATGCCGAAGCCATGACGAATCAATAATTCATTGGCTACCAGGTTGCCATGGCTGACTTGCACACCCTTGGGCAACGCGGTGGAGCCGGAAGTGTATTGCAGGAACGCGATGTCATCGTCTTGCAGGTCCGGCGCCAACCATTCTCCGGCGCGGGCCGGGTCGAGGGCGTCGACGCACAACACCGGCGGTGCCGATTCGATGGCCTGCAAGGTGTCACGCAAGTCAGCGCTGGTCAGCAATAAACGTGGTTCGGCGTCAGCGATGATCGACAGCAGCCGCGCCTGGTGATGGCGACGCGTGGACTCCGGCGGATAGGCCGGCACGGCGATCACACCGGCGTACAGGCAACCAAAGAACGCCGCGACGTAATCCGGACCGCTGGGAAACAGCAGCACCGCTCGATCACCGGCGTCGCACTCGGCCTGCAAGGCGGCGGCGATGGTCCGGGCGCGCAGATCCAGGTCGCGATAACTCAGCACCACGCTCTGCTGCGGGGTGTCGGCGAGGAAGCGCAAGGCCACCCGGTCCGGCGTCAACGCGGCGCGGCGCTGGAGGGCATGAGCCAGGGTGCTGGGAAGTTCGAACGCGTCGGTCATGGGGGGTTCCTGCCTGAATTCGGCTTGCAAGTTGTCACCCATGGGAACGGATAGCGCCGGCAAATAATTAGTCGCCGACCCTTCGCAACAGACCGCTTGACCGTTGCGCAGAGCGACAAAGGGTCGCAGCGTTCAAGCTGGACTTCCGCTCATCAATAATTCTTCTTCTCAATTGACAATAATTATCATTAAGCCTAATTTGGCCGTCGATGTGTAGGACAGGTCCGATGGACCCGTCGTCCTGCTAACTATTTGCAGCAAGGTGAATTCCATGACGGAACAAGTATCCACAAGCAGGTGCGACTCACCGCTACTTCAAGCATTCGTCGATAACCGAACAATCCTGGTCAAGATCGCCGCGCGTATCACCGGTTGCCGATCCCGCGCCGAAGACGTCGTCCAGGATGCGTTTTTCCGATTGCAATCGGCGCCACAGATCACCTCATCTTTCAAGGCCCAGCTCAGCTACCTGTTCCAGATCGTGCGCAACCTGGCGATCGATCATTACCGCAAGCAGGCGCTTGAACAGAAATACTCGGGGCCGGAGGAGGAAGGATTGAACGTGGTGATCCAGGGTGCTTCGCCGGAGACCTCGCACATTAATTTTTCCACGCTGGAGCACATTGCCGAGGCGCTGACCGAGTTGCCCAGCCGTACCCGCTACGCCTTCGAGATGTACCGCTTGCACGGCGTGCCGCAGAAGGACATCGCCAAGGAACTGGGGGTCTCGCCGACCTTGGTCAACTTCATGATCCGCGACGCCCTGGTGCATTGCCGCAAGGTCTCAGGGGTTCGTGCGGACACCTTCGCCCGACGCTGATCATCGGTAGCTGTTCAGCCTCATCGCGAGCAAGCTCGCGATGAGGCTTCAAGGCCTACACCAACGGACACCGCTCAAAAAACCGCTCGCGTCCCAGGATCATCAGCGCCGCTCGCTTGTGCGGGAAATCGAATTCTTTCTCGCAATGAAAGCACTGGTTATGCAAATGCCCGATCATCCGCGCGTTATCGGCGCGAGGCTCGGCCACCACTCGTTGAGTGCGCGGGTCATCGAGAAACAGGTAATGGACCAGCGCCGACAGCCAGCTCGCCACCTTGTGCGGGCCGCGGTGCTGCTCCTCGCCGACCAGCATATGGATACCGCGGTCGTAGTCGCTCGCTTCATAGAACGGCGCGATTCGATCTTCCTTGGCCCAATAGGCTTCGAAATAGGCAAATGGCTGCTCATCGAAACAGCCGATCAGTGTCAGGACCCGAGGGTCGTGCTGCAGTTTGGTCAGGTATTGGCGATGCTGCTCCAGGCTGCCCTCTTCCTGCCAGAAACTGGCCACTCGCGGGCTGTTCTGCCAGCGGTTGAAGCGCGTCAGGTCATGCTCGATTTCCAGGGTTCGCAAGGACACCCACGCCCCCAGACGTGCGTCGAAACGCCGATACACCTCGCCTCGTGGCTTGACGGGTCGGCGAGGATGGCGCTTGCCATCGGTGATGATCATCTGCTGCGGATAACTGCCGCTGAACGATTCGCCCAGCCAGGGCTGCGGCAATTGCCAGAACAGCGTGCGCTCGCACAGGTATTCGTTGGGCTGCGAGGTGCCCACCAGCAAGCCGCTGAGCAGTGCCTCGCCTGGACGTTCATCGAGGTGCCAGACCAGTTGCTGGCACCCCGGATCCCTGGCAAACAACCAATAGCAAGCCGCCCAGAGCGCCGGACCTACAGGCCGATCATTGGGTTCCTGCAAATGCACATGTAACTGGGGACCGCGCTCCAGGCGCAACCGGACCAGCGGCGTGTCCTCGAGCATCAGGCTGAGGTGGCGTTCTGTTTCATCGGCGCCGAGACTACGGCCACCAGGCAAGGGAAGCGTCGTCGCAGGATTGAAGTGAGACATCGAAGGGGCTCGCGTATTCGTCGGTAGTCAACGGGTGACGTGAGCCGGAAGGGGAAATTTAGTCACGCATTCAGTGGGCGTGGGTCGGCACCAGCTCGATTTGGTAGGGCTTGAAAATCGCCAGGAGCTGGCCGCCCTCCCGCAATTTCTGCAGCAATCGACCAAACGCCTCGGCAGAAATGGGCGCCTGCGGTCGGATCAGCGCGTAATGGTGATAAACCTGGTCGATACGCTCGGAGACCAGCAACTGGGAAGCGAGCTGGGGACTGCGCAACAGATAATCGCTGAGGTACGAACGGGTCACCAACGCGATGTCCGCACGCCCGCGCAACATCATTTGCAGATTGCTGTCATGGGAATAGGTCAACGTGGCGTTGAACTGGCCGATGAGGAATTTGGGGTCTGAGTTGAACTGCGCAAAGGCGTAGTGATAGCCGCTGAACAATGCCAGCCGCTTGCCTCGAAGGTCTTCGAAATAGCTCTGCTGGCGATCCGGCAGTTTCTGCGTTACGAAGATCTCCGCATCTTCCAGGCCCATGTCCACCAGCGTATGGGGCACATCCTGCCAGCCCCAGTCCGGATTCTCGAAAATGGCCATGTCGACCCGGCCTTGCTTGAAGTCATTGAAACGGCGTGGGATCGATGTGGGCACCAGGACGAACTGGTAATCGGCCTGCGATCGATTCAACGCCTCCACCAGTTGCGGCAGCAGCCCAGTGTCGGCACCATTCTCGGGACGAACGGTATAAGGTGGAAAATGTGCCGCGCCGATCCGGACCAATTGCGCCGCCTCGACAGGCAGCATCAACAAAAGGGTCAGAGCGGCCAGCAGAACACGCGAGGTCATCCCCATTGGCGAAAAAATCAAGATAACCACTCCCCAAGAATTCCCATCAATACAATGATGCCGGGCGGTTGCAGCCGCTCAGCCAACCGCGTGGCCCTTACGCCTGAGTTCGATTATTGTTGTTCTTTCAGCACCAGGATCAGCGCCTGCTCGGCCAATTCATCGAGACTCAGGCTGCCTTCGGCGCGAAACCAGGTGGAGGTCCAGGACAACGCCCCGGTAAGGAGGCGCCGCATGATCGACACGTCCCCGCGAATATACCCGGCATCCCTGGCCTCGCCCAAGACCTCGAGCCACACAGCTTCGTAGATATCACGCAGGGCCAGCACTTGTCTCTGCCCTTCTTCGGATAAGGAGCGCCATTCATAGACCAGCACCGCCATCGCCTCGCCGGTACCGCCCATGATCGATTGCAGTTCGCAGCGGATCAGCGCCAACACTCGCTCGCGCACGCTGCCACCTTCGGCGAGCGCCGCGCGCATCAACGCGGTGTTGTAGCGGATGGTTTCCTCCATCACCGCCCGCAGGATCTCGTCCTTGCTTTTGAAGTGATGGAAAATGCTCCCCGATTGAATGCCAACGGCGCTCGCGAGGTCGCGCACGGTGGTGCGTTCAAAGCCTTTGTTGCGAAACAGGTGAGCGGCGGTTTGAAGCAATTTGCCGCGTGCGCTGTCCGGATCGGTCAGTTGCCCGTTGTCGACCAGCTCACGCATCACGCGCAGGGCTTTTCGCTCGTCCACCCACTCTCTCCTACCGTTGATCGGCCAACGCGGGCCACTTCAGCAAATCCAGGTGGCGCGGGCAATTTAAGCTGACCGGGGCAGCCAGGCAAGCGCTCGGGCGCGGTCGTCCGGATCAAGCATGCCAGCGGATCGGCGCAATATTGCAAAACAAGACAGGACTAGGCGGATATGCCGGGTTTGGCTACGCTCAAACCCATCAACACGCCGATACCAGGAACCTTGCAATGCCTCAATGGCTGGTGATTGATCTGGAGGCCACGACCGATGAAGGTGGCTGGCCGGTAACCGAAATGGAAATTATCGAAATCGGCGCCACCCTGGTGAATCGAGATGGCCGGGAAGTGGATCATTTCCAGAGGTTTGTCCGGCCTTTGAGGCGACCATTGCTCACGTCTTTTTGTCGCCAGTTGACGCACATCAGCCAGGCCAACGTCGACAGCGCAGCACCGCTTGCCGAGGTCTGGCCAGCGTTCGAACATTGGCTGGCGCCCTATCACGCAAGCCTTGAAGGCTGGGTCAGTTGGGGCGACTACGATCGCAAGCAATTGCTTCAGGAATGGCAGCGGCAGCAATTGCACAGCATTCTCGACCAGGTACCGCATATGAATCTCAAGCAACGCTTTGCCAAGGCCCGTCGGCTGGAGCGCCCCTTGGGGCTCAATGGGGCGCTACAGCTGGCCGGAATGCAATTTTGTGGGCAACAACACCGCGCGCTGGAGGACGCCCGCAACACGGCGAGACTATTGCCCCTGGTGCTCACAGCCTGACCGTAGGGTCCGGCGCGACAGATGACGACGGTTGTGGCCTTGTGCATACTGGCCGGCCTTTTTCAGCCCTTTCTTGAGGAATCGCCCATGTTCAAAGTCAACGAGTACTTCGACGGCACCGTCAAGTCGATCGCCTTCGGCACTGCCGAAGGTCCCGCGACCATCGGCGTCATGGCACCGGGCGAATACGAATTCGGCACCGCCCAGCGGGAAATCATGCACGTCGTTTCCGGCGCCCTGACGGTTAAGCTGCCCGACAGCACCGACTGGGAAACCTTTGCCGCTGGCAGCCAGTTCAACGTCCCGGCCAACAGCAAATTCCAGCTCAAAGTGACCGTCGACACGGCTTACCTGTGTGAATATCGCGGCTGAACCGACGGCGCGGACGCGTCACTCATCTGTGACGAGGTAATGGCGTCGGCGTAACCAAAAATGCCCGTGTCCAATGGCACGGGCATTTTTATTCAAGGGTTCTTTATTCCAGCACTTCGACCGGCATGCCGACTTCAAGGCTGCCATCGCCGTCGTTGACCAGATTCTGGCCGAACATCGCGCCATCCGGGGTCGAACGATACTGCTGCAATGTCGCGAAAGGCTCACGCTTCGGATCACGTTCGCCCGTATGCGGATCGACCGTTGTCATGATGCAGCGCGAGCACGGCTTGACCACCCGGAACTCCACCTCGCCTATGCGAATGCGCTTCCAGCCATCCTCGGCAAACGCCTCGCTGCCTTCGATCACCAGGTTGGGACGAAAGCGCAGCATTTCCAGCGGGCGACCGACCTTGCTCGATAAATCCTGCAAAGAGGCCTGGCCAATCAGCAGCAGCGGAAATCCATCGGCGAAGGCGACCTTGTCGTCGTCCTTGCCGTAGCCGGCCGCCGTGGTGCGAGCCAACTCCACCGGCACATGGACCAACCGGGTGGGATTGCCGATGAATC
Source organism: Pseudomonas marvdashtae (assembly GCF_014268655.2). NCBI lineage: Bacteria > Pseudomonadati > Pseudomonadota > Gammaproteobacteria > Pseudomonadales > Pseudomonadaceae > Pseudomonas > Pseudomonas marvdashtae. Next base: position 3,884,163 of record NZ_JABWQX020000001.1, read on the forward strand.
CGCTGACCCAGGCCGCCGCCTCGTCGCCTGCATCCGGCACGCGCAAGGTGTCACGCCAGATGATCACGCCGCGCCGTTGTTCTTCGCCGGCGGACGGCAGCGGCACCTCGATGGTGCCGTGGCCCGGCGCGCTGAGGGTCAGACCACCCGCCTCGTTCCACACAGCCGAGAGCTGGCTCATTTTCGCCACGGCTCGCTGGGTCAGGAACCGTCCGCTGGCCTCGTCCACCAGCATCCAGCGCCGATCACCGTCGAGCCCGAGCTTGTCCAGGCCAATCCCTTGCAGCAGCTGGCCCTTGCCGGACTTCAACGGATAACGGTACAGCGCGCTCAGCCGCAACATGGTCAACTTCCCTGGTGGCGAAAAAACGCAACCTTATACGAGCCGACTGTCGAAGCAAACCTCGATCAGCCGTGGTCGAGCATCAACCGCTGACGCACCACATCGACCAGCTTGTCCGGCTGGAATTTGGAGAGGAAGTTGTCACAGCCGACCTTCTTCACCATCGAGTCGTTGAAGCTGCCGGACAGTGAGGTGTGCAATACCACGTAGAGCGCGCGTAGGCGCGGGTCGTTACGGATTTCGGTGGTCAGGCGATAGCCATCCATCTCCGGCATTTCCGCGTCGGTGAAAATCATCAGCAACTTGTCCGTCATGACCTCCCCTGTATCCGCCCACGCCTTGAGCATGTTCAACGCCTTCAGGCCATCGCTGGCGATGTGCATCTTCACGCCCAACTGGCCCAGGGTGTCACGCAACTGGGAAAGCGCGACATTGGAGTCGTCGACCAGCAATACTTCACGACCGCGGGCGCGCTCCAATACCGGATCCTCGAGTTTCTCCCGGGACACCTTGGCGTTGTAAGGCACGATTTCGGCGAGGACTTTTTCCACGTCGATGATCTCCACCAACTGGTCGTCCACCTTGCTGATGGCCGTCAGGTAATGCTCTCGGCCGGCGCTGGTCGGAGGCGGCAGGATGGCTTCCCAGTTCATGTTGACGATGCGGTCCACGCCACCCACCAAAAACGCCTGGACCGAGCGGTTGTACTCGGTGACGATGATGGTGCTGTTCGGTCCCGGCACCAGCGGACGCATGCCGATGGCCTGGGACAGGTCGATGACCGGCAACGTCTGGCCCCGCAGGTTGACCACGCCACAGACGAACGGATGGCGCTGGGGCATCAACGTCAGCTTCGGCAGCTGCAACACTTCCTGGACCTTGAAAACGTTGATGGCGAACAACTGCCGCCCCGCCAGGCGAAACATGAGAATTTCCAGGCGATTCTCACCCACCAGTTGGGTTCGTTGATCTACTGTGTCGAGAATGCCGGCCATCGATGACTCCTGGGCTTGTTCGGATGAATCCTGTAAAGGCTTTATCGGCTGCATGAGCCGTTTCTTGACCCCGACATGAAATAGCTGCGAGGGGCATTGATGTCACATTAACATCATGCTTTACTGGCTTCCCGTCTCTACCCGTAATTTTTCTCGCTGCGCGACTTCGGTTTGCGTGCAAAGTTCCCCTGCCTAAGGGATTCCCCTAGGCACAATCAGGTCTAACCTGATATTCCCGCTATCCAATAGCCATTAATGTGACGCCATTCTCATTGCTGAATGGAGTCAGGCCCTTGTGCGCGACCGTAGGACATCGGACTTCCAGTCGTTCGGCCGAGCTTGCCGGTGCAATCGTTTGCGAGCCGGCGTTGGCCGAGCGGCAGAGGCTGGCGACGCGCCGTCGCTCGTTGTCGGTCATGAGACCCAGCCGTTCGCCACACGCGATCACTTTCGCCTGACATGATGTTGTGGAGATAAGCATGCCGAACGATCGCAAGAACTGGAGCCAGCGCCTTCCCGAGTTCCTGATTGAAGCCGAGACGCTCTTGGCCAAGTCAGAGGAATGCCTGAGCCACCTGCAATTGATCAACAACGACAAGGACGCCATTGATTGCATGCTCAGCACCTTGCTGAAGCTGGCAAACAAGGCCGATGCCTTGGCGTTGGAGGCCGTTTCGGAGTTTTCGCTGCACATCCATGGCTTGCTCACTCATGCGCAACATCACATGGAGCTGCACGATCAAGCGCTGGACGCGCTGAAAGATTGTTTCACACTGATGGCCTGGCAACTGGAACTGGTCGACCACACCACCGGCAAGCTGGGCCTGGACAACAGCGAACAGACCTCTCTGATCGAAGCATTTGCTTTTCAGGTAGGCCAAAGTCCTTGCGAGGTATTACAACCACCGCGCTCCTTGGCAGTGGTCCCCTTCGCTCAGAAACAAGCCTGAAACCGCTCGTTACGGCTCGCGATCAGGTGTCCGGCTCGCTGGGCATTGCAGCCGCCAAGCCGAACGCGACCAACGATATTTGAAGTGGTACTATGTCTCGCGTCAGTCGCTTCGAACAGCCGCCGCCAACTGAAGCCGTCCCCGACCTGAAACGTTTACCCGACCCGGCCCGTCAGATGCGCTGACCGGCCTGCCCGCAGCGAACATCCATTGGCTCCATCCGCTATGTACGCCAGCTTCAAGTCACTTATATCCTGGCCACCCTCCCGAGAAAACGCCCGCCGGTTCACGTTGCTGCTGTGCATCTGCTCGACCCTCGGCTGCCTGCTGGCCTACTTGACGGCCGTTACCGTGCCGTTGAGCTTGCTGGCGTTGAATGTCGCGGCCCTTGCCTGTGTCTGGATCCACTATCGACTGTCGCGAAAGTCCATCAAGTTCCAACCGCAGGAACTGGCGGACCGGCTGCTCGAAGTCCAGGAAAACGAGCGCCATCGACTCAGCCGCGAACTGCACGACGACATCGGGCAATTACTGACCGCGGCAAAGCTGCAAAGCGAATGGCTCAAACGCCGCATGCCGGAAGATTTGCAAAGCCAATGTTCCGTGCTCTGCGAGACGCTGGACGAAACCCTGAATAAAGTGCGGGACGTGTCGGCCATCCTCAACCCGAGACAGCTGACCAGCCTGGGACTCGAAGCCAGCCTGCGCGCGCACCTGCTCAAGACGCTGGCCAATACGCCGGTGAATTGGAGCCTGGACTGTCAGCAGCGCATGACCGGCATACCGGAAGAAATGACGGTCGCCGCCTTCCGCATCACCCAGGAAGCGGTCACCAACATCCTGCGCCATGCCCAGGCGACGAATCTCCTGGTACGCCTGCAACGCCTGCCCGAGGGTCTTACGTTGTTGATCAGTGATGACGGCCAGGGATTCGTCCCGGCCACCCATCCCGCCCGCGAAGGGCAACGCGGCATGGCCGGGATGGCGGAGCGAGTCGCACAACTGGGCGGCACCCTCAAGGTTACCAGCGAGGCCGGAAAAGGCACGCATATCGAAGCTCGCATTCCCTGGGCGCCTCGCACCCTGGAACGGGCCAGCAAGAATAAGGTTCTCCATTGACTTGTAATTTGCTTTTGGTAGATGACCACTCGCTGATCCGGGCCGGGGTGCGTGCCCTTGTCCTGGATCTGCCTGGCTACGCCGTCATCGGCGAAGCCAACGACGGCGCACAGCTATTGGAACTGGTGGAGCGGCTCGAACCGGATATCGTGCTGCTGGATATTTCGATGAAAGATACCAGCGGCCTGCAAGCCTTGCAGCAACTCAAGCAAGCGCGTCCCCAGAGCAAGGTGTTGATCCTGTCCATGCACACCGATCCCGCGCTGATCATGCAGGCGCTGGAATCCGGAGCCCATGGTTATCTGCTCAAAGACACCACAGCCACCGAGCTGGAACACGCCCTGGATGCCCTGCGCAATAACGAGCGCTACCTTAGCCCGGCCATCGCCCATACCGTGATCAACCAAGCATTGACCCGTGTGCAAAAACACCAACCCGATCCAGCCCAGACCCATAACCTGACCGCTCGCCAATTGGAGATCCTGCGGTTGATCGTTCGCGGCAAATCCACCCGGGAAATCGCCAACGGCCTGAGCCTGAGCATCAAGACCGTAGAAACCCACCGAGCCCAGATCATGAAGCGCCTGCAAATCCATGATGTCGCGGGGCTGGTGCTATTTGCGGTACGCGAGCAGATTATCAGCCTGGACGACTGAGCAGGCCCGAAGATCCCAATAGAGGCGAATCCGATGGCAAGTGCACGCGCAACGCCTTGGGCCGCACTGTGAAACGCAGCTCATCGACCTCCAAGGGTTCGCCATCCAGATTGATATCCAGGCCTTGGGCTACCTTGATTTCCACCCATGGCAAGCGCGCCCGTACGAACATGTTGTCGATACCCAGCCCGCCGGACAACAGATCCCTGAGGGTACTGACTACTTCCTGAGGTGCGGGCAGGATGCTTATATCGAGCAACCCATCGTCGGCCAGCGCCTCAGGGCACAGCACATGGCCCCCTCCGGCCTGCCGACCATTGCCTATACCCAACGCCAACAGATCGCCACGCCAATGAAAACCGGGCCCCTGCAGCTCGCCATAGGCAGCACTCAGCTCACTGAATCGTGAAAGGCCGGTAAACAGATAGGCGGCACCGCCAAGGACCTTTTTAAGGTCCTCGGAAGTATTCGCAGTGACCTGGCTGCCGAAACCGCCGGTGGCCATGTTGAGGAAGATCCGTCCACCGACCTCGCCCAGATCAACCGCCCGGGGCTCGACATCGAGTAGATCAAGGGCCTGCTCCGGGTCCAGCGGAATCCCCGCTGCCCGAGAAAAATCATTGGCAGTGCCCAGCGGCAGCAACACCAGGCTGGCGTCACCAGCCTGCAGGGCGATGGCCTCGGCGATGTCGCGCAAGGTTCCGTCGCCGCCGCCAGCGATCAGTTGCGTGTAACCTGCGTCCAGTGCTTCCTCGACACATCGCTGGGCATCGCCGGCTTCCCACGTCAGCCGAACCGCCAGATCCCAGCCTTGTTTGCGCTTTAGCATCACTGCCGCACGAACCTCTTCGTTGAGCGCCTGCTTACCGTGCAGGATCAATAGCGCCTTGCCTTTGCTCATCGTTGTCTCCGTCATTGGAAAGGTTCAGGAAATGAGACCGCCCGCGCAGCCGAAAAAGCCCGGATTCGTTCAATCTTTATAAAAAACCCACGGTTCGCCTTTCGTTGCCACAAAAAACCGCACGGCTTCACTCAGGGATTTCCTTATTCAAGGAATTTTCTTACAAGTCTTGGCGAATCCGTTCAATTGACCCTCTAGTCATATTGAGACACCTTGGCATCAGGTTACGTTGAAACAAAAAATCGCTCATTTAGAAGGATGTGTTGCCCATGGACGGATATGCCACGGCCTGTAGAGGTCCGCTTGATCGCGGGAAAAATCATGTTTGCCGGGGAGAAACGCCCCATGCATAGCCATGAAAACAAGGTATCGCTCCGGCAGTTCGTACCCTTCTGTGGTGAACGAGCCGATGGGCAAAATGAAGGAAAAAGCTGCAGTAACCCTGCTGGAGGAACTGATTTGGAACCGCGCGTCGTTGAACTGGAAACCCACCTCAAGTACATCCGCAGGGACATGGATGAAATCCGCACCGACGTCAAGGCGGTTCGACACCGACTTGCCTATATGGCCGGTGCGGCGGCAGTGGTAATCGGATTGCTGGGCTGGGTCGCGAACAACCGATTCGACCAACTGGTGACGTTACTGTCGCGCTAAAAATTACAAGTAGCGGCCCGAGTACCTGCTCGGGCCTGAATATGTTGAATCAGAGCTAACCCAAGACTTCGCTCAAGGGAATAAAGCTCACTTCATCGCCCTCGACCAGCGTTCGCTCTTCGAGGATCTCGACCAGCCCGTCGGCCCAGGCTGCGCTTCGCAAGACGCCCGAACTCTGGTTGCGGTAAATAACTGCGCGGCCATTTTCAATACGGCCTCGCAAGTACTCTCTCCGACTGCCCGCCTTCGGCCAGACGAAACCGGCAGGCACCTTGAACTTGAGCGGTTCCACAGACTGAACGCCCTGGCGTCTCAGTAAATATGGCCGAGCCAATAGGGCAAAAGTCACCAGCGTAGAAGCGGGATTTCCGGGCAGGCCTATTACCGGTACGCCACGGAAATGTCCGAATGTCAGCGGTTTTCCGGGCTTGATGGCGAGCTTCCACAGCGTCAGCTCACCTTCTTCACGTAACGCTATGCCCAGGAAGTCGGCGTCACCCACCGAGACCCCACCCGTGGAAAGGATCAGGTCGACATCTGCCAGCCCGGCCAGGCACCGGCGAGTAGCGGACAAATCGTCAGGCAGGATGCCCGCATCCACGACCTCGCAACCCAGACGCTGCAGCCACCCGCAAAGCAGCACGCGGTTGCTGTTGTAGATCTGCCCCGGCCCCAGGGGCTGGCCAGGTTCCACCAGTTCATCGCCCGTGGACAGGACTGCAACGCGCACTTTGCGCACCACTTCCAGCGATGCGCAACCCAAGGATGCCGCGAGTCCCAGCTCGATAGGACCCAGGCGAGTACCGCTGCACAGAACCTGTTCGCCGACGGTTGTTTCCTGCCCTTGGGGACGGATATTTTGCCCGCTCGCCAGGGGCTGGGTGAACCGTACCCGCTGGTCATCTTCGACCACGACGTTTTCCTGCATCTCGACGCAATCGGCGCCGACCGGAACGGGCGCCCCGGTGAAGATTCGCGCGCAGGTACCCGCGGCCAAGGGGTCTGGAGACTGCCCGGCGAAAATCCGCTGACTGACCACCAGCGCCTCGCCATGCCAGTCGGCCAGGCGCAAAGCGTAGCCGTCCATGGCGCTGTTGGGCCAAGGCGGCAGATCGAGCGTCGCCACCAGATCCTCGGCCAGCACCCGGCCCTGCGCCAGCGCCAGGGGCACCCGCTCGCGCTGGATGATCGGCGAAGACGCCGCCATCTCAAGCAACCGCTCCAACGCGACCTCGACGGCCATCAAGGCCCCAGTCTTGCCCGGTTTACCCACGGGATTCACAAGGAGCCGCCTGTTTCAAATGGGCCACAAAGTTACACGGCCGATGCCGCGCATCCAATTGCTCAGCCAGGATTGCGTCCCATCCGGTGCGCACCGCATTGGTTGAACCCGGCAGGCAGCACACCAGCGTACCGTTGGCCAGGCCGGCCAGTGCTCGGGACTGCACCGTTGAGGTGCCAATGTCCGCCACGGATATCTGCCGGAACAATTCGCCGAATCCGTCGACCTGTTTGTCCAACAGGCACGCAACGGCCTCGGGAGTGCTGTCACGACCGGTGAAGCCGGTACCACCAGTGATCAGCACCACCTGTACTACCTCGTCGGCAATCCACGTGGCGACTTGCGCGCGAATCTTGTACAGATCATCTTTTAGCAACACCCGCGCCGCGAGGTTATGCCCTGCCTCCGTGAGCCGGTCGACAAAGACCTGCCCCGATGTGTCGGTTTCCAGGGTACGCGTATCGCTGACAGTCAGTACCGCGACATTGAGCGGCACGAAAGGTACATCAGCCTTGGCTTTCATAGGCTCTTCCAGTTGTAGAGGAAACAGCCTGGTGTTATATCACAGCGCCTGATTTTTTCGCCCGTGCGGAGACACACGATGACCTCGAACAATCCCCTGCCTTGCTGTTCCGTCCTGCTCCTGGCGGGCGGGCGCGGGCAAAGGATGGGCGGGCAAGACAAAGGTTTGCTGCAATGGCACGGAGAACCGTTGATTGCCCACCTTCATCGGCAGACCCGGACCTTGAGCGATGACCTGATCATCTCCTGCAACCGCAACCCGGAACGTTACGCCCTGTACGCAGATCAGCTGGTGCATGACGAGGAAGGGGATTTTCCCGGCCCACTGGCTGGCATCCGAGCGGGCCTCAGGGTGGCGCGGCATCCTTATCTGCTGGTCCTGCCGTGCGACGTACCGCAGATTGATGCAAGCCTGCTCGACAGCATGCGCGAGACGGCAAGCCAACACCCCGACAAGCCGTTGATGGTGCGTCATGGCGAACATTGGGAGCCGCTGCTGTGCGTCATCCCGGTAGCGCTGGCAGCAACGTTTGAACAGGCGTGGCAGGAAGGCGAACGCAGCCCTGGCCGCATCATGCGCACGCTGCATGCCGTGGCCTTGCAGTGCCCCGCCAATGATCCCCGGCTGGCTAATCTCAACACACCGGAGCTCCTCGCCCATCACGCAGGCGTGTCAGATTGACACTAGCCAGGAACTTGCTCGCGATGTATACGTCTGAAGGTCAGTAACTTGAAGAATTCATTTCGGAGAAACACCATGACTCAACGGACCCTCGCTACTTTCATGCTCGCGCTGGGCCTCGCCACTCTCGCCGGGTGTGCATCGCCAACAGTGATTACCTTGAATGACGGTCGCGAAATCCAGGCCGTCGACACGCCACATTACGATGAAGACAGCGGCTTCTACGAATTCGAGCAACTGGATGGCAAGCAGACTCGCGTGAACAAGGATCAGGTTCGTACCGTTAAAGACCTGTAATCTTCGACGTCACGGCAGATGAAGAAAAGCCCGCATTGTTGCGGGCTTTTTGTTGCCTGTCCTAAAGCGGCGCCATTACCAACGCAGCGCTATCGCGCTTTCAAAGGAGCGCTCCACACCCGTGATCGGATCGATGAAACGCAACCCACGCGCCAGTAACTTGAGTGGATTGGAATAATCATCCTCGGCATCTCGAACCACGTCGGGGTAGAAGGGATCGTTGCAGATGCCCGCCCCCAACGCGTTCATATGAACCCGTAACTGATGTTTCTTGCCGGTCACCGGATACAGGCCGTAGCGCCACAGGTCGCCATTCCTTTCAAGCACTTCAATGGCCGTTTCGGTATTGGGCTCGCCCGGCCCTTCTTGCATCCGAAAGAACGGCTCCCCGTTGATCATCCGGCTCTTGTGCACGCGCGGAAAAGCCAATCCAGGCAATGCGGGAGCAATGGCTTGGTAGTATTTTTCGATCCGTCGCGTCGGAAATAACGATTGATAAGCTGAACGGGTCAGCGGATTGGCTGAAAACAGCACCAGCCCGGCCGTGTGGCGATCGATGCGGTGCAAGGGCACCAGATGGGGATTGTCCAGCCGACGAATCAATCGCCGCAACAACGTCTGCTCAACGTACTCCCCCGCTGGAGTGACAGGCAGGAAATGCGGTTTGTCAGCCACCACCAAGTGTTCGTCAGCATGGAGAATCGACTCCACTACCGGGATCGGCTTTTCGTCGGGGACTTCCCGAAAGTAATGGATGCGCAGCCCTTCACGGTATGGCAAGTCGGCACGAATCGACCTGCCCTCTTCGTCCAATACTCGTCCCCGGGCGATCCGATCCAGCCATTGCTCGCGGCTGATCGCGCTGAAATGCTCGCAGAGACAATCGAGCACTGTCTGCCAGGCGCCGGGCGGCAAATACAGCGTGCTCGCCTGATGGTGAGCCGCGGAAAACGATGAACCAGACATTGAAGACTCTTTAACCTTTACGGGGTCGGCATTATCCGATAGTCACGCAAACCAGCCCAGCAATGATTGGCTCACGCGCGGATTGGGGTCGGTCTCGCTGCTGCTTCGGTGAACTCTTTCAGCCAGCGCAGCACCTCGACCGCCTCCCACCGCCCCGGGTCGTACAATGCATACAACAACCCCTGGTAACCCACCACATCCAGCTGCTTGTGATAACCGGCGCGCTGGAACAGTGCTTCGATCTCGGCGAAACAGGTGTTGAAGTGCAGTTTATTGAAGGGCGTCTTCCCTTCGGTCACCAGACCATCCAGGCGCAACTCCAGGACCGCCTCACGCACAACGTCCGCGGACATCCTGTTCACGCTGTTTTTCAATTGCTCGACATTGACCAAGGCACGCACTCCGGATAGCTGTATGGGCATACAGTACCCGAAGAATCTCATTTCGCCAATGGCGGCGTGTGACTCAAAGGATGGAAGGTATCAACGCAGGAAGGCGGCGACCTGATCGGCATCGAAGGGCCAATCCAGCTCCGCGCCAGTGTCGACCCTGCGTAATACCGGAATGCGCAAACCGTAAGCTTCGAACCACGCCTCGCGTTCGGCGATATCCACCAACTCCACCAACAATCCGTGTTCAACGAAGGGCATCAGCTCGGCCTCTGCAACTTCACACAAATGGCATCCCAGGGTGCCGAACAACTGGCATTCAGGCGGCATGGCAGGTAGACCCAAAAAAGATAGACGGTCATTCTAGGCCTGCCTCGTGAAGCCGTCGAGACGGGTGCCGTGATTCAGAATGTTTCGGTAAAGCGCTGACGCAAATCATTGAGCACAAAAGTATTTTCGACGATGCTCGGTTCATTTCTCCTCTACGCTGAGTGTCAGCACCTGAAACGGAGTATCCCTTGTTTGCCAACTTGCTGATCATCCTCGCCTCGTCCCTGGTGGTCATTGCCCTGTTCCGGCGAGTGCGCCTGCCGCCCGTGCTTGGCTATCTCTGCGTCGGATTGGCCGTCGGCCCGACCGCGCTGGACTGGGTGAACGACAGCGAGGAACTGCCGGACCTTGCCGAACTCGGCGTGGTCTTCCTGCTGTTCTCGCTGGGCCTGGAATTCTCGCTCTCGAAGATGCTCGAATTGCGCCGGGTGGTGTTCGGACTCGGCAGCCTGCAGGTGGTGGGTTCGGGAGCGCTGCTGGGCGCCCTGCTGGTGGGCTGCGGCGCTCCGGCGATGGCGGCACTGTTGCTCGGCGCCGGGCTGGCCTTGTCCTCCACCGCCATCGTCAGCAAGGAGCTGACCAGCCTGGGGGAGATTTTCACCAGTCACGGCCAGAATGCCATCGGCGTGCTGCTGTTCCAGGACGTCGTCGCGGTACTGCTCCTGACCCTGGTGCCGGTGTTTGCCGGCAGCAGCGAGCACGCCTGGTATTGGGCGCTGCCCCTGACGCTGGGCAAGACCCTGGTGCTGTTCGGCGGCTTGCTGTTGGCCAGCCGCTTGCTGCTGCCACGGCTGTTCCACGAAGTAGCGGCGTCCCGGTCCGCCGAGCTTTTTGTGTTGCTGGCCCTGGTGATCGTGCTGCTGACCGCATGGCTTACCCACCTGCTTGGCCTGTCACCGGCTCTTGGGGCATTCCTCGCCGGCATGTTGCTTGGCGAAAGCCATTATCGGCATCAGATCGAGGCCGATATACGGCCGTTCCGCGATATCCTGCTGGGACTGTTCTTCGTCAGCATCGGCATGCTGATCGACTTGCAACTGTTCGTCGAGGATGGCCTGCTGATTCTCGGGCTGACGCTGGGATTGATGATCATCAAGGGCAGCGTGGTCGCCGCGCTGGTGAAGTGGCGCGGCAGCGATGGCGAAACCGCCTGGCGCAGCGGCTTGGCCCTGGCCCAGGGCGGCGAATTCTGTTTCGCCCTCATGGCACTCATGCAACAGAACCGCCTCATGCCCGCCGACATCGGCGGGCTGTTATTGGCCGCCACGTTTTGCTCGATGCTGCTGACGCCGCTATTGCTGCGCGCCGCGCCAGCCATAGCCGCCCGGCTCCATCGCAAGCCCAACGAAGAAGCGCAGCTGGACCAGATCAGCGAGCTCAATGCCGGCTTGTCAGGTCATGTGGTCATTTGCGGATATGGTCGCGTAGGACAGTCGATCGGGCGTTTTCTACGCCGGGAGGGACTGGGGTTCGTTGCCCTGGATGACGACCCGGTCATCATCCGCGAAGCCTCGGTTGGCGAGAAATGCGTGCACTATGGCGACTCACGCCGGGCAGACCTGCTCGCCGCCGTCGGGCTGGGTCGCGCAAGATTGCTGGTCGTCGCGGTAGACAAGACGGACATTGCAATGACCGTGCTCAAGGAGGCCCGGCGGGTCAATCAGCAGGTGCCGATCCTGGTGCGTACCCGCGACGACAGCCAACTGGCCGAGTTGCAAGCTGCCGGGGCCACCGAAGTGGTCCCGGAGTTGCTGGAGTCGAGCCTGATGCTGGCTTCTCACGCGCTGATCATGCTCGGGCTGCCGGAGCAGCGGGTCCGGCATCATGTGGATCAAGTCCGACACGAGCGCTATGGCCTGCTCCACGGTTTCTACCCGGGCAATCAGGACAAGGAACCGTAGCGCAATGTTCAGTCCTGGCTGACCGCTCCAATCTTGTGAATCGACAGGTCGGCGCCGTAGTACTCTTCTTCTTGCGTCAGCCGCAAGCCCAGTACTGCCTTGATCGCACCGTAAACCACAAACCCGCCCACCAGGGCGACGATCACGCCAAGCGCCGTGCCGACCAATTGGCTGGTGAGGCTGACCCCACCCAAGCCGCCCAAGGCATCCTGGCCAAAAATACCGCAGGCGATTCCGCCCCAGACACCGCACAGCCCATGAAGGGGCCATACACCAAGGACATCGTCAATTTTCCACTTGACCTGGGCTGCGGTGAAACACCAGACGAACAAAGCGCCGGCGATGGCGCCGGTCGCCAATGCGCCTACCGGATGCATGAGGTCGGAACCGGCGCAGACCGCCACCAAACCGGCCAACGGACCGTTGTGCAGGAAGCCCGGGTCGTTGCGACCGACAATCAACGCCGCCACGGTCCCTCCGACCATCGCCATCAACGAATTGACGGCCACCAACCCACTCACGCCTGGCAAGGTCTGGGCGCTCATCACGTTGAAGCCGAACCAGCCAACAATGAGGATCCACGAACCCAACGCTAGAAAAGGGATACTCGATGGCGCGAACGCCACCAGGCGCCCTTCCCGATAGCGACCGTTACGCGGCCCGAGCAAAATCACCGCCGCCAGCGCCAGCCAGCCGCCCATCGCATGGACCACCACGGAGCCGGCGAAATCATGGAACCCAGCACCGAAACGCGCCTGAAGCCAGGCCTGCAGGCCAAAATTACCGTTCCAGACAATCCCTTCGAAAAACGGATAGATGAACGCCACGATAAGCACCGTCGCGCATAACTGCGGTACGAACCGCGCGCGCTCGGCAATTCCTCCGGAAATGATCGCCGGGATCGCGGCAGCGAACGTCAACAGGAAGAAAAACTTCACCAGGCTGTAACCATGGTCGGCGCTGAGTACCGCCGCAGGTTGCAGGAAGGTCACGCCGTAGGAGATCCAATAGCCTATGAAAAAATAGGCGAGGGTCGACACGGCGAAATCACTCAGGATTTTCGACAAGGCGTTGACCTGGTTCTTCTGTCGTACGGTTCCTACTTCCAGAAACGCGAAACCGGCGTGCATGGCCAGAACCATGACCGCGCCGAGCAGGATGAACAGCGTGTTGGAACTATGGACGAGACTGTCCACAGCGCTTTGCATATTTTCCATGGTATGGGCAGGCCTGAAGAAGTTGAAAAGCACCAAAGCGGTTCGCTCCGGCCACCACCGCACCAAATTGAAACGGCTCGTCGATTTACCACAGGCAGACGAACCGCTTTGGTGCGCAAATCCGGTAGCTCGACGCAACCGCGTCGAGGTGGCTCACGGGTTTTGATTATTTGAGTTAAGGTTTCCAGAGGCTTTCGCCCAGCTTCAGCGCACTGGCGCGGGTGGACGCACCAGTACATCGCAGAATCCAGAGCAAAAGATGTACCACTCAGTTTCACTGAACCTTCCGGCAAGGCTCATACTCGAACGCTTCAGACGTCACTTACGGAGATGCACCCATGGCCAGAACCCAGGCAAAGACTGCTCAAGAAACCCTGATGGAAGATTTCCAGACGCTGGTCCAGGACACAGAACGATTGCTCGATCACACCGCGACCTTGGCGGGCGATCAGGCTGACGAATTGCGCAGCCAGATCCACGAAACCCTGTTGCGTGCCCGCGACACCCTCAAGTTGACCGAAGACTCTGTGCGTGAGCGCGGCCAGGCGGCGGTCATCGCCACCGAAGAATACGTACAGGCCAATCCTTGGCAATCGGTCGGCATCGCGGCGGGCGTGGGCTTCTTGATCGGACTGCTGGCGACTCGGCGCTGATGATGGGCATCGACGAATCCGGCTCGCCCGAATCGGGCACAAGACCCACAGCGCGTCGCCTGGGCGCGGCATTCCTCGGGTTGCTGCACAGCCATGTCGAATTGTTCGGCATTGAACTGCAGGAACAGAAGGCGCGTACCGTCAGCCTGCTGTTGTTTGCAGGTCTTGCACTGGTTTTTGGTTTGCTGCTGTTGGTTGGGCTGTCGGCGCTGGTGCTGATCCTGGTATGGGACACCTATCGCCTGGCGGGGATTATCGGCCTGTGCCTGTTCTATCTGTTGGCGGCGTTGTTTTGTGGGCTTCGACTCAAGGCAGCGATCTACGATGAGTCCTCCCCTTTCCATGCCACCCTGGAAGAATTGGCCAACGACCGGGAGCGCCTGTTGCCATGAGCCTGCCTGATATTCCCCAAGCCCGTACCCGACAGGAAATGCGCAAGGCGCTGGTGCGCCTGCGCATGGAAATGCACCGCCAGGAAATCCGCCAGGAAACGCGCCAACTGCTGCATCCACTGCAACGGGTACGCGGCTTCACGAAAAGTTGGCATGAGGGCTTCGGCCTCAAGCACGCGTCCCTTTGGGGCGTAGCTGCGGTTTCCTTGCTCGGTTTCCTTGGAGGCAAGCGAACCCGAAGCGGGCGTTCTGGCGGCTTGTCGCGCCTGGTCCGGCTGGCAACGGCAGTGCTTCCGCTGATCAAGCTGGCCAAGAGCGCGCGCAAACCCTGACACCTTCAAGCCCGGGAATGACCCGATCCGGCGGTGGACGCAACACCCAGGCACAACTGATCGCGGCTCTGGGGCCTTGCGGGACACCGCTCGAACCGGGAAGCTAAGGCATCGACTCATCAAACGGAGCACCGGCCTTGGATTGGCACACCCTGCTGACTCGCGAACGCTTGGGAAAAACGCTGCATAGCCCGGAAGAACTGGGTCGCAGCCCATTTCACAAAGACCACGACCGCATCATCTTCTCCGGAGCCTTCCGTCGCCTTGGGCGCAAGACGCAAGTGCACCCGGTGTCCAGCAACGACCATATCCACACACGCTTGACCCATTCGCTGGAAGTCAGTTGCGTGGGACGGTCCCTGGGCATGCGTGTCGGGGAAACCATCCGCAGCGCCCTGCCCGACTGGTGCGAGCCAAGTGACTTGGGCATGGTGGTCCAATCGGCTTGCCTGGCCCATGACATCGGGAACCCACCGTTCGGCCATTCCGGCGAGGACGCGATCCGCTACTGGTTTCAACAAGCGGCGGGACGTGGTTGGCTTGACGCCATGAGCGATGCCGAGCGCAACGATTTCCTTAATTTCGAAGGCAATGCCCAGGGGTTCCGGGTACTCACACAGCTCGAATACCATCAGTTCGACGGTGGCACACGGCTGACCTACGCGACCCTGGGTACCTACCTGAAATACCCGTGGACTGCTCGTCACGCCGACTCCCTGGGCTACAAGAAACACAAGTTCGGCTGTTACCAGAGTGAGCTGCCGCTGCTGGAACAAATTGCCCATAAGCTCGGCCTGCCGCAACTCGAGGACCAGCGCTGGGCGAGGCATCCGCTGGTCTACCTGATGGAAGCGGCCGATGACATCTGCTATGCGCTGATCGACCTGGAGGATGGCGTCGAGATGGACCTGCTGGAATACCCGCAGGTGGAATCGCTGCTCCTGGACCTGGTCGGAGACGACTTGCCAGAAACCTATCGCCAGCTCGGGCCGCAGGATTCGCGGCGCAGAAAACTGGCGATCCTGCGTGGCAAGGCCATCGAACACCTCACCAACGCTGCCGCCCGGGCATTCGTCGAGCAGCAGGACGCCCTGCTGGCGGGCACGCTGCAGGGAGACCTGGTGGAACACATGCACGGTCCAGCCAAGCGCTGCGTATTGAATGCCAAGGACATGGCCCGCAAGAAGATATTCCAGGACAAGCGAAAGACCCTGAATGAAATCGGCGCCTACACCACGCTGGAGATCTTGCTCAATGGATTCTGCGGAGCTGCCCTGGAACAACACGGCGGCCGTACCCCTTCGTTCAAGAACCGGCGCATCCTTGACCTTCTCGGCAATAACGCACCCGATCCTGACGGCTCGCTGCACAACGCATTCCTGCGGATGATCGATTTTATCGCCGGCATGACCGACAGCTACGCCAGCGAAATGGCCCAGGAAATGACCGGTCGCACGCGTCAATGAGGCAACCTCATCCAGCAACCGCCTCCTGAGCGAACGGGAGTCGGTTGCAGGTCTTCGCCTGTCAACCGACGACGATAGCCCTAATTAACTACCTGATTAATTATTAGAACTAAACCCACCCTCAACTGAACATAAAACACCCCCTCCTCACGCCACTTGCCTACCAACCAATTAAATACATCGTGGTACCTCGCCTCTTTTTTTGTAGGAAACTTCTGAAATTGATGATGCCTGCCCGTCTCCTCGCGCGACTTGACCTTAACTGGGCTAAGGTGCGCGCTTTATTTAAGCTCGTAGGGGACTTTATTCATGAACTCCGTTTTCATTGTCGACGATCATCCGGTCATCCGCCTCGCCGTTCGAATGCTCCTCGAGCATGAAGGCTATAAAGTCGTAGGGGAAACCGATAATGGCGTCGACGCGATGCAAATGGTGCGTGAGTGCATGCCGGACCTGGTCATCCTGGACATCAGCATCCCCAAACTTGACGGACTGGAAATACTTTCTCGCTTCAATGCCATGAGCACTCCGCTCAAGACGCTGGTGCTGACAGCACAGTCCCCCACGCTCTTCGGTATTCGATGCATGCAGTCCGGCGCATCCGGTTATGTTTGCAAACAAGAAGACCTCAGTGAACTTGTCAGCGCAATCAAAGCCGTACTGTCCGGTTACAACTACTTTCCCAGTCAAGCGCTCACCCCCGTACGTGACGATGATCCGCGCAGTGTCGAGCTGGATCTTTTCAAAAGCGTCAACGACCGAGAGTTGATGGTATTACAACTTTTTGCCCAGGGCCGCACCAACAAGGAAATAGCCAAAGGCATGTTCCTAAGTAATAAAACGGTCAGCACCTATAAAAAACGGCTCATGCAGAAACTCAAAGTGAAGTCGCTGGTAGATTTGATCGAAATGGCAAAGCGCAACGCACTGGTGTGAGAAATAACAGGATGTTCAAATGCATTGGCAAGTACCTGCTGCTGTTAAGTTCAGGGCTTTATGCGGTGTTTCTCGTGGCTGCGCCGAATGTGCCTGAGCACTACGCCCTGCTGAGCCGTGCGAGCGCCGATCATCTCGAAATCAAGCTTGATGAGACCCAACGTGCCTGGCTGCAAGGCCGTCAGGAACTGGTCCTGGGGACCTCTGCGCCGGATTATCCGCCCTTCGATCTATCCAGCAGCGGTCGCGATTACGAAGGCATGACCGCCGATTATGCCGGAATCATCGCCAAGACCACCGGCCTGCCCATGAAAGTCCTGCGCTTCGATTCCCGCGAAGCAGCCATTGCCGCGCTCGAGAGCGGGCAGATAGACCTGCTCGGCACCGCAAACGGCTTCGAAGCCCGAAACCCGGGCATTGCTCTATCGGCTCCCTATGCCGTGGATCAACCTGTCCTGGTCACTCGGACGAACGAAAACCGCCCCCTGACCGATAATCTGGACGGGCTGCGGCTGAGCATGGTCTACCACTACCTGCCGCCCCGTGAGATCGAAAAGCTGTACCCCAAGGCACTTATCACCACGTACCCCTCCTACCAGAACGCTATCAACGCCGTCGCCTTCGGCCAAGCCGATGTGTTTCTCGGCGATACCATTTCCACCCACTACATGATCAGCAAGGGTTACTTGAGCAACATCCGCATGGCCAGCTTCGGCAAACATGAATCCTACGGATTCGGGTTCGCGGTGCGACGCAACGATACCCGGTTGCTGGAGGTCATCAACGCCACGCTGAACCAGATCTCCATCGCCGAGCAAGCGGCTATCGCCAAGCGTTGGAGTGCCGGCAGCGACCTGTACCTCACGGAGCACAAGATACAACTGACCGACCGGGAAGAACGCTGGCTGGCAAGGCATCCGATGGTTCGAGTGGCGGTGAACGAAACCGCGGCCCCGTTCACCTTCTTTGATTCGGACGGCGATTTTCGCGGGATCAGCGCCGACCTGCTGGAGCTGATCCGGTTGCGTACCGGCATGCGCCTGGACGTCCAACGCCACCAGAACGACAACGACATGATTGCCGCGGTCCTGGAAGGCCAGGCCGACGTGATTGCGGCACTTTTACCCAGCAGCGAACGGCAACAACAGATGAAGTTAAGCCGCCCTTACCTCGATAGCTCATTCGTGCTGCTGACCCGTAAACACTCCGATACACCCACCACCCTCGACCAGTTCGGAGACAAAAGCCTGGCAATCGCCAAAAGCAATCCGATCATAGAGTTTCTACGCAACCAGTACCCGAGCATCAAAATAATCGAAACCGTCGGTTCCTTGCACGCCGCTGAAATGATCGCCCAAGGCCAGGCCGACGGAGGCGTGAACTCGCTGGTCATGGCCAACTACTTCATCTCGTCCCACTCGCTCAAAGACAAGTTGCAAATCAGCAGCACCGTGGGGACTCAGCAGGCCATGTTCTCGCTGGCCACCGCAAGAACCGCCACGGAGCTGAGCTCCATTCTTGACAAGGCCTTGACCAGCATCGATCCCGACGAACTGGGCGTGATCAACAACCGCTGGCGCGGCTACGTCTCGGCCTCGGAACACACTTGGCGCGCCTATAACCGCCTGTTTTTCCAGATCGTCGCCGGCGTCGGCCTGTTATTGCTGCTTTCCCTGGCATGGAACGGCTACATGCAACGACAGATCAGGCAACGCCAGCGGGCAGAACTGGCGCTCAATGACCAACTCGAGTTCATGCACGCCCTGCTCAACGGCACACCCCATCCGATCTATGTGCGAGACCGCGAGGGAGTGCTGCAAAGCTGCAACGACAGTTACTTGGAAACGTTCAACGCGAAGCGTGAGGAGGTCATCGGCAAGAGCATCATGCCCGGTGCCATGAGCAATGCTTTCGAAGCCCGGGAATACCAGGCGGACTATCAACGCGTCATGGCTGAAGGCACCGCGTTGATCACCGACCGGCCACTGCACATTGGCAACCGGAAGCTGACGATCTATCACTGGATCCTTCCGTACCGTAACTCTGCGGCACAGGTGCAAGGGATCATCGGCGGCTGGATTGATATCAGCGAACGGCGCCAGCTCGTCGAGCAACTGCGCTCCGCCAAAGAACAGGCCGACGACGCCAACCGGGCCAAGAGTACTTTCCTCGCGACCATGAGCCATGAAATCCGTACGCCCATGAACGCAGTGATCGGCATGCTTGAACTGGCCCTCAAACACGCCGACAAGGGCCACGTTGACCGCTCGGCGATTGAGGTTGCGTACGAGTCGGCGTCCGGCATGTTGGAGCTGATAGGCGATATCCTCGACATCGCCCGCATCGAAACAGGCCATCTGAGCCTGGCGCCCGAACGGGTTGACCTGAAGGCCCTGGTGCAATCGGTGATGCGGGTTTTCGAAGGGTTGGCCCGGCAAAAGAACATTGGATTGTCCTTGCAATTCGAGCCTGCTGGAATCAACCCGGACGTGCGAATGGACCCACTGCGCTTCAAGCAGGTGCTTTCAAACCTGATCAGCAACGCCCTGAAATTTACCGAGCAAGGCGAAGTGAAGGTCAGCGTGAAGCTGTCCCAGGCCGCCCGGGACAAGACGCTGCAATTGCAGATGGAAGTCAGCGACAGCGGCATCGGCATCAGTCCGGCAGACCTCGGGCGCCTGTTCGAGCCGTTTGCCCAAGCCGATAACGGCAGCCGGATGGCCCGCAAGGGCGCGGGGCTTGGCCTGGTAATCAGCCGTCACTTGTGCGAGGCCATGGGTGGAGAACTGCACATGAACAGCCAGCCGGGCCTTGGAACCCAGGTGCGGATTTCCTTGCCGCTCACCATCCTGCCGAAGGCAGAGGCCAGCGTTCCGGTTACGCCTGTGACTGAAACAGCGAGGTGCACGCTGAACGTCCTGGTCGTGGACGACCAT
Source organism: Pseudomonas marvdashtae (assembly GCF_014268655.2). Lineage (NCBI taxonomy): Bacteria > Pseudomonadati > Pseudomonadota > Gammaproteobacteria > Pseudomonadales > Pseudomonadaceae > Pseudomonas > Pseudomonas marvdashtae. The sequence goes on from NZ_JABWQX020000001.1 coordinate 3,904,082, forward strand.
CCGGCCAATCGGCTGCTGATGTCCCAGCAGCTGAATTATCTGGGTCATCCCCACCATGTCAGCCACGACGGCGAGCAAGGTCTCAAGGCATGGCTTGACGGGGATTTCGACCTGATCATCGCCGACTGCAACATGCCCATCATGAGCGGCTACGAACTGGCCCGGGCGGTTCGCCGACACGAAGCCGCACAGCAACAGCCGCCTTGCACCATCCTGGGATTTACCGCCAACGCGCAGCCCGAGGAAAAACAGCGATGCAAGGATGCCGGCATGGACGACTGCCTGTTCAAACCGATCAGTCTGAGCGCACTTAATCAATGGATGAACGCCATCAAACCCCTCAATGCTTCCCGAGCTTTCAACTTGCAAAGCCTGCACACGCTGACCGGCGGCGACCCGGTCTCCACCCACCGCCTGCTGGCAGAACTGCTCAGCAGCAACCGCGCTGACCGTCAGGAACTGCTTGACGTCGCCCGCGGCGCAAACCGGCAGGCGATTACCGAGACGGCGCACAAGATAAAAGGTGTCGCCCGTATCGTGCAGGCCACTGCGCTGATTCAACTGTGCGAGGCGTTGGAACAGGCCTGCCATCAAGCACAGCCCCCCGAACGAATCGATGGCTGCATCAATGCGCTGAGCCAGGCGATGATTGAACTGGGCCACAGCCTGGAAGCAGCGATCGCCAAGGCAAAATAACCCAGTGTTTACTATGCTGTTCGCTCAGCAGTGCGTAGCAGGGGGCGATCTCCCCCAACACTTGGAGTGACGGAAATGCCCAGCGCACCGCGTCCGGAAAAACGCAGGTTTCCCCTGCACGTCCATATCAGCGTGATGTTCACGCTGCTCCTGCTGCTGACCGGCGTGGTATTGGGCGTCTTCAATTATCGACAGACCACCCAGATCATCCTGTCCAGCAGTGAAAAGCTGTTCAATCGAATCGAACAGACGGTGCGCCTGGACCTGTACGACACTTACGAGCCGATCCGCCATTTGCTCGGCCTGCTGGCCGATTATCCAGCAACACGCATGCCCCAGATGTCGCAACGACTGGCCCTGCTCGGCCCTTTCAGCCAGGCTCTGCGGGACAATCCGAACCTGGCATCGCTCTATCTGGGCGATCGCGATGGCAATTTCCTGATGGTTCGATCTTTACGCACCGAAGCCTCTAAAAACGCCCTGAAGGCTCCGGCCGACGCGCTCTACGAGGTGTGGACCGTCGAGCGCGCAGACGACGCAGGTTCGGTTCACTCCCAGTCGGCGTTCTATGATCAGGCATTGACATTGATCGGCCGCCAGGATCACCTCGGTGAAGACTACGATCCGCGCAGCCGGGGCTGGTTTCGCAGCGCAATGGACACCACGGAGCAGATCACCACCGAACCCTACGTGTTTTTTTCCAGCCGTAATATCGGCACGACCCTCGCCCGACGCAGCGGCGAGCGAGCAGTCATCGGCGCTGACCTGACCCTGGCCGCGTTGTCCCAGACGCTGGCCAAGCACAAGGTAACGACCGGCACCGAGATCGCCCTGATCGACCCTCAAGGCAACGCCGTGGGCTACCCCGACAGCGAGCGACTGGTCACTGACAGCCAGTCGGCCCATCTGATCAAGGCGCGTGACTTGCACCCGGCCATCGCCGCCGCCCTCGACAATGACAGTGACATGCCACGCCTGGAGGCGGCCGGGCGCCAGTGGATTGTCTCCCGCAGCCACATTCAGGAGGGTGGGCCAGAGGGGCTGCAACTGGCTCTGCTGGTGCCGGAGGACGAGTTGCTGGCCGATGCCTATCGCCTGCGCTGGCAAGGCGCGCTGATTACCCTTGCCACCTTGCTGTTGTGCCTGCCTTTGGGCTGGCTGACATCGCGAATTCTGGTCAAGCCGTTGCGTGGGTTGGTAAGGGAAGCCGACGCCATCCGCAGCTTTAATTTCAGTTACCCGGTGTCCCGTCGCTCCCCTGTGCTGGAGGTGGATCAACTGGGCGTTTCGATGGCCCGCATGAAAGAAACCCTGGCGAGTTTTTTCGAGATCACCGCCAGCCTGCGCGCCGAAACCCGTTTCGCCCCACTGCTGGAGCGGATGCTGTTCGAGACTGTGAAAATCGCCCAGGCCCAGGCCGGCCTGATCTACCTGCGCGAAAACGACGGCGAGCAGATCAAGCCGTACGGACTGGTCATCAACGGAACGCCTCGGGATCTCCAGGCCTTCGCGCTACAAGGTTATGCACTGGACGCCTCGGACAGCCCGCAGTGGTTCCGGGAACTGGGCGCCACGCAAACCCTGGTGTCGTCCTTGGGCTTCGAGCAGGCCGCCGATTTGCGTAGTGTCCTGTTGGCACTGGACGCCCCCCGCGTGCACTTGATCGGCATACGCCTGTGCAACCGTCATCAGGAAACCGTCGGCGCGTTAGTGCTATTGATCACTGACACCGGCACCGAAGCCGACCTGGAAAAGCTCCAGCCAGACCGCATCGCTTTCTTGCAGGCGGTCTCGGGCACCGCAACGGTGAGCATCGAAAGCCAGCGCCTGCAAGCCAGGCAAAAGCAATTGCTGGACTCGTTCATCCAATTGCTCGCCGGTGCGATCGATGCCAAAAGCCCCTACACCGGCGGCCATTGCCAGCGAGTACCGGCCCTGACGCTCATGCTCGCCCAGGCGGCTGCCGCCAGCCAGGCACCTGCGTTCGAAGGCTACAAGCCGACGGAAGATGAATGGGAGGCGCTGCACATCGCAGCCTGGTTGCATGACTGTGGCAAGGTCACCACGCCCGAGTACGTGGTGGACAAAGCCACCAAGCTGGAAACCTTGAACGATCGTATCCACGAAATTCGCACCCGCTTCGAAGTCCTCAAGCGCGACGCCTGGGTCGACTATTGGCAGGCCCTGGCAACCGGTGGCGAAGCGGCGCTCCTGGCCCAACGACGTGACACCGCGCTAGCCGCCATCGATGATGACTTCGCCTTCGTTGCACGCTGCAACCTGGGCTCCGAAGCCATGGCGGACACCGACTTGCAACGCCTGCAACGCATCGCCAAACGCACCTGGACCCGAACCCTGGATGATCACCTGGGCGTGTCCTGGGAGGAAAATCGGCGCCAGGCCCGCGTGCCGGCGCCGACGCTGCCCGTCGCTGAACCGCTGCTGGCGGACAAGCCCGAACATCTGTTCGAACGGCATCCGGCCGAGCTGATTCCAGCCGACAATCCGTGGGGTTTCCAACTCGATGTGCCGACCTGGAAATACAACCGCGGCGAACTCTATAACCTCAGCATTACCCGCGGCACGCTGACTCGCGAGGAGCGCTACGTGATCAACCATCACATGGTCCAGACGATCCTGATGCTCAGCCAGTTGCCCTTCCCCAGCCACCTGGAAAATGTCGCGGAAATCGCCGGGGGGCACCACGAGAAGATGGACGGCACCGGCTATCCCAAGCGACTCAAGCGCGAGCAGATGAGCCTGCCGGCTCGAATGATGGCCATCGCCGATATTTTCGAAGCGCTGACGGCAGCCGATCGGCCCTACAAGAAAGCCAAGAAGCTGAGTGAAGCCTTGGGCATCATGGCCACGATGTGCCGCGATGCCCATATCGATCCCGAGCTGTTCGGGCTGTTCATCGACGAGCGGATCTACCTGCACTACGCCGAGGCATTTCTCGACCCGCGCCAGATCGATGAAATCGACCCGGACAATCTGTTGGCCAAGGCAGGATTGAAAGCGTGATCAGCAATCGGTCAAGCGCAGGAATATCGCGGCCAATTGTTCAATGCCGGCCTGGTCATGCTCGGTAAAGCGCGCCAGTTTCGGACTGTCCAGGTCCAGCACGCCGATCAGGCGCCCGTCCTTGACCAGCGGCACCACCAATTCGCTGTTCGATGCGCTGTCGCAGGCGATGTGCCCGGCGAATGCATGGACATCGTCCACGCGCTGGGTCTGGCGGGTCGCCGCGGCAGTACCGCACACGCCACGGCCAAACGGGATCCGCACGCAGGCAATCTGGCCCTGGAACGGGCCCAGCACCAATTCGTCATTACGATTGAGGTAAAAACCAGCCCAATTCAGATCGTCCAACTGACTGAACAGGAACGCCGAGAATTGCGCGGCATTGGCAATGAAATCGCGCTCATCCGCCAGCAGCGATTGCAATTGTGCCGATAACAGCCCGTAGCCTTCGAGGCCTTCCCCGGTGCTCGTCAAATCGATCATGCCTTGTGCTCCAGAAGCTTGAGGCCCACCCAATAGCGGGCAAACTGATAGGCGCAACGCCCGTTGCGGTTGCCGCGTCCGGTCGCCCAGCGCACCGCCTGTATATCCAGCGCTTCGTCACGTTGCCAGGCCAGCCCGGCCTTCGCGGCCAGCACACCGATCCAATGCTCCACCACGTCGAGAAAATGTTCCTGGGTAAACGGATAGAACGACAACCACAGCCCGAAACGGTCGGACAAAGCGATCTTGTCTTCCACGGCTTCGCTGGGGTGAAGCTCGCCGTCGACCCGCGTCCAGTTCTCGTTGTCGCTTTCCTTTTCAGGCACCAGATGGCGGCGGTTCGAAGTGGCATACAACAGGACGTTGTCCGGTGCCTGCTCGAGGGAACCGTCAAGCACGCTCTTGAGCACGCGGTATTCGCCCTCGCCGGATTCGAACGACAGGTCATCGCAGAACAACACGAAGCGCTGCGGCAGTTTCGCCACCTGCTCGACCACCCGGGGCAGATCGGCCAGGTGATCGCGCTCGATCTCGATCAAGCGCAGGCCATGCCCGGCATGTTCGGCCAGCAAGGCGCGCACCAGCGACGATTTGCCGGTGCCACGCGAACCCCAGAGCAACGCATGGTTGGCCGGCATGCCATCGATGAACTGTTGGGTGTTGCGGCCCAACTGCTCCACCTGGCGATCCACGCCGATCAGGTCCGACAAACGAATATCGAGACTGACTTCAAGCGGCAGCAGGAAACCGCTACGCCCGTCGCGTTGCCAGCGGGCAGCCAAAGTCCGGGACCAGTCGATGGCGGGTCGTGGAGCGGGCAACAGGGGCTCGATACGGGCCAGCACCGCATCGGCGCGCTCAAGAAAAGCATTCAATCGGGCGTCCACGTCTTCTCCTCGGACAAGTTCACGGTAATGATGACGCTTCAGCGACGAAACGACGACGCCAATGGCGGGTCTGTTCAAACACTACACACCGGCCACACCGACATTCAGAGATGATCAGCTATGCTTGACCGGCGAAGGGAAACGTAAGTGGTTCACCATTCAATGGACATCAGGTTCACCCAACGGCTGTCGTACAAGCAGGCCCGACTGACCGTCCTGGTGGGTTTCGTGCTGGGCACCTTGCTAAGCCTGGTGCAGATCGGCATCGATTATGCCAGCGAAGACGCGTCGATCAACCGGGAAATCCTCTCGTTGCTGGAAATCAGCCACAACCCGGCCTCGCGCATTGCCTATAACATCGATGCCGAACTCGCCCAGGAGCTGGCCCTGGGCCTGTTGCGCTCGCCGGCCATCATCGGCGCCGAACTGATCGATAACACCAACACCGTACTGGCAAGCGTCAAACGCCCCGAGTTGCAAAGCAGCTACCGGTTCATCAGCGACTTTCTGTTCGGCGCCCAACGCCAGTTCGAGGACCGGCTGTACTTGAGTCATTTGCCCAGCGAGTCCCTGGGTGTGTTGCGACTTGACGTCGACACCTATTCGTTCGGCGGTCGCTTCCTGCGCCGGGCCGAAATCACCTTGCTCAATGGTTTCGCCCGCAGCCTGATCCTGACCGGGCTGTTGCTGGCTCTGTTCTACGTCATGCTGACCAAGCCGCTGGTGCGGGTCATCCGCGAGCTGAGCAGCCGCGACCCCAGCAGCAGCGAACAGAGTCCGCTGGAGTGCCCTTCCGGCCACCAGTACGACGAGATCGGCGTACTGGTTTCAGTCGCCAACCAGCAGTTCGAAAACATCTCCACCGAAATCCAGCAGCGGCGCACGGCTGAAAACCGCCTCACCGACTACCTGGCGCAACTGGAAACCATTGTTTCGGCGCGCACCGCCGAACTCAAGGCCATCAATGCCCGCCTCAGCCAGTCCAACGAGGAACTGGAGGTTGCCCGGCGTACCGCCCTGGACATGGCCGACGCGCGCTCGGCGTTCCTGGCCAACATGAGCCACGAGATCCGCACGCCACTCAACGGCCTGCTGGGGATGATTGCCCTGTCCCTGGACGGCCCACTCACGGCCGAACAACAGCAACAGCTGTCGATTGCCCATGACTCGGGCAAGGTACTGGTGGAATTGCTCAACGACATCCTCGACCTGTCCAAATTCGACGCAGGCCAATTGGAGCTCGAGCGCATCCCGTTCGACCTGGGCGCCCTGGTCGAAGACACGGCCAACCTGCTTTCCCAAAATGCCGCCCCGAGCGTCGAGCTGGCGTGCCTGATCGAACCGCAGTTCCCCGCGCAAGTACTGGGTGACCCGACCCGCGTCCGCCAGATCGTCAGCAACCTGCTGTCCAACGCGTTGAAGTTCACTCGGTTCGGCCGGGTGGATGTGCGCTTGAGCCATTACGAAGGTGGCGTGCGGATTGAAATCTGCGACACGGGTATCGGCATTCCGCAGGAAGCCCAGGCTCGCATCCTGCAGCCGTTCACTCAGGCCGGAGCAGGCATTACCCGTCAATTTGGCGGCACCGGGCTGGGACTGGCACTGACCTACAACCTCTGCGAAGCCATGCAGGGCCGGTTGACGATCAGTTCCGAGACAGGCTTCGGCAGCCGGTTCTGCGCCGAGCTGCCGCTGCCCTGCCACATCCCTGCGACTCCCGTCGAATCGTTGCGTGGCAATGTCGTCGCGATTACTACCGCCAGCAGCGGCTTGGCCGAATTGTTGGGCATGCTATTGCCCGGCTGGGGCTTGGATTATGTACAGCGCACGGTGGATGACGGGCTGCTCGGCCTCAATCCGGACATTCTGATCACCGACTGCCCGGAATGCCTGTTCAACCTGCGGCCCACCTTCGACGCCCCTATCCTGCTGGTCACCGCCTACGGCAGCTTCATGCCCAGCGAAGAAGCGGCCGCCCTCGCCCCCTTGCTGCAGCAGGCCCGGCCTTTGGCGCGCCATGCGCTTTATCAGATTCTGCGCCGCTCCCTGCAAAGCGAGGCGACCACGATCAATGACGCACAAATCGAGGCACAGGCCCTCTCCCGGCGTGGACGAGTGCTTTTGGTGGAAGACAACCCCGTCAACCAGCTGGTGGCGAAGGGCATGCTGGTGAAGCTGGGGTGCGAAGTGGTCGTCGCGGCCCACGGCGCCGAAGGCCTGGACCAGCTCGAACAGCAGGACTTCGACCTGGTGTTGATGGACTGCAACATGCCGGTCATGGACGGCTACGAAGCCAGCCGGCAGATTCGCCGCAGCGGGCGCTGGCCGAACCTGCCGATTGTCGCCCTGACCGCCAATGCGATGCCTGAAGAACGCGAGCGCTGCCGGGCCGCGGGCATGAGCGATTATTTGTCCAAGCCGTTCCGTCGCGAAGAGTTGGCGGCACTGCTGGATCAGTGGGTGCCCACTACGTCAGCGCTTTGATCTGCGCCAGCAGATGATCCAGGCCCTCGCGCAGCTCACCCGCGCGAGCCAGGTCGATCCCGCTGTCGCACAGCAGACGGGCCTTGAGCGGACCGACCCGCTCGCGCAGGGCCTTTGCGCCTTCCGCCAGGCTCAGATGCATCTCCCGTTCATCACGGGCCGAGCGCTGGCGCTGGACCAGCTTCAACTGCTCCAAACGCTTGAGCAGCGGCGTCAGCGTACCGGAATCGAGCAGCAAACGTTCCCCCAACGCCTTGACCGTCGGTTGCTCCGGCGGGTGGTCCTGCCATTCCCACAGCACCAGCATCGCCAGGTACTGCGGGTAGGTCAGGCCGAGTTGGTCAAGCATCGGCTTGTAGCTTCGGATCACTGCCCGCGATGCGGCGTACAGTTTGAAGCACAACTGGTTGTCGAGCTTCAGCGAATCGACTGGCAGCGGGTTCATTTGAGCAGGGCTTCGATCTCAGCGGTAAGGTCCTGGGGCTTGGTGGTTGGGGCAAAGCGCTTGACCACCTGACCGTCCTTGCCAATCAGGAACTTGGTGAAATTCCACTTGATACCCTTGGACCCCAGCAGACCCGGCGCCCGCTGCTTGAGCTGGACGAACAGCGGATGGGCGTTGGCACCGTTGACTTCGACCTTCTTGAACAGCGGGAAACTAACGCCGAAGTTGAGCTCGCAAAATTCGGAAATCGCCCCCTCATTACCTGGTTCCTGCTTGCCGAATTGGTTGCAAGGAAAGCCCAGCACCACCAGCCCTTGGTCCTTGTAGGACTGCCACAACGTCTCAAGGCCCTTGTACTGCGGGGTGAAGCCGCACTGGCTGGCGGTATTGACCACCAGTACCGCCTTGCCGGCGAAATCGGCAAGGGTCTTTTGTTCGCCCTTGATGGTCGTGCAAGGGATGCTCAACAGGTTGTCGGTCATGGGGTGGCTCCAGATAGAAGTGGGAAGCAGGAAGATAGCGAGCAATTAAATTGTGTGCAATTTAATTGCTCCAATCCCTGCCAATGACCTCATGGCGAAGGATTGAGCCATTTTTACTCGCGTGGCACGAGATCCAGGCACACCGAGTTGATGCAGTAACGCAGGCCGGTCGGCGGCGGACCATCCGGAAAGACGTGGCCCAGGTGCGCATCGCACTTGGCGCAGACCACTTCGGTGCGGATCATGCCGTGGCTGACATCGCGCACCTCCACCACTGCGCTGCCTTCGAGCGGCGCGTAAAAGCTCGGCCAGCCGCAGCCGGAATCAAACTTGGTCTGCGAATCGAACAGCGGTTCCTTGCAGCAAATGCAGTGGTACACACCGTCGATCTTGGTGTCGTTGTATTTACCGGAGAACGGCCGCTCGGTGCCTTTCAACCGGCAGACGTTGTACTGCTCCGGGTCGAGCATCGCACGCCATTCTTCAAGGGTTTTTTCCAACTTTTCCATCGTCCTACCTCGGCAATTGAAAAAGCCCGATCCGACGCTTTTCCGCAGATCGGGCGGCACGTATGATTGCGCCTCGTCAGATGCCAGTCTGGCAGTCACGCCATGCGCATTCAAACGGATTGTGGCGCATCTATCGCGTCAGGCCTGGGCACAGACGCAGGATCCCCAGTACGGTAGTTCATACGCCGCCTGGATCGTTCATTTTCGGGAACACATCGCCATGCAGGTCAGCAAATCGAACAAGCTCGCCAACGTCTGCTACGACATTCGCGGCCCGGTGCTCAAGCACGCCAAGCGCCTGGAAGAGGAAGGCCACCGCATCCTCAAGCTGAACATCGGCAACCCGGCGCCCTTTGGTTTCGAAGCGCCCGATGAGATCCTCCAGGACGTCATCCGCAACCTGCCGACCGCCCAGGGCTACAGCGATTCCAAGGGCTTGTTCAGCGCGCGCAAGGCGGTGATGCAGTACTACCAGCAAAAGCAGGTCGAAGGCATCGGCATCGAGGATATCTACCTGGGCAACGGCGTATCCGAGCTGATCGTCATGTCCATGCAGGCCCTGCTCAACAACGGCGACGAAGTGCTGGTGCCCGCTCCGGACTACCCGTTGTGGACCGCCGCCGTGAGCCTGTCCGGCGGTAACCCGGTGCATTACCTGTGCGACGAGCAGGCGAACTGGTTCCCTGACCTGGCGGACATCAAGGCCAAGATCACGCCAAACACCAAGGCGCTGGTGATCATCAACCCGAACAACCCAACCGGCGCCGTGTATTCCCGAGAGGTGCTGCTGGGTATGCTCGAACTGGCCCGCCAGCACAACCTGGTGGTGTTCTCCGACGAGATCTACGACAAGATCCTGTACGACGACGCCGTGCACGTGTGCACCGCCTCCCTGGCGCCGGACCTGTTGTGCCTGACCTTCAACGGCTTGTCCAAGTCCTATCGCGTCGCCGGCTTCCGCTCCGGCTGGATCGCCATCTCCGGTCCCAAGCATCACGCCCAGAGCTACATCGAAGGCATCGACATGCTGGCCAACATGCGCTTGTGCGCCAACGTGCCGAGCCAGCACGCGATCCAGACGGCGCTGGGTGGCTACCAGAGCATCAACGACCTCGTCCTGCCCCAGGGCAGGTTGCTGGAACAGCGCAATCGCACCTGGGAATTGCTCAACGACATTCCTGGCGTCAGCTGCGTCAAGCCAATGGGCGCCTTGTATGCGTTCCCGCGGATCGACCCGAAGGTCTGTCCGATCCATAACGATGAAAAGTTCGTCCTCGACCTGCTGCTGTCCGAGAAGCTGCTGGTCGTTCAGGGTACGGCGTTCAACTGGCCATGGCCGGATCATTTCCGCGTCGTGACGCTGCCGCGGGTCGATGACCTGGACCAGGCCATTGGCCGCATCGGCAACTTCCTCAAGTCCTACCGCCAGTAACCCGGAGCGCGTGCGAGCGGCCTCGCTCGCACGCTGTTTGATTCAGCAACATATCCGTTCCGCCAGCTTCGGCAGCCCTTCTACACTGAGAGCTGCAGAACGGATGTTCGGCCAGGGCCAACGTTCACAGGGCAGCGGCGCCGCATTCCTTTTTCCGCAGTCACTTTCGGAAAAGTCTTTCAAACATTTAGGACGCCTGTAGGACACAGTTTGAAATAGTAGGCGAGTTGAATAGCCTGAGGCAGCACCTTATATACCCCGCATAACGCTACATCTTTAGCATGAGGAGATTTCCACCACCATGATGCGCATCCTGCTGTTCTTGGCCACTAACCTGGCGGTCGTGCTGATTGCCAGCATCACCCTGAGCCTTTTCGGCTTCAACGGGTTCATGGCGGCCAACGGGGTTGATCTCAACCTCAATCAGCTGCTGATCTTCTGTGCGGTGTTCGGTTTCGCCGGTTCCCTGTTCTCGCTGTTCATCTCCAAGTGGATGGCGAAGATGAGCACCAGCACCCAGATCATCAGCCAGCCGCGCACTCGCCACGAACAATGGCTGCTGCAAACCGTCGAGCAGCTGTCCCGTGAAGCCGGGATCAAGATGCCGGAAGTCGGGATCTTCCCAGCCTACGAGGCCAACGCCTTCGCCACCGGCTGGAACAAGAACGACGCACTGGTCGCCGTCAGCCAGGGCCTGCTCGAGCGGTTCTCGCCCGATGAAGTCAAGGCCGTGCTGGCCCACGAGATCGGCCACGTTGCCAACGGCGACATGGTGACCCTCGCGCTGATCCAGGGCGTGGTGAACACCTTCGTGATGTTCTTCGCCCGTATCATCGGCAACTTCGTCGACAAAGTGATCTTCAAGAACGAAGAAGGCCAGGGTATCGCCTACTACGTGGCGACCATCTTCGCCGAGCTGGTCCTGGGCATCCTCGCCAGCGCCATCGTCATGTGGTTCTCGCGCAAACGCGAATTCCGCGCCGACGACGCCGGTGCACGCCTGGCAGGCACCAGCGCCATGATTGGCGCCCTGCAGCGCCTGCGCGCCGAGCAAGGCCTGCCGGTGCACATGCCCGATACCCTGAATGCCTTTGGCATCAACGGTGGCGTCAAGCAGGGCCTGGCTCGCATGTTCATGAGCCACCCGCCGCTGGAAGAACGTATCGACGCGCTGCGTCGCCGCGGCTGACAGCCAGAGCCTCAAACGAAAGCCCGCAGCGATGCGGGCTTTTTTTTGCTGCTGGTCAGGCGTTGCGAGCAAAGGTCCTCATCAGAGACGGGATATGAGATACACCCGCTCCTCCAGACGTTTCACTCCCGCCTGCAAGAACTTCCAGCTCTCTCCCAGCACATCCTGTTCCTGCAAGATCTCCAATTGCCAAGCTGCACCCAGCAACCGCTGTACCTCGTCATGCCCAACGGAGAACGGCGGTCCAGGCATTTCGTCCTGGTTGTAATCGAGCGTAATCAACAGCCCGACGCAGTCCGGCAAGATGCCCTGCAGATGGGCCACGTACCGCTCGCGCATCGGCGCAGGCAAGGCGATCAACGCAGCGCGGTCATACAGCGTCGCGCAATCCGCCACATCCGCCGCCGTCAACGCAAAGAAATCCCCACAGCGAATTTCAATGTCTGCGGTTCGAAACACCTTGAACGCGCCCTCTTCAGTCACGCTCGGTTCAAGCTGCTGCTCGAGGAAAAAATCGCTGACGGCTTTTTCCGAAAGCTCCACGCCCAGCACCGAGCACCCTTGTTGCGCCAACCACAGCAAATCCAGGGTCTTGCCGCAAAGAGGCACCAGCACTCGAGTTCCCTGGGGCAATCCCAGTTGCGGCCAGAAACGCTGCAGATAAGGGTTCACTTGCGGCAGGTGAAAACCGATCTGGTTCGCAGCCCAACGCTTATGCCAAAACTCCGGCTCCATGGTATCGCTCCAAAATATCGATCAATACAGGTTAAAACTTATATTAGATCTGGGACATCGACCTGACCGAAGATGGCATATCTTAACGCTCAGGAGCTCGTCCATGCTGCCCAGCCTGTTTATCTCCCATGGCTCACCCATGCTTGCCCTGGAACCCGGTGAAAGCGGCCCGGCATTGGCTCGCCTGGCGGCGCAACTGCCCAGGCCCAAAGCGATTGTGATTGTCTCGGCGCATTGGGAAAGCGATGAACTGTTGGTGAACGCCAACCCGCAGCCGCGCACCTGGCATGATTTCGGTGGGTTTGCGCCAGCCTTGTACGCGGTGCAATATCCCGCGCCCGGAGACCCGGAACTGGCTGCGCGCGTCGCCGATCTGCTGGTTACCGCGCACTTGCCGGCGCGTCTCGACTCGGCGCGGCCATTCGATCACGGCGTCTGGGTGCCGCTCTCCTTGATGTACCCCGCGGCAGATATTCCGGTGATACAGATTTCCCTGCCCAGCCGCCAAGGTCCGATGTTACAGACGCAGGTTGGCCAGGCCCTGGCGAGCCTGCGCCAGGAAGGCATCCTGCTGATCGGCTCCGGGAGCATCACGCATAACCTGCGCGACCTGGACTGGAACGCCGGTCCTGACAGCGTCGAGCCGTGGGCCAAGGCCTTCCGCGATTGGGTGGTCGAACAACTGGCGGTCGACGACGAGCCGGCGCTGCACGACTACCGTCGCCAAGCGCCCAACGCAGTACGCAGCCACCCCAGCGACGAACACTTGCTGCCGCTGTATTTTGCCCGGGGGGCCGGTGGAAAGTTCAACGTCGCCCATGAGGGATTCACGATGGGAGCGCTGGGGATGGACATTTATCGGTTCGATTGACCAATAACCCTGAAGGAACACCAAACGACAGGCAAAAAAATCCCCGAACCAGTCGGGGATTTTTATGCTCGATCAATCAACCCGCAGGCTGATCAATCCTCGCGGTAACGGCGCAGTTTGAGCTGCTTGCCGGCCACACGAGTGTCCTTGAGCTTGGTCAACAACTTCTCCAAGCCATCTTCCGGCAATTCCACCAGGCTGAAGCTGTCACGCACCTGGATGCGACCGATGGCTTCGCGGGCCAGGCCACCTTCGTTGAGAATGGCGCCCAGCAGATTCTTGGCGGCAATGCCGTCACGAGCACCCAGCGCGGTGCGGCAGCGCGCACGACCTTCGGCCAGCGGGATCGGCGCGCGACGCTCGCGATCACCACGGTCGGGACGATCACCGGTACGCTCTGGACGATCGCCACGCGGTGCGTTGTTCGGCACCAGCGGACGTTCCTTCTCGATCGCGGCCAGGGTCAGCGCCTGACCGTTGGTGGCCTTGCGCAGCAGCGCAGCGGCCAGGGCACGTGGAGTGCAACCGATGTCGGCGGTCAGGCGATCGAGCAGATCACCGTGGGTCGACTCGGCGTCAGCCACCAGTGGCGACAGGCTGTTGGTCAGTTTCTTGATGCGGGCATCGAGAACGGCCTGGGCGTCCGGCAGGCGAACTTCAGCCACCTTCTGCCCGGTGACACGCTCGATCACTTGCAGCATGCGGCGTTCACGCGGGGTGACCAGCAGCAGCGCACGGCCTTCGCGACCCGCACGGCCGGTACGGCCGATACGGTGCACGTAGGATTCCGGATCGTACGGCATGTCCACGTTGAACACGTGGGTGATGCGCGGAACGTCCAGGCCACGGGCAGCAACGTCGGTCGCCACAACGATGTCCAGGCGGCCATCCTTGAGGGAGTCGATCACGCGCTCACGCTGGTTCTGGGCAATGTCGCCGTTCAGCGCAGCGGCTTTGTAGCCTTTGGCTTCCAGGGCGCTGGCCAGGTCCAGGGTCGCTTGCTTGGTGCGCACGAACATGATCAGGGCGTCGAAGTCTTCCACTTCCAGCAAGCTGAGAACGGCGGAAGTCTTCTGGTCAGCGTGAACCAGCAGGTGAGCCTGTTCGATCGCGGTGACGGTCTGGGTCTTGGTCTGGATCTTGACGTGTTGCGGATCGCGCAGGTGGCGCTCGGCAATGGCACGGATCGATTGCGGCAGGGTGGCCGAGAACAATACGGTCTGGCGAGTTGCCGGCAGGGACTTGAAGATGACTTCCAGGTCATCCATGAAGCCCAGCTTGAGCATTTCGTCGGCTTCGTCGAGAACCAGGTGGTTCACGGTAGCCAGGACTTTTTCATCACGACGCAGGTGGTCGCACAGGCGACCCGGGGTGGCGACAACGATCTGCGCGCCATTACGGATGGCTTTCAGTTGTGGGCCCATCGGGGCGCCGCCGTAAACGGCCACAACGGTAACGCCAGGCATTTGCTTGGAGTAGGTTTCGAAAGCGGTTGCTACTTGCAGCGCCAACTCACGGGTTGGCGCCAGGATCAGGGCTTGCGGCTCGCGCTTGGCAGGATCGATGCGATGCAGGATCGGCAGGGCGAACGCAGCGGTTTTACCCGTACCGGTTTGCGCCTGGCCAATCATGTCGTGGCCGGCCATGATGATCGGGATCGATTGCTGCTGAATCGCCGAAGGTTCTTCGTAGCCGGTCGCAATGACGGCTGCAAGAATGTTCGGGTTGAGATTAAAAGCGGCGAAGCCGCCGGTTTCCTGGGTCATGGGTCTGCCTCTAAGTGCATCCGCAAAGACCCATGCTCCAAAGCTGCGCATGCCGTGTTGAGACTCAAGAGTCGCCCTGGCTGCTTTGTCGGCGGGGATTTGCGAAAACGAATGAATGAATAAAGAACGTCTTGGAAGCATCCGTTGTGCGGACATGCAACCGAAGCTGACTTCGGAGAATTGCGCTACCTTGACGCGGCCCGGCTAAAGGCCGGCGCGCACTATACCGGAATTTGCCCAAAAAGGGAGCTTTTTTTATCGGCAAACCCCGTTATGGGGCTCTCTGCCAAAAGGCCTTGGGCCGCCAGCTAAAACGGTTCACCTCCAGACGGCTTCGCCCTTGTGGCGAGGGAGCTTGCTCCCGCTCGGCTGCGAAGCAGACGCTTGGGTTGATATCTGAAATCGAAGGGGGCCGCTTCGCGACCCAGCGGGAGCAAGCTCCCTCGCCACAGGGGAACTCACTCGTCATAAGGGTTTGGCTTCGCTGATCACGTCGCCGGGCGAATGGCCTTGATCAACGACTGCAACGAATAGCCCAATCGCGGCGCCAGCCCTTCGGCTCGGGATATCAGTGCGTCCCTATCCAGTTCCTGATCGAGATCCGCCGGCACGATCAGGATCACGTTGCCCTCCTTCACCGGCAACTCCCAATAGTGCCGATGGTACAGGCCGCGCAACAGCGCCGCGCCCAGGGGCTTGCCATCGTCGGTGGCCCATTGGTTGATCACCAGCCAGCCGCCCGGATTGAGGCGTTTTTGACAGTTTTCCAGGAAACCCCACGCCAGATGCCCGACACCGGGACCGACATCGGTATAAAGGTCGACGAAAATCAGGTCCGCCGACTCCGCCGTTTCAAGCAATTCCAAGGCATCGCCAACGCGAATGTACAATCGCGGATCGTCGTCCAGCCCCAGGTATTCGATAGCCAGGCGCGGCACATCGGGCCGCAGCTCGATGGCCTCGACGTCCTCCAATGGCAGGAACTTGAGGCACGCCTGGGTCAGCGTACCGGCGCCCAAGCCCAGGAACAGCGCACTCTCCGGCCGCTCGTGACACAACGCACCGATGAGCATGGCGCGGGTGTAGTCATATTCGAGCCAGCTCGGATCGGCCGTGAACACGCAGCTCTGCTCGATGGCGTCGCCAAATTCGAGAAACCGGTAGTCGGCCACCTCGAACACGCGAATCATGCCGAACTGGTCATGCACCTCGGCGAGCAAATGCTCGACGCGCTCCTCTGTCATTTCATCTCCTGTGGTTGCCGGGCCGGCTTGAACCCACGCATACGGGGCAAAGGCGCGATTGTCGGCGAAGCAACCGGAACAGGTCACGCACTAATTTGCTGATAACATGGCCGTCCGAGCGTAAATCACCTAGAGATCATGATGAGCCAACCCTGGAGCCCTGACAGCTGGCGCGCCCTGCCGATCCAGCAACAACCCCGCTACCCCGACGCCGCGCACCTGTTGCAGGTGGAGCAGACCCTGGCCAGTTATCCGCCACTGGTGTTTGCCGGTGAAGCCCGGGAGTTGCGCCGTCAGTTCGCCGAGGTGACCCAGGGCCGGGCGTTCCTGCTGCAAGGCGGCGACTGCGCCGAAAGCTTTGCCGAGTTCTCGGCGGCGAAGATCCGCGACACCTTCAAGGTGCTCTTGCAGATGGCGATCGTCATGACGTTTGCCGCCGGCTGTCCGGTGGTCAAGGTCGGGCGCATGGCCGGGCAATTCGCCAAGCCGCGCTCAGCCAACGATGAAACCATCGATGGCGTGACCCTGCCGGCCTACCGGGGCGACATCGTCAACGGTATCGGTTTCGACGAAAAAAGCCGCGTACCGGACCCGGAGCGGTTGCTGCAGTCCTACCACCAGTCCACCGCCACCTTGAACCTGCTGCGGGCCTTTGCCCAAGGCGGTTTTGCCGATCTGCACCAGGTGCACAAATGGAACCTGGACTTCATCGCCAACTCGGCCCTGGCGGAAAAATACAGCCACCTGGCCGACCGCATCGATGAAACCCTGGCGTTCATGCGCGCCTGCGGCATGGACAGTTCGCCGCAATTGCGCGAAACCAGTTTCTTCACCGCCCACGAAGCGCTGCTGCTGAATTACGAAGAAGCCTTCGTGCGCCGTGACAGCCTGACCAATGACTATTACGACTGCTCGGCCCATATGTTGTGGATCGGCGACCGTACCCGCCAATTGGACGGTGCCCACGTCGAATTCCTGCGCGGGGTGAACAACCCGATCGGCGTCAAGGTCGGCCCAAGCATGAACCCTGACGACCTGATCCGCCTGATCGATGTGCTCAACCCGGACAATGACCCCGGTCGGTTGAACCTCATCGCGCGGATGGGCGCCAACAAGGTGGGTGAGCACCTGCCACCGCTGTTGCGCGCCGTGCAGCGTGAGGGCAAGCAAGTGCTGTGGAGCTCCGACCCGATGCACGGCAACACCATCAAGGCCAGCAGCGGCTACAAGACCCGGGATTTCGCGCAGATTCTTGGCGAAGTGAAGCAGTTCTTCCAGGTCCATGAAGCCGAAGGCACCTATGCCGGCGGCATTCATATCGAGATGACGGGGCAGAACGTCACCGAATGCATCGGTGGCGCGCGACCGATCACCGAGGACGGCCTGTCGGACCGCTACCACACCCACTGCGATCCACGGATGAACGCCGACCAGTCGCTGGAGTTGGCCTTCCTGATCGCCGAGACGTTGAAGCAGGTCAAGCGCTAGGCGCTTCATTGCCTATCAAACCGCTATCGCGAGCACATTCGCGATAGCGCCCACTCAAGCGCTGCCGACCTGCGTCAAGGCTCTGGCCAATCGAACGCCCCCGTCCCGCCGGCAGTTGAGCTGGACCCGCTCCAACCCCAACCAATCGGCCATGCGCCGCAAATTCAGCGCCAGCGCCTGCATGCCCTCTTCGTCCAGCCCAGGCTCTTGCTCGTGCACGGCATGCACCGCCAGGCGACTCAGGGCCCGCTCCGCCCGCAGGTCCAGCCGAGCCGCGATCCGCTCGTTGTGCAGGAACGGCAGTACGTAATAGCCATACACTCGCTTGTGCTCCGGCGTGTAGATTTCCAGGCGATAACGGAAGTCGAACAAGCGCTCGGTGCGACTGCGCTCCCAGACCAACGAATCGAACGGCGAGAGCAGCGCACTGGCTGCCACTTTGCGAGGAACTGTCGCAGTCGGTCGACACCAGGCCGGCTGCTTCCATTCCTGGACTTGGCAGCGCACCAGCTCACCGGTCTCTTCCAGTTCGGCCAGCCGCGCACGGCTCTCGGCCGGACCGAGGCGGAAGTAGTCGCGCAGATCTTTTTCGGTGCCGATGCCCAGGGCATCCACCGCGTGCAGGAGCAAAGCGCGTTGGGCCTGGGCTTCGTCCGGCTGCGGCAACTGCAAAATCGAGTCCGGCAGCACCCGCTCCGGCAAGTCATACAGCCGCTCGAAGCCACGCCGCCCCGCCACTGTCACTTCGCCGGCCGCAAACAGCCACTCCAACGCGTGTTTCTCGGCGCTCCAATCCCACCAGGGACCAGCCTTTTCCTGGCGCGTGGACAAGCTCCCCGCGCCAATCGCACCTTGTTCACGAACCGACTGCAGCACCCGGCGAATCACGTCCTGGCGCTCCTGGCCGAAACGCGCCAGCTGCTGATAAACACCTTCGCCACGGGCCGCCCGATCCATGCGCCAGCGCATCAGCGGGTACATCGACATCGGCAGCAGCGACGCTTCGTGGCCCCAGTATTCAAATAGCGTGCGGCGGCGTCCCTGGCTCCAGGCGGCCTGGTCGAGCAAAACGCGTTGGTAGGGACCGAGACGTGAGAACAGCGGGAGGTAATGCGAGCGCACCAGTGCATTGACTGAATCGATTTGCAGCACGCCAAGACGTCCAATCAAGCGATTGACGTGGGAGGCTTGCACCGAAGCTGGCGGTAACCGCCCATTGAATCCTTGGGCGGCCAACGCCAGGCGCCGGGCCTGTTTGAGGGTAAAGGACAGAGTCGCGGGCATGGAGATCTCCTTGTCTGCTCGCAACCTACCTCACCATTGAGCGGTTTGTGTAGGGAAGGATGGCTCATTTGTGCATCGGGTCATCCCAGAATGGCCGAACCACTTCCTTTTCCACATCTGCACGGCTGATGCCGATGTCCTTGAGCGCCTCGTCGCTCATCGAAGCCAGCAATTCGCGCTCGTGGTGCAATTCGTACCAGCGGCTAAACTTGTGCAACAGCGCGCCGAGCGAAAAACCCTGGGATGAGAATTTATCGATCAGTAGATAACCTTTTTGACCTTTCATCGTGATGTCCTCCGTTGGGTATGGCTCTAGTCTCGCGCCGAGGCTAAGATCAATCCAACGAATGTTTCTTATGCAATACATCTCGGAGATTGATCAATTGTCGAGTTACCCGAGCATCGATACGGAAGTGCTGCGTACCTTCGTCGCCATCGCCGACCAGGGCGGCTTTACCCGCGCCGGCGAGCTGGTCAACCGCACGCAGTCCGCCGTCAGCATGCAGATGAAGCGCCTCGAGGAAGACGTGTTGCAGCGCCGCCTGTTCGAGCGCGACGGACGGCAGGTCAAGCTCACCGCTGAAGGCCAGGTCTTGTTGGGTTATGCCCGGCGGATCCTCAAGCTGCACAGCGAAGTGTTCAATACCCTGCGCGAACCGCACATGGTCGGTACCGTGCGCATCGGCACGCCGGACGATTATGTGATGCGCTTCCTGCCGGGAATCCTGCAGCGCTTCGCCCAGTTTTATCCGCTGATCGAAATCGAGGTGCACTGCGAGTCGTCCAAGCAGTTGTTGCTGCGCCAGGACCTGGACCTGTCCATCGTCACCCGCAAGCCAGGCGATGAAATTGGCCAGTTGCTGCGCAAGGAGCGTTTTGTCTGGGCCGAAGCCGCCTGTTTCAACGTCCATGAACAAACACCGCTGCCGCTGGCGATGTTCAACAGTGATTGTTTCTGTCGACAATGGGCCTGCAATGCGCTGGATGCCATGGGCCGCGATTATCGCGTGGCGTACAACAGCTCGAGCCTTTCAGCGCTCATGGCGGTGGTCGGCGCGGGCCTGGCGATCACCGCACAATTGGAAAGCCTGCTGACACCTGACATGCGCGTGCTCGGCGAGGCCGAGAACCTGCCGGAGCTGCCCGAAGCCAGCATCATGCTGATCCGCAACCTGCACAACCCGTCGCCAATCACTGAATGCCTGGCCGAGCACATCGTCGAAGGTTTCAAACTTTAAAGACGAGCAACACCGCGCACAGCACCAGGAAACCGCAGAACAGCCCACGCAGCAATCGCTCTGGCAAGGCGTGGGCGACCTTGACGCCCCAACTGATGCTCATCAACCCGCCGACCGCCAGCGGCAGCCCGATCCACCAGTCCACCTCATGGTGAAACGCATAGGTGGCGAGCGTCACGCCCGTGCTCGGCAGCGCCAGAGACAGGGACAGGCCTTGGGCGACCACTTGGCTTGTACCGAATACGCTGGTAAGAATCGGCGTGGCGACAACGGCCCCGCCAACGCCGAACAGCCCGCCCATTGTCCCCGACGCTGCTCCTAGCACACCGAGCCATGGCCAGCCATGACGCATCTGTGCCGAAGCCGGCGCCGTCGCGGCGAACATTCGGATAAGGTTGTAGGCCGCCAGAACAATCAGGAACACCACGAAGCCAATCCGCATGCTCTCTGCGTCAATGCCTACAGCCCAGATAGAGCCGAGCCACGCGAAACAGAACCCCATGGACGCCAACGGCAACACATGGCGCAACTCAATGCGATTGCGTTGGTGGTAACGCCACAGCGCCAGCATCACATTGGGAACCACCATCACCAATGCCGTGCCTTGGGCAATCTGCTGGTCCAGGCCAAACCATACGCCCAGCACCGGAATGGCGATCAGTCCACCGCCGATTCCGAACAATCCCCCCAACGTGCCCAGCGCGGCGCCCAACAGCAAATATTGCACGACCTCAATCACAGACGACTCCCCCCGTTTATCAGGGCGCCTATCCTACGCAGTTGGCGTTAACGAGGAAATGAAACGCCTGAGCAGGACATCAGAATTATCTGGTGCATTAAAGGTTCGTCCGCTAGATTCATAGCATCATTGATGAAAGGTTTCCGCCATGAACACCCAACGCGACACTCCCGACCCTTGCGAAGCCCTGTTATTGGATAATCAGGTTTGTTTCGCGCTGCATTCAACGTCACTGTTGATGACCAAGGTCTATAAGCCGCTGCTCCAGGCGCTGGGCCTGACCTACCCGCAATATTTGGCCATGATGGTGTTGTGGGAAAAAGATGGTTTGACCGTCGGTGAAATCAGCAACCGCCTGCTCACCGACCCGGGCTCGCTGACGCCGCTGCTCAAGCGCCTGGAGGCCGAAGGCCTGTTGAGCCGCACCCGTAGCCGCGAGGATGAGCGCGTGGTCATCGTCGAACTCACCGAACAAGGTCGCGCCCTGCAGAAGAAGGCCCTGGATATTCCGCAATGCATCCTCGCCGCCAGTGGCCAGACGCTGGAGCAATTGAAAAAGCTGCAACGTGACCTGCAAGAACTGCGCGGGCATCTGCAAGACAGCCTCTGATCAAAGGCACACCAGCCCTCCGCAGAGCGAGCATGCTTGCGGAGGCGCCTGCACCTTCCTTCCCGGATTCATGATCCGCCTGCTCAAACACCGCCTTCAAAAAAAATACAGCCTGCCTTAACCGCTCTAGATCAAGGCCTCCGAGCCTTTCCAGGTGGTGCATTCGGAATTGCCTCGAAAATATATCTTGCGCACAAACTATTTGCGCATTACATTCTTCTCACACCTGCTTAGCGCACAAACATTTAGCGCAAAACAGGTAGATGCGGTGCACCAGGTTTGCCCGTACTCCAACGCCACCCGCGGCAACGTTGATGTGCGCCTGCACGTCACCGTCTAACCCCGAACCCGGACCGAAATTCAAGGAGACTCACATGAACACCATCACCAAAGCCCTGACCGGCACCCTTCTCGCCCTGAGCGTCAGCAGCGCCTTCGCCGACGGCATCGTCGAACACAACACCCAGGCGTTTCTCGATGCGCTGAATGCCGGGACCGGCAAGCCATTGGAACAACTGTCGCCCAAGGACGCCCGCGCCGTACTGGTCGGCGCCCAGGCCGGGGTCAAATTGACCCTGCCCAAGGCCGACGTCAGCGAGAAAACCATCCAGGTCGATGGCCAGCCGATCAGCCTGACGATTGTTCGTCCGGCCGGGGTCAAGGGTGAGCTGCCGGTGTTCATGTTCTTCCACGGCGGTGGCTGGGTCTTGGGGGATTTCCCGACCCACGAACGGCTGGTTCGGGACCTGGTGGCGGGTTCGGGTGCCGTCGCGGTATTCGTCAACTACACGCCGTCGCCCGAGGCGCATTACCCGGTGGCGATCAACCAAGCCTACGCCGCAACCAAATGGGTGGCTGAGCACGGCAAGGAAATCAACGTCGATGGCAAGCGCCTGGCTGTAGCGGGTAACAGCGTCGGCGGCAACATGGCGGCAGTCGTGGCCCTGATGGCCAAGGACAAGGGCACGCCAGCGATTCGCTTCCAGGCCCTGTTGTGGCCGGTGACCGACGCCAACTTCGAGACGGCGTCCTACAACCAGTTCGCCGAAGGGCACTTCCTCAGCAAGAACATGATGAAGTGGTTCTGGGACAACTACACCACCGACGCCGGCCAGCGTAACGAGATCTATGCCTCACCGCTGCGAGCCACCACCGCGCAGCTCAAGGGCCTGCCGCCGGCGCTGGTACAGACCGCCGAAGCTGACGTGCTGCGCGACGAAGGCGAAGCCTACGCCCGCAAACTGGACGCGGCCGGCGTGCCGGTCACAGCCGTGCGCTACAACGGCATGATTCACGACTATGGTTTGCTCAACGTGGTGAGCCAGGTGCCAGCGGTGCGTTCGGCGATGTTGCAGGCATCCCAGGAGCTCAAGCAGCACCTGAAGTAACAGGAAGCAGGTGGAAAGCAGAAATAAAAAAGCCCGACTCAATGGTCGGGCTTTTTCGTACAAAAGACTTCGCTTACTTAGCGCGGCCTTTGTAGGAACCGCCTTCGCGGGTATCGATCTCGATCATGTCGCCGATTTCGATGAAGTCAGCAACCGACAGCTCGGTACCGTTCTTCAGTTTGGCAGGCTTCATCACCTTGCCGGAAGTGTCACCGCGAGCGGAGCCTTCGGTGTAGTCAACCTGACGCACGATGGTGGTCGGCAGTTCTACGGAAACCAGGCGCTCTTCGAAGAACACGGCTTCGCAGACGTCAGTCATGCCTTCTTCGATGAACGGCAGAACGCTTTCGATGTCTTCGGCGTTCAGCTCGTACATGGTGTAGTCAGTGGTGTCCATGAATGTGTAGGTGTCGCCGCTGATGAAGGACAGGGTCGCTTCTTTGCGGTCGAGGATCACATCGTCCAGTTTGTCGTCGGCGCTGTAGACGATCTCGGTCTTGTAACCGGTCAGCAGGTTCTTCAGCTTAGTCTTCATGATCGCGCTGTTACGACCCGACTTGGTGAACTCAGCTTTCTGAACCAGCCAAGGATCGTTTTCGAGACGGATCACGGTCCCGGGTTTCAGTTCTTTACCAGTTTTCATTGCGAATATCCGAATTTGGATGGGATTTACAAAAATCTAGGCCGCGTATCATATCCAATTTCGGTAAAACTTCACCAGCGCCGTGGCAAGATCGGCTCGCGAGGCTTGTTCCAGACACCACGCCTGGGCGTGTTCGGCCAGTTCCTGGCGTTGTTCGCATACCGATTTCCAATGTCCGGTCATATCCTGGCCGGCATTCCACGCCCGCCAGAGACCGCTGATCGCTTTTTCCGCAGGCCCGCAGAGCCCCTCGGTATATAACCGCAGAAACGCTTCGAGCTTTTCCAGATGGACGTCTTCTTCCTGCTGATAGATGTGCCAGAGCATTGGCCGGGCGGCCCATTGGGCGCGCACGAAAGAGTCTTCACCGCGCACGGCGTTGAAGTCGCAACACCATAACAACTGATCGTACTGATCCTGCCGGATGAACGGCAGAACCTGTACCGTCAGGGCTCCGCGCCGATGCACCGCACCAACCTCAACGCCCTCGTCACCCAGCCAGCGCCGGACATCCGCCAGCACCCGCCCTTCCGGGACCAGCACGTGAAACGCCTCGGGCCCGGCCGCCATCGTGTCGAACCAACTCGCCAGGCCTGTGTTTTCATAGGCAAACAACGAGATCAGGCGCGTATCCGCAGCCCGGTCGACGCCCAACCCTTGCAGGAAAATTCGCTGCGCCACGTCGTCCTGCTGAAATTGCCGGCGACGCTCCAGCAAGCCCTCCTCCCGCAGCAGGCCACCGGTGCCTGCCTGGAAGCCGGGGAAAAAGAAATATTTCTGCACGTGCTTGTACTTGACCGATGGCAGGCCATGACAACCGATCACCCAGTCCTCGGCGCTCAGATAATCGAGATTCATCCACAGCGGCGTTACCTCGCGCTCGGCCATCGCATCCATATAGGCGCTGGGCAACTGGCAGGCGAACGCGGCGATCACCACCTCGGCGGCCTCGGTATCGAGCCAGTCCTTGGGCCAATGGCGCACCTGCACGCCCTCCTGCCATTGCTCGGAAAGCGTGATATCAATGGCCGGGCACAGCCGCTCGAAGGCTCGCAAGTCATCGACCCATAGGCGCACCGCGCATCGGTGCTCAGCCACCAATTGCCGCGCCAGGCGCCAGGTGACGCCGATGTCGCCAAAGTTATCGACGACGGTGCAAAAAATATCCCAACGCACGGTCATTCCCGACTCCCTGTGGCAAAACCCGATTGTCCCGCATTGCAACGTCGATGCAGAAGAGCCGACGGCGATTAATCTTCATGCGACAATTGCCGCCTATCCCGTGTTCAGCCAGGAAGCAGACATGCCCGACCATTCCTCGTCGCGCCTTACCGCCTTGCAATTGACCGTCAGTATCGCCTTGGGCCTGTGGCTGGGCTTCCTTGCCATCGTGTTGACGGGATGGCTGTTGTCGAAGTTTCTATTCGATGAGCAACTCGCCCCGGTGGCGGCCGCTGTGCAGCAACTGGCGCAACCGCCGGCAGTTCAGCCGGCACCCGAGCCGCCTACGCCGATGTTCGAGCAATATCAGCAGAACCTGCAAAGGAACGAGCAACGCCAGGCGCTTGACCAGGTTCGAAGCAACCCTCGCAACCTGTCCAATCCCAAATGCCAGTTCTGGCTGCAACAGGACCAGAACGCGCCGAGCGAAAAAAGCCGCACCAACGTCCTGCAATTTTGCGAATGATCATGAACAAACCAACCGTCCACCAATTGATTCTCGACAAGCTCAAGATTGACCTCGACATCGCCGAGCGCGCCGCGCAAACCGCCTACGAAACCGCGACCCACGAAGAAAACATTGCCGAAAACAAGTACGACACCCTGGGCCTCGAAGCGTCTTATCTTGCCGCCGGCCAAGCCAGGCGCGTCGAGGAGATCCGCCAGTCGCTCAGCCTCTGCCAGAACCTGACGCTAAGGCCGTACGACGAACGACGCGGAATCGAGGTCGGCACATTGATCGGGTTGGAGGATGACGAGGGCCGCCAGCAATGGCTGTTCCTGGGACCTGACGCGGCGGGACTGAAGGTCTCGCTGGTGGGACAACCGATCACCGTCATCACCCCTCGCTCGCCGCTGGGGCGCAGCCTGCTGGGCAAATTCGAAGGGGATGAAGTGGAGATCGTCGTGGCGGGCGCCCGGCAACAGTTCGCTGTCACCGAGGCTATCTAGACGTCGGTCAATGCACTGGCAGTTCGACGCCGTCGAACAGCTCTTCAAGTTCCTGCTTGTTGTGGCACTGGATGGCCTTGGCCATGACTTCACGGGTCAGGTGCGGGGCGAACTTCTCGATGAAGTCGCACATGAACCCCCGCAGGAACGTGCCACGGCGGAAACCGATCTTGGTCACGCTGGATTCGAACAACTCGCTGGCATCCAATACCACCAGGTCATTGTCGAGTTTGGTGTCGACGGCCATTTTCGCCACGATGCCCACGCCCAGCCCGAGGCGCACATAGGTCTTGATCACGTCGGCGTCGGCGGCGGTAAACACCACTTTCGGCGTCAGGCCACGATGGCTGAAGGCTTCGTCGAGCTTGGAACGACCGGTGAAACCGAATACATACGTCACGATCGGGTATTCGGCCAAGGCCTCGAGGGTCAGCTTCGGCAGCTTGGTCAACGGATGCCCGTGGGGCACGACCACGCAGCGGTTCCAGCGATAGCACGGCATCATCACCAGATCGCCGAACAACTCCAGGGCCTCGGTCGCGATGGCGAAATCCACGGTGCCGTCGGCGGCCATTTCGGCGATCTGCATCGGCGACCCCTGGTGCATGTGCAGCGCCACGTCCGGGTATTGCTTGATGAAATTGCTGATTACCGGCGGCAGGGCATAACGAGCCTGGGTATGGGTGGTCGCGATCGACAGGGTGCCTTTTTTCTCGTTGGAGAATTCCTGGGCGATCTGCTTGATGCTTTCGACCTTGCGCAGGATCTCGCCAGCCGTGGTGATGATGCGCTCACCGGCCGGGGTCACGCGGGTCAGGTGCTTGCCGCTGCGGGCGAAGACTTCGACGCCCAGTTCGTCTTCCAACAGGCGGATCTGTTTGCTGATGCCAGGTTGCGACGTGTAGAGGCTTTGGGCGGTAGCGGAAACGTTGAGGTCGTGGTGCGCCACTTCCCAGATGTAGCGCAGTTGTTGAAGCTTCATATGTATCCCTCAAAGCAGTTGGATGCGACGGGCATCAGCGACGGCATATAACTATATGAATGGTTGCACAAAGAAATCTAGAACTTTTTATAAAAGGCCATCATTTAGCCTCAAGCATCTCCCTGACGCCGACGCTGCACCAGCGGCACCAGGTACACCGGCACACGGGACAACTGCAAAACCCGTGCGGCGGTCCTGCCCAAAGGGGTTTCGCCGCTTGCGCCCTGACAATGGCTGCCAACGATGAGCAAATCGACGGAGAGTTTTGCCGCCTGTTCGAGAATGACCTGGGAAGGATCACCCTGAAACACCCTGACCGATTTGATCAGCTTCAAGTCTTGCTGGCCCTCCCCCAGTTCTTCACGAAAACTGTCGAGCACCTGCTGCTCGATATTGGCCATCACCGTACTCAGACCCTGACGATGGAATTCGTTCAACGCCTGCTCGTCCAGATAGCTCTGCAACACCGACTCGGCGAACAGCCCCATCGGTTCCACCGCATGCACCACATACAACTCGGCTGCAAACGTCCGTGCCAACGCCAAGGCATGCTGCATCACATAAGGGGCATAAAGGCCCAGGTCCGTGGCGTACAGCATCGAACGAATCATGTGACCTCCTCGAGTGCCAGGATGGCGGAGATTGATTCAGCTTAGCAGCGCCCCGAGGAGTTCGACGTGCGACGTAACGCCCGGACAGCGGCCAGTCAGAGCTTCACTTCGTTACTGATGCCATGGGGCACGTGCCCAGTGGCGACCACTTCCCGGGCCAGTTCGCAATGACCGGTCTGGTCGTCGAAAAACACGTCGGCGGCAAAGGCTTCGAGGAACGCGGATTTGGTCAGCCCCCCGAGGAACAGCGACTCATCCAGGCGAATATCCCACTCACGCAAGGTACGGATCACCCGTTCGTGGGCCGGTGCGGAACGGGCCGTAACCAGCGCCGTGCGGATCGGGCAGGCGTCTTCGGGAAATTCGCGCTGCAACGCATTGAGCGCCGCCAGGAACCCCTTGAACGGTCCACCTCGCAGCGGCTCGCGCGCAGCCTGTCGTTCACTGGCCTGGAATGCCTCCAGGCCGCCAGCCTGATAGACGCGTTCCGACTCATCGGAGAACAGCACCGCATCGCCGTCGAAGGCGATGCGCAGTTCCTCGCTGGCCGCACGGCTGGCACCGCCCGACAGGATGGTCGCCGCCGCGAATCCGGCCTCGAGGGCGCTGCGCACGTCTTCGGCGTGAGTGGACAGGAACAGGTCGCAGCCGAACGCCTTCAGATAAGGGTAAGGGCTGCGACCGCCGACGAATGCTGCGCGGGAAATCGCCAGGCCATAGTGATGAATCGAATTGAACACACGCAGGCCAGTGTCGGCGCTGTTGCGCGAAACCAGGATGACTTCGACCCGGGCACGCCCGAGGTGCTGGTTGAGGTTGAGCAATTTCTGCACCAGGGCGAAAGCGTCACCAGGTGCCAGGACTTCGTCTTCATGCTCGATCTGGTATTGCCGATAGGCCTCGACACCACTCGCCAGGTAGACCTTGTGGCTTTCGCTCAAGTCGAACAAGGCCCGCGAGGAAATTGCCAGCACCAGCTTGTCATCAATGTTATTGGCCATGTTTCCCTCTTTCGCCATCAGCGTTGTGGCGATCCAAAAACGCCAGCGCCTGATACAAGGCTTCGATTTTCGGCAGTTCGCATCCTGCCGCCTTGGCCGCAGCCAATGGCCGGCCATAAATCGCATCCAACTCCAGCGGTCGCTTGTGGGAATAATCGTGATACATGCTCGGCCAGTAGTCGGGCATCTTCTCAGTCATGGTGAACAGGTATTCGGCGTAACCCGGCGCAATTTGATGACCACAGGCCCGCGCACCGCGTACCACCTCGTCCATCAGCGCCTGGATCAGCCCGCGGCTGTGGTCGTCAGCCATCAACGGCGTGGTGCTGGCGCCCAGCAGCACCGAAAGACCGTTGTACGGTACGTTCCACACCAACTTCTGCCAACGGGCCTGTTGCAGGTCGGCCATGGCCTGGGAGTCGATACCGGCGGTACGGAACAGCCCAGCGCCCTCTTCGACAATCGCCATGCGTTCGGCCTGATCCCGGCCAGGACCGCTGTGGTAACCGATGTTGACCGCGCCGAGGGCCTGGTGGGCGACGACGCCGGGGCCGACGCGATGGACGCAGACCAGGCACAGGCCGCCCAACAAGTGCAGCGAATCGGGCAATAGCGGTCGCAGTTCGTCCTCGACATCGAGGCCGTTCTGCAATAGCAGGACTTTTGCGCCAGCAGCGGCAGCCTGGATGATGGCCGGGGCCAGGTCGGCATTGCTGGTGGTCTTGGCACCGACCAGCAACCAGTCGCAAGGCGGCATATCGGCTGCCGAGCGATACGCCTGGACCGGGTCGAGGGTCAGCGCCCCATGAACTTCACTGGCGACCCGCAAACCGCGATCGGCCACGGCGGCAAATTCGCTGCGCAATAGAAAGTGCACGTCGTAGCCGGCCCGCGCCAGCATGACGCCATAGAACCCGCCAATCGCCCCGGTGCCGATCATGCCGATCCTGGTTGTTGCGCCTGCCTGCATCATGCAACTCCCCCGTTGAACAATCCCTGCGCATCATTACACAAGACCTGCCGCCCGTGGCCAGGGAGCTTGCTTGCCACAATTAAACCGGCCCCTGCCCATTGTCGAGCCACCTCCTAACGCGCTAAGGTTCGGCTCCCCGACGCGCTTAAATCCGCTGTGCACCGCCGCGCGGGGAATCGCTGGCGGCCGGCACCCGTGACCTGACGAGTAACACGATGGCTGATTTACCGATCAATGACCTTAACGTCGCCTCCAACGAGACCCTCATCACGCCTGACCAGCTCAAGCGTGATATCCCCCTGAGCGACGCTGCCCTGCGCACCGTGACCAAGGGCCGGGAAGTCATCCGCAACATTCTCGACGGCACCGACCACCGCCTGTTCGTCGTCATCGGGCCCTGCTCGATCCATGACATCAAGGCTGCCCACGAATATGCCGAGCGCCTGAAAGTGCTCGCGGCGGAAGTTTCCGACACCTTGTACCTGGTGATGCGCGTGTATTTCGAGAAGCCTCGGACTACCGTCGGCTGGAAAGGCCTGATCAACGACCCGTACCTGGACGACTCCTTCAAGATCCAGGACGGCCTGCACATTGGTCGCCAGTTGCTGCTGGACCTGGCCGAGATGGGCCTGCCCACCGCGACCGAGGCCCTCGACCCGATCTCGCCGCAATATTTGCAGGATTTGATCAGTTGGTCGGCCATTGGCGCGCGCACCACCGAATCCCAGACCCACCGCGAAATGGCCTCTGGCCTGTCGTCGGCCGTGGGCTTCAAGAACGGCACCGACGGCGGCCTCACCGTGGCGATCAACGCCTTGCAGTCGGTTTCCAGCCCGCATCGTTTCCTGGGTATCAACCAGGAAGGCGGCGTGTCGATCGTGACGACCAAGGGCAACGCCTACGGCCACGTGGTGCTGCGCGGCGGCAACGGCAAGCCGAACTATGATTCGGTCAGCGTCGCGTTGTGCGAACAGGCCCTGAACAAGGCGAAGATCAAGCCGAACATCATGGTCGATTGCAGCCACGCCAACTCCAACAAGGATCCGGCGCTGCAACCGCTGGTGATGGAGAACGTCGCCAACCAGATCCTGGAGGGCAACCAGTCGATCATCGGCCTGATGGTCGAAAGTCATCTGAACTGGGGCTGCCAGGCAATCCCGAAAGACCTCGCAGATTTGCAGTACGGCGTCTCCATCACCGATGCCTGCATCGACTGGAGCGCGACCGAGAAGACCTTGCGCGGCATGCACGCCAAGCTCAAGGACGTGCTGCCAAAGCGTCAGCGCAGCTGATCGGCGAATTGCACGCATAAAAAAACGCCGGGCTTTTCAGTCCGGCGTTTTTTTGTGCGATCCAAACGTTTCAGAGCTTCGCCGCGTGCCGCTGGTGTCGCTCCATGTAACGCTCCACATAGGAGCAGGACGGGATCACCGTGTAGCCCATTTCCTCGGCGTACTTGAGCGCCTCTTCGGTCAACTTCGCAGCAATCCCCCTGCCACGCAAGGCGTTGGGCACGAACGTGCGATAGATGTCCAGGGTCTGCTTGCCCAGGTCCATGTAGGTCAGATAGGCACGATGACCGTCCACAATGGTCTCGAACTGATGACCAGCCTGGTCATGGTGGATGGAAACCGCCTCGCTCATCACTACTCCTCGCGGGTCTGAATGCTGACCCCTACCTTACCGATGTTTTTCCGGCGAAGGAACATCTACGCCACCCCGTGCCTGTCTGGTCACCGAGCGCAAAAAAACCAATCGCTCAAACCCGAGCACGTCGTGAATAGTAGGCACCAATGACGCAAATGCTCAAGGCACGCCTGTCACTGAAGGGATAAACCCCGACGGGTTTATCGATTGAGCGTCACTTTCACGCGGTAGTCGGTCAAGGCGCAATAGCTGAACATCGCCAGTTGTTGAGTCTTGAGACGAGCGCCGGTTGTTAAAGTCACCGTCTGCAGCAATAAAAGATGCTTGGATGGCTGCGCAAAAAATGAGCAAAAGTCCAGGAGAATCAATAAGCAGCGACTTTAGTGTGCTCGGGGGAGTTAGCGCGTCAACGGAACTTTTCTTCAACCACGCGCTCCATTCTGGCGGTTGCGGCTGTGTGTTTTTTAAACAGCACTCAGAAAAGTTGCCTGAAAAACAATCACCGCCTACAATTTTTTTGCTTCTTGCGCTACGTCAGTTTACTTACTACAAGTAATGAGTAGTATGTACGCCGGCTAACTCCTCACTCTGGGGAGACAGTCACTAAATAGAAAGTCCTTGAAGGGGAACACGATGAACAACGTTCTGAAATTCTCTGCTCTGGCCCTGGCCGCAGTTCTGGCTACCGGTTGCAGCAGCGCATCGAAAGAAACCGAAGCACGTCTGACTGCTACCGAAGACGCAGCAGCTCGCTCCCAAGCTCGTGCAGACGAAGCTTACCGTAAAGCTGATGAAGCTCTGGCTGCTGCTCAAAAAGCACAACAGACTGCTGACGAAGCTAACGAGCGTGCTCTGCGCATGCTGGAAAAAGCTAGCCGCAAGTAATAGTCCTTCGGGATTGTTATCGAGCCGACCCATCACTGGGTCGGCTTTTTATTGCCCGGCGTTTTACCGGCGATAAAAAACCCGCCGACCTCGTGAGACGTCGGCGGGTTGCTTTCACACAGGCTATTGCGTGAGGTCGATCGGCGCGCTGGAAACCATCGGGGCCGAAGTATTCGGAACAGCGACCTCTACCGGCAAGCCGTCTTCGGCAGCCACTACGTCACGCACCACGTCCCAGTTCATGCGCTGGTTGCTGGTGATGTCTTCACGCTTGAGCATCGCGTTGATGACCGCCGTGTGCTTGTCCACCACGGACGGGTTGCCCTTGTCGTCCAGCGGCGTATGCGCTTCCAGATACACCTTGCCGCCGCTCACGCCCAACTTGTACGGGTCGTTGATGATTCGCACCGACGTACCCACCGGCACCATGCCGGCCATTTCCAGCACGTTGTTATTGAACATCCGGAAGCAGCCGTGGCTGGTGCGCATGCCAATGCCGAACTTCTTGTTCGAACCGTGGATCAGGTAGCCCGGCGTCCCCAGGGTGAACTTGAACGGGCCCAGCGGGTTATCGGGACCGGCCGGCACGACATTGGGCAACGGATCGCCATCGGCGGCATGTTCGGCCTTGATCGACGCCGGAGGAGTCCAGGTCGGGTTCGGCGTCTTGGCGATGATGCTGGTGTGGGCAATAGGCGAGCCCCAACCTTCACGACCGATCCCCAACGGGAAGGTGTAGACGACGTTCCGACCCTTGGGGAAATAGTAGAGGCGGTATTCGGCGAGGTTGATCACGATGCCTTCGCGCGGGCCCGGCGGCAGGATGAAACGGGTCGGCAAGACAATTTCAGTGCCAGCGCCCGGCAACCACGGATCGACCCCAGGGTTGGCGGCGACCATCTCGGTGTAGCCCAGGTCGTAGGTGGTACCCAGGTCCGCGAAGGTGTCTTCGTACTTGGCCTTGATGACTTGCACCTGGCCGACAATGTCTTCACCCGGCGGTGGCAGGGGCAACTCCAATGCGGCAACGGGCCCAGCCATACACAGGGCGGCAAGAGACAGGCAGCGGGCGACGGCAGGCAAGCGCGGCAACATCCGGGAAATCCTTCGCAGATCGAACAGAGGGTGTGAAGCGACGATTGTACACTGCCGCCCGTGAGTTCGGGGAGAGCGGCGCCGAGGCGTCCGATGCGCAGCAGGTCCGGGAACTGAAATCAGATCCTGTGGAAGCGAGGGGGGTTACAACTCGAACCGCAGCTCCGGCCAGATCGGCGAAGTGCCACGCTTCTGTGATTCGAGGATCGCCCGGCACAACGAACAGAGGCGATGGTCCTGGAATATCTTGCGATCGACCGCCGACCAGCGTGGCTGGGCCGGCAAAAGGCTGCCGCAAAGGGTCCGGTCGGCCGAGCCGCCAAGTTCCAACTGCCGGGTCACCAGATGAACCCGCACTTCCTGGCAGGCGAACAGGTCCAACTGCTCGTCAGGCTCGATCAGTTGGTAGGCAAACAGGGACCAGGCGGGACGCGGCATCGGGGGCTCCAAATCGGGGGCGCCACATTAGCCGAAACACCGCCTGTAGAAAAGCGTCAAAGCAGCGGTTTCAGCGCCGGCCAGACATTTTCCAGCAACTTGCCCTGGGCCGCGACGGACGGGTGCAATCCGTCCCCCTGCATCATCCCGGGTATACCCCCGACGTCCTTGAGAAAAAACGGCACCAGCGGCACGTTCTTCTCTTCGGCCAAGGTGCTGTAGACCCGGGCGAAGGCTTCGGTGTAGCGCCGTCCATAATTGGGGGGCAACTGCATGCCCAGCAAAAGCACCTTGGCACCGCTGGCACGGGAGCTGTCGATCATCGCTGCAAGGTTTTGTTGCAATTGTGTTGGCGGCTGTCCGCGCAGGCCATCGTTGCCCCCCAGTTCCAGGATCACCAGGTCCGGCTTATGGGCTGCAAGCAGCGTCGGCAGGCGCGCCAGGCCTCCCGCACTGGTGTCGCCACTGATAGACGCATTGACCACTTTATCGTCGAAACCCTCGGCCTTGAGCCGTTGGTCAAGCAACGACACCCAGCCTTGGCGGGTATCCAGGCCGAAAGCCGCGCTGATACTATCGCCAACGATCAGGACAGTACCCGCCGCTGCGTTCTGGACCATGCACATCAAGGCCAGGCCGGCACTCAAAAACCACACACGCATCGGATTCTCCATGGGCTCAAGCATTCTCATCGCGACGGACCTTAGCAAAGTGGTACCCAGCGCGGAAGGTGAACTGACCATCCTGCACGAACTCAGCCTGGAACTGAACCAGGGCGACAGCCTGGCCATCGTCGGCGCGTCCGGTTCCGGCAAATCCACGCTCCTTGGCCTGCTGGCCGGCCTCGACCTGCCCAGCAGCGGTGAAGTGATACTTGCCGGCCAGGCCCTCAGCGCACTGGACGAGGACCAGCGAGCCCGGGTCCGCGCTGAACATGTCGGGTTTGTCTTCCAGTCGTTCCAACTGCTCGACAGCCTCAATGCACTGGAAAACGTCATGCTCCCGCTGGAGCTGGACGGCCGCAAGGACGCCCGGGAACGCGCCACGCAACTGTTGCAACGAGTCGGCCTCGGCCAGCGGCTGACCCACTCGCCACGCCAGCTCTCCGGCGGCGAGCAACAGCGCGTCGCCATCGCCCGCGCCTTTGCCGCCGAACCCGACGTGCTGTTCGCCGACGAGCCGACCGGCAACCTCGACAGCCACACCGGCGAACGCATCAGCGACCTTCTGTTCGAGCTGAACAAGGAACGCGGCACGACGCTGGTTCTGGTGACCCACGACGAACGCCTGGCCCATCGCTGCCGGCGCCTGATCCGACTTGAAGCCGGCCAGATGGTCGCGCCCCTGGAGCCTTGATGGCACGCTTGCCCCTGTTGCGCCTGTTCAGTCTTGCCGTCCGCCAGTTGCTGCGCGATGCCCGCGCCGGCGAACTGCGCGTGCTGTTCTTCGCCCTGTTGGTGGCGGTGGCGGCGAGCACCGCCATCGGTTACTTCGGCGCCCGGCTCAACGGCGCGATGATGATGCGCGCCACTGAATTCCTCGGCGCCGACCTGCTGCTCGAAGGCAGTTCCCCTGCCCGCCCGGAACAGATCCGCAGCGGCATCGATCTAGGCCTGGAACACGCCCGGGTGGTGGAATTTTCCAGCGTTGTCGCCACCGACAACGGTATCCAGCTGTCCAGCGTCAAGGCAGCCGATGACATCTATCCGTTGCGTGGCGAACTGAAAAGCGCCCCGGCGCCCTTCGGCCAGGAAGAAACGGGCGGGCGCCCCGCTCCGGGGGAGGCCTGGGTCGAAGCTCGCCTGCTGACGGCGTTGGAGCTGAAGATCGGTGACAGCATCGATGTCGGCAACCAGACGCTTCGCTTGAGCCGGGTGCTGACTTACGAACCGGATCGCGCCGGCAACTTCTACAGCCTGACCCCCCGCGTGCTGATCAACCTCAAGGATCTGGATGCCACGGGCGTGGTGCAACCCGGCAGCCGCGTCAGCTATCGCGACCTGTGGCGAGGCCCGGCGCCGGCACTGCAAACCTATCGCGACCTGATCAAGCCTGGCCTTGAGCCCAACCAGCGCCTGCAAGATGCCCGCGACGGCAACCGCCAGATCGGCGGCGCCTTGGGCAAGGCCGAGCGCTACCTGAACATGGCCAGCCTGGTGGCCGTGTTGCTGTCCGGCGTGGCCGTCGCCCTCTCCGCCAACCGTTTCGCCACGCGACGCTTCGACGCCAGTGCGCTGCTGCGCTGCCTTGGCCTGTCCCGCCGCGAAACCATGGTGCTGTTCAGCCTGCAACTGACCGTGCTGGGCCTGCTGGCCAATATCAGCGGCGCCCTGCTCGGCTGGATCGCGCAGCTGGGGCTGTTCGCCTTGCTGCATGACCTGTTGCCCACCACCGTGCCGCCGGGCGGCCTGTTGCCGGCAATCGCCGGGATCGGCACCGGGCTGGTGGCATTGGCGGGTTTCGCCTTGCCACCGCTGGCCGCGCTGGGTCGGGTACCGCCGCTGCGGGTGCTGCGCCGGGACATGCTGCCGATCCCCTCGAGTACCTGGGTCGTCTACGGGGCCGCATTGGGTGCGCTCGGACTGATCATGTGGCGCTTGAGCCTGGACCTGGTGCTGACCTTCGCCCTGCTCGGCGGCGGCGTGATTGCGGCGCTGGTGCTTGGCGGGCTGCTGCTCTTGCTGCTGCAAAGCCTGCGCCGGATGTTGGCTCGCGCCTCATTGCCCTGGCGGCTGGGATTGGGCCAGTTGCTGCGTCATCCCTTGGCGGCGGCTGGCCAGGCCCTGGCGTTCGGCCTGATCCTGTTGTCGATGGCCCTGATCGCGCTGCTGCGCGGCGAGTTGCTGGATACCTGGCAGAACCAACTGCCGAAAAACGCCCCGAATTACTTCGCCTTGAACATCCTGCCCAACGACAAGCAGGCGTTCAGCGACAAGCTGATGGAATTGTCGGCGCAGTCGGCTCCACTGTACCCCGTGGTACCGGGACGGCTCATCAGCATCAATGGCGAGCCGGCCAAGGAATTCGTCACCAAGGACTCGGCCGGCGACCGCGCATTGCAGCGTGACCTGAGCCTGACCTGGGCGGCGGACCTGCCGGCGGGCAATGTCGTCACGGCTGGGAGCTGGTGGCCGCAGCAACCGCCGGACGATATCCCAGGTGTCTCGGTGGAAGGCAAGGTCGCCGACAATCTCAAGATCAAGTTGGGCGACCGCCTGGTGTTCAGTGTCGGTGGACTGAATCGGGAAGCGAAGGTCACCAGCCTGCGGGAGATCAACTGGGACAACTTCCAGCCAAACTTCTTCATGATTTTCCAGCCAGGAACGTTGAAGGACCTGCCCGCCACTTACCTCACCAGTTTCTATCTGGCGGCCGGCCACGACCAGCAGATCGTCGACCTGTCCCGGGCCTTCCCGGCCGTGACAATCCTGCAAGTCGAAGCCCTGCTCGAACAACTGCGCAGCATCCTCGCCCAGGTAACGCTGGCGGTGGAATATGTATTGCTGTTCGTACTGGCGGCGGGAATGGCCGTGCTGTTCTCGGGCTTGCAGGCCACTCTCGACGAGAGGATTCGCCAAGGCGCGCTGCTACGCGCCCTGGGTGCCGAGCGGAAGTTGCTGATCAAGGCCCGGCGCATCGAATTCGGCCTGCTCGGGGCGGTCAGCGGTTTGCTCGCGGCACTGGGGTCGGAACTGGTGAGCCTCGTGCTCTACCGGTATGCCTTCGATCTACCCTGGCATCCGCATCCGTGGCTGTTGATATTGCCACTGGTAGGCGCATTGCTGATCGGTGCGGCAGGCGTGTTCGGCACCCGCCGAGCGCTCAACGCCAGCCCCCTGACAGTGTTGCGCGAGGGTTGATAGACTGGCGGCTTTGCCCTGACAAGAAGTTGCCATGAGCCGCTATCGTCCTCCCCGCACCGCCGGCACCGCGCTGATTACCCCCGAAGGGGAAGCGCGGATGCGCGCTGAACTGCATGAGCTTTGGCATGTACGCCGCCCCCAGGTGACCCAGTCGGTCAGTGAAGCGGCGGCCCAAGGCGATCGTTCGGAAAATGCCGAATACACCTATGGCAAGAAAATGCTTCGGGAAATCGACAGTCGCGTGCGCTTTCTCACCAAGCGCCTCGAAGCGCTCAAGATCGTCAGCGAAAAGCCCAGCGACCCAAACAAGGTCTATTTTGGCGCCTGGGTTACGGTAGAGGATGAGGACGGCAACGAGTCCCGCTATCGCATCGTCGGCCCCGACGAGTTGGACTTGAAACAGAACCTGATCAGCATCGACTCACCCCTGGCACGGGCGTTGATTGGCAAGGCCCTGGATGCCGAGGTGACCGTTCAAACTCCTGCCGGGGCGCAACTGATATACATCACCCATATTGAATACTTATAACAACTCGACCTCTAAAGAAGTTCAAATTCTCCTGCTGACACAGACTGTCAACTTCTTCAATTTGACCACAGCGCTTTTTTTCTAGAACTTGAAAGTGCGCCAACACGGCGCACTTCAATTTCCGAATTAACATTCAAGGATGAATATCATGAGCACTCCCGATCGCTGGATGGGCAGCACGCCCGGCATTTACAAACTCCGTATAGATGAACTGATACTTCCCGGCACCCACGACTCCGGTTCCGACAAAGAAGCGCCGAAATTTTTACTGCCCAATGAAATCACCCAAGACGTACCGATACGCGATCAGATCAATCGGGGGTTCAGGGTGATCGATTTGCGGGTAGAATTGTTTCCCAGCCAGCCCGTCGGTCACCCACGACGTTTCCAGTTGTACCACCTGACCTCGTCTGGCCGAACCATTGCAGACGACGTGCTCGGGGTCCTGAACGCTTTTTACGCCGAGCCAGCCCGAAGGAACGAAATCATTATTTTGAATTTTCATCAATTCAAAAACTTTACTGATTCCTCGCATGAAGAACTGCAGCAATTGATCAATCAGATGATCGGTGCACGTCTCATCCCCTATGCCTTCAGACCTATGACACTGGCGGAACTTCGACAGGAAACTCCTGAGCGTACCGTGGTGATCTCTTACAACAGTAACCGCGGCGACGACGACTATTGGCCGGGTGTTGAGCAACAATGGATTGGCAAAGATTATATTTCAACGTCAACGTTGAAAGAGTTTATGGATGATGTCAGCGCCCAACCTAAAAGACCTTATGCGCTTCGCGCGATTCAATGCGCTAAATACACGGGCCTATTCGTTCCCGACGATTTCAGCGACAAAGTAGACGCCTGGTTCGAATCCAAGGATATCAACAGCTACATCCAACGTTTCCACATCATCAATACCGACTGGTCGACCCGCAGCAATATCGTGATCAATTGCGCGCATGCCAACCAGTTCAGGGCCATGGCCAAAGACTGAAAAACCTCAACGACGGGTGATCAACCCCTGCCGCGCCACACGGGTCAGGTGGCGGATCATTTCAGGAGCGTCCGCGGCACTGGGGGATTGGATGACGGCCAGGTCGAAGCTGTCATTGGCAAAACGCGCCAGCGACTCACCGTCTTCGACGAATTGGATCAGGAAGGCTGCGGGCCCATGACTGCGTCGCGGCCAGCCGTCCAGATAACGCAACAGCGTCGGCTGATGGCTGCCGCCCAGGAGAATTTTCGGATTGCGTTGGACAAGATTCGCCGTGATTGGCGCAAGACGTACGAGGGGGCTGGGTGCGTTCATTGTGTCGTGTCTCTGCCTCAAAAGTCTGCATGGCAGGTGAGAGGCAACACCGAACCAGCGCTTTAGCGGTATTTCGAAGCCTGGATTACGGCTTCTGACGGCAACTGCAATGAGTCACCTGGCGCCCCGCAAGTAGCTGTTTAAATCGGCGCATGAGCAGCATCCTAGAGAAGCTGACTGGCCAGTGTCAAGAATCAGCCTCCATCAAAAAGGCCCGTACAAGACGGGCCTTCGATGATTCAAGCAGGTAATCAGTGGGCGATGGCGTTATCGACGGACAGCTTGCCCGCACCCTCGATCAACACCGCGATGCTGCCGGCCAGCAAAGCCAAGGCAAACTCATAACCGTTGTTGGCCATGAACAAACCATTGCCGATGTGCACGGAGAAAATCGCCACCAGCGACAGAATCGCCAGACCCAGCGCCGCTGGACGCGTCAGCAGGCCGATGATCAGTGCAAGTCCGGCAAAGAATTCGGTGCCGCCCGCCAGTGTCGCCATCAGATACCCCGGCGTCAGGCCGATGCTTTCCATCCACTGTGCCGTACCCGCCAAGCCATAACCACCAAACAGGCCGAACAGTTTCTGCGAGCCGTGGGCGGCAAAGATGATCCCGACAACGATGCGCAGGACCGTCAGGCCGTAGCCAGCGCGGGAAAAGAGAACTTTGTTGACGAACGTGCTCATGGTGCATTCCTTGGTAAGGTGTGGTTGGACGCCATATTAATCAAATAAGCCAATGGAAAAAGCGCAAATATTCCGCCATAACAATCGGTTTATTTGATTATTTCCGCACGACCACCGCTTGGCCCTGGGGCTCCAGCGATTCCCGCTCGCGGTCAAAGGCCAGATAGTACTTGTTCACACTATTAACGTAGCTGACCGCGCCCATTCCCACCTGCTCCATGGCGATGCGCTCGACCTGGAAAAACCACTGGTTGGGGTTCAAGCCCCGCCGCCGAGCCTCGGCGCGCATACCCTGGACCCGCTCGGGCCCCATGTTGTAGGCAGCCAGGACAAACGCCATGCGTTCGCGCTCGTTGAGCTTGGGGCTGGCGAAAAACTTGCGGCGGATCATCGCCAGGTACTTGGCGCCGGCCTGCACATTGGCGTCGAGGTTCTGGATGTCATTGACCCCGACCCGCTGGGCCGCGGACGGCGTGATCTGCATCAGGCCCGTCGGGCCGCTGCCGCTGCGCGCATTGGGTTGCAGGGCCGACTCCTTGAACGCCAGCGCCGCCAGGTT
This sequence comes from Pseudomonas marvdashtae, assembly GCF_014268655.2. Classification (NCBI taxonomy): domain Bacteria; kingdom Pseudomonadati; phylum Pseudomonadota; class Gammaproteobacteria; order Pseudomonadales; family Pseudomonadaceae; genus Pseudomonas; species Pseudomonas marvdashtae. Next base: position 3,944,469 of record NZ_JABWQX020000001.1, read on the forward strand.
GAGCCAGTCCATGCCCTGGGCCTGGGCATGCTTTTGCAGCACCGGGCGGAGTTTCTCCAGGCGCTGGCGATTGGCCCGGGCCAGCGGATAGTGAACTTGATACAAGCGGCGGTAGATACGCAGGAAGGCGGCATCCGGGTTGGACGGGGCTTTATAGCCGGCGAGGAATCGATCGATACTCGCCCGCAGCATCGCGGCGTCGCGGTGTACGAACCAATATTCGTCGCTTGGCTCGCCAATCAGCAGTTGCCGGTCGAAACGCAGCTTGGGAAGAATCTTGCCCCAGCGTTCGGCGATGGGCTGCTCGACGATGGTCAGGTGGAAAATCCCGCCCTGGACCATCTCCAATACATCCTCGACCGCCAGGGTGGGATCGACCCATTCGATCTTGACGGGCTGCAGCTTGAGCAGCGCCAGCTTCTGGTTGATCTGGCTGACGGCGTCGCCCGCCGCACTGCCGTTGGGCAGGGCCAATGTCTTGCCGGACAGTTGTTCCACGCGCGTGTAGCGCTTCTCACCCTTGATGCCCACTAACAGCAAGGGCACATCGGTGCGGATCGGATCACTGGCGCTCACCGCATGGCCAGGTTGCGGCTCAAGCAACTCGCCTGGCGCCACCAGGTCCCCTTCCCCACGCTGCAAGGCGCCAAGCAATTGATCCTTGGCCTTGGGAATGATCTTGAGGGTGATTTCCTGGCCATCCCGGGCATGCCCGTTGAGGTATTGTTCGAAAGCCCGCAACCGATGATATTCGACGCCGATGGGTTGGCCCTGGACTTCACCGGAACTGTTGCGGCTCTGGTTGACCAATACTTTCAAGACCCGGCTGCTGCGGATTTGCGCCAGGTCGCGCACCGTGCCCGGCGCCACCACCTGCACCGGACCGGGCAGCCGCGCCTCGGCCGGCATCGGCAACAGCAACGAACCACATAGCAAAAGCAACACCTGGGGACGTGTCATCCACTCTCCGAATGGGTATTGCCGAGCCATCCTGTGGAAAACCGAGGCTGGACCGGACAAAACAGAGCACCTTGGGCGCTGAAAAGTGCGAAAGACTGGCACAACGATGGCAGCGACACCACCCCGACCCGTCTCGTGGCCTCAACAGACAGCCGCAACTCATTGTAGTTCTTGGCTTTTCTTATAAATCTACAGCTCTGATATGCTGGGCGGCCTTTGGGCCGAGGTAGCACCATGCAACTCATCGATATCGGCGTCAACCTGACCAACCCCAGTTTCGCCGACAAACACCAGGCGGTGCTCGAGCGCGCCTATGAAGCCGGGGTCTGCCAACTGGTATTGATCGGCACCAGCATCGAGGGCAGCGAACAGGCCCTTGAACTCTGCCAGCAGCTTGACGCGCAAAGCGATCGGCTATTTTCCACGGCCGGCATTCATCCCCACAGCGCAAGCGATTGGACGGCCGACAGCGCCAGGCATTTGAAAGATCTGCTCAAGCACAATCGTGTCCGCGCGGTGGGTGAATGCGGGTTGGATTTCAATCGCGATTTCTCCCCCCGTCCGCAGCAGGAAAAAGTCCTGGAAGAACACCTCGCCCTCGCGGTGGAGTTGCAATTGCCGGTCTTTCTCCACGAGCGCGACGCCGACCAACGCTTGCTGGAGATACTCCGGGACTTTCGCGACCAGTTGCCTGCCGCCGTGGTGCATTGTTTTACCGGTGAGAAGAAAGCGCTGTTCAGCTATCTCGATCTGGACTTGCATATCGGTATCACCGGCTGGATTTGTGACGAACGCCGAGGCACGCACCTTCACCCATTGGTGCGGGAAATCCGCCGCGGCCGGCTCATGCTCGAAAGCGACGCCCCCTACCTGCTGCCGCGCACGCTGCGGCCCAAACCCAAGAACGGTCGCAATGAGCCTGCCTACCTGACGGAAGTCCTGCGGGAAGTGGCCCTGCACCGGGGCGAAACCCAGGAAGACCTGGCGGCCCACAGCACAGCTTGCGCCCGGGCGTTTTTCGGCTTGCCCGCCCTTAGCGAATAAACCGAATCCCTTGTCCGTTGACCCACATCAAAACCCCGGCACCTGGATAGCTGCACAATACTGGCACCTTGCCAATGCTGTTTCCGCTATCAGAGAAGACCTTCCATGGGTGCCTGGCTTAGCAATATCTCGCTGAAGTATAAATTCTGGGCGGTCAATGCGGTCGCCTTTGTCACAACGTTGCTGTTAGTGCTCTATGCCATGCACCTTGAACAGCAGGTCCGAAGCGTGAGCCTGGGCCAGGTGTTCGGCGAACGCTTCAGTCAATATGCAGTGGCGGTGTTTGTGCTGATGCTGGCGATGCTCGGTGCGTCGCAATTATTGATCCGCTTTCTGCTCAGTCAGCTCAACACCTTGAAAGACGTGATGCTGCATGTGGAGAAGACCGGCGACCTGTCCGCCCGCGTGCCTTTGGCCTGCCGGGACGAAGTGGGCCAGATGGCCGCCGCGTTCAACGCGATGCAGGCGGGTTACCAGCGCGTGGTCGACACCGTTGCCAGCACCGCTCGGCAACTGGACAGCGGCGCGGCGCGCCTGGCATCGAGCATGAACGACGTGCGCCAAGGCATGCTCGGCCAGCAGAGCGAGACCGACCAGGCCGCCACCGCGATCAATGAGATGTCCGCCACGGTTTATCACATCGCCCAGCACGCCGGCGCCACCCGCGACCTGTCGAAAACCACCGACACGCTGGCCGGCAACGGCCGCGAAGTCGTCAGCCGCGTACAGCAGTCAATTACCGGATTGTCCACCGGCGTGCAGCAGACCGCCGAGATGATCCAGCGGCTGGCCGAAGACAGCCAGAAGATCAACAGTGTGGTCAGCGTGATCCACAGCATCGCCGAGCAAACCAACCTGCTGGCCCTCAATGCCGCCATCGAAGCGGCGCGGGCCGGGGAAATGGGCCGGGGTTTTGCCGTGGTGGCCGATGAGGTCCGCAACCTGGCCAAGCGGGTCCAAGCCTCGACCGATGAAATCACCACGATGGTGTCGGCGTTGCAGGCAGGAACCCGCGACGCGGTGGATTTCATGCAAGAGAGTTCGCTCAAGGCCGACGATTGCGTACAACAGGCGTGCGAGGCTGGTGACGCGTTGGCGCAGATCACTGAAGCAGTGGCGCAAATGCGCGAGAGCAACACTCAGATTGCCGTCGCAGCCGAGCAGCAAAGCCATGTCGCCGAAGAAATGAACCGAGCGGTGGTGAGTATCCGCGACGTGACCGAAAACACCGTGCGCCAGACCGTGGACTCAGCCACCACCAGCCATGAACTGGCGACGCTGGCGGGGGCGTTGAACAGGGCGATTGGGCAACTCAAGCTTTAGACATTCTGCCTTTGTGGCGAGGGAGCTTGCTCCCGCTGGGCTGCACAGCAGCCCCTCAAGAGAATACTCATTTAGCCTGACACACCGCACCTGCTGTTTGGGTCCGCTTCGCGGCCCAGCAAGAGCAAGCTCCCTCGCCACAAGAGCAGTCAACATAACCACAAAAGCAGTCGTCGACATAAATACGCTATAGCCGCCTATCGTTGCGATAGTCAACCGCGATTCGCCGCCCTGCCCGGCCCAGCCTATTCTTGGGTTATTCGGACTTCACGGACTCAAGGAACAGCATCATGGGCAAACGTCACCCCAACCTTCCGGCCTGGCAATGGCGCGCCTACCCCGAGAATCATCGCCATCCGGCCAACCTGGTCCTGCACCTGATCGCGGTGCCGCTGTTCATCATTGCCTTTCTACTGATCGTATCGGGCGTCTTCAGCCTGAGCCTGGGTGATGTCGCCATCGGCGTGATCGGGCTGCTCGCCGCGCTGGGGTTGCAGCGCCACGGCCATAGCCTGGAAAAACAGGCATCCGAGCCGTTCAGCGACCGCAAGGACGCAATGTCGCGCCTGCTGGTGGAACAATTCCTGACCTTTCCTCGATTTTTCCTCAGCGGTGGCTGGTGGCGCGCCTGGCGGGAACGCCACCGTCACTGAATCGCCGAAACGCCTCAGCCGAAAATCGTTACTGTCTGCCGGCTCATGGCGATCAGACGACCGTCGGCACTCCAGAATTTCGCCGCGACATGGCCATAACCGTCCTGGGCATGTTCGATCTCGGCCAGGTACTGGCACCAATCCAGCGTAGTCAGCTCCAGCAGCGGCTGGACGAACTCGATGGTCCAGGTGAGCGTGCTACCGGGTGCCATTTGCGTGAGGTGCGGCAACAAGGCCGGCGGCCAGGCGTCCACCAGTGCCAGGATGTGGCCCTCGTCCAGCGGCTCTTCTTTCACATCACCGCGCAAACGCACCCAGCCGCCCATGCTGCGGGATTTATTGCCGGTGAAGGGTAATCCGCCGACACTCCAGCGCATCGCCAGGTGCCGCATGAACTCTGGGGTGGCGCCTTTGATATAGGGCAACTCCTGGCACTGTTCGACAGCCTTGAATTGCGGCGCGGGATCAGCCTGCACCGCCACGACCGAGGATCGTGACGCGCCAAAACTGCCCTGGATGATCGTCACCACCTGCCCGTCCTGCACGGCGCGCCCCAACACTTGGCTGACGGCCTTGCCTTCACGCAATACGTCGACTTGGAAACTCACCGGCACGTCGGGCGCGACCGGGCCGACAAAGGTAATCGCCAGCGAACGAACCGGGCGATCCGCCGGAACGCGCGCACGCATCGCCTCGTATTGCAGCGCCGCCACCAGGCCGCCAAAACTGGCACGTCCCTGGCCCCATTCAGGCGGGATCGTCACGGCATCTGGCTGATGGCGCACGGTGTCGATCAAATCGGAAAAGCGCATGGCTACCTCGAAGACAGGGAAAACGATGAAGGATCTTAACTATCCCGAGCGGGCAGTACAGCGCTCATTCCGGCCAAAGAGACTGACAGAAAAGCCGTAAACCTCGAATCCCACCATCAGTCCTTGCGCGAGCGAGCTCGCGCAGGGCTGTTTTTTTCGATTCAGGATTTATCGAAGCAACTGGCGATGAGTTTATCGAGCACCCGATCGGACTTGGCCTCGGCCTTCTCCATGGTGATCCGCCAGACGGGTACGCAGGATTGCAGGTCGTGTTCCTGCTCGGCCCGCGCCAGCCATTGCCAGCAATCGTGCCAGTCGCCCAGCGCACCTTGGGCGGACTTGAGTCGGGGCATGGCCGCTTTCGGCAAACGATCGAGTTCGGGATAGGCTTCGATGGCGTAGCGCACGCGCTTGATCAGCAGGCGCAGTCGGTGGCGGTCATGGGCCGGATCGCGCAAGGCCTCGCCGAGTTTCTTCCATTGCTTGTCGAGGCGTTTTTCGATGCGTTTGCGCAAGCCCGCGAGCAAGCCCTGGCGCTGGGCGGCGCGGATGAAGCGCGGGAACGCGTCGAGGATCATCAACAAATGCGCCAATTCCTGGCTGCTGGCTACGGCGGGATAGGCTTCGGCCATTTGCACCTGGCGCCGCTGCGCGGCCTCGACCTTGCCGTGCTGCTCAAGGTAGGCCGCCAGTACTTCGCGATCGCGCAACGGCGTGGTCAAGGTGCCGACCGCCGACGCGGCTGTTTCCAGCTGTTCAACACCGGGCAAACCGCGCAACGGGCGAAGCAGGCTGCGCAAACGCCGGACCGTGGTCCGCAGGTCGTGCAATGCTTCGCTGTCGGTTTGGGCATTCAAGCGGGCCTGACAGGCCAACAAGCGAACTTCCAGGCCCACTATCCGGGCCACCAGCCGATCAATCATGGGCCTGCTCCGTGCGCAGCTTCGCGTTGCAAGATGTCTTTACCGTCCCGCGCGGGACTCGCGGATGTAGAAGCGCGCCTTCTCGGCTTTATTGGCGCAGCCTTCGAACGCTTCGAATTGCTGCTGGGTCTTGGCGCCGGTCAGCAACGACAGGGCCTTGGAATAGCTGACGGTACCGGCAAAACCTTCGGCCTTGGCCAGGTCCAGTTCCCGCCAGGCGCTGTCGAGCTGGCTGCCGCAACTGTCGCGGTAAGCGGTCTTGCCGGCACAACCGGCCAAGGCCAGAACCATCAGGGATGCCACCAAGGGCAGGCAGATCCGGGCTTTCATCGATAACACCTCAAGTCAGGTCAAACAGTCGTGCTGGTAAGACGGTTTCGCCGGCAAAAAGTGCCTCGGCTCGACCGCTATATTCAAGTGTGGACGGAGCATACGCATATGCCGTCGCGGCGTGTCAAAAAACGACGTCCGCGCCACAACGATTGAGCCTGGCCCTCGATGCGTGCATTGTTGGTGTCTGTTCGACAAGAGGCCAGCTCATGACAAAACGTGTCGCATTGGTATTGGGCTCGGGCGGCGCCCGGGGCTATGCCCATATCGGAGTGATCGAGGAAATCGAGCGACGCGGCTACGATATTGCCTGCATCGCCGGTTGCTCCATGGGTGCCGTCGTGGGCGGGATCTACGCCGCCGGCAAGCTCAAGGATTATCGCGACTGGATCGAGAGCCTTGATTACCTGGACGTGCTCCGGTTGGTGGACGTCAGTTTCCGCCTCGGGGCAATTCGCGGTGAAAAAGTCTTCGGGCAAATCCGCAAGATTGTCGGCGAACTCAACATCGAAGACCTGCGCATTCCCTACACGGCGGTCGCCACCGACCTCACCAACCAGCAGGAAATCTGGTTCCAGGAAGGCTGCCTGCACCAGGCGATGCGGGCCTCGGCGGCGATTCCCAGCCTGTTCACCCCCGTCATGCAAGGCAATCGCATGCTGGTGGATGGCGGCCTGCTCAATCCGCTGCCGATCGTGCCGGTGGTGTCGAGCCATTGCGACCTGATCATTGCGGTCAACCTCAATGCCACCAACCAGAAACAATACAAGCTGCCGGTGATCCAGCGCCCCGCCGCGTTCCGGCGGCGCTTCGACACCCTTGTCAGCTCCCTGGGTTCACGGCTGCCGTTTCGCCGCAAACAAGCCGAGCAATTGTTGCTGTTGGAGCAGGAAGCCCTCAAGGCCGAGGCCGCCGACATCAACCCGTGGATCGAATCCGCCGAGCCCGAGGGCCAGCAACCGGCCGCCGCGCCGCAAACCGAAGGTGCGCCAAGATCCGCCACCGGCTCGTTCATCATCGATAACGTCGGGCCGGCCTCGTTGCTGGACTTGATCAACCAGAGCTTCGAGGTGATGCAGACTTCGCTGGCGCAATACAAGATTGCCGGTTATCCGCCGGATGTGCTGATCAACGTGCCAAAACGGGTGTGTCGGTTCTTCGAGTTCTACAAGGCGCCGGAGCTGATCGCGTTGGGGCGGGAGATTGCCAGCGATACCTTGGATCGGTATGAGCGTGAGCAGAACTAGAATTGAGCAGGCTTCCTGTGACTGACTCAAGCGCTTGGACTAAGCACCCGCCTCTTCCAACAACCGATACCCCACCCCCGGCTCTGTCACGATGAAGCGTGGCCGAGTCGGATCGTCGGCCAGTTTCTGGCGCAGGTGGCCGACAACGATGCGCAGGTAATGGCTGTCTTCGACGTGGGTCGGTCCCCAGATGTCCTTGAGCAGTTGCTGCTGGGTGATGACCCGTCCCGGATGCCGGGCCAGTTGCGCCAACACCGCGTATTCCTTGCGGGTCAGGGCCACTTCGGTGCCGTCCAGCAACACCCGGCGATAGGCCAGGTCCACGGTCAGCGCGCCGAACGTCAGCGCCGCTTCCTGGGCCTCGCCTGCCGGTGCCTGGCGCAACAGCGCGCGCACGCGGGCCAGGAACTCCTGGATGCCAAACGGCTTGGTCACGTAGTCATTCGCGCCGTTGTCCAGCGCCTCGACTTTCTGCGCCTCGCTGGCGCGCACCGAGAGCACCAGGACGGGCGCCGTCGACCATTGACGAAACTCGCGCAGCACTTGCTGGCCGTCCATGTCCGGCAGGCCCAGGTCGAGTACCAACAGGTCGGGCTTGTTCAGCGCCGCCTGGGCCAGGCCCGCGGCGCCGGTGTCGGCTTCGAGCACCTTATAGCCTTGTGAGGCCAGGCTGATGCGCAGGAATTTGCGGATCTGCGGTTCGTCATCGATGACCAAAAGGGTCGCGCTCTGGCTCATGGGGTCCGTTCATCACAGTCAAGTGGCGAGAGCATAACGCAGCGCCGTTCAGGCTTCATCGTCCATGCCCGGTTGTGCCTGCAAAGGCAAGTGCAAGGTGATGCAAGTGCCGCGACCGTCGAGGCCGTCAGCCACGCTGATCCGCCCGCCATGGGCACCGACCATGCCCTGGCAAATCGCCAAGCCCAGCCCGGTGCCCTGCCCGCCTCGATCACCGCGCGCAGCGGTGTAGAACATGTCGAAGATTTTCTCGCGCTCTGGCTCCGGAATGCCTGGACCTTCGTCGGCCACGGCAAAAAAAACTTCGTCCTCCTTCGCCCCAGCGGTGAGCAGCAGCCGTCCGTGAGCGGGGGAAAACCGCGCGGCATTTTCCAGCACATTGACCAGGGCCTGTTCGATCAGCGCCGCGTGGACATGCAGCAACGGCAAGTCGGCGGGCACTTCGATGCCGACCGCCAGCGGCGCCAGCACCGCCCGAAGCCGGTGCAAGGCACTGGCGACGATATCGGCCGGTGAAACCCAATCGCGGGCAAGTTTCAGTGCGCCATGGCCGAGGCGGGTCATGTCGAGCAGGTTCTGGATATAACGATCCAGGCGCTCGGCCTCGTCGCGGGTGCCTTCGAGCAGCTCGCGGCGATCCTCCAGCGGAATCGCTTCGCCCAGCGCCAACAGGCTGTCGATGCTGCCGCGCATGGACGTCAGCGGTGTGCGCAGGTCATGGGAGACGGAGGCCAGCAAGGCGCTGCGCAGCTGTTCGGTTTCGCCATGCAGGCGCGCCGCTTCCAGGTCTTGCGCCAATTGCGCCCGCGCCAGGGCCTGGGCGAGCGGCTGGCTGAGGGCCGCCAGCAAACGTCGGCGTTGACCACTCAACGGCTTGCCGTCCTTGGGGCAAATGCCCAACAGGCCCAGCGGGCCGCCTTCCGTCGACAACGGCCACCACCACCAACGCCCGGACGGCAACGTGGCGGTGCCGGCGCCGGCCGGTTGATCGTGTTGCCAGGACCAGTCGGCGGCGGCGCGCTCGGCCTCGGTGAACGTCAACGGTTCGGCGGTCTCGACGTTCCATCCGTGCTGGCCGTCGCGGTTGAGCAGGCACAGTTGCAGATCGTCCTCGCTGTTGAGGTGCAGCACGGCGGCGCTGATCACGGCTTGGCGATCGGTCGCGGCGGTCAGTTTGCGCGACAGGTCGAGCAACTCGCCAGTTTCCTGCTGGGTGTCGCGCAGGGCCTGCAATTGACGACGCTGACGAGCCGCGAGGTTACCGGTCAGGGCGGCCATCAGGAGGAAGAACACCAGCGTCAGCACGTCTTCTTCGCGTTGGATCGTCAGGGAGAAATTCGGCGGGATGAACAGGAAGTCATAGGCCAGGAACGACAGCGCCGCACAGGCCAACGCCGGGCCGAGGCTGCTGCGTACCGCCACCAGCAGCACCGCCATCAGAAACACCAAAGAGATGTTGGGCAGCGCCAGCCACCCGGAGACTCCCCAGGCCAGCGCGCTGGCAGTCGCCGTTGCCACCAGCGCCAGCGCGTAGTCGAATCCACTCTGGGCGGTGCTCGGGCGCAGGCGAGCGGGCGCAGGCGTTTCGTCGCTGTCCAGCACGTTGATTTCCAAGCCACGGGCATCGCGCAACAATCGCGAGGCCAGGCCGCCGCCAAACAGTCGCCTGCGCAAACGCCGCCGGGACTGGCCGACCAACACCAACGTCGCACGACGTTGTGCAGCGTGTTGGATCAAGGTCTTGGCGACCTCCCCGGCGCGCAGCGACACCACCTCGCCGCCGAGGCGTTCGGCCAGTTGCTGCGCGCTTTGCAGACGCTGGCGGGATGACTCGTCTTGGGCGTCGCCGTTGTCCACATGCACCACGCTCCAGGGCAAATGCCGACGCTGGGCGACGCGGCTGGCGTGGCGCACCAGCCGTTCGGCCTGAAGGTCGCCGTCCACGCCCACCAACAATCGGCCCCGCACCGCCGGAGCCGACTGGCCCAATTGCCGATAGCCCTGGGCCAAGTCGTTGTCCACTTGCGCGGCGGCGGTCTGCATGGCCAGTTCGCGCAACGCAGTGAGGTTGGTCTGGGTGAAAAACGCATCGATCGCGGCGCGGGCCTGCTCCGGCACGTAGACCTTGCCCTCGCGCAGACGCTCGAGCAGCTCGCGCGGCGGCAGGTCGATCAGCAACAACTCATCGGCCTCCTGCAAGACCCAGTCCGGCAGCGTTTCACGCACCTGCACGCCGGTGATGCCGCGCACCTGATCGTTGAGGCTTTCCAAGTGCTGGACGTTGACGGTGGTGTAGACATCGATGCCGGCGGCGAGCAACTCCTGGATGTCCTGCCAACGCTTGGCATGGCGACTGCCCGGTGCGTTGCTGTGGGCCAGTTCATCCACCAGGACCAGGCTCGGGTGGGCCGCGAGCAGGCCGTCGAGGTCCATTTCCTCAAGCATCACCCCGCGATATTCCGAACGCACCAGCGGCTGCTGCGCCAGGCCGTTCAACAGGGCTTCAGTCTCGGCACGCCCGTGGGTCTCGACGACACCGGCAACAACCTCCGTGCCCTGACGCAACCGGGCGTGGGCCGCTTGCAGCATGGCGTAGGTCTTGCCGACGCCCGGGGCGGCGCCGAGGAAAACCTTGAGGCGACCACGGTCGTGGCGCGGCAGGTTGGCTAACAGTGCATCGGCACGGCCGGAGTCGCTCATGCTGCGGGTCTCTTCCAGGTTTGATCAAAACACCCTGCCATCGGGTCAGAGTTTTTCCAGCGCCAGGTTCAGCGCCAGCACATTCACCACGGGCGGCCCGACCAGGGGCCGCTCGATGTGGCTATCGAGCAACTGCTGCAACGTCGAGACCGGCAGGTTCCTGGCCGCCGCGACACGCGCCAGTTGATAGGCAATCGCGGCCGGAGGCAAGTGCGGATCCAGCCCGCTGCCGGAGGTGGTGAGCAGCGCCAGCGGCACCGGTCCCTGGCCGGGCACTTGCAGCGCTTGGGCATCAGCGCTCACCCGCGCGGCCAATGCCGGATTGCTCGGCGAAAAGTTGCTCGCGCCGCTGGCCACCGTGGCGAAGGCGCCCGCCGAGGGACGCGGATGAAACCAGCCATCGCCGACAAAATCCTGGGCGATCAACCGAGAGCCGCGAACCTTGCCGTCGGCGTCATGGACCAGGCTGCCGTTGGCCTGGTCCGGGAAGGCGAGTTGCGCCACGCCGGTGACCAGCAAGGGGTAGGCGACGCCGGTGATAAGGGTCATCAGTAGTAACAGGCTCAGGGCCGGGCGGATCAGAGTAAACATCTAGAACTCCTCAATTGAAAACACATCTGTGAGTGGACACATCTGTGGCGAGGGGATTTATCCCCGCTGGGTTGCGGAGCAGCCCAAAACATCCTTCATCGTCGTGTCTGATTACCGCAGTAACAATCTTGGGTCTGCTGCGCAGACCAGCGGGGATAAATCCCCTCGCCACAAGGGCCAGCGTTTCTTCGCTCAAACCAACCCCAATCCCGTCAGCAGCAGGTCAATTGCCTTGATCCCCACGAACGGCACGGCGATTCCGCCCAGGCCATAGATCAACAGATTGCGTCGCAGCAACGCCGCCGCGCTCGCCGCTTGCACGCGCACGCCGCGCAGGGCCAGGGGAATCAGCACGACGATGATCAAGGCGTTGAAAACGATGGCCGAGAGGATTGCGCTCTGCGGGCTGGCCAGGTGCATGACGTTGAGCACGCCGAGCTGTGGATAAATCGAGGCGAACAGCGCCGGCAGGATCGCGAAATACTTGGCGATGTCGTTGGCAATGGAAAACGTCGTCAGCGCCCCACGCGTCACCAGCAACTCCTTGCCGATCTGCACCACGTCCAGCAGCTTGGTCGGATCGCTGTCGAGGTCGACCATGTTGGCCGCTTCGCGCGCCGCCTGGGTGCCGTCGTTCATTGCCATGCCGACATCGGCCTGGGCCAGGGCCGGGGCGTCGTTGGCGCCGTCGCCGCACATGGCGACCAGCCGGCCATCGTTCTGCTCAAGGCGAATGCGCGCCAGTTTTTTCTCCGGCGTGGCCTCGGCCAGCACGTCGTCGACACCCGCCTCGGCCGCGATGGCGGCGGCGGTCAGCGGGTTGTCGCCGGTGACCATGACGGTGCGGATCCCCAACTTGCGCAGCTCGGCAAAGCGTTCGCGGATGCCGGGCTTGACCACGTCCTTGAGATGGATGGCACCGAGCAGTTTGCCGTCCACGCAAACCAGCAAGGGAGTCCCGCCGCTCTGGGCGATCTTGTCGATTTCCCGCGCCAGAGCCGCCGGCAATTCAGCGCGAGGCAGACCGATGAAACTCAACAGTGAATCCACCGCACCCTTGCGATAGACACGGCCCTGGTAATCGACACCGGACAACCGAGTCTCGGCGCTGAACGGCACGGCAGTGAGCAACTGCGCCGCTGGCTCGGGCTGCGAATGCAAGCCGCGCAAGAACTCGACGATGGATTTGCCCTCCGCCGTGTCATCGGCCAACGAGGCGAATAGCGCGCCTTCGGCCAACTCCTTCGCGCTCACCCCTGGCGCTGCATAAACCGCCGAGCACCGACGGTTGCCAAACGTAATGGTGCCGGTCTTGTCCAGCATCAGCACGTGCACATCCCCCGCCGCCTCGACCGCGCGGCCGGACTTGGCGATGACGTTCAGGCGCACCAGCCGATCCATCCCGGCGATGCCGATGGCCGAGAGCAGGCCGCCTATGGTGGTCGGAATCAACGTCACCAACAGCGCCACGAGAAACACCAACGGCAAGCTGCCGTTGGCGAAATGCGCGAACGGTTGCAGCGTCACCACCACCAGCAGGAAGATCAGCGTCAAGCCGATCAGCAGGATATCCAGCGCCACTTCGTTGGGTGTCTTCTGACGCTTGGCGCCTTCGACCAGGGCGATCATGCGATCCAGGGTGGACTCGCCGGGGTTACTGGTGATGCGCACCAGGAGCCAGTCCGACACCAGCCGCGTATTGCCGGTGACGGCCGAGCGATCACCGCCGGATTCGCGGATGACCGGCGCCGACTCCCCGGTAATCGCTGCCTCATTGACCGCCGCGATGCCTTCGATCACTTCACCGTCGCCGGGAATCATCTCCCCCGCCGCGACGCGCACCACATCACCTTTGCGCAGGCGGGTGGCGGGTATCACTTCGAAACCCTGCGCAACCTGACGGCGAGCGCTCAAGCCTTCGCTGCCGGCCTTGAGGCTGTCGGCACGGGCCTTGCCGCGCCCTTCGGCCAAGGCTTCGGCGAAGTTGGCAAACAGCACGGTGAACCACAGCCACAGCGCGATTTGCGCGGCGACGAAGGTCGGCACGGCGTTGTCGGGAATAAAGCAGAGCACCGTGGTGAGGATCGCGGTCAGTTCCACCACCAGCATCACCGGCGCGCGGTGCAATTGGCGCGGGTCGAGCTTGACGAAGGCTTGCACCAACGCCGGACGCCATAGCGCCGACATATTGGTTTTTGGTTGCTCCGGCGTCTTGGCGACGACGGTCTTGCTCATCGGCATGTTCATCATCAATTCCTCAGAAACCCAGGCTCAGGTGTTCGGCAATCGGGCCCAGTGCCAGGGTCGGCAGGAAGGTCAGGCCGCCCACCAACAGGATGGTCACGGTCAGCAGGGTCACGAACAGCGGGCCGTGGGTGGGAAAGCTGTTCTGGCCGATGGGTGCGGCTTTCTTCATCGCCAGGCTGCCGGCCAACGCCAGCACCGGCAGGATGTAGCCGAACCGGCCGATCAACATGCCCAGGCCCAGCATCAAGTTATGAAACGGCGTGTTGGCGCCGAAACCGGCGAATGCCGAACCGTTGTTCGCCCCCGCCGAGGTGTAGGCGTAGAGCAACTGGCTGAAACCGTGGGCACTGGGATTGCTCACCGCGGCAGCCGGCCCCGGCAGGCTGGCAGCGATGGCGCCCAACACCAGCACGCTCACCGGCATCACCAGCAGCGTCACCACCAGCAACTGCACTTCCCGGGCACCGAGCTTCTTGCCCAGGTATTCCGGTGTGCGACCGATCATCAACCCAGCGAGGAACACCGCGATCAGCACGTTCAGCAGCATCCCGTAGAGCCCGGCGCCGACGCCGCCGAAGATCACTTCGCCGACCATCATGTTCATCAACGCCACCATGCCGCTCAACGGGTTGAGGCTGTCGTGCATGGCGTTGACCGAGCCATTGGACGCCGCCGTGGTGGTCACCGACCAGAGCACCGTGGCGGTGGTGCCGAAACGCGCTTCCTTTCCTTCCAGCGGTGCGGCTTGTTCAACGGCCGCGATGTCGAGGGTCGGATTAGGCTGCAACTCGGCCCATAGCGAAGTCGCACCGCCGATGAGGAACAGCGCGAGCATGCAGGCGATGATCGCCCGGCTCTGGCGCAGGTCCTTGACGTAATGCCCGAAGGTGAACACCAGCGCTGCCGGGATCAGGATGATCGAAGCCACTTCGAACAGATTGCTCCAGGCCGTCGGGTTCTCGAACGGGTGCGCCGAGTTGACGCCGAAGAAACCGCCGCCATTGGTGCCCAGTTGCTTGATCGCGATCTGACTGGCCGCCGGGCCGAGGGGAATCACCTGGTCCACGCCCTGCATCGTCACCCCGTGCACGTAATGCGCGAGGGTTTGCGGCACGCCCTGCCAGACCAAGAACAGCGCCAGCAACAGACACAGCGGCAGCAATCCGTAGAGCGTGGCGCGGGTCATGTCGACCCAGAAGTTGCCGAGGGTCGCGGCGGACTTGCGCCCGATTCCGCGACACAGCGCCACCAGCACGGCCAGGCCGGTGGCGGCGCTGACAAAATTCTGCACCGTCAGGCCGACCATCTGGCTCAAGTAACTGAGCGACGCTTCGCCGCTGTAGGACTGCCAATTGGTGTTGGTCATGAAACTGACGGCGGTGTTGAAGGCCTGGGTCCACTCCATGCCGGGCAACTGTTCGGTATTAAAGGGCAAATGTCCCTGCAGCAACAGGATCGCGAACAACAACACGAACCCCGCCAAGTTGAAGGCGAGCAAGGCCAAGGTGTATTTCTGCCAACTCTGCTCTGCGCTGGCATCGACGCCCGACACGCGATAACAACCGCGCTCCAGCGGGCCGAGGATCGGTGAAAGCCACGTGCGCTGGCCCTCCATCACGCGATAATAAAAGCGCCCCAGGAACGGTGCCGGAATCAGCACCAGCGCGAAAAAGCCAAGGATCAGGCCGAAGTCATAACCGTGCATAGCCGCTCCTAACTCCGGTCCGCGCGCAACAGCGCAACCAGTAGATAAATGAACAGCGCCACTGCCAGCAGCAGCGACACCCCGTCCAGAACACTCATGGGATTTCTCCGTGGTACGGCGTCTTGCCGCGTGTGGTGATTGTCGGCAGGAAGGGTGTAAAGGGACGAGATCGAGGAAGGGGTTGGGGGATAAAGAATGCGTAAAGAATGATGGTTGATCACGTGGGGCTCGCTAGAACTCCAACAGCGCCAGTTATATTCCCACGCGCTTGGCTTTACAGTTCCCGAGATGGATCGACACGTCTATTGCGCTACCCGGCTCATGCCGACAAGCTATAGCAAATGCAACATCCATTTTATTGAAGAGGGCTGGGGTCATATGCGTATCCTCATCACCGGCGGGGCCGGTTTCATAGGCTCTGCCCTGATTCGCGAGCTGATCGAGCATTCTGAGCATTCGGTCCTCAACCTTGACAAGCTGACCTACGCAGGCAATCTCGAATCGCTCGTCAGCGTTGCCTGCGACGCTCGCTATGAATTCGTTCAAGCCGATATTGTCGATCAGGCAACCATCAGCGCGGTGCTGGACAGTTTCCGACCGGAAGCGGTCATGCATCTCGCTGCAGAATCCCATGTTGATCGTTCGATTGACGGGCCATCAGACTTCATCCAAACGAACATCGTCGGCACGTACAGCTTGCTGGAAGCAACCCGCGCTTATTGGCAATCCCTCCCTGAGCCGGAGAAAACAGCGTTTCGTTTTCATCACATTTCTACTGATGAGGTGTATGGCGACCTGCACGGCGCTAATGATTTGTTCACGGAAACAACCTCCTATGCGCCCAGCTCGCCATACTCGGCCAGTAAAGCCGCTTCCGATCATCTGGTTCGCGCGTGGCATCGCACATACGGCCTGCCCGTCCTGCTAACCAACTGTTCAAATAATTATGGGCCGTTCCACTTCCCCGAGAAGCTCATTCCGCTTGTCATTCTAAATGCTTTGGCTGGCAAGCCATTACCGGTGTATGGGAACGGCATGCAGGTTCGTGACTGGCTGTTCGTTGAAGATCATGCCCGAGCGCTGATCAAGGTAGTTACTCAGGGCAAAATCGGAGAGACCTACAATATCGGTGGGCATAACGAGCAAAAGAACATCGATGTGGTCCGGGGAATCTGCCAATTGTTGGAAGAACTCGCACCGCAAAAGCCTGCAGGCAGCGCCAAGTATGCCGACCTGATAACCTACGTGCAGGACCGTCCTGGCCACGATTTGCGATACGCTATCGATGCGGGGAAAATCGAGCGTGAACTGGGCTGGGTACCGCAAGAAACGTTCGAGTCCGGGCTTCGTAAAACAGTCAAATGGTACCTGGACAATCTAGAATGGTGCCGTCGCGTTCAGGACGGCAGTTATCAAGGCGAACGCCTTGGTTTCTTAAATAGAAAGGAGCTACTCGCATAATGAAAGGTATCGTATTGGCGGGCGGCTCTGGCACGCGCCTGCATCCCATCACTCTAGGTGTGTCAAAACAGCTGTTGCCAGTTTATGACAAACCAATGATCTACTATCCAATATCGGTATTAATGCTGGCTGGCATCAAGGAAATATTGATCATTTCCACTCCGCATGATTTGCCGCAATACCAGAACTTATTGCACGACGGTAGCCAGTTCGGGGTTAAGTTAAGTTATGCGATCCAACCATCACCAGATGGCTTGGCCCAGGCCTTTCTAATTGGCGAAGAGTTTATCGGCACTGAGCCAGTGTGTCTGATTCTTGGAGACAATATTTTCCATGGGGCGTGTTTCGGTGCGCTGCTGCAACGAGCAGCCGAACGCCCTTCGGGGGCGACTGTGTTTGGGTATTGGGTAAAGGATCCCGAGCGCTTCGGAGTGGTCGATTTTGATAGCAATGGTTGCGCCTTATCGATCGAAGAAAAACCTCAAAAGCCAAAATCCAACTACGCGGTTACCGGCTTGTATTTTTACGATAACGACGTGATTGAAATTGCCAAGGCAGTCAAGCCCTCAGCACGTGGCGAGCTGGAAATCACTGACGTTAACAATGCCTATCTTCAGCGTGGCGATTTACAGGTAGAACGCTTGGGTCGGGGCTTTGCCTGGCTAGACACTGGCACCCATGACAGCTTGGTTGAGGCCTCGCAATACGTACAGACCATTGAGCATCGTCAAGGTCTTAAACTCGCCTGTCTGGAGGAAATTGGCTATGATCAAGGCTGGATTAGCCGAGAAAAATTGCTTGAGCGCGCACACTTTTTTGGCAAGATTGGATACGGACAATACCTAGCCAAGGTTGCGGGAAAAGAATGATGAAACTCTGATCAGCCAAGAGCATCCCTTAAGCCACGAGACCTTTTATTATTTTGCGGTCCAAGGCTGGGTATCCTGGCTTGGCTTCGCTAGGTTATCTGCGAGCTATAGGGCAACGTTATCGTCTGTTGCCCCTTTTTCCCCACGCGTATAACGGCGGGCTGCAAAGTTAGCTATTCCTTTTCAGGCCATACTCTTTGTTGCTGCCAGCAGCCTTATACGGGTGCGCAAGAAAACTGCATGCAATGAGCTAAAGCGCTGAACTGGGGCACGCGCGCCCTCCACCAAAGATGAAATATCTCCAATACGACCTGATTCCTCCCATTACGACCGCCCAAACCACACTGGCACGCCCACTGCACGGACCCTCCCCAGCGCTTTTGCTACTTATCGAGGGGAGCCACCGATGAACACACAACTCAAACCCACCCTGGGCACCCTGCACTTATGGGGCATCGCCGTCGGGCTGGTGATTTCCGGGGAATACTTCGGCTGGAGCTACGGCTGGGGCGTGGCCGGGACGCTGGGCTTCCTGGTGACGTCGTTCATGGTCGCGGCCATGTACACCTGTTTCATCTTCAGCTTCACCGAGCTGACCACCGCGATACCCCATGCCGGCGGGCCGTTCGCCTACAGCCGTCGGGCCTTTGGCGAAAAAGGTGGCTTGATTGCCGGGCTGGCAACCTTGATCGAATTTGTCTTCGCCCCACCAGCGATTGCACTGGCGATCGGCGCCTACTTGAACGTGCAATTCCCGGCGCTCGACCCGAAACACGCCGCCGTCGGTGCCTATATCGTGTTCATGGGCCTGAACATCCTCGGGGTGAAACTGGCGGCGACCTTCGAGCTGGTCGTCTGCGTGCTTGCGGTGGCCGAATTGCTGGTGTTCATGGGCGTCGTCGCGCCGGCGTTCAGCTTCAGCAGCTTCGCCCTGAACGGCTGGGCCGGTTCCGACGTGTTCGGCCCGCCGGCCATCGCCGGGATGTTCGCGGCGATCCCCTTCGCGATCTGGTTCTTCCTCGCCATCGAAGGCGCGGCCATGGCCGCCGAAGAAGCCAAGGACCCGAAACGCACGATCCCCAAGGCCTATATCAGCGGCATCCTGACTTTGGTATTCCTGGCCATGGGCGTAATGTTCTTTGCCGGCGGCGTCGGTGATTGGCGCACCCTTTCCAACATCAACGACCCGCTGCCGCAAGCCATGAAAACCGTGGTCGGCGAAAGCTCCGGCTGGTTGCACATGCTGGTGTGGATTGGCCTGTTCGGCCTGGTGGCGAGTTTCCACGGCATCATCCTCGGCTACTCGCGCCAGTTCTTCGCCTTGGCCCGCGCCGGCTACCTGCCCGCCTCCCTCGCCAAACTGTCACGCTTCCAGACCCCGCACCGCGCCATCATCGCCGGCGGCCTGATCGGCATCGCCGCCATCTACAGCGACGGTCTGATCAACCTCGGCGGCATGACCCTGACCGCGGCGATGATCACCATGGCCGTATTCGGGGCCATCGTCATGTACATCATGAGCATGCTCAGCCTGTTCAAGTTGCGCAAAACCGAACCCAACCTCGAGCGCACCTTCCGCGCCCCCGGCTACCCCATCGTGCCGGGCATCGCCCTGGTCCTCGCCGTGGTCTGCCTGGTAGCGATGGCCTGGTTCAACGCCCTGATCGGCCTGATTTTCCTCGGCTTCATGGCAGTCGGTTTCGTATACTTCGTCCTGACCGCCCAGCTGCGCGCAGACGCTCCGGCCGATGCAATGTTGACCGGGCTATAAGGTGAAATCGGCCTAACGGGCGTAGTATGGAACCACTGCGAACAGCCTTCGCTCATAAGTGGTAAGTGCAACGGTTAGCGAATGTTCGACTGACCGTTGCACTCTCAAGGAGAGCCCTATGCCCTGGTATGCCTGGTTAATCCTGATCGTCGCCATCGGCTCGATCGTGGGTGGTTTGATGATGCTGCGCGACACTGCCCACAAGGTGGAACTGACAGACGAACAGCGCAAACGCGTAGCCGAACGGAACGCGGAAATGGATGCGAAAGAGGCCAAGGATCGCTGACCTGCCTGCTGCGCGGCGCCCTTGTGGCGAGGGGATTTATCCCCGCTGGGCTGCGCAGCAGCCCCAACCCTGCTGACGCGGTGTGTCTGGCTAATCGTGCGTGGGTTATCAGAACCGCCGCCCGCTGTTACTTCTCCCAATCCGCCTTGGCAATGTGCAACCCATGCTGCCCCCTGTACGCCGCCCGCTCCGGCTGACTCCAGCCCTGCAGCAATGAATCCTCCAACCGATAAATCTCCACCCCCAGCGGACGACAAACGCTAAGCGGATCCTGCGCATCCGGCCCCCACATCGCCAACGACAAATCTCCGCCAGGGCAAGTCGATAACGCGCAGAGCAAATCAATCTCGGCAAAAAACTCCAGGTAATCGCCCTTCTGCGCCGGGCAAGCCTTCATGAAATACATGTCGTCATGATTCAACCCAGTGCACTGGAAGATATTCAGCACATCGTGCACATCAAACTCAGTCAAACCATGAGGTAACACCGCACGGGTCAGGTTCGAATGGCAGTGATGATGGAAATCCTCGCCGGTCAGCATCTTGTTCACATACGGATCACACCGCGTACCCAACAAATCATGCAAACGCCCGCCATGCTCATCGATCCCATAACCGGCCAAACTGTCATCGGTGATCGTCACCAACGGTCGCAGAAATGGCAGGTTCGACCACAGCCGATCATAAGTGCTGACATGCGCGCCCTGAAGCTGCCGCGTACGCGCCGCCCAAAGCCGCTCACGTGGATCGTGAGCGTTCCAGACATTGAAGTCCCCCACTTGCGGCCCCACCGGCGTGGTCACGCGAAAGACATGCCCTGCCGGTACATGCCAGGCGCGGCCAGTGCGGATGGGGACCTCGAACTGCTCGATCAGCGTGCGCTTGTCTTGAGCGGTGCGGATGCGGTCGTAGAAGGGTTTGTCCACTTGAAGGGCGGAACCTTTGCTGACCTGGTAGGCGGCTGGGTAGTCTTTGTACATGGCGGCGGGTCCTTTGATCAGTGGGCGTTAGCGGAAGTAAGCAAGTGCAAAAGCAACTGCTCGGAATCGTCGAGATAAAGGCTCATGCCCTCATGGGCCGCTAGCTTGTCGCCTTCGGCCAGCCAGTCGTGGATCTGCCGATCACGGGCCAGCCACGGCGCCTGGAAACGCGCCTCATCGGGAGCGGAACAAAACACCAAGCGTAGCTGCGCGACCACGTTGGTAAAAAACTCATCGAGCAAAGGACTGCGCATCAAACCAACGACATGCTGATGAAACGCCAAGCTATGGGTACCGACAGCACGCCAGTCCTCACGCTCCCGAGCCAAGTCGGCAGCTTCCAAGGCTTCGAGCATTCGGTCGGACTGGTACTCGCTCAGCGGCTTGCTGGTAAGAATGGCCTGTAGCTCCAACGTGCGACGGACCTTGAACAAATCCCGGACGTCAGCGACGCCCAACCTGCGAACCATCACCCCTTTGTTTCGAACGTAACGGGTGAGTCCTTCCTGACCCAGACGGTGCAATGCCTCACGGATGGTGTTGCGGGATGCGTTGTAGGCGGAGACCAGGTTGTTTTCGATCAGCGCCATGCCCGGGATGAGCCGACCGCCGATGATGTCGGCGCGGAGTTCGAGGGTGATTTGGTCGGCTAGGGAAAGGGGGTTGGTCATGGGGTGGGGCCTTGGATTGTTGAACAATCGGTTGGCGTTAGGTAATCAGTTTTTATGCCAACGCCAGCGGTCTTTGGTAATCCGAACAAAATTGCATCGACCAAACCCAAAAAGGCCAGTCTATTCGACCGGCCTCCTTCAATTACAAACTCAGTTTACTTCCAACTTGTCACGATTCCTGTCGAGAATCGCCTTGCCGATTCCCTTGACCTCCAGCAATTCGTCCACCGAAGAGAACGGCCCATTACTGTCACGATACGCAACAATCGCATCGGCTTTGCCCTTCCCTATTCCAGTTAGCTCGCGCTGCAGCGTCGCGGCATCCGCCCCGTTCAAATCCACTTTAGCGCCTTGCGTTTTGGCCGGTTGCTCCACTGCCTGTGGCGCAGCGACCGAGCCGGACTTTACCGCTGGGGCGGCGATAGCAGCGATCGAGGCGCTGGTGAGAAAGGCAAAAATCAGCGAATAGAAATAGCCTGTACGCATAAGGTGACGCTCCATGACATCGGTAAGAGAGAAGCAGCTTTTCCGAAGCTGCTTCTCAAATCTAGGTGATGGTGGGGAGCTGTCAAAAATGTGTACGTTACGAGGTGTGTAATAATCAGGGCTCGAGGTGGCGCTGCTGATAGATCCAATCGACAATTTCACCGTCCGGGGCATAACCGCTGACGGTATCGCGAAGCAACTGGCGAACGCGGGCGTAATCGTCTTCCTCGATGGCAACCAGCAAATCCGCCAGCCTGGCCTTGAGGACATCCCAAGGCAGGAAGTCTTCATTGGCGCTCATGATCATCGGGTGCTGGGTTGCGACGACGTTGTCACCAATCAGCAACTCCTCGTAAAGCTTCTCGCCAGGGCGCAGGCCTGTGAACTTGATCGAGATGTCACCCTGAGGATTCTTTTCAGAACGAATGCTCAAGCCTGACAAGTGAATCATCTTCTCCGCCAGCTCGACAATCTTCACTGGCTCGCCCATGTCCAGCACGAACACATCCCCACCCAAGCCCATGGAACCGGCCTGGATCACCAACTGAGCGGCTTCTGGGATGGTCATGAAGTATCGGGTGATCTTGGGATGGGTAACGGTAAGCGGCCCGCCAGATTTGATCTGCTTATGGAACAGCGGAATAACCGACCCGGAGGAACCCAGTACGTTACCGAAACGGACCATGGTGAAGCGGGTCTTGTTAACTCGTGAGACATTGGCCTGATCACCGAACAACACAGGCGCTAACTCACGACTTAAGGCCTGCAATGTCAGCTCAGCGAGCCGCTTTGTGCTACCCATGACATTTGTTGGACGCACGGCCTTGTCCGTAGAGATCAAGACGAAGTTCGATACGCCCGCCTGCAATGCAGCCTGTGCGGTATTCAACGTCCCTATTACATTGTTCAAGACGCCTTCGGCAATGTTGTGCTCAACCATCGGCACATGCTTATACGCCGCAGCGTGATAGACCGTATCGACGTTCCAGGTCTTCATCACATCAAGCAATTTCTCTTGATTGCGGACCGACCCTAGGATGGGCAGCAGGCGAACAGACAAAGACTCCCGGACAATTCGCGGCTCAAGTTCGGACAAAATACTGTAGAGATTGAATTCGCTATGCTCAAACAGCAGCAGCGTAGTGGGCTTCAGCGCGATGATTTGCCGACAAAGCTCTGAGCCGATCGAACCGCCAGCTCCTGTGACCAGAACCGACTGACCCGTGATGCAATGCTCAAGCAGATCCGGTTGCGCCGGCACTGCATCACGTCCTAAAAGGTCCGCGATATCCACTTCCTGGATGTCATCTACTTTGACTCGGCCACTGGCCAAATCCATGAAACCTGGCACGCTGCGTACGTGCAGCGGGAAACCTTCGAGTAGGGTCAGGATTTCTCGACGGCGACCGCGCGACGAAGAAGGAATGGCGAGGAGTATTTCCTGGGCGCCGGTCGCATCGATCATCTTTTGTATGTGGTTGGGTTGATAGACCTGAAGTCCGGCAATCACGCGATCGGCAATACTGGCGTCATCGTCTATGAAGGCAACAGGCCGCATCACCCGTCCCATGCGCAATGCGGCAACGAGTTGGTTGCCTGCGGCGCCAGCGCCATAGATTGCAACCTTGGGAAGACCGTCGTCACGATTGGTAAAGGGCACGTGCTGGGCCGCAGTGAACCAGTCGCCCAGGAAGTATTGGCGCATCATCAGGCGTAAACCGCCAATCATGATCAGGCTCAACCACCAATAATTGAAGATGATGGAGCGCGGTACCACGGTTTTATGGTTGCTGTACCAATACACCACCAAGGCCAGCAGTAAGGCGGAAAGGCTGACCGCTTTGCAGATGGTGATCAGTGCGTCGTTGCCGAAATAACGCATGACTGCGCGGTACATGCCGAAGCGGATGAAGATTGGAATGGCGACCAGTGGAGCGGATACGAAGAGCCAAATATGCGTTTCGATCGGGCTCGCGAATCCAACGACTCCTAGCCGAACTACGAAGGCTAGCCATAAGGCAAGCCAGACCAACACGACGTCTGCACCCACCTGTATCGTGCGCTTATGGCGTCTCGGTAGGCCGAGCAGGGCCGCCCTTAATTTGTCCATAAATTTTTCATGCACCTTGCCCAGCTCCCAAATAATTTAACACCGATCCCTGCTTCGCGTTGTCGCCTAATGAACCTTTAACATACCAAAACCTACGTATTTGAGCTTCAAATCAGACTTTTTCAAGCTCACCAGCATGAAACCTAACGGCCAAGAATACCAAGGGAGCATACGCCACCACTAACGCGAATAGGCCATCAACCTCCCACAACGCGACACCCGCCGCCACGGGCAACAACCAAAACAGATTAATCGCAGCAACAGCCAATGTAACAGGAAGGTGCCGACCGAACTGACGAGAGGCGAATTGGTAGGCATGGCTGCGATGAGCCTCATATACCTTATCTCCCCGCAGAAGGCGCCGAGCCAAAGTAACTGTGGCATCGACAATAAAAACGCCAAGCAGGATCAGCCACACCCAAAACAGTTTAGGTGAGAACCAAGCGGCTTGTATCGACAGCAACCCGAGGGTGATGCCGATAAAACCGCTCCCCGCATCGCCCATAAAAATCCTTGCAGGCGGGAAATTCCAATAGAGGAAACCAGCCACAGCCATCGCCAATAATACGGGAGCGAATAACAAGTTGTAAAAACCCGCCAGCCAGTACAACAGAGCGGCACCGAGGCATGCACCTATAGCCTCTATGCTTGCGATACCATCTATACCATCCATAAAATTGTATAAATTTAGCATCCATACGAGATAAAACGCTGCTAACACATGTCCCAACCAGCCGAGGCTCACAGTGGCCCCCACAACACTAACCGCTGGCATCCCGTTCAGCCAGAATAATGCCCAAGCAGCAGCAGAAAAATGCCCTAACAGACGCCATCGCGCAGGCACATGCCCATGATCATCAAGAAAACCGAGCACCGCTACTCCCGCTCCGGCTCCCATAAAAGCGACAACGAAATTCCACGCTAGTAGCTCACCACTCAAAAATGGAATCGTAATGAGGAAACTCAACACAATCGACACCCCCCCTCCTCGAGGGGTAGGTACGGAATGCGAACTCCTTGCATTTGGTATATCAATTAATTTTCGGCTAAGTGCGTAACGACGTAAGAGCCAGGTTAAGAACAAACTCATTATAGCCGCAGCCAAAACCAACCAAAGCAATAATTTCACCAAACCTCCTCAATTGAGCTGACCTTCAGCCAAAACTAAGCTACCTAACAAACATCAAATCAAAATTCTTTCGCGGTTTTGACCAATCCGTCATCTAGACTTTGTACGGGGCTCCAACCGAGCAATTCTCGAGTCTTAGTAATATCAACTTGCAGAGAGCTACTGAGTCGGCGAGCTACATCTCTACGTCCTAACATAAATGCCACTGCATTTATCACTAATGAAGGTATGGGTATTAATCGAGCAGGTTTACCCATGGCCTTTCCCATGCGAATCAAGAGCTCAGAGGTAGATACATCCTCACCGTCGCTGACTAAAAATGTCTGATTCGCCGCATGGGGATGATCCAGACAGGTAACGATCAAATCTACTAAATTATCAATTGACACCAAGCTTCTTTTATTATGTATGGCACCTAAAGGTAACGGGACCTTCCTATCCAACCACCTCATCATACTCCTAAAGTTCGCTTTCACCCCGGGCCCGTATACTAACACAGGCCTAATGATGACCACTTGCATTCCAAACTCTGCGGAAACAATCCTTAAACCCTGCTCAGCTTCCATTTTGGAAATGCCATAAGGATCAATGGGAGCTGGATGGTCGTCCGCATGAAAGGGACGACCCGGTGATGTTTCCTCACCATTTACTTTTATTGAACTGATAAAAACAAATCGCTTAACCCCAGCCTGAGCGGCACAACGTGCTAGATCCAAAGTGAATTTTACATTCACTTTGCGAAATTCAGCCAAAGATTCTTCGGAATTTTCATTCATTATATGGACACGTGCCGCACAATGAACAACTGCACTCACATTATCAAAGGAAATATCAGCAGCACTTGGGTTATCAGAGACTATCGCGGCGAGCACACCTTTAGGAAGACCGGCATTTTTTCGACGAACAAGCGCCACAACGTCCATGTCTTGATAAGTGGAAAGCCTTTGGACCACAGCAGAACCAACAAAACCTGTTGCTCCCGTGACGATAACTCTTTTTTTCATGATTATGTTCGCTCAAGCTTCGAATAAATATCAAGATGCCGCTGGACAACTTTATCCAAGCGAAACTCTCGTTCGGCTAATGAACGTCCCGCAGCGCCCATGCGCTTACGTAACGCAGGATCATCAATCAGCGACTGAAGAGCATCTGCTAGCGCAACTGCATCACGCGCGGGTACCAGCAAACCAGTGACATTAGGATCAATAGCATCACGGCAGCCGGGCACATCAGTTGTTACAACAGCGCGTCCGCAGGCAGCGGCTTCGATAAGAACCTTTGGAAGCCCTTCTCTATAGGAGGGTAATGTTACAATGTGCGCGTTCGCAAACAACGAAGCAACGTCGTTACGGTGCCCTAATACCTCAACTAGGCCCCTGTCCCGCCAAACCGCGATTTCTTCCTCGGTGACGCTAGCTGGATTACCGGAGTCAACACTACCAATTAACTGGAAGTCAGCCTTGACTCCTCGCTCTTTAAGAATAGCGGCGGCTTCAGCAAACTCAACTACACCTTTATCCCTTAGAAGACGAGCAGCGAGGCAGACTACGGGAACTGCACTTGGAGGTTCAGGGATATAGGGATAGACATCAAGATCCACACCGGACCCGCGGATAAGCACAGCCTTATCCACGTCAAGCAATCGCAGACCCGTGAACACTTTACGGTCATCTGGATTCTGGAATATGACACTAAGATTCTCCTTACCTAAAGCGATACGATAAAGGTAACTGACAACTCCACGTAGCAAAGCTGCCTTAAATCCAAAAGCTATAAAAACATATCCAAGACCCGATACCGCTGCAACGACTCCTTTTACAGGCGCTATTCGTGCGGCAATACCACCGTAAATGACTGGCTTTATAGTGACCAAATGCAATATATCCGGCCGTATGCGCCACAGTAAACGCCAAAGGAATAAAAAACCGAAAAACTCACTTAGCGGATTGCGTCCACTTCTAGATAAGGGTAAAACATGATGAATAAAACCCTTACTTTCAATCGCCCTCACAGCTTCGCCATCCATCGTCGCTACATGGACTTTATATCCAATTTTTCTAGCGCCCTCTGCTACAGCTAAGCGGTGCGAAAGAAAGAAAGCGGGATCGTTCACAACCATAAGAAGTGTGAGCGCCATTAATATACACCGAACCAAGCCTGATACATTAAGACCTCCTAAAAATTACGTACCCAAGCGACCCCGGCCTCACGCCTGGTCACTATAAACATCCGCTGGCAACAGTAGAAATATTTATTTTCCTGAAAGCACATCGGAATAGATTTTTAGCCAACTGGATACTATTTTATCTATACTATATTTACTATTAATTGTTGCCCGAGCTTTTTTACCTAAACACGCTGCAGCGTCTGAAGATAGAGATAAAGCAGCAATTAAAGCTTCAGACAAGGAGGAAGCGTCTCGTTTAGGAACTAGATAACCTAAAGAATCCATTACTTCCCTAACCCCTCCGCAATCCGTTGCTACTACAATTTTCTCGCTAGCCATCGCCTCAGCCACTACGAGGCCGAATCCCTCCCATGCAGATGATAGTACAAAAACATCGGAGGCATTCATCAGTGCGGGTATGTCATGGCGCACTCCAAGAAAAAAGACGGAACCTTCAAGATTAAGATGCTTAACATAGTTTTTGATGTCCGCCATCAATGGGCCATCTCCGGCAACGTAAAGCCTGGTATCCGTCATTACATTTTGAACACTTTTAAAAGCCTGGATCATAGTAAAATAATCTTTTGCTTCTACCAATCTCCCCACCGCAAGTATAACCTTCGCGCTTCCAACATTTAGATCTCTGCGCAAATCCTCTCGCAAAGTTAAATCACAAAAAAACTTGGAAGTATCGATTGGGTTATATACAACAAGAATACTATCGTGCGGCGCAGCTTTTTTATGCTCGTATTCCCTAGCGGCCTGGCTACTAACATTTGTAAAGACAGAGCACCTAAAGTGCGTCACTCTATAAATTAACATTCTTAATACCCCGCCTTCATTATTACTATGCGCGGTAGATACAACTGGCACTCTCCGAAACAAAGGTCCGCCACACACCCTAGCCAAAATATTTGCATGAAACATATGGCTATGGATCACATCGGGCTTAAACTTGTAAAGCTCACGTATGTAACGCGCTACTGAAGAAAACGTCGATAGCATGGAATCAAAACCCAGACACACTAAATCCACACCCGTATTTGATGGACTGACCAATGCTTTTCCGCGCATATAAAAAATTACAACTTTATTCCCTTTTGATGCTAGAGAATCAGCTAGCGTGCACACTACAGCCTCCGCTCCCCCCACCCCTAGACCCGAGATAACGAACGCGATCCTCATACTGGCTTCCTCTCAGGGGTATTCTCTATATAGACTTTGCTGCCTTTAGACATACGCACATAAAGGTAAATCGCGTAAAAAACAGACATACCTTGAGCATTATTATAGATGAACGCTCCTTTCGCATGAAATGCACAAATCAAAATTGCGCTCCCAATACATAAGATAGCTTTGTGCTTTCGTGCTTCAAGCAGGAGCAGCATAGGAAAAGTTAATAATAAAGTAACATAAGGGATCCCACCGAAGAACAGATTTCTCATATAGCCTACATCGCTTCCCCCATAATACACTTCCCCGCTAAGCCCATATTTTCCATCGCCAAAAACAAAGGTACTAAGATCCGGAATAAAATACATGTCTTGTAACAGCACGGCAAGCGTTGATGATTGGAGCCCATTCGAAAAAAACTCAAACAACCATGAGTTATATTTATCGAGCCCCGGGACACTCAGAAATATAACAACCGCACCGATCAAAACAAAACTAGACCTTACAAATATTTTGAAATTTCTGAGCAGCAACAATGGCGCAGAAAGTGCAAATCCGATCATGGAAACACGGGCGGCAACGAAGCCCGCTGCAAAAATTAAAAGTATTGATGCGACTGTCCTAAAATCAGAAATTCGCCTCTCTATCATAAACGTATAAATAATAAAAAAAGTCGCCAAACCATAGGCAGACCCAATCGAAAAAAAGCCTGAACCCGACAAAAACGAGTTTCTGTATGTAATAAAAGTTGTGGCGCTCGACTCGAATTGAAAATATCGAACAACGTCCAGAACAGGTGGAATTGATCCAGCGACAAAACAAATAAGAGCGTTGACTAAAAATATCGACTTTATCAGACTAGGAATAGCATTTACCGCCCGCTCAAACAATAAAAAAAACAGAGATATAGCCAAAAACACAGTCGCACTCTTAGCAACCGATAAAAGCACCTGAAACTCTTCCCCTTTATCATAAAGCAGCCTGACAACGACAAACAGTGCGATAGCTAAATGTAACAACAGCAAAGGAATTAACGCACAGAATACTTGGCCAGAAATCTTTAACTTACTTCTTAAGAAAGCTGTAGCTAAAAGCAAAACCAGCACTACCAATGAACTTCCATACCCATTAGGTAGAAAAGGCACCTGAAGGTCAAAGACGATTAAAAAAAAAATAAAAAACAAGAAAGGTTTATTCAACGTGCTCACCTTCAAAATACCGCTGCAATTTCTTCTTCGGCACCATCAGCTTTACAATAAACTTTACAAAACGCAGTTGAATTATAACCGATGGCGCTTTGCCTATTGCTTTGAGGGCAAGCTTAATAGCATATAATTTATTGTATATTTGGACATCAATAGCCGACATTAAAATTGCGTTACCCACCGCGGAACTGTACAAGGGATGCGCTTGATATGCACTTAGGATGTCGTAACGTCCCTGGGCCATTTTTTCAATTCTTCGCGAAAGGTTTCCGGCGTGACGTCGATACAGCGTAGTTTCAACTCCCAGATTATCAAGTGTTGATCCATCAGAGGCTAGAATTAACCACATGTACCAGTCTTCAATAATCAACCAAGACGGATACCCACCTGTTTTTTTTAATTTTTCACTTCTGATCATCTGCGTGGGAGCAGGAAGCGTGTGCTTATGTAAGAAAATATCATTAAAAATATAGCTTTTTTTTATTCGTTTTTTAGCGTTCACGACTTTTGATTCAGAGTTAATCGTAGTCACTTGGCCAAATACAGCGGCGCAATTTAGGTTTTCCTCTAGGTACTCAACCTGCATTTCGGTTTTTTCTGGCAACATTAAGTCATCGGAAGCTATGATCGAACAGTACTTCCCTCGGCACCACTCAATTGCCTCATTAAGAGTTGCGCACAAACCCTTGTTTGGGCGATGTCTTGCTTCAAACCTAACAAATCTCTCTGAACACAAGTCCGAAAGTTCAGCGATTACTAGCTCTGACTGATCCAGCGAACCGTCGTCTATGATAATTAATTCAATATTTTTATATGTCTGCTGGATAATGCTTTCAATACATTCCCTTATGTAAGCAGCATGATTATAGGAAGGAACAATAATTGATACCAATGGAGTCCGATCAATCATACATTAACCTCTAGCCTTTTTATAAATTTCGCGGGTACGCCAGCATATACGGAGCCAGGCTCAACGTCTTTCGTAACTACCGCACTATTCGCTATGACAGCCCCCTCACCAATCGTGACTCCTTTGAGGATCCGGACATCATTACCGATGAAAACGTTATTCGATATTGTTACTGAATCGCATAGGTAGTTACCGCTGCGGCGATTATCGAGTTCCAGCCCATGAAAATCAGAATCACTGATGTAGACATTTGTACCTATCAAACAATCTTTTCCTATCTCAACCGTTTTTTTATCCGCAATGATAACGAGCCCATTATTGATAGAAGTGCCTGCACCTATAACCACACGCGCACCATCCGATCTAGCTTCGACATAAGCGACACTATTAATAAAGCCAGGTGACGGCCAAACCCCAATGACTACTTTATCCATATATATCTGCCCAAGACCCACCAACTGTACTGGCTGCCTGAATAGTGTATCTATTAATATACCGTGATTAGTAGAATAAAAGTGCTTATAAACTGCAATGCGCACGAATTGAAGACATTTAATGACAACACGGGC
The DNA here is from genome assembly GCF_014268655.2 of Pseudomonas marvdashtae. Taxonomy (NCBI): domain Bacteria; kingdom Pseudomonadati; phylum Pseudomonadota; class Gammaproteobacteria; order Pseudomonadales; family Pseudomonadaceae; genus Pseudomonas; species Pseudomonas marvdashtae. The sequence continues at coordinate 3,975,528 of NZ_JABWQX020000001.1, forward strand.
GGTTAATCTTTTGGATTTCTTTTTTAACCCTATCAGCGAGTGCGTCACAAGATTCTCTCCTTCCGCAGTATAAAAAACATAGCGAATAAATGAATTGTATAGTTGACAACATGAGCTACCACGGCCCCTTTCAGACCCAAAGGGTGGAAAAGCATAACTAAAAGATAAAAAGAGAAGCTAAAGAAAATCTCAGTTATCACATATTGCTTCCAAAGTGCCTTAGCGGTAAGAACGAAACCCAAGATCCAGCTAACAACCTTTAATGTATCTCCAACAAGTTGCCAACCTAGCAAATTTTCCATAGGCAAAAAACTTGTCGAAAACAATAAGGTTATAATTAACCCCCTAAAAAAATAAAGTACGCCGCCCATCACTACAACTAATGGCAACACTATTTTCAGAATTCTAATTATTTCCCGCTTTATTTCCTCATTTGATTTTAACTCTGACAGTCGTGGAAGGTAATATAAAGCCAAAGTCGACGTAATGACCATCAAATAAGTTGAACTTAACCTCCATAGTGCTTCCCACATTCCGGCAGAAACTAAACCAAAATTAGAACCCAAAAAATTCCTAATCAGAATATGGGTAAGAGGAACGCATATGGCTGAAGTTAGGGCCATTACGGCAAATAGTCCCAAAGCCTTAAACGAACCAATATCTGCATTACCAATAAAATTGGTATAACTTAGCCAATGTGACTTGTAGCATAAAAAAACAGTTACGACGAAGGTCATCGACTGATAAGTAGCCAACGCAACAAAGGCACCATATATGCCAAACTTAACAACCAGAACAAAAGTTACTATTAGAGAAAATACACTCCCAGCTATAGAGCACGCTACATATCTAACAACTTCTTTCCTGCCATTCAAGATAGCTAGAAAGAAGTTATTTAATGCAAAGAGAACCAATGTTATCGATAGCCATATAAAAACCCCGGCATAGCTTTCATCATGAAGCAAGAAAATCGCCAGATGGTCACTGATCAACGCGACCACTACAGCTGTCATCACGGAAGCGATTAACGTAATGGTCATCCCTGCCCGCCAAAAAGATATTCTTTTCGACTCGTTATCATAATATTGAGATGTGTACTTTGTTATACCTGTATTTACCGCCCCGCCAGATATGGATAGCACCATTTGTATAAAGTTTTGAAATTGTCCAACTAGAGCGTAGCCGCCTGGCCCGACGTAAATAGCTAAAACCTTATTGAGGCCAAGCATCGCCAATATACGTACTACTACCGAAACCGCGCTTAACGCACTTGTTTTGAACAAATTCATATTAAGGCGCTGCTGAATATGTGTTACACGCGTGAATAACCAAGTCTATTTCCTCGTTTGTCATACAAGGGCCTATAGGAAGGCTCACTACCTCTTCATGAATGAGCTCAGTTATGGGCAATACCAGATGACTCATCTCTTCTAATGCTTGTTGTTTATGTGGAGGGATTGGGTAATGAATGAGCGTTTGCACACCGCAAGAAGAAAGGTAATCTTGGAAACTCTTTCTATTAGTGCATCTTACAACAAACACATGCCAGACATGGGCATCCCTTGATGTATCAGAGAACTGTTCGACAGGTAAACGGAGCAGATCATTTTTAATCTCATTTAGATACCTAGTCGCGACCGCTCGCCGGAATCTATTATGAGCATCAAGATATTTTAGTTTAATAGATAATACAGATGCTTGGATTTCATCTAACCGGCTATTAACTCCTTTCATCTCATTTTGATATTTGATCTCCGACCCGTAGTTTCTAAGACTAATTAATGTACTTGCAAGCGCTTCATCGTCGGTCGTGACCGCTCCTCCATCTCCCAAGGCCCCAAGGTTTTTCCCCGGATAAAAACTAAAGCCAGAGGCGTCGCCCCACGCGCCCGCTTTCTTACCTTGATAGTGGGCGCCATGCGCCTGTGCAGAGTCTTCTAATACAAGAAGCCCATACGCTTCGGCAAGTCGAGCTATCTCCGGCATATCGGCAAGCTGCCCATACAGATGGACAGGGATGATAGCGCGGGTCTTTTTTGTAATAGCTTCAGAGATCCGGTCGATCGCTATATTAAAAGTACGGTTGTCGGGTTCCACTAAAATAGGAACCAAATCATTTTCAGTTATCGCCAGTATAGTCGCTATATATGTGTTGGCCGGCACTATAACCTCATCGCCGCTTTTAAGCTTCCCAAGCACTTTCCAAGCACGAAGAGTTAAGGTCAACGCATCTAGGCCATTAGCAACGCCTATGCAATATTTTACGCCGCAATAATCCGCAAACTCTCGCTCAAACTTAGCAAGCTCGGCCCCATTAATATACCAGCCCGAATCGACAACCCTAGCGCAAGCCTGAACGAGCTCTTCGGAAATCGAAGCATTTATACGTTTTAAGTCTAGAAAATTAACTTTCATTCTTAAGGTACCTTGAAATTTTTCCCGGGTTGCCAATTATGACTGCGTAATCTGGTACGTCACGTGTAACTACTGCACCAGCTCCTATCATTGAGTAAGCTCCCACCCTAATACCAGGTAGCAGAGTAGCGTTAGCCCCTATACTCGCACCTTTACAAATGTATATGGCTTCAAAAGTATCGGGATATACCTTAGATCTAGGCATGGAATCATTTGTAAACGTAACATTAGGACCGATAAAAACGTCGTCTTCGATCCGAGCTCCGTCCCAGATAAAAACGCCAGATTTAACGGTCACTCTGTCACCTATAACAACGTCAGACTCGATGAGAGTATGCGCACATATATTGCAGTCATCCCCGATTACCGCATTTTCAAAAATCACACTGTACTGCCAAACCCTGGTATTTTTTCCGATATTTTTACTTTTTACATCTGAAAGAGGGTGAATTTCACTCATGTTTTACTCTCTTCAAGAAATCATCATAATTCCTAATATAATCTGACTCGTCATAATAGTCGCTCGCCAGTACCAACATTACGCAGTCATGCGTAAAATCATGCATTTCATGCCAGACCATTTTATCTATGCATATGGCCTTATTTGGTTCATCCAAAAGAACTTGGCTCCGTTGTACTCCGTCATCTAGAAGCATTTTACATTTTCCAGATACGCATACAGCTATTTGCTGCAGTTCTTTGTGCGCATGAAAACCGCGAGAAACACCTTCCAAAGTCCCTACTAAATAGTAAGCTCTTTTTACGTCAAAAGGGATATTGCGTCTGCCTTCCATTACATATAGTTGTCCGCGCTCATCGCCTAGCACAGGAAATTGTATGAATTTTACCAGGCTCATTTATCAACCTCTTCGAAGTTTTTTTAGATACCACGGCATGGCAATTTTCAAACCATCCGCAATTGAATTGCTAGGCGTATAACCTAAATTCTGCTTAATTTTTTCGACAGATGCTTGGGAATGCAAGACGTCACCTGCCCGAAACTCACTATATTTTGGCTCTTTACGATACTTTACCCCCAGCGCCGCGAGCTCTGTCTTCAGCATAACGTACAAATCATTCAAGCTTGTTCTAGCGCCCACCGCTACATTATAGACTTGGTTGGTAGCCCCATCTCGCTCTTCAGTAGCGGCCAATAAATTGGCCTGTATAACATTTTCTATGAAACAAAAGTCCCTACTTGTCGAACCGTCTCCATTTATTATAATTGTCTCATCTAAAATCATGGCGGCTGTCCACTTGGGAATTACCGCAGCATACGCACCATTTGGATCCTGTCTTTTTCCGAAGACGTTAAAATAGCGCAGGCCGGTTGCTTTAAACCCATAACATTTGCCGAACACGTCTGCATATAACTCATTAACGTACTTAGTCACTGCATATGGTGACAGCGGGTTTCCAATAGTCTCTTCAACCTTCGGTAGAGCTGGATGATCTCCATAGGTGGAGCTGCTAGCTGCGTATGTGAAACTCTTGACAGATGAGTCACGAGCGGCGACTAAAATATTTAGAAATCCATCTATATTTGTAGCATTGGTAGCAATAGGATCCCCTAGAGATCTCGGTACAGATCCAAGCGCCGCTTGATGCAGAACGTAGTCGACATCGGTGCACGCGGCACGACAATCTTGAATGTTTGTAATATCACCTTCTTTAAAAACAAAACGTGCCCACTGCGCGGGCGTTACATTATCCTTAACCTCATCAAGGTTGTGTTGATACCCGGTTGAAAAGTTATCTAATCCGACAACTTCCTGATCCAGCCTCAACAATTGCTCAAGAAGATTTGACCCTATAAAGCCAGCAACTCCAGTAACCAACCAGCGCTTCGGATTTTTAGGTAGACCTTCAATTAAATCCAGGTATCGCCCCATACGACCTCTCATGAATCATTTACAATACAAGTATCAGAGCCGAATATCAGATTCGTCACTACGCAGCAAATATTTCAGATCATATAGCACGTGGTTTATCTTGCCGAGCGAACGAATTAACCCTCCCCCCATTTCCTTAAACTGTGCATGTGCGACTGCTAGCACGATCGAGTCGTAAGAATTAGGGTTGGGTTTTTCTATCAAACTCAGCCCATACTCTTTTTGAGCTTCCTCTGGATCAGCCCACGGGTCAAATATATCGACTGCAATATTATATTCGGCCAACTCACGGATAATATCTACTACTCGTGTATTCCGTAAATCAGGGCAGTTCTCCTTAAAAGTAAGCCCCATTATCAATACTCTAGCGCCGTCCACTTGTATTTTTTTCTTTAACATGGCTTTTACAAGTTGTGATACCACATACACGCCCATCCCATCGTTCAGACGGCGTCCGGCCAATATGATTTCCGGATGATAGCCTATAGATTGCGCTTTATGAGTCAGATAGTATGGGTCCACGCCTATACAATGTCCCCCTACTAACCCAGGACGGAAGGGTAAGAAGTTCCATTTTGTGCCCGCAGCGACTAATACCGATTCAGTATCGATACCCAACTTATTGAATATAATTGCCAATTCGTTAATTAATGCGATATTAAGATCCCGCTGAGTATTTTCGATAACTTTGGCTGCTTCAGCAACTTTAATACTGCTTGCTTTGTGCGTTCCCGCGGTGATTATTTTTTTATATAAGTTATCTACGAACGTAGCCGCTTCCGGATTAGACCCCGATGTAACTTTCTTTATTGTCGTTACACGGTGTTCTTTGTCACCTGGATTGATTCGTTCTGGACTATAACCAACAAAAAAATCCTGATTAAATTTTAGTCCCGAAACGCGCTCCAAAACAGGAACGCACTCCTCTTCCGTTGCCCCGGGATAAACCGTTGATTCATATATAACTACGTCCCCACGCTTTAAAACTTCCCCTATAGCGGCGGATGCTTTTAACAGTGGCGTAAGATCGGGATTTTTATATTCATCGATGGGTGTTGGCACGGTTACTATAAATACGTTGCACCTAGCCAAATCAGCCGATCTGGAGGTAAACTCTAAATATTTAGCAGCTTCTAGCTCTGGCCGCTCAACTTCTAAGGTAATATCATTTCCTTGCTGTAACTCACTTATTCTGGATTGATTAATATCAAATCCCAGAACCGAACAGTGTTTTCCGAACTCCACAGCGAGAGGTAGCCCTACGTAGCCTAGGCCTATCACTCCAAGCTTCAAACCTTCATTATCTATGCTATTCAAATCGGCATCCATTAAGTTAGTTACCCTGAAGCTGCGGCCCATAGGTACCGCCAGGTACGCTCATCTTTCGATAAGGCTCTACGCCAGCACTGGCTATTATAGTCTGATGAAGATCGTAGGGTAAGGGTGCGCATGCCCCCCCCTGCCAAGCAGCATAGGCCTTCATAGACGCCCCGCCCCGCAGCTACCTATTTTCGCCTACGTTAGGGGGGAGTTATCTGATTTTCCTATAAATATTTGTCCGGCCCGCTTTCAGCGAGCATAGCAACCGAAGGTAAGCGAAGCTGCAATGAGCCATCATCTGGGGGGCTGAACTTAGATTTTATAAGCCATTGCTCAGCCAATTCCGCGCGACACAGTGGCGATTGGTGGTGGGTAGCTTCCGTAAAGCGGGCCGCATCAAAATGCAGCGTCAGGTTACGTTTCACAAGTTAACCATTTAGGCAGCATGCTCAACGACCCATCCATTTACAACTTTCGAAGCCCCGCTCACTTTAGCTTCCCGTCTGGAAGAAAATCATGACAGCTCAAGCTGATCGTTATTACTCGGATCACTCTAGCCAGCGACAGCCAATATTAGACAAACAAATAACAGGAATGTATCTTTTAGTTTCAAAGACTATAAAATGCAAATATCATATTTACGAAATGTTCCCGAGATTGAATACCAGACATAAGCCCTGCTATGCAGCGTCGTCATTCCTTGATCGACCGTTTGATAGCAAGAGCTTAATATTTGTACTCGTTACGATTGAATACAATTTTTACCAGCGCTGACAGCATACCCAATAAAGCTCCAGCGATAGTGCCTAGTAGCATTATCAAGCCCTTTCGCGGCTTAATCGGACTCTCCGGAACCTCAACACTACCATCCTGCCGATAAACGGAGATAAGCTCCGGATCAATATCCAACTTGCGATAAAAGCCATACCGCATCTGCAGTTTCCGCAAATCCTCTATAAACGCATCATCCGAAGCCCTGGACTCCAACGTCTGAATTTCAGCAGCCAATGCCTTACTGCCGCGCTGGTAATCCATCTTGCTGCCGGTATCAACAGTAATATCCACCGCAGCGGAAGAGTTGATTGTCGGCGTAGTCAAACCAATCGCCTCAGCGATTTTCAGTGCTTCACGCAGCTGTTGAATCCGGTCCTCGCGTATCCGCTGCGCAGTCTCACGCAAGCTGACGATACGCTGCTCCAGATTACGAGCTCTCACGGAAGCCTCGGTCGTGACGTTCTTGATCAGCTCCGACTCGGCCGCTTCACTGGCCCGCGCCACGTAGGCCTTGGCCCATTCGGTAGCCTTTACCGGGTCGCCGCTTTGAACCGTGACCGAGAAACGATCAGGGGTATCCTTGCCTGGCCCCTTGACTACGAGTTGTCGAGAGAACCGGTCGTACAGACGATCGAGAGCGCCCTTTCGTTGGGACTCATCGAGCGATGGGAGATAGATTTCATTGAAGAAGGTCTGGCGAAGGGATTCGCCTTGCAGGTTACGAGCAAACACCTCGTAAACATGTTTGATGGAATAAGTTTCGAGTTCGGTGCTTTTGCCACGGCCATAGTTCAACTCAGCAATACCGTTCTGAGTAGGCGGCATGATAAAAAGCTTTGCTTCATAGACAGGTTTGCTGAGGAACGCGTAGGCGGCTGCGCCAGCAGTGACCAAAAGGGTAATGGCGATGATCAACCACTTTTGCGCCCAAAGACCGCGCGCAAGGGCAATGAGGTCGATTTCATCGTCGTCGCGCACTGCAATACGATTATCTTGCATGGATAGCCTCGCTCCCTTTTTTCAGCTTTGCGCTTACAGACAGGCTGGACGCATTAAAAGGTAAGACGGGCAAGTCCCCGGCGGACACGACGGTCGTTTGTATAGGATTTATTAGATACAAAAACACACACCCATAGTCAGAAAATTGCGGCAGTGATCCTTACTCCGAGACTACTGGGCTCACACGTCCTTTACTTCAGTCGCCGACCTCTCCCGGCGAACCACGCCAACAGGGGGCCAATGATCATTCCAGAGAGGAGCGCCAGCAACAAAAAAACCGAAACAGGAAGTTGCGGTGCCGACCATCCCAGGAACAACAGCGCGACAGGCTGATTGTTTTCAAGTACGAACAGTACGATAGCTGAAGCCACGAGCACCGCAAGTACGACAAGCGCTACGCGTTTAAAGTTCCGCATGGACACCTGTTTCCTGGGGGTTGCGTCAGAGCTCATCACCCTCCTCCTCATTCACGCGATCGCGAAGCTCTTTGCCCGGTTTGAAATGCGGGACAAATTTGCCATCGAGGCTGACGGATTGGCCGGTTTTTGGGTTGCGGCCAACACGCGGGGCGCGGTAATGCAGGGAGAAGCTGCCGAACCCACGGATTTCGATACGATCTCCGGTTGCCAGGCATTGGGACATTTGTTCAAGCATGGTCTTGATGGCCAGCTCCACATCCTTGGACGAGAGCAGTCCTTGATGGGTGACAATTCGTTCGATCAACTCCGACTTCGTCATGTTTTTCCCTTCTTTTTCAAGCAGCTAGGAAAATCGCTTCAAAGGTTTTAGCATGCCCGGAGGAATTTGAACAGCCCAACTATTGACATATCTACCGCGCGCCCTGATGCCCCTTTTCTGTGCAGGCAGTAGAGATTCAGCCGACTAGCGGCACATGACCAGCATTGTGCGGGTGAGGTAACCCGCCGGATTGAAGCCGAAGGGATATTGGTCCTCGTCCTTTGCGTCATCGGACCGGGTTATCACCCTGTAGCCTGCGCCCTTGCACTCCTTGGCCGCGCGCTTGTGGCACTTCTCCCAACCGGAGCCCAACCCTGAGCAATCGATCTCGATGCCGCTGACGCCACGCACCGCGTGGGTCTTGGCGCTGGTTGCGCAGCCTGCCAGCATCAGGACAATCGCTGCTAGTAAGAGCTTATTCATTCAGATCCTTATAATGAGAGACAGATGCTGCCTCGAATGTTTTTGATCTGCTTCATAAAAGAGACAACCCGGCTGATCGGTTGGTTTCGCATCGCCTGGAAAGCCCAGCGAAAGTAGCTCACCTCGCAAAGCTTGAGAAATCGCAGCCACAAAAAAGGGCGACCGAAGTCGCCCTTTTTAATGATCAAGCAGAACTCAGTTCTGTTTGGCCATTGCTTGACGCAGCAGTGCCGCCATAGTGGTGTCAGCTGCTTCGCCTTCCGGAGCTGCTTTCAGGCTCTGGATGGCTTCTTTCTCTTCAGCATCGTCTTTCGACTTGATCGAGAGCTGGATTACGCGGCTCTTGCGATCAACGCTGATGATCTTGGCTTCAACTTCCTGGCCTTCTTTCAGAACGTTGCGCGCGTCTTCAACGCGGTCACGGCTGATTTCGGAGGCTTTCAGGGTAGCTTCGATGTCGTCGGCCAGAACGATGATGGCGCCTTTGGCGTCAACTTCTTTCACGGTACCGGTCACGATAGCGCCCTTGTCGTTAACCGAGACGTACTCGGAGAACGGATCGCTTTCCAGTTGCTTGATACCCAGGGAGATGCGCTCGCGCTCTGGGTCAACCGACAGGATAACGGTGTCCAGCTCGTCGCCCTTCTTGAAACGGCGTACGGCTTCTTCGCCCACTTCGTTCCAGGAGATGTCGGACAGGTGAACCAGGCCGTCGATGCCGCCGTCCAGACCAATGAAGATACCGAAATCGGTGATCGACTTGATGGTGCCGGAGATTTTATCGCCCTTGTTGAACTGGCCAGAGAAGTCTTCCCATGGGTTGGACTTGCACTGCTTGATGCCGAGGGAGATACGACGACGCTCTTCGTCGATGTCCAGAACCATGACTTCCACTTCGTCGCCGACTTGTACGACTTTCGAAGGGTGGATGTTCTTGTTGGTCCAGTCCATTTCGGAAACGTGTACCAGGCCTTCAACGCCTTCTTCCAGCTCAGCGAAGCAGCCGTAGTCGGTCAGGTTGGTAACACGAGCGGTGACGCGAGTGCCTTCTGGGTAACGGGCTTTGATAGCGACCCATGGATCTTCACCCAGTTGCTTGAGGCCCAGGGAAACACGATTGCGTTCGCGATCGTACTTCAGAACCTTGACATCGATCTCGTCGCCAACGTTGACGATTTCCGAAGGATGCTTGATACGCTTCCAGGCCATGTCGGTGATGTGCAGCAGGCCATCGACGCCACCCAGATCGACGAATGCGCCGTAATCGGTGAGGTTCTTGACGATACCCTTGACCTGCTGGCCTTCCTGCAGCGATTCCAGCAGAGCTTCACGCTCGGCGGAGTTCTCGGCTTCCAGGACACTGCGACGGGAAACGACAACGTTGTTGCGCTTCTGGTCCAGCTTGATGACCTTGAATTCCAGCTCTTTGCCTTCCAGGTGCGTGGTGTCGCGCACTGGACGGACGTCAACCAGGGAACCTGGCAGGAACGCACGGATGCCGTTAACGTCGACAGTGAAGCCGCCCTTAACCTTACCGTTGATAACGCCCTTGACCACTTCCTCAGCTGCGAAGGCCGCTTCCAGAACGATCCAGCACTCGGCACGCTTGGCTTTTTCACGGGACAGCTTGGTTTCACCAAAGCCGTCTTCAACCGAGTCCAGCGCCACGTGAACTTCGTCACCGACGTTGATGTTCAGTTCGCCAGCGTCGTTGTAGAACTGCTCAAGCGGGATCAGCGCTTCAGACTTCAGACCAGCGTGGACGGTTACCCAGCGAGCTTGGTAATCGATATCAACGATGACGCCGGTGATGATGGAGCCTGCCTGAAGGTTCAGGGTTTTCAAGCTTTCTTCAAAGAGTTCCGCAAAGCTTTCGCTCATTTTAATTCCTGTTGATTAGGGCGAAGTAAACGCCCATCTCCACACCCCAGACGATGTGGGTTAGTTTCATATAAAAGAAGCGCCGCAGGACTATGACTGGTCCCCTGCGGAGCTTCCTGTCACCCGGCGATATCGCGAAGCGCGATCTCGCTCATGATGCGTTGCAGCACCTGATCGATGGACAACTCCGTGGAATCCAGCTGTATCGCATCGGCCGCCGGCTTTAGCGGGGCTACTGCGCGCTGGGTATCACGCTCGTCGCGTGCACGGATCTCATCTAGCAGACTCGACAGACTAACATCCTCGCCTTTGCCCTTCAACTGCAAATAACGGCGGCGAGCCCGCTCCTCGGCACTGGCAGTGAGGAAGATCTTTAGCGGCGCATCGGTAAACACCACCGTGCCCATGTCCCGGCCATCAGCCACCAGGCCCGGCGGTTCCTGGAATGCCCGCTGGCGCTGCAGCAACGCTTCGCGCACCGCCGGCAGCGCGGCAACCTGGGAAGCCCCGGCGCCGACGCTTTCGGTGCGGATGACGTCGCTGACTTCATCACCTTCCAGGATGATCCGTTGCAACTGGCCATCAGTGGCCGCAATGAACTGCACGTCCAGGTGCGCGGCCAGTGCCTTGAGCAACTCCTCGTTGGTCAGGTCGACGCCATGGTTGGCGGCGGCGAAGGCCAGCAAACGGTACAGGGCACCGGAATCGAGCAGATTCCAGCCCAATTGCTTGGCCAGCATGCCGGCGATGGTGCCTTTGCCCGAGCCGCTTGGGCCATCGATAGTGATGACCGGTGCCTTGATGTTCACGACTGTGCCTCTTGTGCTACTCGAATACCAACCTGTGCGCAAAGCGCCAGGAAGTTCGGGAACGACGTGGCGACGTTGGCGCAATCATGGATGCGGATCGGCGCATTGGCGCGCAGGGACGCAACACTGAATGCCATGGCGATGCGATGGTCGCCGTGCCCATGTACTTCGCCGCCGCCAATCTGGCCGCCGTCGATGATGATGCCGTCCGGCGTCGGTTCACATTTGACGCCAAGCGCCAGCAGGCCGTCCGCCATCACCTGGATGCGATCCGATTCCTTGACCCGCAGCTCTTCGGCGCCAGTCAGTACGGTGCGGCCTTGCGCGCACGCAGCCGCCACGAACAGCACCGGGAATTCGTCGATTGCCAGCGGAACCAGCGCCTCGGGAATCTCGATACCCTTGAGTTTAGCCGCTCTTACGCGCAAGTCAGCCACCGGCTCACCGCCGACTTCCCGCTGGTTTTCCAGGGTGATGTCCGCCCCCATCAGGCGCAGGATGTCGATCACGCCGGTACGGGTCGGGTTGATGCCAACGTGTTCAAGTACCAGGTCGGAGCCTTCGGCAATCGACGCCGCCACCAGGAAGAACGCCGAGGATGAGATATCGCCCGGCACTTCGATGTGGGTCGCGGTCAGCTTATTACCTGACTCGACGGACGCTGTGGCGCCTTCGACCGTGACCGGATAACCAAAACCACGCAGCATGCGCTCGGTGTGGTCGCGGGTCGGGGCCGGCTCGGTGACAGTGGTCTTGCCCTCGGCATAGAGGCCGGCCAGCAGCAGGCAAGATTTCACTTGGGCACTGGCCATCGGCATGGTGTAGGTCAAGCCCTTGAGCTTGTTGCCACCGCGAATGGTCATCGGTGGACGACCTTCGGCGGCCGTCTCGATCACCGCGCCCATTTCCCGCAACGGGTTGGCAACGCGGTTCATCGGACGCTTGGACAGCGAGGCATCACCGGTCAAGGTGCTGTCGAAATCCTGGGCGGCCAGCAGGCCGGACAACAGGCGCATCGAGGTGCCGGAGTTGCCCAGGTAGATCGGGCCCGGCGCGGGTTTGAGGCCGTGCAGGCCGACACCATGAATCGTCACTCGACCGTGATGCGGTCCTTCGATGACCACGCCCATGTCGCGGAACGCTTGCAGCGTCGCCAGGGCATCTTCGCCCTCGAGGAAACCTTCCACCTCGGTCACGCCTTCAGCCAGGGAGCCGAGCATGATCGAGCGGTGGGAAATCGATTTATCGCCCGGTACACGAATCCGCCCACTCAAGGAGCCACCAGGTTGTGCCAGGAAAATCAGATCGTTGGAGTTCATAGCGTCCACATAGGCCCGACGGGCCAGGATTTTACTGAAATGCTCGCGGGCCACCCTGGCGCGTGTGAAAACGCCCAGCAATTGGTGCCCGTCCCCTGCATCGACCGCGTCGCGCAAGGCGTCGAGATCGCTGCGAAATGTATCGAGTGTGCGCAGGACAGCTTCGCGGTTGGCGAGGAAGATGTCGTGCCACATGACCGGGTCACTTCCCGCGATTCTCGTGAAATCGCGGAAACCGCCGGCAGCGTAACGGAAGATCTCAAGATTTTCATTGCGTTTGGCCAATGAATCCACCAGGCCGAACGCCAACAGGTGCGGCAAATGGCTGGTGGCGGCCAAGACTTCGTCGTGACGCTCGACCTGCATGTGCTCGACATCGGCACCCAGCTCGCGCCACAAGCGGTCCACCACCGCCAGCGCCGCCGGATCGGTCTGTTCCAGCGGCGTCAGTATGACTTTGTGACGACGAAACAGCTCGGCATTGGACGCTTCCACCCCGCTCTGCTCGGAACCGGCAATCGGATGACCGGGCACGAAACGCGCCGGCATGCCGCCAAATGCCTCGGTGGCCGCGCGCACGACATTGCCCTTGGCGCTGCCGACATCGGTGAGAATCGCCTGCCCCAGGTCCATGCTAGCCAAGCGCGCCAGCAGTTTCTCCATGGCCAGGATCGGCACCGCCAGCTGGATCACGTCCGCGCCTTGGCAAGCGCTCAGCAAATCGTCTTCACAGCGGTCGACCACACCCAACTCTACCGCCAACTTGCGCGAGTGCGGATCAAGGTCGACGCCGACGACTTCACGGCACAGCCCGCTTTCACGCAGGCCCTTGGCGAACGAACCGCCGATCAATCCCAGGCCGACCACCACCAGGCGACCGATCATAGGTCCCGCAGGTTGCAGCGAGGTGACATCAACCACGAGCCAGGACCTTGCTCAACGCCTCGAGGAAACGGCTGTTTTCCGCTGGCAGGCCAATGGTGATACGCAGGTGGTTCGGCATGCCGTAGTTGGCCACCGGACGCACAATCACGCCCTCGCGCAGTAAGCCTTGGAAGATTGGCGCCGCGACACGGCCCAGATCGACGCAGATGAAGTTGCCCTTGGAGGGGATCCAGCTCAGGCCCAGTTCGCGAAAACCGGCTTCCAGCTGCTGCATGCCGGCCTCGTTCAAGCGGCGACTTTCAGCCAGGTAGGCCTCGTCCTGCATTGCCGCACAAGCGGCGGCCAGGGCGAAGCTGTTGACGTTGAACGGTTGGCGCACGCGGTTCAGCACGTCGGCCACCACCGCCGTGGACAAGCCGTAGCCGACCCGCAGCGAGGCCAGGCCATAAGCCTTGGAAAAGGTGCGCGAGACCAGCAGGTTCGGGTAGGCCGCGAGGAAGTCCAGGCCATCGGGCAAGTCGCTGCCTTCGGCGTATTCGATGTAGGCCTCGTCCAGCACTACCAGCACGTGCTCGGGCACGTCCTGTAGAAAGTCATCCAGCGCCTGGGCATCGAACCAGGTGCCGGTCGGGTTGTTCGGGTTGGCGATGAAGACCACGCGGGTATTGGCGTCGATGGCCGCCAGCATGGCAGGCAGATCGTGTCCCCAATCCTTGGCCGGAACCACATGGGCGTCGGCACCGACAGCCTGGGTGGCGATCGGATAGACGGCAAATGCGTGCTCGCTGAACACGGCGTTGAGGCCCGGCGCCAGGTAGGCACGGGCGACCAACTCAAGAATATCGTTGGAACCGTTGCCCAGGGTTACCTGGTTCAGCTCGACGCCGCAGCGCTCGGCCAGCAGGCTTTTCAGCGCAAAACCGTTACCGTCGGGATAACGGGTCAGCTCGGCCAACTCGTCGCGGATCGCCGCGAGCGCCTTGGGGCTCGCGCCCAGCGGATTTTCGTTACTCGCCAACTTGACGATGCTGGCCGGGTCGAGGTCCAGCTCGCGGGCCAGTTCGTCCACAGGCTTGCCTGGAACGTAAGGCGAGAGTTGTTGCACGCCTGGCTGAGCCAGTGCGAGGAAGTTGCCACTCATTAGCTATCCGCCCTTAAAGAACTGCCTTGGGGTAGGAACCCAGCACCTTGAGTGCCACTGCTTCCTGACTGATTTTCTCCAGCACACCTTTTACCAGCGGATCGCGGTGGTGGCCGACGAAATCGATGAAGAACACGTAGGTCCATTTACCGCTGCGCGACGGACGGGTCTCGATCCGTGTCAGGTCGATGCCATTGTCGTGGAACGGCACCAGCAGCTCATGAAGCGCGCCAGGCTTGTTGCTCATGGAGACGATGATCGAAGTCTTGTCGTCGCCGGTTGGCGGTACTTCCTGGCTGCCGATCATCAGGAACCGCGTGGAGTTGTCCGGACGGTCCTCGATTTTCTCGGCCAGGCGCGTCAGCCCGTAGAGGCCGGCGGCCATGTCGCCGGCAATCGCCGCCGAGTTCCACTCGCCCTTGACCCGCTTGGCCGCTTCGGCGTTGCTCGAAACCGCCACGCGCTCGACGTTCGGGTAATGGGCGTCCAGCCACTTGCGGCACTGGGCCAGGGACTGGGCGTGGGAATAGATGCGGCTGATGCTGTCGGTCTTGGTGTTCTCGCCGACCAACAGGTGATGGTGGATGCGCAGCTCGACTTCGCCACAGATCACCATGTCGTGCTCAAGGAAGCTGTCCAGCGTGTGGTTGACCGCGCCTTCGGTGGAGTTTTCCACCGGCACCACGCCAAAATTCACCGCGCCAGCCGCCACTTCGCGGAAGACTTCGTCGATGGCGGCCATCGGCTTGCTGATCACCGCGTGGCCGAAGTGCTTCATGGCCGCTGCCTGGGTGAAGGTGCCTTCCGGGCCCAGGTAGGCGACTTTCAGCGGCTGCTCAAGGGCCAGGCACGAGGACATGATTTCGCGAAACAGCCGCGCCATCTCTTCGTTGCCCAGCGGTCCCTTGTTGCGTTCCATGACGCGCTTGAGCACTTGGGCCTCGCGCTCAGGGCGATAGAATACCGGCACTTCGCCTTCGGCCAACGAAGCCATTTTCACCCGGGCGACTTCCTGGGCGCAGCGTGCGCGCTCGCTGATCAGCTCCAGGACTTTCTCGTCCAGGGCGTCGATGCGCAGGCGCAGCGCCTTGAGTTCTTGCTCAGACATCAGCCATGTTCCTTCTCGAACTCTGCCATGTAGGCGATCAACGCATTGACGGCGTTGATGTCGACGGCGTTGTAGATGGAGGCGCGCATGCCACCGACCGAGCGGTGGCCCTTGAGATTCAGCAGGCCGCGCTCGTCGGCACCGGCCAGGAACGGCTTGTCGAGACGATCGTCAGCCAGGCGGAACGGCACGTTCATCCACGAACGGTCGGATTTGTTGATCGGGTTGCTGTAGAGGCCGCTGGCGTCAATGAAGTCATACAGCGTGCGCTGCTTCACTTCGTTGAGCTTGCCGATGGCTTCGACGCCGCCCTGCTCTTTCAGCCACTCGAACACCAGGCCCGAGAGGTACCAGGCCAGGGTCGGCGGGGTGTTGTACATCGAGCCGTTGTCGGCCGCGACCTTGTAGTTGAGCATGGTCGGGCACAGGGAGCGGGCGCGACCGAGCAGGTCTTCGCGGATGATGCTGACCAGGATGCCGCTTGGGCCGATGTTCTTCTGCGCGCCGGCGTAGATCATGCCGAAACGGGAGATATCCACAGGACGCGAGAGAATGTCCGAAGACATGTCGGCCACCAACGGCACGTCACCGGTTTCCGGGATCCAGTTGAATTCCAGGCCGCCAATGGTTTCGTTCGGCGCGTAGTGAACGTAGGCCGCGTCCTTGGACAAGCTCCACTCATTCTGGCCGGGGATGGCGAAATAATCGTAGGGTTTGGCGCTGGCGGCAACGTTGACATGGCCATAGCGCGAGGCTTCCTCGATAGCTTTCTGCGACCAGATGCCGGTGTCGATGTAGTCGGCCTTGCCGCTTTCCGGCAGCAGGTTCAACGGGATCTGCGCGAACTGCTGGCTGGCGCCGCCTTGCAGGAACAGCACTTTGTAGTTGGACGGGATGTTCAGCAGATCACGCAAGTCCTGCTCGGCCTTGGTGGCGATGGACACGAACTCATCGCTGCGATGGCTCATCTCCATGACGGACAGGCCCTTGCCATGCCAGTCGAGAAGTTCACCCTGGGCACGCTTCAGGACCGCTTCAGGAAGCGCCGCCGGGCCGGCACAGAAGTTATAGGCTCTCTTGCTCACATCCAATCTCGCTCTGATCTGGTGGTCACATCAATCTTTTGGTCTGCGGATGATCGTTCCCACGCTCTGCGTGGGAATGCATCCAAATGACGCTCTGCGTCATGGGACGCGGAGCGTCCCGAGCGGCATTCCCACGCAGAGCGTGGGAACGATCCTGTGCAGTGTCGCAAATTTTCAAACGGGACAAACAACAAGGGGGCGAATCTTCATCCGCCCCCTGCATGTCCGCTTAGTCCTGCGGTTCTTCTTCGTCTGCGGCAGCGTCGAGCGGTTGGTCGCCGGTCATGTCGTCAACGTCGGTAGCAAGAGTACCGTCGAACTCCTCGCCTTCCAGCGCTTCGCCTTCGACTTCCGACGGCTCCTGGACCCGCTCAAGCCCGACCAGCGTTTCGTCGCTGGCGAGTTTGATCAGCGTCACGCCCTGGGTGTTACGCCCCAGGCTCGACACTTCGGCCACACGGGTACGCACCAGGGTGCCCTGGTCGGAAATCAACATGATCTCCTCGCCATCGAGCACCTGGACCGCGCCGACCAATCGGCCGTTACGGTCGTTGCTGACCATTGCAATCACGCCTTGGCCGCCACGCTTGTACTCAGGGAACTCGCTGATGGCCGTGCGCTTGCCATAACCACGCGCCGAAGCGGTGAGGATCTGGCTGCCTTCTTCCGGGATCAGCATGGAAATCAGCTTCTGCCCTTCCGGCAGGCGCATGCCACGCACACCACGGGCGGTACGGCCCATGGCGCGGACATCGGATTCCTTGAAGCGCGTGACCTTGCCGCCGTCGGAGAACAACATGACTTCACGCTCGCCATCGGTGATGGCAGCGGAAATCAGCACGTCGCCTTCGTCCAGCTCCAGGGCGATCAGGCCAACACTGCGCTGGCGGCTGAAGGATTCCAGCGGGGTCTTCTTCACGGTGCCCTTGGCGGTGGCCATGAAGATGAAGTGACCTTCGGTGTATTCCTCCACTGGCAGCATGGTGGTGATGTATTCGTCACTGTCCAGCGGCAACAGGTTGACCAACGGACGACCGCGAGCCGCACGGGACGCCTCAGGGATTTCGTAGGTCTTGAGCCAGTACACCTTGCCCTTGCTGGAGAACAGCAGCAGCGTGGTGTGGCTGTTGGCGACCAGCAGGTGAGCGATGTAGTCCTCGTCCTTGACGCCGGTGGCCGACTTGCCTTTGCCGCCGCGACGCTGGGCCTGGTAGGCCGCCAGCGGTTGGGTCTTGGCGTAGCCGCCGTGGGAAATGGTCACCACGCGCTCTTCTTCCGGGATCATGTCACCCAGGGTCAAGTCCAGGCGCGCATCGAGGATTTCGGTGCGGCGCACGTCGCCGTATTCGGCGCGGATCACTTCCAGTTCTTCGCGGATCACTTCCATCAGGCGCGTGGCGCTGTTGAGGATGCGGATCAGCTCGCCGATCTGGTTGAGGATCTCCTGGTACTCGGCCAGCAGCTTCTCGTGCTCCAGGCCGGTCAAACGGTGCAGGCGCAATTCGAGAATGGCTTGCGCCTGTTCCGGCGACAGGAAGTACTTGCCTTCGCGCAGGCCGTATTGCGGATCGAGGTTCTCGGGACGGCACGAATCGGCGCCGGCACGTTCGACCATCGCCACCACTGCCGAGGACTCCCAAGGCGTGCTGATCAGCGCTTCCTTGGCTTCCGACGGGGTTGGCGAGGCCTTGATCAGGGCGATCACCGGGTCGATGTTCGACAGGGCAACGGCCTGGCCTTCGAGAATGTGGCCTCGCTCGCGGGCCTTGCGCAGCTCGAATACGGTACGACGGGTCACCACTTCGCGACGGTGACGCACGAAGGCTTCCAGCAGGTCCTTGAGGTTCAGGATCCGCGGACGGCCGTCGATCAGCGCGACGATGTTGATACCGAACACCGCTTGCAGCTGGGTCTGGGCGTAGAGGTTGTTGAGGATCACCTCCGGCACTTCGCCACGGCGCAGCTCGATCACGACGCGCATGCCGTCCTTGTCGGACTCGTCACGCAGCTCGGTGATGCCTTCGAGCTTCTTCTCTTTTACCAGCTCGGCGATCTTCTCGATCAGGCGGGCCTTGTTCAGCTGGTACGGCAGTTCGGTGATGACGATCTGCTGGCGGCCACCGACCTTGTCGATGTCCTCGATGGTCGAACGGGCGCGCATGTAGATGCGACCGCGACCGGTGCGATAAGCCTCGATGATGCCGGCGCGACCGTTGATGATCGCGGCCGTCGGGAAATCGGGGCCGGGGATGTATTGCATCAGCTCATCGATGGACAGCTCGGGATTGTCGATGAGGGCCAGGCAACCATCGATGACTTCACCGAGGTTGTGCGGCGGGATGTTGGTCGCCATGCCCACGGCGATACCGCTGGAGCCGTTGACGAGCAGGTTCGGGATACGCGTCGGCATGACCGCCGGGATCATCTCGGTGCCGTCGTAGTTCGGCACCCAGTCCACGGTTTCCTTGTGCAGGTCGGCAAGCAGCTCGTGGGCCAGCTTGGTCATGCGCACTTCGGTGTATCGCATGGCCGCGGCGTTGTCGCCGTCCACCGAACCGAAGTTGCCCTGGCCGTCGACCAGCAGGTAGCGCAGGGAGAACGGCTGCGCCATCCGGACGATGGTGTCGTACACGGCAGTGTCGCCGTGGGGGTGATACTTACCGATCACGTCGCCGACGACACGGGCGGATTTCTTGTACGGCTTGTTGAAGTCGTTGCCCAGCTCGCTCATCGCGAACAGCACGCGCCGGTGCACGGGCTTCAAGCCATCGCGCGCATCCGGCAGCGCCCGCCCGACGATTACGCTCATTGCGTAGTCGAGGTAGGACTGTTTCAGCTCGTCTTCGATATTGACCGGGAGGATTTCTTTGGCCAGTTCGCCCATGAGAAGCCTGATTCCTTTTTCTGGTGAAACCTCGTCACGTCCAGATGGGACGAACGAAGCTCGCCGCTGCAGGACAAGTGCCGTGCAGCGACTTACGACAAATCAACGAGTTATGCCATGGATCTGAGCAGTAAAGGCCACCTCGCGAGGCAGCCCTGGAAACCGCCGGATGTTATCACAAGAGCCGCCACGCACCTATCCCCCAGATGCGCATGGTGCGTAGTTAGTTGACCGATGACAGGCTGATATTGGACGAGAGAGGCTTAGAAGCGCTGCGAATGCAGTTTCGTGGCTCGATTCCACCTCATTTGCTGCCTTTGCGAGCACCCTCGCGAGCCTGCTCGCGACGATGCTCCGACGGGCAACGCAAATGCCTCAATGCAAGCGCTTGCGACACATGAGTTGTGCCATTTTCGCGGCGTCTGGCCGCTCGACGATGCCCTTCTCCGTCACGATCGCATCGATCAAGTCCGCCGGGGTCACGTCGAACACCGGATTGAAGGCATCGGCGTCCGCCCCGACCCGCTTGCCGCCGACTTCCAGCAGCTCGCGGCCGTCACGCTCTTCGATCGGGATATCGTCACCGCTGGCCAGGTTCATATCGATGGTCGAGCTCGGCGCCACCACCATGAAGCGCACGCCGTGGTGCATGGCGCAGACCGCCAACTGGTAGGTGCCGATCTTGTTCGCCACGTCGCCATTGGCGGTGATGCGGTCGGCACCGACGATGACCCAGGTCACGCCCTTGGTTTTCATGATGTGGGCGGCGGCGGAGTCGGCATTGAGCGTCACCGGAATGCCTTCGTTGGCCAGTTCCCACGCCGTGAGGCGCGAGCCTTGCAGCCACGGGCGGGTTTCGTCGGCGTAGACACGCTCGACCATGCCTTCGAGGAACGCACCGCGAATCACCCCGAGGGCGGTACCAAAGCCGCCGGTCGCCAGGGCGCCAGTGTTGCAATGGGTCAGGATGGCCTGGGCGTTGCCCTGGTGCTTGCGGATCAGGTCGACGCCCAGCTGCGCCATCGTCAGATTGGCCTCGCGGTCGCTTTCGTGGATTGCGATGGCTTCGGCTTCAAGGGCGGCCAGCGGTTCGGCGTGTTCTTTCAAACGCGCCAAGCGATCGCGCATCCGGTCCAGCGCCCAGAACAGGTTCACCGCCGTCGGCCGCGAGTCGGCCAGCAAGGCAAAGTCGATTTCCAGCGCCGCTTGCCAGTCGCCACCCTCGGCCACTCGCGCCCGTGCCGCCAACACCACGCCATAGGCGGCGCTGATGCCGATGGCCGGCGCGCCGCGCACCACCATCGAACGAATGGCCTCGGCCACGCCGGCGGCACTGGTGTAGGCGATCCAGTTTTCCTCGAACGGCAAAACACGCTGATCCAGCAGATAAAGAGCGCCATCACGCCAATCGATGGCCTTCACCTTCTCCGCAGCCAACAGTCGATCGCGCATCCTTCACCCCGCACTCATGAACAAAAGCCGCCGATTATAGCGATCCCTCCGCGAAGACGCTCGGGTATACTTCGCCATCCTTTATAACCCATGGAACCGTTCCACGATGCCCAAGCCTGCCGTTGCGCTCGACTTATTATTGCTGCCGACCTGGTTGGTGCCTGTCGAACCCGCCGGTATCGTGCTCAAGGATCACGGCTTGGGCATTCGCGACGGTTGCATCGTGTTCATCGGTCCACGGGCCGAAGCCCTGGAGTGCGCGGCCGCCGAAGTCCGCGAGCTGCCGGGCATGCTGCTTAGCCCAGGCCTGGTCAACGCCCATGGCCATGCGGCGATGACGCTGTTTCGCGGCTTGGCAGACGACCTGCCGCTGATGACCTGGCTCGAAAAACACATCTGGCCCGCCGAAGGCAAATGGGTCGACGAAGACTTCGTCCGCGACGGCACCGACTTGGCGATCGCCGAGCAGATCCAGGGCGGCATCACCTGTTTCTCCGACATGTACTTCTACCCCAAGGTCGCCAGCGAACGCGTGCATAACAGTGGCATCCGCGCGCAGATCGCCATCCCGATCCTCGACTTCCCGATCCCCGGCGCCGCCAGCGCCGACGAAGCCATTCGTCAGGGCATCGAGTTGTTTGGCGACCTCAAGCACCATCCGCGGATCAAAGTCGCATTCGGCCCTCACGCCCCTTATACCGTGGGCGACGAGAACCTGGAGAAAATCCGGGTGATCGCCGAGGAACTGGACGCGGCCATTCACATGCACGTTCACGAAACCGCCTTCGAAGTGCAGCAGGCTGTGGATAACACCGGCGAGCGGCCGATGGCTCGGTTGGCGCGACTGGGCCTGCTGGGACCGCGCTTCCAGGCGGTGCACATGACCCAGGTCAGCGACGAGGACCAGGCGCTGCTGGTAGAAAACAACTGCAGCGTGATCCATTGTCCGGAATCGAATCTGAAGCTGGCCAGCGGTTTCTGCCCGGTGGAACGCCTGTGGCAGGCTGGCGTCAACGTGGCGGTCGGCACTGACGGAGCGGCGAGCAACAATGACCTGGACCTGCTCGGTGAAACCCGCACCGCCGCGCTGCTGGCGAAAGCTGTCGCCGGTTCGGCCACGGCCCTGGACGCCCACCGGGCGCTGCGCATGGCCACGCTCAATGGCGCCCGGGCGCTGGGCATCGAAGCGACGGTCGGTTCGCTGGAAGTCGGCAAGGCCGCCGACCTGGTGGCCTTCGACCTGTCCGGCCTGGCCCAGCAACCGATCTATGACCCGGTTTCGCAGTTGATCTATGCCACGGGCCGCCATTGCGTAAAACACCTGTGGGTGGCCGGCAAGCAACTGCTGGAGGATGGCCGCCTGACGCGCATGGACGAGTCGCAGCTGATCGCCACGGCCCAGGCCTGGGGACGCCGCGTCAGTGGCCAGAAAGAATGACACACCCTTGAGCCAAGGCTCGGGTACCCGATTTTTCAAGTTTTTCGAGGATCTGCACATGAGCAACGTCGACCACGCTGAAATTGCCAAATTCGAAGCCCTGGCCCATCGCTGGTGGGACCGCGAGAGCGAATTCAAACCGCTGCACGACATCAACCCGCTGCGGGTCAACTGGATCGACGAGCGGGTCAGCCTGGCCGGCAAGAAAGTCCTCGACGTCGGCTGTGGTGGCGGCATCCTCAGCGAAGCCATGGCCTTGCGCGGCGCTACCGTGATGGGCATCGACATGGGCGAGGCGCCCCTGGCGGTTGCGCAACTGCATCAACTGGAATCCGGCGTCAGCGTGGAATACCGGCAGACCACCGCCGAAGCCCTCGCCGAAGAAATGCCCGGGCAATTCGACGTGGTCACGTGCCTGGAGATGCTCGAACACGTGCCAGACCCCTCCTCGGTGATCCGGGCCTGCTTCCAGATGGTCAAGCCCGGCGGCCAGGTATTCTTCTCCACCATCAACCGCAACCCGAAGGCGTACCTGTTCGCAATCATCGGCGCCGAATACATCATGAAGCTGCTGCCGCGCGGCACCCATGACTTCAAGAAATTCATCCGTCCTTCCGAACTGGGCGCCTGGAGCCGCATGGCCGGGCTGACCGTCAAGGACATCATCGGCCTGACTTACAACCCGCTGACCAAGCACTACAAGCTGGCCGCCGACGTTGATGTCAACTACATGATCCAGACCCTGCGCGAGGAATAACTCGATGCGTCTCAAAGCGGTTCTCTTCGACATGGACGGCACGCTGCTCGACACCGCGCCAGACTTCATCGCCATCTGCCAGGCCATGCGCGCCGACCGTGGCCTTCCCCCCATGAACACGCAGCACATCCGCGACGAGATTTCCGGCGGGGCCCGGGCGATGGTCGCGGTGACGTTTTCCATGGACCCGGAGTCGCCGGGCTTCGAGGAGCTGCGCCAGGAATTCCTCGACCGCTACCTCAAGGGATGCGCGGTCCATAGCCATCTGTTCGACGGCATGGCCGAGGTGCTCGCCGACATCGAAGCGGCCAACCTGATCTGGGGCGTGGTCACCAACAAGCCGGTGCGTTTCGCCGAACCGATCATGCAGCAACTGGGCTTGGCCGAGCGTTCGAAGGTGCTGGTCTGTCCCGACCATGTGAAAAACAGCAAGCCAGATCCCGAGCCGCTGATCCTGGCGTGCAAACTGCTCGACCTGGACCCGGCCAGCGTGCTGTTCGTCGGTGATGACCTGCGCGACATCGAGTCCGGTCGCAGCGCCGGCACCAAGACCTGTGCGGTGACCTACGGTTACATCCACCCGGACGACAACCCTAAGCACTGGGGCGCGGATGTAGTGATCGACCATCCTTTGGCGCTGCGCGAAGTGCTGGATAACGCGTTGTGCAGTTGCTGACCCGGTTCGACGAGGTGCTCTTGTGGCGAGGGAGCTTGCTCCCGCTGGACCGCGCAGCGGTCCCGAATCTGGCGACGACTTCGTCGCCGAGCGGGAGCAAGCTCCCTCGCCACGAAAGCTCACCTGCCATGACTACTCTGAGTGACAAGTACGTGCTGCCATCTCTTGAGGTTTTTTATGTTTGATTATTCCGCCCGTCCCGACCTGCTCGAAGGCCGGATTATCCTGGTCACCGGCGCCGGTCGCGGTATCGGGGCAGCTGCCGCCAAGGCTTACGCAGCCCACGGCGCTACCGTGCTGTTGCTGGGCAAGACCGAGGCCAACCTGACCCAGGTCTACGATGAAATCGAGGCGGCCGGTCATCCGCAGCCGGCGGTGATCCCCTTCAATCTCGAAACTGCCCTGCCCCATCAGTACGATGAACTGGCCGCGATGATCGAGACCGAATTCGGTCATCTGGACGGCCTGCTGCACAACGCCTCGATCATTGGCCCGCGCACGCCGCTGGAGCAGTTGTCCGGCGAGAATTTCATGCGGGTGATGCAAGTCAACGTCAACGCCATGTTCATGCTCACCAGCACCTTGCTGCCGTTGCTCAAGCTGTCCAAGGATGCGTCCGTGGTGTTCACCTCCAGCAGCGTCGGGCGCAAGGGCCGGGCCTATTGGGGCGCCTATGGCGTGTCCAAGTTTGCCACCGAGGGGCTGATGCAGACGCTGGCCGACGAAGTCGACACGGTCGCGCCGGTGCGCTCCAACAGCATCAACCCCGGCGCCACCCGCACCAGCATGCGCGCCCAGGCCTATCCCGGAGAGAATCCACTCAACAACCCGACGCCTGAGGACATCATGCCGGTGTACTTGTACCTGATGGGCCCGGACAGCCTCGGCGTCAACGGCCAGGCGTTCAACGCGCAATAACGGCCATTCCCGCGTCGCGGCGATTTACCGTCGCGACGCGCCCTCCTTCGAGGCGACACCCAGGCGAAACGCCAAGCCTCCGCCACGCCCCCCCCCCAGCGTCGGTTTTCGATCGCAAATTCTTGATTCGCCAGCGGTTTTTTAATAGATGAACCGAATGGCACGACTTTCGCTCTAATCCTTTCAAACACGCCATGTCCGGCGAGTAGTGGACATCGAGATGGGACACGCCCGCCAGGGAAAGCGGACTAAACTCAAATCAATGTCCTACGGGACTGACGGATCAGTACGACGCGCAGCTCAAAGCCGCTTCACCCCGCCGGCCAGGATCGATTCAGTTCAGGGGCCTCAAGCCATATGAAAACGCCCACACAGACCAAGGCGATCGACTTCGACAGCGCCAAGTTGCAGCGCCTGGGTTTTGCCCAGCCATCGCCGCTCGTGGCGCGACCCGTCAGCCCGTCCCAATTGCGCCAACAGTTGGGTCAACAGTTGCAGACAAGCCTGGAGCCACAAAGAATCCTCGGCCTGTTCTTCCGCGAAGTTCAACGGCTGGTGCCTCTGGATGCCTTGACCTACCAGCACAATCCCAGTGATCTGCGCCTGGAGTTCGGTCAGCGCGGGCATCACAAGCTCACCTATAACCTCAGCCATGAAGGCGAGCACTTGGGTGAACTGGTATTTCGCCGCAATCAACGCTTCGCCGAGTCGGAACAGAGCGAACTGGAGTCGATACTGTCGACGCTGTTCTTTCCGCTGCGCAACGCCTTGCTCTATCGCGCCGCCACCCAGAGCGCCCTGCGCGACCCGCTGACCGGTACGGGCAACCGCATCGCCATGGACCAGACGCTGGAACGCGAAATCGACATGGCCAGGCGTCACATGCAACCGCTGTCGCTGTTGATGCTGGACATCGACCATTTCAAGCGCGTCAACGACAGCCACGGGCATGGCGTCGGCGACGAAGTGCTCAAGGCCGTTGCCGACTCGATCAAGCATCAGTTGCGCAACGTGGACATGGTGTTCAGGTTTGGTGGCGAAGAGTTCTTGATCCTGCTGGCAAACACCAGCCGGGATGCCGCGGCCTTGGTCGGTGAACGGCTGCGTTTCGCGGCTCAGGCGCAGGATTACTTTGCTGCTGGCACGAGGATCGAATTGACGGTCAGCCTGGGATGCTCGACGTTGCTGCCGGCCGAGTCAGCCGAGAGTCTGTTGCGTCGGGCTGACAGTGCGTTGTATGTGGCAAAGCGTGAGGGGCGCAACCGTCTGGCTATGGCGGGCTGACAGCCGACCTGGTTTGATGGGAGCGCGTCTCCCCTGTGGTAGCGAGGTTGCTCGCTTCCACAGGGGTGACGCTATCGGGGGATCAGCTTCCGGCTAACGCCAGACGCTCACGAGCGGCCGAAGGTTTTCCGGCAGCTTCCGATTGCTCCAGCTGCATGCATCGCTCCAGGAACAGGTACATGTAGTCGTAGCTTTTGCACACGGCCTGGCGCAGTTCCATTTGCAGCGCCTTGCTCGGGTTCATGCCCGCCAGCGTGCAGATGATTTCCAACGCTTCCCACGGATGAGCGTCGTCATATTGGGCGTGCATCTTCAGCCACTTCATGGCTCGCTTGCGGTCTTCCTCGGCGAATGCCGACGCATAGACTCCGTTGGAACACACCAGCGCCGACCACTCCCCGGTCGCGCCCTCGATGGCATAGTTGGTCGCAGCGATGGCCACGATCAGCGAGTCCGCCGAGCTGGTGTGCCAGCACCAATGACTCAGTGCGTGCAGTTCGGGCGGCACCTGCTGTGCTTGCAGGTCCTCGAGCGTCACGCCATGGGCCGCGCTCCAGTTCACCCAGTAGTCGGCGTGATTGAGTTCGACACGAATGTTGCGCATCAGCCAGCGACGCGCCATGTCCTCGCCGGGATGGCGGGCGAAGCGTGTCTTGGTGAGGTTCTGTGCCATGTATAAAGCGAACTGTTCAACGACCGGCCAACCACCGATAAGGTAGTGGCGCATGGTCTTGGCGCTGAGCTTGTTATCGCGCATGCGTTGATACAGCTCGTGTTCGACAACCCGGCGCTTGCTCTCGCTGCAATCGGCAATGAGCTGTTGTGCCCATTTTGGATAGCTTTCAGCGTCCATGAGCGGGCCTGTTCGGTTGAATGTCTCGATCACTGTCGGGCTCCTTTTGATTGTGATTTTCTGCGGACCAACGAGAGTTTCAGCGGAACGTGCCGGGGGCCTTGAATAACAACGGTTGAGGCCTGGCCGGCCGGCATTGCAAGGTGTCACAGGTAAACATCTGTGGCCGCTCGATGACATACCCCTGAGCGAAATCCACCCCGATCTCCAACAGCGCCTGTTCGATCTGTGCCGTTTCTACAAACTCGGCAATCGTACGCTTACCCATGACGTGGCCGATGTGATTGATCACTTCGACCATTGCCCGGTTAATCGGGTCGTCCAGCATATCCTTTACGAAACTCCCATCGATCTTCAAGAAGTCTACAGGTAAATGTTTCAAGTAAGCGAACGAAGACATTCCGGCGCAAAAGTCATCCAGCGAAAAATAACAGCCCAAACCTTTGAGTTCATTGATAAATCGAATCGCGCTGCCCAAATTTGAAATTGCGCTGGTCTCGGTAATTTCAAAACAAATCATTTCTGGGGGGATGGAGTATGCCGCAAACTGTTTACGCAGGAAGTCCAGGAACGCCTGATCTCCTATAGTTGTGCCTGACAGATTAATCGCACACATGGCCAACGGCCCCTGTCGCGGTTCATTCAGGCATTGGCGAATGATCTTGAAGACATTCTCCACCACCCAACGGTCCAGCGAAGTCATCAGTCCATAACGCTCCGCGGCTGGAATGAAACTGTCCGGCAGGATCATCCGGCCCGCCTCGTCATGCAGGCGCAGCAGGATCTCGATGTGTCCGCCGCCATGGTCACCCGGGCCCAGCGCGGCAATTTCCTGGGCGTAGAGACAGAAGCGATTTTCCTCCAACGCCATGTGCAGGCGTTGGACCCAAGCCATTTCGCCGAACCGCAGGGACAGTTCCGAATCGTCGGCATGGTAGACCTGGACCCGGTTCCGGCCCTTCTCCTTGGCCATGTAGCACGCCATGTCCGCAGCGCGCAGGGATGCTTCCAGCGTCGTCGGGCTCTGGGATATGTGCACCAGACCGATGCTGACGGTGGTTACGAATGGCCGGCCTTTCCAGACAAAATGCAGGTTCTGCACGGTCTGGCGCAGGCCTTCCGCGATTTTTTCCGCAGCCTCCGGCGCGCAGTTTTCCAACAAAATGCCGAACTCATCGCCACCCAGTCGGGCCAACGTGTCGTTTTCCCTCAGCCCCGATTGCAGCAAGGCACAAATATGCCGCAACAGTTCATCACCCGCCGCGTGGCCACAGGTGTCGTTGACCAACTTGAACTGGTCCAGGTCGAGGAACATCAAGGCGTGGCGCCCGATTTGGC
This sequence comes from Pseudomonas marvdashtae, assembly GCF_014268655.2. Taxonomy (NCBI): domain Bacteria; kingdom Pseudomonadati; phylum Pseudomonadota; class Gammaproteobacteria; order Pseudomonadales; family Pseudomonadaceae; genus Pseudomonas; species Pseudomonas marvdashtae. The sequence goes on from NZ_JABWQX020000001.1 coordinate 4,003,917, forward strand.
GCGTCAGGTTATGCAGGGCCTGTTCGAGGCGGTATTCGAATTCGCGGCGGTTTGCCAGGCCGGTCAGGGCATCGTGCGTGGCCTGCCATGACAGGTTGGCGATGTACTGGCGCTCCTGGGTCATGTCGTGCAGCACCAGCACCGCGCCGCTGACCTTGCCGGCATGGCGGATCGGCGCCCCCACCAGCGTGACCGAGACGGTGCTGCCGTCGAGCCTCTGGATCAGCTTGGAATGTTCGCTACCGCCGCCAAGTCGCCCGCTGAGGATGTGTTCGATCAGCGTCAGCCCCTCGGTCTGGGCGTTGTCGTCGAGCAAATTGAACAGCGCCGCCAGGGGCAGCCCCGCCGCATGCTCGGCTTTCCAATGGGTCATCGCTTCGGCAGCGGGGTTCATGTAGGCGATGGCGCCGTCGACGTCCGTGGTGATCACACCGTCGCCGATCGATTGCAGGGTGATTTGCGCCCGCTCCTTCTCCAATTGCAGCGCATTGGCGAAGACTTGTCGCTGGGCCAACAACTTATGCGTGCGCAGCAGTGCCAGGACGATCAGCCCCAAGGCCGTGGCGAAATTGGTCACCAGCAACAGGCGCAGGATGAAACGCGACCCTTCGCCCAACGCATCGCTGAACGCCTTGGCAGCCGGCGTGACGGAATCGTTGATCGCGAAAATCTGCGCTTTCCAGCCGCGGACATCGGCGTCCGAGACCTCTCCCGCCGTGATGCTGCGATGCATCTGCCGGGCGACATTATCCAGTTCGGTCAGGTAGCCATCGCCAACCGTCCATAAATCGATGGCTTCTTCCAGGTAACTGAAATGGCGAAAATTGAGGTACAGCCAGATCAGGCTGGACACGTCGTCCGGATGGTTGCCACCTTGAAGAATCCCGGTCCGTGCCGCTTCGAGATCCGGCGGATCGCGGTCCAGGGCAACGCGCAAATCATGTCCGCCCTCGGGTACGGCGATGGCTTGTTGATACTTGCGAAAAATCGCCTCGTCACGGCTGTCGGCGTAGAGATTGAGATAATAGATGGCGTCTTTCTGGCCCTTGGACCAAAGGCTCTCCCCCGCCACGTAACCGCGAACCGCAGACAATACGTAAAGGCTGACCCCCCCAAGCAATGCTTGAAATAGCACAACAGCAATAAAGGGCCAGACGATGCCCAACAACCGTGGCGTTCCGAGCGTCCGCTTTTGCTTCATGAGGTCCCTTGCACAGATAGCAGCGATCGGCGTTGACGCCGGTCATCCCAGCAAGACTAGGAGGCGCAGCGGTTCCCCGCAAGAGGCGGCACATTTATTTGCTGCCCTGCAACCCCACGGACCTGGCGCAAGAGAAGGATCAGCAGCGCCTTTGGACACTCGCGCCCCGATAGTTTTGCCGCGATATACATATGTACCACAACCATTTTTTTCGGAGTGCTTTGATACTTCCCCCTGACATTGCGAATGATCGCTAACGGGGGCCCGTATTAACCACCGAGAACCATGGATATGTCATCACTACTCACTCTCGACCCGCCAATGGCCTCATCACTGAGCCCGGTCCCGTCCCCTGACGAAAAATATCAAGGCTTGTTGGGCGACTACGATTCTTTGCTTTCGCTGATCCGAAACACATCCCCCGAGAAGCTTGCCAATACCTTGATAAAACCAAAGCGTTGTTCTCCGATGTACTTGGAGGACGAGACCGGACAGCGCTCGCTACAAGCGTTGGCGCAAAATGAAGACTACCGGGCATCGTGCAAAACAGTAGGAGCCTCACCGCACCGTTTAACCGTCACGTTGAAAGACGGAAAAGCCGTCTACGAAACACAGTCGAGCGACAGCGAAGTCACCATTGCAATTCCGCTTGGCAAGAATCCCGTATGGGACGGGTGGCTTTCCAGTATTGAAAAAGCCGTTCTAAAACTTGGAGGCCAGATTCGTCAGAATGGCGAGGTTACGTTCGCAAGAATGGCCTGGTTCTACGGGATCCCGCTCCCCGATCCGCTGGATGATCAACAATGCGAAGCCGCGATCCAGGCACTGGAAGAAAAGCGCGCCCGTCATTCACTGGGACTGGGCGATGCATTCCGTCTCGACGGACTGGGTCACGGCTGCGCCGTCGAGGACAAGTCCGTCGACGATCTGATCATGGAAACGATGCGTGAACGCCTTCCCCAACTTCGCACATCATTACTGGCCCACCTCAGTTCGATAGACATAGCCAGCCTGACGATCCAGGACCTACGAGCGAAACCATCGTTTTATCTCGAAAAAATCCTGTTGTCAGAAGAAGCTGAGGCGTTGACGGAAGCCCTGTTGCGAGCCTTGGAATGGTACGGCGGTAATCACGGCGAAGACAGTGCTCCAAGCGTGCGAATCAAATTGCTGGTCAAAGCCATTGATCTTTGGTTGCGGGCAGGGAAACCCGAGCAAGATGGCGCTATCGCCGGCTATCAATGGCAGGCACCCTCCAATTGGGGCAAGAGCTACGAAGCGATATGGCTGGCGTTCGAGTCGCATCTACTTACTTCGAAACGCGCTTCATCGGTGAATGAATCCGTCCTGCTGGCCTGTTTGTATCGCTCATCGTTTCCCCTGGACTTCCAGATCCCCGACATTCCCTCGGAACTGCCCTACCGGAGCTCGACTGTCTGGGTCAACTTTGTCCATGGCGTCCAGCTTGCCAACACCCTTGATCCAACGCTGCTGCAACGATTGAGCGTTCAGCAACTGATTGACCTGCCCGCCGAATACATGGATGAAGGCAACGCCGAAGATCTAAAACTTGCCTCCCTGACCAGACTTCAACCCGCTCTGGACTGGGCGATCACCAATGGCTTCGTTCCTGAACGTACCGATGCAGACTACTCGGTGCAGACCCTCGAAAAGGTGATGCAAAAACTCGATGAGGCTATTACTCAATTGAGTAGTGCTATCACCGATCTCGACAAACGTCCGCCCGACAGACTGGAGATCGCGACACTTGAGCTGACCAAGCTACTTGGACATAGCCGTTTCTTGACGGAATGGAAACTGGAGAAAGAGGCCTCCGCATTCTCTACCGGGAGTGGTACATGGAAAAGCGGACCGCCAATCGACCACTATTATTCGCTTGTTGATATCTATGCCTCTGGAGAGTTGAGCAAGGCAAAATGGTACATCAATCCGCCATCTTCGGCGTGGTTAACCCTGTCCGAAGCCGGCATAGTAAATACCAATCTTTTCGGTCGTGGGCTCAAAGGAAAAGCACTGCCAAATATAAAAAACATATTCGACACCCGCTTCAAGGATTACATCAAGCTAATTAGCGGCGCCTACCAGCGATTGATCATTCACCAACTCGCGTCGCTTCCTTTGATTGATCGACGGGCATTGGAGTACGGCATCGTCAAGCTATACAGCCTCAGACAGCCCACGGGTGATATCGGCGGCGTGATTGGAGTCGCAGAGGAAACGTTACCCCTGCGCGCTCGCTGCGGCTTTATTTTAGAAGCAACTTACGACGGCAAGGCAAGGTACTACGAACTTGTGCCGCGAGCGGGTGTCATTCGTCCCCGGCTGGATATCATGCCGCACCATATCGGCGTCACTACAACGTTTGCAGTGCAGATGAACCTTGCCGAACAAATTCGTCCCGGCTTTTTTGGGTCGTTCCAAGATAAAAATACAGAGCTACCTTTTGATTGGAACGCTCACGTCAACGGAACAGTTCCCGAAAAAGATATGCAATGCCAAGCTATCATGGACCAAATGGGTGGCACGCTGGGTAGATTAATGAACAGTGATCTCCCCCACATTACACCTACCACCTTGGAATCAACGTCCATTCAGTCGATCGTCAAACATATTGCCGACCGCCTCCTTTTTATTGACGAAACGGAGTTGCGCCGCACCTGTTACGGCCAAACCAAATTTGAACGCCAACAGGCGAATCTTGACGGGGTAATAAGCGTAATAAAATCATTCATTCCATTCTGGGACAGCATAGAGAACCTGAGTTCAGGCAAACGAAAGAAAGTAAATGAAGGTTTATTGGGTTTAACCTTAGACCTCGCAGCCTTCGTATTTCCGTTTGGGAAATTTGCGTCCGGTTCCATGAAGATAATCAGAGCAGGGGGCAAACTTACCCTCACAAGAAAACTGCCTTCGCTTGCACAAAAAGTAGGCGTTCTCCTCAATTCCACCTTGAATCCACTCGATGGTATTCCCTCGCTGCTCAAGGGGGGCGGCCTGGGCCTGTTCAGACTCAGTAAAAAAGGCTATCTCAGCCTCAAGAAATTAAGCGGCCGAGCAGGTCAATACGACCTTTTGAAAGGCGTGCCTCAAGCGACCGATCCGGGACGATGGCGTCCTCTGTCGACAAAAGATCGACTGGCCACGGTCTATGAAATTGAAGATGCCCCGGTGCGCAATATCGCCTCCCACGGCAAATCCGACTTTCGCTTTGTCGACCCTCTGTCCACCAAACCCTACGGACCTGCCCTGACGGCTGAACGTTCCGGATTGTCGTTTGGCCCCTCCCGATACGACCTGCTGGGCAGAACCGAAACCGATAGCCTCTTCAAGATTCCTGACAATACCCAGGTGAAAGAAGTGCTGGAAGTCGACGGTAGCCGGACATTCTATCTGGATGACGTTCCTTATCGATTGGAAGATGGCGCCCTGCGCAGGGTCGACACCCTGGACATCACTAAAAACTTTAGGAAATTACCATGCCGCTAGATAAAACTTGCAGTTCCTACTCACTGACCGGCGATATTGTCGAGCGCCCTGCCCTGGGAACGGTCAGTTCAGAAAAGAGCTGGGCACCCTGGTTTGGCGACGTTCTCGTCGAACCAGCGAGCATTGGAGAGAGAGCCATATTCAGTTATCAAGGAAAGATATACGAATTCAAAAATGGCACGCACATCAGATATACAGGTAAACCAGAATTGATCTACCTGCCTACCAGAACCCCCAAACCTAAGCTAACAATAGACGTAACGATAGAATTTCAGACGGGTATATATGCCGGCATCAGGGTCACCGGCGCCGCAGAGGGTATCAACGACGCCCATCGAATCGGGGCAATCATCGTGCCCTCTCTCGATGAGAAATTCAATTACATCTTCACCCGGCTAAATGACAACTACTACGCATTTAGACTCTCCGCCATGAATGACACCAAAACATTGAAACTACTAAAACAGGAGCCCAGTGCGTGGGAAGAAGGATACGGAGCGGAGTTGAAGCGAATCTATGACGGCTCACTCAATGCAAACAATACTGCACGGGTACACGGCATACAAAAAGTTGAACAAGCGCTGAAAAACATGGATGAGGTCTCGATCCCTATCGGCGTCACCCCAGACCCGCCCAAAAATATGAAATGGATAAAAGTCGACACCTCCCCTGCCGAAGCACTTCTATTTGATAATCGCACGAGAATGATTGCAGTCGAACTACCCAACGGCACCGCCTTATGGAGACCCGCCACATCCGTCCCATGGCAGGTAACGAACATGACCACTTCCGTTTTTGGCGCACTCTTTAAAAAAGAATCCCTTTCTATAAACGAGGCCATGACAGCGCTGCAGAATATACTTCCAAGGCATAAAAAAAATATAGCATTCGCCCACCTTGCCCTTGCTTCAGGAAAAACCGAAGTCTATGTCAGCGTCTCCGGCGTCAAGGATTTCACTCGGCGTTTGCCCTTGTTCGATTCCAACCCTAGACAAGTAGAAGTCAATGGAACCAACTACTTTAACGTGGACGATATTGCGGGCCCCATTGTGCCCACGTCCCTTTCAATCGGCCAAGATAACAGGGTGTTATCGATACCACACTCGAGTCGCTCGGACATACTGGGTCAAGTGACCTCTGCTGACAGCGAAAGCAAGCTGGTCGGTTTCGTCCGTGAAAAATATCCCAATAACGCAGATATCCGTTCAATGACCATTGCCACGACGCTACCTCCGTGCGATTCCTGTGCAATCGTCATGAAGGAATTCGGCCATTCGCGTGGAGCAGATTCGTTGAACGTTACATGGGGTAAACGCCGCCAACCTTGAGAGCTGAAGCACGCGCTTCAACCGGCTCACATTCCAGGCAATCAGTGCCGCTGCAAATGCCCATAAAGCCTGGCGTACAAACCACCATCGGCAATCAGCTGCTGGTGGTCGCCGTCTTCGGCGATTTGTCCGCCGTCGAACACCAACACGCGGTCAGCCTGTTTCACCGCGGATAACCGGTGCGCAATGATCAACGTCGTGCGTCCACTCAGGAACCGTGCCAGTGCCTGATGAAGGTTGTATTCCGTGGCGGCGTCCAACGCCGATGTGGCTTCGTCGAGGATCACCACTCGCGGCTCGGCCAAGACCATGCGGGCGATGGCCAGTCGTTGCCGCTGCCCGCCCGACAGCCTGACGCCGGAACGCCCGACAATACTTTCCAAGCCCTGCGGCAGCGCACGCACCGTCTCTTCGAGCTGAGCGATTCCCAGTGCTCGCCAACAAGCCTCGTCGCTGCAATCGCGGCCCATGGACAGATTGGCGCGCACCGTGTCGTTGAACAGCGCAGGATGCTGCAACACCACCGCGACATTTTCCCGGATGGTTTCCAGGCCGATTTCCTCCTGGGTCGCGCCGCCGAACCGGATGCTGCCAGCCTGCGGCGTGTACAGGCCCAGCAACAGTTGCACCAAGGTGCTCTTGCCGCCGCCACTGGCGCCGACGATCGCGACCTTCTCCCCCGGCGAAATGGACAGGTTCAGTTGATTGAGCACCATTTCCTCGCCATAGCCGAACCTGAGCCCTTGGATGTCGATGCCGACGGTGTCGCGCCCCTTGAACGGGTTGACGCCGCCGCGGTACTGCGGCTCGTCGGCCCGGGCCAGCAGTTCATTGATGCGGTTCAAGGCGCCTGAAGCCGCGTAGTAGGCATATTGCAGGTTCAGCAGTTGTTCCACCGGACCGATCATGAACCACAGGTAACTGAACACCGCGAGCATCTGGCCGACGGACAGGTCGGAAAACAGCACGGTGAGCATGGCCGCGGCGCGGAAAATATCGATACCAAACTGGAACAGCAAACCGCTGGCACGGTTCGAGGCATCGGTTTTCCACTGCGAATTCACCGCGTAGTCGCGCACTTCCCGGGCGCGCATGCCCAGTCGGCCGAGGAAGAATCCCTGGCGGTTGCCGGCCCGCACTTCCTGGATAGCGTCCAGGGTTTCGGTCAGGGCCTGGGTGAAGCGCGAGGTGCTGTCATTTTCCAGTTTCTTCAGGTGCTTGACCCGTTTGCCCAGCTGCACCGTGGCGTAGATCACCAAGGGATTGAACAACAGGATCAGCAGCGCCAGCTTCCAATGCATCCACATCAGGATGCCGGCGGTGCCCACCAGCGTGAGCATGGCAACCAGGAACCGACTGAGGGTTTCGCCGACGAACTTGTCGAGGGTGTCCAGGTCGGTGACCAGGTGCGTGGTCACCGTACCGCTGCCCAGGCTTTCATATTCACCGAGGGAAATACGCTTGAGACGCTCGATCAGCCGAATGCGGATGCGATAGACAATGTCCTTGGCCAGACTGGCGAACAACCGGGCCTGCAAGACGTTGAAGAGCAGCGCGCCGCACCGCAGCATCAACGTCACCAGCAGCATCAGCCCGATGTAACCGGCCGCGCTTTGCCACGCTGTCGGCAGCGCATTGTTCATGATTTTCAATGCCGCATCGCCATGGCCCAGCAGCACTTCGTCGACCAGCAGCGGTAACAGCAGCGGGATCGGTACGCTGCACAACGTCGCCAGCACGGCGACGCCGTTGGCGATCCACAGGGCTTTCTTGTGCGTGAGGGACAGACGACGAATTTCCGCCCAGCTCAAGCGATCGATGCGGCGCGTGGCCGGTGCGCCATCATCGGGCAGGTCAGGCACAGGCCGCGCGCTCCAGCCAACGCCCGAGCAACGGCGACAATTGGTCCAGGGGTTGGTAGCCGTTGGTCAGCAAGGCCAACTGGCCGTCGCGCTCGGCCAGCAGCGTGGGAAACCCGGCAATGCCCAAATCTTGTACCCAGGTGAAATCGGCGGCCGTGGCTGCATGTTGTTCGGCGCGGTCGAATGCCGCGGCGAACTCAATGCGGGGCAAACCGGCCTGCTCGGCCAGTTCCACCAGGACGCTGGCGTGGGTCACGTCACGGCCTTGCTCATAAAAGGCCTGCTGGATCAGCTTCAACAGCTTCCAGGCCAGGTCCGGCGCCAGGCTGCGCGCCGTCACCAGCGCCCGACACGCGGGTTCGGTGTCGTAGACGAAGCCGTCCGGCAGCGCGCCCTCAAGCTTGAACGGCTGGCCGGTGGCCTCGGTGACCGCCTGCCAATGTTCAAGAATATAGCGCCGGGTCGTCGGCTCCAGGGCCGAACCGCTGCCGGTGCGCAAGCCGCCCACGACCAAGTGCAATTCCACGCCTGCGGCCTGGGCCTGCTCGGCCAGCGCCTCGGCCACTGGCGCGAAGCCCCAGCACCACGAACACATCGGGTCCATTACATACAGCAGGCGCGACGCCATGGCTCAAGCCTCGGAAGATGATTGCTTGTAGTTGTAGCCGATCGGATGGGGCATGTTGCGTGCCTTGGCCAATTCGATCTGCTTTTGCCGGTCGATGGCGCTGCGACGGGTCTTCTCGCTCAACTTATCCCAGCAATGCGGGCAGCTGATGCCCGGCACATAGTGTTGCGACTCGCGATCCTCCACGCTCACCGGGGTCCGGCAGGCATGGCATTGATCGTAGTCGCCTTCGCTGAGGTCATGACGCACGGTTACGCGGTTGTCGAACACAAAGCAGTCACCGCGCCATTTGGTTTCTTCCTGAGGCACCTCTTCGAGGTATTTCAGGATGCCGCCCTTGAGATGATAGACCTCGTCGAATCCTTGGCCAAGCATGTAGCTCGAAGCCTTCTCGCAACGAATGCCCCCGGTGCAGAACATGGCGACTTTCTTGTGCTTGGCCGGGTCGAAGTTGGCTTTGATGTACTCGGGGAATTCGCGGAAGCTGGTGGTCTTCGGATCGACGGCACCTTCAAAGGTGCCGATCGCCACTTCGTAATCGTTGCGGGTGTCGATCAGCAAGACTTCCGGATCATTGATCAGCGCGTTCCAGTCCTGCGGCTCGACATAGGTGCCGACCCGCTTGTTCGGGTCCACGCCTTCCACGCCGAGGGTGACGATTTCTTTCTTGAGCTTGACCTTGGTGCGGTAGAACGGCTGCTCGTCGCAGTACGACTCTTTGTGGTCGATGTCGTCCATGCGCGGATCGTTCTTGAGCCAGGCCATCAACCCGTCGATCCCCTCGCGGGTGCCGGAAACCGTGCCGTTGATGCCTTCCTCGGCAATCAGCAGGGTGCCTTTGATGCCGTTGTCGAGCATCGCCTTGAGCAGGGGCTCGCGCAGCTCGACGTAATCTTCCAGGGTGACGAACTTATACAGTGCCGCCACGACAATCGGTGGTGTCATGGGTATTTCTCCAGGTGGCTACCCTCGTAAGGGGTGAACCGGATGCGAAAAAAAACGCGCCGGGTGAGCGGCGCGTTGCGGATTCTAGCAAAAACATGCTGGCTTTAGGAGCGAGAGCCTTTGTGGCGAGGGAGCTTGCTCCCGCTGGGGTGCGCAGCAGCCCCAAAAAGCTGATTGGATCAGCCTGAAACACCGCGCTGATTGGCTTGGGGCCGCTTCGCGACCCAGCGGGAGCAAGCTCCCTCGCCACAAAAGCTTTTTCGCCCTGCAATCAGTGCTTGCTGCCACCCGCACAGGTCGGCGAAGCCGGGGCTGCGTCGATTTGCGCCCACTCTTCAGGCGTGTAGGTGTGCAGCGCCAAGGCATGGAATTCACCCATCAGCTCGCCGAGCGTGCCGTAGACCTTCTGGTGACGCTTGACCCGGTTGAGCCCTTCGAACTGCTGGCTGACCACCACGGCCTTGAAGTGGGTTTCTTGCCCACGGCTGTGCATGTGGCTTTCGTCCAGCACTTGCAGGTGCTCGGGCTGCAGCAGCCCGAGGGTCGATTCGATGCGTTGTTGCATGCTCATGCCAGGGCTCCGCTTATGGCTTTTTCTTGGCCGGGGCGGCGGCTTTTGGCTCGAGCTCGGCGGTCATGTCCGCCAGCAGCTTGTTGACCACCGGCACCGCGCTTTCCAACTTGGCCTGGGTCAGTTGTGCCGATTGCTGAGTCAGCTGGGGCATCTTCTCCAGGACTTTCTTGCCCAGGGGCGACTGGTAGAACGACACCAGGTCCTTGAGCTCGGACTCGCTGAAATTGCTGGTGTAGAGCTTGACCATGTCCGGCTTGAGCTTGTTCCAGCCGATGGCCTGGTCCAGCGCGGCGTTGGCCTTGGCCTGGTAAGTCTCGAGGGTGGCTTTTTTCGACTCAGGGGCCTTGGTCTGTTCAAAGCGCTGGGCGAACATCTGCTGGACTTGCATGTAGACCGGGGTACCCAGCTTGTCGGCGTGCGCCAGGGTCAGGAACGCTTCGGCACTGGCGTTGTGGCTGGCGGTATCGGCAAGAACAGGGCCGCTGGCACACACCAGAGCAACTGCGGTACAGATGGCACGAAGACGGGTCATCGAGTTTCCTTATCTAACAGGCGAGGCAAAACCCCAAGGGCGACCATTCTGCGCCTAAAAAACGCCGGGGCTCAACCCCGTTCCTCGGAGGGCCCGATTGACGGACCGAACCGTCCCTTCCTAGATTGAGGGAACCCATGTCGCCCGTCTGGGCCTAAACTGCGCATTCAGACCAACAGGAGTTTGACCCGATGAGCCGTATCGAAACCGACAGCCTTGGCCAGGTTGAAGTCCCGGATGAAGCCTACTGGGGCGCCCAGACACAGCGCTCCATGATCAATTTTGCCATCGGCGATGAACGCATGCCGCTGTCGGTGCTGCATGCCTTGGCGCTGGTCAAGAAAGCCGCCGCCAGGGTCAACGACCGCAATGGCGACCTGCCCGCCGACATCGCCCGTTTGATCGAACAGGCAGCCGACGAGGTGTTGGCCGGCCAGCATGACGATCAGTTCCCGCTGGTGGTCTGGCAGACCGGCAGCGGGACCCAGAGCAACATGAACGTCAACGAGGTGATCGCCGGGCGCGCCAACGAGCTGGCGGGCAATCCGCGCGGCGGCAAGAGCCCGGTGCACCCCAACGACCACGTCAACCGCTCGCAGAGCTCCAACGATTGTTTCCCCACCGCCATGCACATCGCCGCTGCCCAGGCAGTGCACCAGCAGTTGTTGCCGGCCATCAGTGAATTGTCTGGCGGCCTCGCGGAATTGGCGGCGCGTCATATGAAGCTGGTCAAGACCGGTCGCACCCACATGATGGATGCCACGCCAATCACCTTCGGCCAGGAACTGTCCGCGTTCATTGCCCAGCTCGACTACGCCGAACGGGCGATCCGCGCGGCCTTGCCGGCGGTCTGCGAACTGGCCCAGGGCGGCACCGCGGTGGGCACCGGGCTCAATTCGCCCCATGGCTTCGGCGAAGCGATTGCCGCTGAATTGGCGGCGTTGTCAGGCTTGCCGTTCGTCACCGCGCCGAACAAGTTCGCCGCGCTGGCCGGCCATGAGCCGCTGACCACGCTGTCCGGCGCGCTGAAAACCCTGGCCGTGACCTTGATGAAAATCGCCAACGACCTGCGCCTGCTGGGCTCCGGGCCTCGCGCCGGTTTTGCCGAAGTGAAGCTGCCGGCCAACGAACCCGGCAGTTCGATCATGCCCGGCAAGGTCAACCCGACTCAGTGCGAAGCCTTGTCAATGCTGGCTTGCCAGGTACTGGGCAACGACGTGACGATCGGTTTCGCCGCCAGCCAGGGTCACTTGCAGTTGAACGTGTTCAAACCGGTGATCATCCACAACCTGCTGCAATCGATCCGCCTGCTGGCTGACGGCTGCAGCAACTTCCAGCAGCACTGCATCGCCGGCCTCGAACCGGATGCCGAGCAGATGGCGGCGCACCTGGAGCGTGGATTGATGCTGGTGACGGCACTGAACCCGCACATCGGCTACGACAAATCCGCCGAAATCGCCAAGAAAGCCTACGGCGAAGGGCTGACCCTACGTGAAGCTGCGTTGCAGCTGGGGTATCTGACCGATGAAGAATTCGATGCCTGGGTCAGGCCGGAGAACATGCTGGAGGCCGGTAGCCAGGGCTGAGTCTTGCTGGTTAATGAGTTCGTTCCCGCGCCCTGCGCGGGAACGATCATCAGGCGTTCTATCGTCCTGCAACCATCCGCTCGCGCCGGGCCCTGAGCCCGGCGACCAGCGACGGACCCAGCGCAACCAGCGCCGAGCCCAGCACCACCAATACCGCCCCGCCATACCCCAGCAGATTGATCTGCTCGGCATGCACATAGTCCGGCCACCACCAGGCAGCCATTGCCACGGCGGCGAACGTCACCAGCGGCGTAATCGCCAGGGTCGCGCTGACTCGCGAGGCCTCCCAATGGGCCAGCGCCTCGGCAAACGCGCCATAAGCGATCAGGGTGTTGAGGCAACAAGCGAGCAACAGCCAGCCTTGCAAGGGGCTCAGTTGCAACGCCTCCAACGGGTGCACCCAGGGCGTGAGCAACAGCGCGCAGAACAGGTAGATCACCATCATCACCTGCAACGAATTCCATACCGTCAACAGCTGCTTCTGGCCGAGGGCATAGAACGTCCACACGGTCGAGGCCAGCAGCACCAGCAAGACGCCGGCGGTGTAGTCGCTCAAGGACGTCAACAGCTCGACAAGGCGCTGGTTAAAGAACAGCGCGAAACCGATCAGCAGCACCAGCAAGCCGATGCCCTGCCCCACGCTGAAACGCTCCTTGAACACAAACAGGCTGGCGACCAGCAGCATGATCGGGCCCATTTGCACCACCAGTTGCGCGGTGCCGGGGCTCAAGCGGTTCAGGCCCATCAGGTACAGGACGTAGTTACCCACCAACCCCAACACCGCCATCGCCACCAGCCAACCGCCACGCGGACCGAGCACTTTGCGGCTGGGCAAGCGTCGGGTCGCCGCCAGATAGATGAACAACAGGCCCCCAGACACCGACAGCCGAAACCAGGTGACCGTGACCGGATCCATCACTTGCAGCACTTGCTTGAGCTTGATCGGCAGGATTCCCCACAGCAGGGCGGTCAGCAAGGCGAGAAAAAGCCCGTAGACCCAGCGACCGGACGATATGTGCATGCAACCCTCGAAGCCAAGACATGAACGCCCATTCTAGGCTCGGATCGCTCGGCGACACAGGGACAATTAGGTCTTCGCCGTGGACGGGATTGTACGGGTCGCAGCCGTCGATCGGCTGGGCAGGCGCGAATCGAGGACTCCACATATGCTCAACTGAAACGACTACGCAGCACCTATGGAGACCGAAATGCCTGGAACGCGCGCGCAGGATACCGACGCCCCGAAGACGATTTTCCGCAGTGACCGGATCTGTCGGATTAATGGCGAGTTTTACTTCAGTACCCGCGAAGGCACCCAGGAGGGCCCGTTCGAAAGCCGCGAAGCTGCGGAACAGGAAATAGCGGCTTATATCCAGCGAATGATGCAACTGGCCAAGGTCACTGAAAATCCCGTGGCGAGGGAGCTTGCTCCCGCCGGGCCGCAAAACGGCCCGGCGGTTGTCCAGCAGCACCTATCGACCAATTGACGGCTGCTTCGCAGCCGAGCGGGAGCGAGCTCCCTCGCCACAAGAGCCGTTGGAAGCAGCGGCTATCTAACCGCCTCGAACAACCCCGTCGCCCCCATCCCGCCGCCCACGCACATGGTCACGACGCCGTAGCGCAGGTTGCGCCGTTGCAGCTCACGCACCAGATGCCCGACTTGCCGCGAGCCGGTCATGCCGAACGGGTGGCCAATGGAGATTGAGCCGCCGTTGACGTTGTATTTCTCGTTGTCGATTTCCAACCGGTTACGGCTGTAGAGGCACTGGGATGCAAACGCCTCGTTGAGTTCCCACAGGTCGATGTCGCCGATCTGCAAACCCTTGGCCTTGAGCAACTTGGGTACCGAAAATACCGGGCCGATGCCCATCTCGTCCGGCTCGCAACCGGCCACGGTAAAGCCACGGAAAAACGCCTTCGGCTTGAGGCCCAGCGCCAGGGCTTTTTCCAGGCTCATCACCAACGTCATCGAGGCGCCGTCGGACAATTGCGAAGAGTTGCCCGCAGTGACCGAGCCGTCCTCGGCGAACACCGGTTTCAAACCCGCCAGGCTTTCATAGGTGGTATCGGGGCGGTTGCAGTCATCACGATCAACCACGCCATCGAGTATTTGCACCGCTCCGGTGTTCTTGTCCTCGACTCGGTACTTCACCGTCATCGGCACGATTTCGTCACCGAACAGCCCCTGCGCCTGTGCCCTGGCCGTGCGTTGCTGGCTCTGCAAGGCGTAGCGGTCCTGCTGTTCGCGGCTGACCTGATAGCGACGCGCAACGATTTCGGCGGTCTGGCCCATGGGGAAATAAATGCCCGGCACCTGCTCCTTGAGCAATGGATTGACCAGGTTGTCGGTATTGACGCTCTTCATCGTCAGGCTGATGGATTCGACCCCACCGGCGACGATGATCTCGCTGCAGCCGGACGCAATCTGGTTGGCCGCAATCGCAATGGCCTGCAGGCCTGAGGAACAGAAACGGTTGAGGGTCATTCCGGCCGTGCCGGTGCCCAATTGTGAGAGCACCGCCACGTTACGGCCGATGTTGAAGCCCTGGGCGCCTTCGTTGGAACCGGCGCCGACGATGCAGTCCTCGACGCTGGCCGGGTCGATGCCGTTACGCGCCAGCAGCGCATTGACACAATGCGCCGCCATGTCGTCCGGGCGGGTCATGTTGAATTTGCCGCGAAAGGACTTGGCCAGACCGGTCCGTACACTGTCGACGATCACCACTTCACGCATGGCGGCACCTCATTGTTGTTATCGGTTAAGAGTGGATTCGAGAATAGATCCACTGCATAACCGAACGCGACAATCATTCACCCCGCGTATGCGTGCCCATCGGGCTATTTCTTTTTGCGCGCCTGTTTGGCCGAGCGCTCGAACGCGGCCTCCAGCGCCTCGTTGAGGGTGCGCAAGACTTTGACCCGAGCCCAACGCTTGTCGTTGGCTTCCACCAGGGTCCACGGCGAAATTTCAGTGCTGGTGCGATCGACCATGTCGCAGACCGCCGAGCGATAGGCATCCCACTTGTCGCGGTTGCGCCAGTCGTCCTCGGTGATCTTGAAGCGCTTGAAGGGGATTTCCTCGCGCTCCTGGAAACGCTCCAACTGCGTCTCCTTGTCGATGGCCAACCAGAACTTGACCACCACCACGCCAGCGTCGGCCAGTTGTTCCTCGAAATCGTTGATCTCACCGTAGGCCCGCAACCAATCGGCGCGGCTGCAGAAGCCCTCGACCCGCTCCACCAGCACCCGCCCGTACCACGAGCGGTCGAACATGGTGAACTTGCCCCGCGCCGGAATGTGCCGCCAAAAGCGCCACATGTAGGGGTGGGCCCTTTCTTCCTCGGTGGGCGCGGCAATCGGCACGATGCTGTACTGGCGCGGATCGAGCGCCGCCGCGACCCGGCGAATCGCGCCGCCCTTGCCCGCCGCGTCGTTGCCCTCGAACACTGCCACCAGCGCATGCCGGCGCATGCGTTTGTCGCGCAGCAAACCGGCGAACCGCGCCTGCTCGGTGATCAATTGTTCTTCGTAATCGGGTTTATCCAGGCGCAGCGTCATGTCCAGGCTGTCAATCAACGTCACCTGGCCGTCCAGCGCCGGCAGCGGCGCCACGTTGACCTTTTCCGGCTTGATCTTCGACCGGTCCAGCGCCTGGCGCAGCCCTTCGAGCAGGATGCGACCGACCGCGAGGCTGCGGTAACAAGCATCGGCGCCGGCGATCACATGCCATGGCGCGTAATCGCGACTGGTACGGCGCAGCACTCGCTCACCGTATTTGACGAACTTGTCGTAGGTCTGTGACTGCTGCCAGTCCAATGGGCTGATGCGCCAACTGTGCAGCGGGTCGTCCTTGAGGCTTTTCAGGCGGGCCTTCATCTGTTTCTTGGACAGGTGGAACCAGAACTTGAAGATCAGCGCCCCTTCGTCGCAGAGCATTTTCTCCAGGCGTTCGGCGCCGTTGATCGCCTGGTCGAGTCGCGGGTCCTTGAACTCGCCGTGCACCCGCCCTTGCAGCATCTGGCTGTACCAATTGCCGAAGAAAATCCCCATGCGCCCCTTGGCCGGTAGCATCCGCCAGTAGCGCCAGGCCGGTGGCCGCGCCAGTTCTTCGTCAGTCTGCTGGTCGAAGGTACGCACTTCGATCAGGCGGGGGTCCATCCACTCGTTGAGCAACTTCACCGTCTCGCCCTTGCCCGCGCCTTCGATGCCGTTGATCAGGACGATGACCGGAAAGCGGCCCTGTTGGTGCAGTTCGAACTGCGCTTCGAGCAGCGCCTCGCGCAGCGCCGGCTCTTCGGCCTCAAAGGTTTCTTTATCAACGACGTGACCGATTTCAGCGGACTCGAACATGGGCAGCTCCTTCCAGGAATGGGGGCAAGACTAGCGGATTGGATACGTACCTGCGCTGCAGATTCCTTCCAGACAGCGATCGACACGCAGATGACGCGATCCGATCGGCTAGAATGGCGCCTTCGTTTTCACCGAGCCTGTCATGACGCCTATCCAGCACCACGCACAACTCGACTGGGACAATCAGGGGCTCCCCCGTTCCCGGGTCTTCGACGACGTGTATTTCTCCGACCGGTCGGGCCTGGAAGAAACCCGCTACGTGTTCCTTGCGCAGAACAACCTGGCCGAGCGCTTTACCGCGCTGCCAGAAGACGGGCGACTGGTGATTGGCGAAACAGGATTCGGCACTGGGCTGAATTTTCTTTGTGCCTGGCAGCTGTTCGAACAATGCGCACCGGCCGGGGCGCGGCTGCATTTTGTCAGCGTCGAGAAATTCCCCTTGAGGCCCGAGGACCTGCGTCGGGCCCTGGCTTTATGGCCAGAGCTCAAGCGCCAGGCTGACCAGTTGCTTGGGCAGTACGTCGCGATTCACCAGGGTTTCCAACGCATGACCCTGGCGAACGGTCGGGTGACGCTGACCTTGTTGGTTGGCGATGCCCTGGAACAACTGCCGCAACTGGACGGGCCAATCGATGCCTGGTTCCTCGACGGTTTCGCGCCAGCGAAAAACCCCGAGATGTGGACCGCCGAGCTGTTCGCCGAACTGGCGCGGCTGGCGGCACCCGGAGCGACCCTCAGCACCTTTACAAGCACCGGTTGGGTACGGCGCCGGCTGAACGCGGCGGGCTTCAAGATGAAGCGCACGCCGGGCATCGGTCATAAATGGGAGATTCTTCGCGGCGTGTTCCTCGGTTGGCCGGAGCAAGTACCGGCGCCAGCGCTGGCCAAACCCTGGTACGCCCGCCCCGCTCCCCATGCCGGCGAGCGCCGGGCCTTGGTGATTGGCGGCGGCCTGGCCGGTTGCGCCAGCGCGGCGAGTCTCGCGGCCCGTGGCTGGCAGGTGACCTTGCTGGAACGCCACGCCGGGTTGGCCGAGGAAGCGTCCGGCAATCCCCAGGGCGTGTTGTACCTCAAGCTGTCGGCCCACGGCACGGCGTTGTCGCAGATGATCCTCAGCGGTTTCGGCTACACCCGTCGCTTGCTGGAACACTTGCAGCGAGGCGTTGACTGGGACAGTTGCGGCGTCCTGCAATTGGCCTTCAACGACAAGGAAGCCGAGCGCCAGGCGCAACTGGCCGACGCGTTCCCAACCGACCTGCTGAAGATCCTCGATCGCACCGAGGCGCAGGCGCAGTCCGGTATCGGCCTGGCCTGTGGCGGCCTGTTTTATCCCGAGGGCGGCTGGGTTCATCCGCCAGCCTTGTGTCGCTGGCAAGCCGCGGACTCGGCGATTGCCTTGCTTGCACACCATGAGGTACTGGAACTGCGGCGTGTCGACGACCAGTGGCAGGCCTGGGATGGGCAACGTTGCGTCGCCAGCGCCCCGGTGGTAATCCTCGCCAGCGCCGCCGAAATCAAACGCTTCGCACCGGCCGCCGAACTGCCCCTCAAGCGCATTCGCGGACAAATCACCCGCCTGCCCCAAACCACCCGCAGTCAAAGCCTGGCGACGGTGGTCTGCGCCGAAGGTTACGTGGCCCCGCCGCGCATGGGCGAGCATACCCTGGGCGCCAGCTTCGACTTCAAGAATGACGACCTGATCCCCACCGCCGCCGAGCACGCCGGCAATCTGCAAATGCTCGAAGAGATCTCCCTCGACCTGATGGATCGCCTGGACGCCAGCGCCTTGGATCCTGAACACCTCGAAGGCCGTGCGGCGTTTCGCTGCACCAGTCCGGACTACCTGCCGATTGTCGGGCCGCTGGCCGATCTCGGGGCGTTCACCGAAACGTATTGCGCCCTGGCCAAGGATGCCCGCCAAGTGCCGGACCATCCATGCCCTTGGCTCGATGGCCTGTACGTCAACAGCGGCCACGGCTCACGGGGCTTGGTCAGCGCACCGCTGTCGGGCGAACTGATCGCCGCCTGGCTGGACAACGAACCGCTGCCACTGCCACGAAGCGTGGCCGAAGCCTGCCATCCGAACCGATTTGCGCTACGGGCGTTGATTCGGGGCAAGGCCTGACACAACCCCGCCCCATCCGTCGGCTTATAACGCATCGATATAAAACTCACAGCAATCCCACCGGTCAGTTTCAGAGTACCCGCCCTTCTGGCGTGTACGGCTTGACCCCTCCCCAACGGAAAAACCGGTAAGGACTTATGTGCGGATTAGCTGGAGTATTCTGAAGGCGCTAGACAAGGGGTTTCAGCGCCTTCTGAGGCCCCGCAGAGTCCCTCAAGGGAACATCAGTTGGTACAGAAACTGGTACGAGATCGAATCCCCTCCTCCGGCGTCCTGCCGACCGAACACAATCCAATCATTCAACGTGTCTCCACCAAATGCATTCCGAGCTGTTGACCTATCAAATCGAAGACAGCACGAAGGCAAGTAACTGCTCATAGCGAACGCCCGGACCCTGCGCCGTCTTCTCAACTATCGAGTAGTCATCCGCATTCAGGCCCTGCGCGGCGAACGCCGAACGGATGTCAGCAAGTGGAATGCCCAGCCCGATCTTGCCAGTGGTCTTGCTGCGCGAAGCCTTGATCATGCCCTTGAGCTGCTTGGCTACAAAGCGTTCCGCCTCGGAAAGGTCGCGTGGTGCATCAACTTGCCGCTGATCCTCGAGCATGACCGGGCCATTACCAACGCCAAACACCATATTAGATCGGTGATAGCTCGGGGCTGCACCAGACGAATAGATCGAATGGCCGGTCGATTGAGCCAGGGTGATCGCTGAATTGTTGCTTCCTGCACGCAGGTCTCGAATGTATAGGCCAATGTTTTGACCGACCTTCCCGCCATTGGTTATCTGGATATCGGCAATATCCACTGCTGCGCGGAACCGTACCTCTCCTGTTCCGGCGTGCACGGTCCTGGATAGGAATCCGGCCATATTTAGAAGGGCATTGCTACCGCTGTACTTGGCGCGATCCTGAAAAGTGAAGAGGTGGTTTTGCTGATTATTCCCGCGCAACTCGACGGTGGAGTCGAAAGAGCCGTAACCGCCATAGTCCGTCACCTCGTCAATGACGGTTTTATCTGAATATCCGTGGTTGTCAGTAAGCCCGCGAACCATTCGTGAAACTATGAAAGCGTCTCGAATAGCTGGTGCCGTTACCAGAATTTCGCCTACTTGAAGGCGCGTTAACGCAGTGGAATCTGCCGCGAATGATGGCGTTGAAAAAAGCATACCAGCCGCGACAAATACTAATGAACTAAAGGCGTGATAAATATAACGATGAAACGAGCTAATCATATTATTTTCCATCTGAAAGGCTATACGCCAATGATACATACTTAACCCGATGGCGCCCATGGCCAGGCTGTCCCTAGCGCCAAAAAGCACTGGTTACTCATCGACACCAACATGGAGTTGCGCGGGGTCGCCTTTTTTATCAGCGACAAGCGATGGAGTGCAGCGGTGTCACCGGATTCGCTACACATACCAACCATAGAATAGAAAAGCCGGGTAGCCTCCCCCGGCTATTTTTTGCCAAATATCACGTAGATTACTGAGATTCATCCTCTGCATTCGGATCAAATTCGGCATATCCGTCAGGATGAATTTCATCGGCGTCCAGCACAATAACCGAATCGCCCAAGCGGTATGCTCTCTGCTCGATCTCCGCTCGACTCCCGGTCATAACGTTCACTTCAACTCTGAACAATTTCATTCTCAAAGCTCCCAATTGATGCTGGCTGTACCGCCATCGAATGTATCCGTGCCGCCGGCCGTCGTAATGCGAATTCGATCCAGGGTTCCGGATAACGCTTTGGCTCCGCTGAAAATGAACCCGCGCCCCGTGTTAGAAAGCGCAGCGGTGCCGCTTATCGTCCATGTATTCGCCGAAATCCTTGTGAAGATTATTGAGCCGTGCATGACCGATGTTGCGGCAGTAGCGTTGTCACAGGTGATTCCAGTTGTATATTGAACAACCCCGGGCAGCGTACTGTGCTGCGTGATCGTCGTGACCCCAACATACCCAGCCGAATCTACGGAGCCGGCCCCAAGCTGAAACGTGACAGTGTTTGTTCCGCTCGTTGAAAGGCTGCTGAAGTTGATAGACATCCTGTTTACGCCAGAAGGAATACCAGTGAAATCAATTGCAGTCCCCGATGTTGTGTTCTGCACGGCGCTCATGAAGAGGCGGTTCTTTTGATCGAAGATCGCCTGCCCGCCTTGCCCTTGGACTTTTGTCGGGGTCGCCGACCAAGTGCCGGCAGCCGCCTGCGTGGACTGGACCATGCCAACTACTCGATAGGGGACGCCCACGCGCGCGTTCTGCGAATAGAACGTAGTGGCCGATGTTGCTCCGGCAGAGATCGCCGTGGTGTTGATCAGCGCAGTTTCATCCAGCGTAACGCCGCCCGCCTGATTGATAACAGCCAATTCGACCGCGCCACCGTTGTCGATCGCCACGATTACAATCGTACTCAGAACGCCGCTCACTGTCCCCAGTGTTGCGCCAGCAGGCACGATAAGCGACGTGTTGGCGGTCAGAGTCCTGCTATTCACTGCGCCGTTTGATCCGGTTGGAGATCTGAAATCAACCGTTGTAGGAGTCAGCGTGACAGTCAGCGCATTACCAGACACAGAGCCTAGGATTGAGCGGACTTGCGACAGCGGAGTGCCCGGCTTGCGCTGCAATTCAAGCCAGTCGGCTGTCTCATCATAAATAACTGTGATCCGACCAAAGATATCGCCTGCAGCCGGGTCGGTTCCGTCACGGTACTTTATGTTTTTGACACCGAGCCCTTGAAAATTTGCTGTTGATGCCCCGGTGTTGACATTCCCAGTGGTAAACCCGAGAACGATTCCGTTCATATACGAGTTTGGCTGGTTAGTATTGGCCTGCGGAACAAGGATGTAGGCGTTCGCCGCTGAGCCGCCAGCCGTGTCATCCACGTAGAAATATGTGCTGTCGGCCACCTGCCCCTCTGACGCCAGGGTAAAGCCGCCTGGCGTAACCCCGTCATGCACCACTAGGGTGTTCTTGTCAGTGTCCACGGTAACTTCGCGCTGGGCGCCGGTGAACAACAGATTTTCGGCGGTGGTCCCGCCGCGCAGTTGCATTTGAGTGGACATTACAATACCCCTAGGTCAATGGTCGCGGTGCTTTCGTCTGCCAGGTCAAACCGACTGGCAGGAATATTTTCAAAGTTAAATGGCGCGACTCCGAGCAGACCGAAGTCCATAACCGTCGGATTGGCATTGTAATAGTCGATGGCCTGGATATTGGGATCGAAGAGGTTCTTGTTGATGAACCGGTTCGGCAGCGTGAAGGTCAGCGGTATGGCCTGGGTCCGCACGATGGTCGTGGGACGAACACCTCCAACCAGGCTAGGCGCGTAATAGACCTGGGCTCCAGCCGAATCAAGGATCTTGATTGAATATTCGCCATCGACAACCAGCTGAACTGGCGAGCCGTTGAGCATTGGCACGCCGCCAGCACCGGTTCGAATTGGCTGCGCGATAGCCACGGTTGCACCGGACTCCTGCACGGCGCGGACCACAAGCCGATTGCTCGGGATCTCCGGGTCAGTGTCCGGATCGCCTACATAGATGAACCCGTTGAACACCGGGCGCCCTCTTGTTGGGTCCGCATA
This sequence comes from Pseudomonas marvdashtae, assembly GCF_014268655.2. NCBI lineage: Bacteria > Pseudomonadati > Pseudomonadota > Gammaproteobacteria > Pseudomonadales > Pseudomonadaceae > Pseudomonas > Pseudomonas marvdashtae. The sequence goes on from NZ_JABWQX020000001.1 coordinate 4,026,140, forward strand.
GTAGGTATACGGTGGCTTTACTTCATTGGTGTCTGCCATGCTCTCCACCATCTTGGTTTGATTTGAGGTGATTTATGATTCATCTAGCTGTTTCAGTTTTTCTTACCGTTGCGGTTCTTCAATTTCTTGAGCGCGTGCTGATTGAGCACCGGCGTTCAGTTGCCGAGCGAGCTGCAGCGCCAGGCGCTTCGACGCTTCAGACTTCGGCGCAGAGCCGATCCTGATCATCGCGTTGCGGACCACTGGGCTTTCATAGGCGCGCGCCATCGCGCCGACCGAGGCGCCAGCGGCCAAGGTTGCACCGAAGTCACCAATCAATGACCCCGCCGCCGCAGCGCCAAGCGGCGCATAAAGCTGCTGCCCTGTGGCCGTTTGAACGCCCGCTTCCCCCGCCCGCTTGGTGGCCGCAAGAACCAACTTCAACCCTTCCAGCTGCTTGCGTTGCTCACCCTTGAACAGAATCCCCGTCTGCGACTCCATGCGCCGAAGCTCGGCGATGAATTTCTCGGGCGATGGGTTATCCAGGCCGCCGGCCTTTGTCAGTGCTCGCTGGATGACAGTCGCCCGGGCCGCATCGCGACCGCTGCTGTCGAGCGATTCGTACAGGCTTTTCACTTCGCTGCGCTTGTTGCTGAACAGAAGGTTTTCCGCCACTTCCGGCGTCAAATCGCCTTTGTCGAGCACAGTTTTGAGCCTGGTCCTGGTCATCTTTTCGGCCTGGCCGCGGTAGATCGAGTCCGCAGACTTCAGTCGGGCCAAATCCCGAGGACTAAGCGCCGCGGTGGCGGCCTCTTCCATGTCGCCGCTCAGCGCCGAGTAGACCCGGTTCATGAGAGCCTTCGCGCGAGTCGGTAGCTGGCTGCGGCCCTGGTTGTCGTAGGAGCTAACCACCTCACGCAGAGCTGTGCGGTTCTCCTTGAGCGTGCTGTATGTCTGGTTTGCTGCTCCAAGCGTGTCTTTGAACTGCTGGAGTTCCTGGACCGCCTCCTTGCTCGACACAACGCCAGGCTTGGAAAGCTCTGAGATGGCGTCATCGATCGCCTGAACAGTCTTCGGATAAGGCGCGGGGCCGAGACTGTCGACCATCGGCAGCAGCTCCTCATAACGTTTGCCGGCGGCCTGCATGACTTTGGACTTCTGAGCTTTCAGGCCTTCTATTACCTGGTCAGGCTTAGGCGTGGGGTATCGGTCGCCAAGCTCCTGGATTGCGCGCTGGCGCGCTTCCTGCTGCGTGGCCCGCAAACCGCCGGTACCTGCAAGCGGGATACGCTCACCGACAGCCTGCGCTGATTTGCCTATGAACGTACCCGGCGGCGCGACATCGCTGGTCATCAACGGGATCTTGGCTGCTTTTGCGGCCTGAACGATCTCCGATTGTGCCGCCGGCGCGCCGCGCAACACTTGAACGCCGCGCTTGGCTGCGTCCATCACCGCGCCGCCGGCGCCCATGGCCAGGGGCAGTGCAGCACCGGTCGCACCCGAAAGCGCCACCTCGTTCTGGTCGAAGTTTCCGCCAGCCGCCGCCTGTCCGCCTTCGATCAGGGCCTGGGTTGCAGCTGATGTGCCTCCGAGTACTGCGGCCTGCTTGAGCGCACCACCGCCGATTGCCGATGCCGCGCGCCCTGTGGGAGCGAACGCAGCGCCGATGCCGGTGGCCTGCAACGCATCCATGCCGGTGAAGCCCGGCTTGTTGATCATCGCCCGGGCGCCCGTTGCGTTGTTGGCCGCGATCAGGTTGCCTTTTTCGTCCTGCTGGATTCCTATCTCTGGCGATAGCGCCTTCAGAGTTTGGGCAATCTCTTGCGGGTCGGTCATCGTGACCAGGGCGGCGGTGACAGCAGCGGCTTTACCCGCGGGGATATCCAGGCCAGCCAGCAGTCCGGAGTTTTGCAGCTCTGGCAGCTCCTGGGTCGCCCGTGACTGCCTGTCGTTGCCAGTGATCATGTTGCCGATTGAGTCGAGCAGCCCGGGTTCCTCTGGCGCTGCCGACGCTTCTGGCTCTACATCCGCGGGAGGAGGCGCCGAATCTGCAGACGCTTCCGGCATCATGGCTTGGCCTTCTGGCGCTGAAGCAGCCTCCGGCGCTGGGGCCTGCCGTTGAGCATAGAGCTTCTTGGCCTGGGCAATGACTTGCTCCTGGCTTGCTCCGGCCGGCCCGCGCAGGGTGATGACCTGGCCGTCTGGCGACTTCACTTTGTACTCTTGAGTGGCCATTATTCAACGATCTCCCAGCCATCAGACGACGCTGCCGCTGGCGCAGCCTTGGCCTTGGCACCCCCTTTGGTTTGCTCCTTCCACGCCTGGAGCATGCCGCGCTCGCTGCCGTTGTCGGTGATCCAGTCGGATTTGAAGTTGTTGTACTCGGCCGAGCGCTGTTCAAGCTTGGCCAGGCCACGAAGGAATCCGGAAATCTGCTGTTTGTTCGCCTTGTCGGTCGGGAATCCAGACAGGGCCAGCTTGATGTCCATGTCGGATGCGGCACCTGGTGGAAGGTTGCTGACTACCTGGGATGCCTTGATGGCGTTGAAACGCTGGCGCAGGTTGGATACAGCATCTTGGTCACCGGTCGTCTCCTTGAGCGTTTCCTGCCAGTTGCCCAGCAAGCCGCCGCGGATATTCGATTGATCGACCTGGCTGGCCAGCTCGCCGTAGCGCGCGGCATTGCCTTCGGATTGCAGCGCCTGGTCGCCGGCGTCGGACAGGCGCTTCTGCATGTTCACAGAAAGCTCCTGACCTTCCTTGCTGACGAACCCGCGCTGACGGCCGAACTCCAGCGCCCCTTCCGGGTTGTCGCGCTTGAGTTGCTGGTAGAACTGGTAGTCCTGCATTCCGGCGGTGGGCTTGGTCATTCCGCCGGCGCCTTCGCGAGCGGCCCGGGCCGCTGCGCGCTGATTGCGGCCAGCCTCGGCACGCTCAAAGCGCATGTCTTCGCGCTCCATCTTCTGCTGTTCAAGTGCTGCACGCTGCTTGGCTTTGTGCTCGTTGGCGATGACTGTGTAGCCCTTCGGATCGACGGCGGCCCACACGGTTTCCATGGCCTGAAGCTCGCCGTTCGGGTTCTTCTGGTAATCCTGATAGGAGCGAAGAGTATTCGAAGGGTCGCGCCCCTGCTCCTGCAACGAGTTGATTCGCTCCTCATAGATAGAGGCGCGCTGCTCGGGCGTAGCCGTCAGCAGTCGGCGGGCGAACTCGCCAGCCTCCTTGTTCTTGCGCTCATCGTCCAAGCCAATGGTTTTGCGCAGGTTGTCTCCAATCTCAGGATACTGCAGCGAGACCTGCGCCATCTCTTCAGGGTCGCCGTTCTTGAAGGCCTGCTGAGCAGCGGAGGTAGCGGCGGCCATGCGTTCCTTCTGCGCCTCTTCGGCGGCGATCTGGCGCTGGCGCTCAGCCTCAACGACTCGACCCTGGCGGACGTTTGCCAGCGTGGCGCTGAGTCCGGACAGGCCGGGGGAGAGGTCGTTTCCGGCATCTACAGCAAATGGGTTCATAGCCATGGTGTTAAGTCCAGAGTCCAGTCCAGCGACCTACGTCGCGCGCGGCCAACCCGCCTGTCAATTCGCTTTGAAGAATGCCTTTCGGCGAGGTCATCATTGCCCGGTTACCGTGCTGCCACTGGTAGCTTTCGTTCCCCAACGCTGCGCCGACGATGGCGCCGACTGGGCCGCCAGCCGAGAACCCTTGAGCCGCGCCCGTGCCTGCCGCCGCTGCGGAGCCCATCATGGTCCCCTCGTCTCGGCCTTCTTGGCCTTGCGGTGTTTGCATGCCCTGGAACACGCCATAGGCGTCCTTCGCCATGCCGGCATACCCCAGCCCTTGGCCCAAGCCGCCTGAGCCAGCCGATCCAGCGGACCCGGCCTGTGTGCCGCCAGCAACCGCGCCAGATCCAGCACCACCAGCAGCAGAGCCGCCGGCGTAGGTCGCGCTCCCCGCCTCACCCGCCACCAACGAATTACCCAGGCCATAACCGGTACCACCAGCCGAAGCCGCGCCGCTTGCCGCATTGGCGCCGTTGATGCTCTTATAGATGACGCCCAGGCCTTTCATGGCCTTGGCCAGTTGCATGGCGTTTGGGTTTGAAGCCGAACCGCCAGCGTTCGGAACCTGGCGGCTCTGGAATGGCCGGTACTGATCCTGCTGGCGCTGGGCGTTCTGCGCCGTCAGTGGCGTGTATTCATAGGCCATGGGCTTCTACTCCGATCATGTCGTAGTTGACGCACTTGTATCCGCGGCGCTCCGAGACTGCGTGCGGGTGCGTCTTCTCGACTTCCTGGGCGATGACGCCAGCAGAGCGGCCAACGAGACCGAGCGCGGCGGCAGCGGCGTTCCATGCCCACCTGTAGACGTTGTGTCCGTTGCGCTGCCCGAGCAGCACCACTTCATCCTTAAGGCGCTCATCGGAGAACGTTTCATAGCCCTGCATGGCCAGCGCGCCGGCGCCCATGGCGTTATTGAAGTTGTTCTGGCCTTGCTGGGCGCCGAAATTGGCCTGCGCTGTCATGCCCTGCGCGGTCGTCTGTCCGATTCCAGCCATGGAGCTGGCGATGTTGTTGGCGTTGGATGGGAGCTGGGCCATGCCCTGGAGGCCGGAAAGCTGGTTGGCATAGGAGGCCATCAAGGCGTTCTGATTGACGGAGGCCAGGGCCTCGTTGGTGTTGCCAGAGCGAAGGCCGCCGGTCGCCGAAGCATTGCGCAGAACCCCCTCTTCGCCCCGCTGCACCATGGTCTGATAGAAAGGACTGTCCTCGGCGCGCTGGATGATGCTCTTGCCATCGGAAGCAAACTTGCCGTCAGCTCCAAGCGTCAGGCCATATTCCGAACCAAGGCCGGTCAGCGCGCCTTCGCGCAGGGCCTGGGGCAGTCGTTCGGTCTGCTTCAGGTAGTTGAGGGCTTCGCGCTGGGCCTGGGCCTGAACTTCTGCCGCGTCTTCTGCACCGCTATCGGATGAACCACCCATTATCTGTACCTCGCATAAATTTTCAGGTCTTTGTGGTCAATCACATGGACGAACCCGCATTTCTTCACAAGCCGAACCACGCTGTCGCGCCTGATGCAGCCCATGACCATCGAGCACCATGGCAGAAGCTCGAAAGCCAGGTCGCAGAAGTCGTTTATTGCTTCTTTCATGTGCCGAACGGCTTCCTTGTCGGCGGAAAAGTGGGCGAACACCGCATCGTCCTCGCGCGTCACTGACGCATAGACGCGGCCCTTGCTCCATCGCCACACCTGATACTTGGGCTCCCAGTACAGACCGCCCATTTCCTCGCAGAGAAAGGCGGGCCTGAAGGTCATACGACCAGCACCCAGCCGGTGCGAGATCCAATCGCCGAGTTGATGTACAGCTTCTGGTCATCGGTCGACCAGAATTGCCGCGTGCGGTTGGACGGCACGACGCCCTCGGGGCTGCCTAGGCCGGTCAGCATGTAGTCGGAGGTGCGCGACACGTAGTCGTTGGCCATAGCCTCAGGCCAGCCTGTCATGCTCATGACTTCCGAGGCCGATAGCCCCAGTGAAAGATCGTCGTTAGCCAACTTCGATATACCCCCGTCCGAATGACATCTTGGCGCGGGATGCGCCGCGCAGCTTGAAGCCGACCCAGTTCCTGACATAACCCATCCGATACACGATGTACCGCTGGTTGTAGTTGCCCGGAGAGCCGTAAAGCGCTGTGGTCTCTTTCCCGTAGGTCACGCCGTCATAGGTCATGGACACGAACAGCGTGGCGTCATCGCTTACTGAGTGCCCCGGCATGATGTCGATGTTCAGGCTGTCAACCGAGAGGCCTTCCAGGTACAGGAAGGGGGTGTAAAGCACCCACTCGGACATCTCGCCGTACTGGTCAACCGACACCGGGTCCAAAACCCCCAGGCGCAAGTCAATCTTGTCGCCGAATACCCACTTGCCCAGGCGCGGGTCGAACACGCCATTGATGCCGCGCCACGGCAGCGAGCCGGTGCCGCGCTTGAGGATCGACCAGGCATTGTCGATACCCGAACTGGACGCCGCCGTCTCGTTGAACAGAAGCGTTTCATTCGGCAGGTGGATGTAGATAAATGCCAGCCCGTCAACCTCGACTGCCTCCATGGACAGATCGGAGAGTTGTGGCTCGGTGTACTGGGCCAGGATGCGGTCAATGGCCCGGGTGCTGATCTGTTGGCTCGATCCCACGCCCAGCACATGAACGCCAAGGTCGGACTCCTTTCGGCTGCCGACGAAGTACCAGGACTGCTTCAGCTCGCACTTTGCATGCGTGGCCACGATGCCGATCTTCAGCGCTCGAGCCTGAATCCGACTGAACGCGAAGTTCGTGGTGGCGACGTTGGCGAAAAACTCAGTGGTGTAACGCCCGAACACGATCACTTTGTCGTCGGCCGTCTTGCCCACGCCCAGCGTAGGGTCAGGCGAGAACTCGGCCGTGGCGAACGCCAGCGGATCAAAGACCGATTCGTCCACCAGCGTGGTGTGATAGAGATATTGCCCGTCGGTCAGGAAGTAGTAGCCGTCAATCCAGGTGCCATCGATTGGCGTCTTGATATCCGGGTCCAGTATCTGGCGGAAGCCGTTCACCGGATCGTAAAGCCAGAACGCTCCACCGCCGATCACCGCCTGGGTGTTGAACGAGTAAGGCATAGACACCTGCTCAGACCCGGGGATATTGCCGAATCGCTGATTCGTTCCATCCTCGTTCACGATCATGAACTGGGTGTAGGACACCCGGAAATGCTGCTGCAAGCGCTCATTCCACACGCCGCCACGGTCAGGGCCTGAGCCCGTCCCGTACTCGGTCAAGCCAGAGTGCTGCATCATGAAGCCGGCAGCGCCCATGATCGGCTTAGGCACCGCGTACATGTTCTCGGGGAGCACGTCCAGATAGTCGGTCTGGTCGCTGATCTTGTCGCCCTTGATCAGCGTAATCGGGATCTTTTGCGATGGCATGGGACCCCCTTAATTGCCGACGGCCACGGATGGCGCGACCTCGAAGTTAATAATGCGGATGTCTACGCGGCTTTCCGTTGTCGTTACCATGATCTTGACTTGCTGCCAGGCGCCGGCGGTCAGCTCGATCGGAGCATTCAGCCGATACTTCACCACGCCATCCAGGAACGAACTGGAGACCACCATCAGGCCGCTGTCGCACTTGACCTCGATCGTCTCGATGTACTCGTCTGTGCTCAGGTACGCGGCAAAGGACTCCTCGTAGTCGTTGGTTTCGCCCTGCATGATGTAGAGCGTGCCTGGCGCGTTAGGAGGAAGCCTTGGCATGTCGGAATAGAAGCGCTGCCAGCGGGCACACAGACGGTTCCCGCTGCCAACCGGCTGGCGGGATGGGTATGCGACTTGGCGGATGCGATTGCGTGCACAGACGCCTGAGGCCTGGGATAGGGACTGCACGGCCTGAGCCATGAGCAGAGCCGATGCGTCCTTGCCGAAGTCCGCCGCCAGGCGCGTGGCCAGGTTGGTGGAGATCATGTTCCAGAATTCTTGCGTGACGTTCAGATCGCTGTTTGGATCCGGCGTCTCCTCGAAGTTGTAGCCTATCTCGATACCGCGCGATGCGAACTCGGCCATCATGTTCTCAAGCTCGCCCAGGGCCAGCTCAAGGTCTGAAGGGTTTGGGATTACCGTAAGCCCGGAGATCCGCAGCTTTGAGTAAGCCGCAGTGATTCTGTCGACCTTGAGCTGATTCATTTACGACTCCAACGCCTTTTCCAGGGTTGCGATGCGCTTGGTGTCCCAGCCTTCGATGCCGGCTTCCTTGGCTGCCAGACGCACGGGGTTCAGGTTCGAAGTGTCTTCTTCGGCTTCCTGATCGGGCTCAGCGGCGTAATCAATGCCGTGCTCAGTAAGCATGGATTTCAGGTGCTCGATGGTGGCGTTCAGGTTCTTTTCGATTTCGCCCTGAATCTCCAGAAGCCCGCTCAACTGCTCGACCTCGCCAGTCAGGCGATCGACTTCAGGCTGCAGGGAATTGCCAAGTCCTTCGGCGCTGCCGCTGTCGACTTCGCTCTCTTCCATTGCGACCGGCTCCGGCGGCTCATAGCCTGGCGGGTTCAACTGCCAGCCGCTAGCCAGCATGGAGTCCAGGCTGTGAACGTCGCATACGGTGGATTCGCATTCGATGCCGTGCTCGACGGTGCCGCGGCCTTCTCGATAAAGGATGCAAGCCATTTTTTTATTCCTCAAAAAGAAAGGGGCCTTTCGGCCCCAAAATTGCTCATCGTTTTAGAAGGTGACGGCAACACCGCAGCGCGACGGGTCCTTGATGGTGACGCCCCACCAGGTGAACAAGCGGTAACGGAACTGCATGTTGATCATGTTGGCGTCGTAGATCATGTACATCTTGAGACCGTTCTTCATGGTCTGGTTGATGACCTTGAGGCCGTCGAACGATTGGAACAGGTTCGCCGGGATGGTGCCGCCCAGGACTTCGACCGCATCCTTGTCGTAGAAGAGGTTGGTCTTCTTCGACGCGTCGATGTTCAGGCGGTTGACGGTGGCGGTGTTCAGGATGCGCGTATCGATGTTTGCATACGCTTTTTCCAGCGTGCTCAGCGCTGGGTCATCCAGGGCGATTGGCTTCGGGAACACCGTGATGGACGTGCCCGAAGGCTTGCCCACGATGGTGAAGGTCATCGCCACACCGGTGTTGGACTTGTCAGCCAGGCCGACAGCCTTCACGGTTACTGCTGCGTTGGCGAAAGTCACCTTGTCGCCGACGTTGTAGCCTGCCGACGCCGTAACCGGAATGGTCGCGGTGCGGTAGTCCACGTTGGTCACGGTCTTCAGCACTGGGTCGACGGTGCCAGCGGTCGGTGCGAAGGATTGGTTGGCGGTCACGGTGGTGGCCGGGTCAGCGCCGCCGATCAGGTTCGGCAAGAAGGACGCGGTGTAGACGTCGAACTCGGCGATGTTCTGCCCGATCTGGCCGGTGGCCCAGGTGGTTTCAGGGCGACCCTGGACGGTCTGGCGTGCGGCCAAGTCCTTGCCGAACTTCAGGTTGTCGCGGTCGTTGAGCAGGAAGTAGCGGTCGGTCTTGGCACCCTGACGCTCGTTCATCAGCGCCTGAGCTTCAGCGATGACGTCGTAGCCACTGGCGGCGTTGGAGCGGTAGAACATGGAGCCCTGAGTGGCGATGGCCGAAGCGATCTGCTTGTTCAGGTTGGTGGCCTGTTGACGGCCAGCTTCAGCGCCGCGCTTCTGCCAGAAACGCATGTCGCGCATGTCGTCCGCGCGCTGGCTTACCAGGTCGTTGGTTGGGGTGCCGAGGACGGCCGGGTAGGTCTCCTCGATGATGCCGGTTTCCAGGCCGGTCAGATCCCAGCCGTCGATGATCGGAGCGTGCTGCTGGACTGGGCGCCAGATGATGTTGCCCGAGTTCTGCATATCGCCCGCGTCGGGCTCAAGGAAACTGGTGGTTGGGAGGAGCATGTCCTGCGGCTCGTAGGTATCCAGAGCCTGTTCGAACATGACCTCGGCGATCTTGCCTGCGGTTAAAGTAGCCATCGTTTAATTCCTTACCAAGAGTTGACGTTGATATTCGATTGTTTCGCTTCGCGCCGGATGTTGAACGCGGCCTGGTTGTCGCCACGCTTATGGGCTTCGAGGTACTTGCGGTGCAGGGCTTTGCCTGCGTCGGTCGTGCTCGCGTCCCCTTTCACCGTGGTAGCCGGTGCCGGTGCATTGCTTGTTTTGCGTGCTGGTGCAGTCAGCTCGGCAGACAGGCGCCCCAAATAGATGGAGGCCTGAATGCCGCTCGGGTCTTCGGCAAGCTTGGAGGTCAGTTCAGCAAGGCGCTTCGGGCTTACCCCGAGGTGGTAGAACACCTTCTCCGAGCCTTCGCCCAGGCTTGCGATCAGCGCGTTCGTGACGACTTCGCCACCTCCGCCAGGGAAAACACCCTCGACGGCGCTTCGAACGCGATAATCGGCGGACTGGTACAGCTCGGGACTGATCCCGCTTGCTGCTGCCAGGCGCGCGGCCCGCTCGTAGTGCTGATCTACGTTGGTGCTGATCTTCTGCTGCGCTTCCAGTTGCTTGCGCTGCTGTTCGTAGCCCTGGGTCTCGGCGTGCTGTTTGGCGAGGGTGTCTTTCAACTTCCAGTCGGCCAGGGCTTCGGTATAAGCGTCGTCCGGGTCGTCATGCTCGTAGAAGTCCTCACGCTTCGGGCGCGCCGAGGGTTGCGGTGCTACGTTCTTGCTGCGCAGCTCTTCCAGTTGCTGCTTCAGGGTGTCCAGCTCCGACTGGTGCTGTTTCTCCAACTTGGCACGGAGGCCGGCCTTTGCCGCCCCAATGTCCTTGTCGGTGAACTTCTTCTCTGCACCATGCGACTCCTGGTCGTCGCCCTTCATCCATGCCTCAGGCTCTGCCGCTTGGCTTTCGTCACCGTCTTGATCATCCGCATGATCTTGATCGTCTTCTTGGCCGGTGGCCGCCACATCATCAACGTCAGTCGCTCCGGTTTGCGGATCCTCGGCTGCTGCCGTCTGTGCTGCTGCGTTTTCTGCCCGTAACTCTTCCAGGGATTGGTCCATTTTCTACTCGCTTGGTAACGATGGCCCGGTGTACTCCCGCCGGTAGGATTGCGTTTGACCTGTTCGCCTCAGTAGGTGGAACTCTTTCGTTCTGGTCGTCATCAGCTGGATGGCGGCCGGATTGCAGGCAAAAGAAAACCCGCCGAAGCGGGCCTTGATCTGCTGCTACTGTCTCGGTTGAACCTGTGCCCTGAAGGGACTGACCAGGCGCTGCACGTTCTCCATCATCTTGCCGGCGGTCTGCGCCTGCTTGAATTGGATGTCGGCGCCGGCTTTCTCGGCATCGACTTGGACGGCGGCGCGGTCCGTCTGGGCGCGGAACGCATCGATCTGCGTCTTGGCTGCGTTGTTCTGTGCATTCGCTTGGTCCTTCAGGGTCTCGCGCTGGGCGTTCATCTGCGCAGCTTTGGCCTTTTCCATCTCGGCCTGAGCCAGGACCATGTTGGCGTCAGGAGGCGGTTGTTGGGACCTGGCCTCCCGAACCATGGCTTCCTCTTCCTCGGTCTCAGGCTCGAAGATGTCCGCCAGGATCAATTGCTTGCGGGCGTACTTGCGGACGGGCTCCATGTCCACACCATTGATGAGGGTCAGCGTCTGGAGCATGAGCATCTTCGACATCATCGGGTCAACCTGGGCCAGCGATGAAGCCATGGCCGTCAACTGCTCAATGGTCTGCTCCTTCTTGCTTGCGTAGCTCGGACCGATGTCGGCGTATACCTCGTACTCGGTATTGGTCAGGTCGTTGAGCGCTGTCATCTCTCCGGTCTCGCGATCCTGGACCATCTCCATGATCCGGGCCTTCTTGGTCGAGCCGTCCTGTGATGTGAGGGTGACTTCCCGGGGCGCGTCGTACACCTCGACCGCCATGGATGCGTAGATCTCGGCATCCCGGCGCTTGGCGTGCTTTAGGTTCTGCTGATAGACGATCGACTGCTGATCCAGGCGATTGGTCAGGGCGTTGACGGCCTTGCCCGACAGGTCCGGGTCTGCAATGTCCTGCGGCAGGCCCGGGTTGGCCACGTCCTCAACAGCCTGACGGGACAGCTCGATACTGGCCATCAGCGCTTGCGGGATGGTTTGCTCGGGCATCACGCTGATGGCGCCGAGTGGCAGCGGCTGCCCGTTCGCATCCAGGCGGTTCTGCAGCAGGTACGGGTAGTTGTTGTCTGCCCCGTTTTCCTCGTACATGAACTCGAAGCCCTGGATCTGCTCCGGGTGGAAGATCGGCTTCGGCCTTGGGCTGCGGCTCACGATGTCGGCCAGGTAGGACAACTGGAAGTTGCGAAGGCGCTGTGGATCCTTCGCCAGGCGGGTGATGCCCTCGTAGTGCTCCTCGCCTTCGATGAACGCCCGCTCGCCGTAGGTTGGCACGACTGGCAGGTTTTCCCCGGCAATCACCTCGCCTTCACGCTCGCCGTCCTTGCCCATCTTGCCGTTGAGGATGCATTCACCCGATGCAATGTACTTGCGCACCTCCCACCGCTGGATCTCGCGCTCGCTGGCAATGACATAGCCGTCGTCGATCAGCTCATCCATGACCGACTCAAGGTCAGACTCGCGCAGGGTCAGCGGCTGGCCGGTGGGATCGGTGAAGGTGATGACCTTATCCTTGATCTTGCGGCGGTGATAGAAGCTCACGACGTAGATCAAGTCGTTGCCGCTGCCCATCCATGGGAAGGTGTACGACTGCTCAGGCGCAGCGAAGGATGAAGGGCGGCGCACCTCTTCTTTCTCTCGCTTCTTGCGCTCCTGGCGGGTCTCCTTCACACCGTCTTCACTGGCCTCGTCGCACAGCTCTTTCACCAGATCCTTGTATCCATCCGACGAATAGGCCTCGAGGATCGACACGTAGTTGGCGTCTGACTTGTCCAGCAGCTTGGCGTTCGGGTCCCAGAAGCAGTTGTTGTTCGCCTCGTAGATTGGCCGACGGCGGATGATCTGGTGGTCGATGCCGGCCCGGTTGCTGGCGTATTCGGTGTACAGCTCCCAGGCGCCCACGCCACAGACCACGGCTTCACCGGTGGCATTGTCGTAAGCCTCAAGCGACGTGTTCGCGCGGTCGTCCGTCAGATACAGCCCATCGAGGATGTCGGCGCCGTCGTCGCGGGATTCGCTCTTGGGTACGAAGTTGACCTGAACCGGGTTGGACCGAAGGTCGGCCACGATCTGGCGCCCGGCCTTGCGCAACACGTTGAACTCACCGCGGTACTGCAGCGACGATTCGCCAAGCGTCGAGTCGTCCCACTGCGTTACCCAGTAGAACATCATGTCGTCAGCGGCACGCATGCGCGTTTCCTGGCCGTGGCAATACGCTTTGTCGTGGAGCTCATGGAGCTGCTGAAGTGTGAGCATTATTTCCTACCCATTGGCCGCATTGGACGCGGAATGTGAGCAACCACTGCCCCTGTGCTTATGTCTTTCCGCTGCTTGGCAAAGCGCCGCATCATGTAGGCGTAGCGCGTGGCCGATAGCAGGTCGTCGTTAATTTTGACGATGTTGCCGTTCTCGTCTCGGTGGTAGCTCAGCTTCTCGTCGAACCAGTCAGTGAGGTGCGAGAAGACCTTTAGGCGCCCGGTAGTCATGCGCTCATAGAGCTCTACTAGACCTGCCTCTACGCCATTGCCTCCTCCCTGCCACGTTGCGTGCTCAGGCATCATTAGCCAGCCAGCATCCTGGTACGCCTGCTTCTGCTGCGCCCCGCTCCCTTTTTCCGTTTGCAGGCCATCATGAGGCCATGCGGTTGGAACGCCGCGAGACCAGACTTTCACCGAGCCCCAAGCTGTAGAGGGGGTCACTCGACTCTTTCTCCAAGCATGGGCTACGTAAATCACATCGTCGTCTTTGTCTATCCACAGCTGGATATGGGCCTGTGGGTGATCCCACCCGAAGTCCATGCCATTCACTACCCACCAATGGCTCGGGCATTCAAACGGCTGACAACGAATTTCCTCATCGCTGAAGTCGAATATCAGACCTGTACCCAGCAACGGAAGCCCCTTGGAGCGCATATCTCGCTGCCACTCGGGGTACATACCAAGCAACTTTCGCTGCGTGTCGGCGGTTAAGTGCGGCGCATCAGCCCAAGTTGCACGCTGGATGTATTGGCCCTCGGCCGGGCAGTCCATGAACTGAACTACCAGCTCGGTGCGCCCGTTCTCCGGTGTAAATGTCAGAATCCCACGGCCACCCATTCCGCCGTCACCAGTAGCGGTGCGGGTCAGGACCTGCGGGTAAATCGACTTGTCGCGCGGCTCTTCGTCGATGTGATACCAATCAACGCTGTCGCCCATGATTGCGTGCTGGCCCTGGCTGTAGGACCAGAACTGCACTGTTGATTGGCTACCTGACTTGTGCCGGACAGTGATCTGCCGCATAGCCCCGGATGTGCCGGTGGCGGACAGATGCGCAATGATTCGGTCCGTAGGGATCAGGCCGCCAGTCCACTTGCCGCCTTCCAGCGTGCCGAACAGTGGTGTCTGAAGCAGGTCTCGCGTCTTCTCCATCGAGAAGCCCAACAACCAGCACATCGGCGCATGGTCGAATACGTGGCCTTCCCATCCCTCCGGGTAATCGCCCAGCAAGTGCATAGCGTCGATCGTTAAGCCAGTGCGAGTCTTGCCCACCCGGTTTGCGGCCATGAGCATGCATGACGTGTGGTCAGCCGTGGCCTTTAGGAACTTGCGTTGCCATTCGTAAAGTGTTTCAAACTGAAGCAGGTGTCGCCTCTGAGCATCGCGGCGCGCCTTTTCTTCAAGAAGCGCCAATAGCTCAAGCTTGTCAGCCAAGGCCTGCGAGTTTGGCGATTCTGCGATCAAGTTCTTCTTCCGTCAGTTGACTGCGGTCATCGCCTGGTTTCTCGGTGCCCACGTCATATGCCTGGCGCTCAAGGGCAATTAGGTTCTTCAATGTCTCGCCCAGCTCTTTGAGCGTCTTGGTACGGGATGGCAAACCGATGACCTTGTGATAGGCATCACTCAACCGAGTGTCGTCGGGGTTGTGCAGGATATCGCCAAGCTCTTCGAACAACTCGCGGTTATCGGTTACACCTTCGAGCTCATCCAGCAGCTTGTTGGCCAGCTTGCGATAACGACCAATGTCGGTTCGGTGGCCAATGCGGATACTGGCAATGACTTGAGCATTCGCTTCAACGATTCCACGCTCAGTTGCCAGCGTCTCCGTGGAAACTTGTGTGGAAACCTCGGCTTTGGAAACCAGCGAATCGGCCTTGGCCTGGATCTTCGCCTTAAGGTCTCTCTCCCAACCGCCAACCCTGGCCCGCTTATTGATCGCGGTATGGGATACACCGCACGCTGCGGCTATCTCGCGCACCGAGAGCAACCCAGCCCGGTAGAGCTGTTCGATGCGCTCCCAGTCAGGGGCAGCCTTCTCTGTCACCTCAGTTCCCCTTCAAGCAGACGTTGGCGATGTAGGCCTGTGCCATCTGCAAAGCGATCAGTCCTTGGTCGCCGTCGTCGGTGATGGCGACAATTCGTTGAGCATCCGATGGGTCAAGTTCGGCTCGCGCTTCTGCATCACCCAGGCCGGTGGTGGAGGAGGCGGCTCGCACAGCGGGAGCGGGGCAACGGGCTTTGACTGACAGCCGTTGACTGCCATCCCCGATACGAGCAAGCAGCTCAGCATTACTGGTTTGAGCATCGGTCAGGGCCTTTGTGTGTTCAGCGTCGAGTTGGGCCAACAGCTTCTGTGTGTTGCGGCGGGACTGCGCGGCAGCCTCAAGCGTGTTGATCGTGTCCACCTGGTCGCTGATGACGGTCTTGGCCCTGTCCAGGCTGTTGCTGACGTGATCGAGGCGCCACCCAGCGAGGATTAGCGCAACGGCCAAGCCGGCGATGAGATAGCGAGTCATTGTTGAGCCTCCATGCACTTGGCATGACGCTGGAGCTGGCGAGTCCATACGCCTGGGCAACGCTTGTTGCCTGGTGTGGAGCAGTCGAAGCCTGCGGCGAAGCGGTACTTGAGCAGCGAGGCGCACGCCTGGGCGTACTGGCCGGTCTGCAACTTTGTGCGCATCGAGGACTTGCGCCAGGTGCCGATGCCGTACTGGCCAACGAAGTCCATGTACAGATCGAACTCGGCTTGATTCAGCTTCACGCCCTGCATGGACGCGGCAAACAGCTTCTCGTCCTGGCTGATCAGGTTGCGGGCAAGCACGTCAGCGCGCTGCGGGGTGATGGTGTCGCCCATGCGAACTGGTGTGCCGTCTTCGTAGCGGGTTGAGCCGTGACCGATTGTCGGGACATCGCCCTTGGTGGGGATGACCGCGTGATCGGTGAAGCCCTCGTTCGCTTTCCAGGCGCCGATGCCGGCCAGACTCATGGTGAGCAGGCCCACGGCAATGCGCTGACGGTTGTTCATGGACGGCACTGGTCGCGCAAAGCTTGGATGCGGGCGGCGCTCTCGGCGTGTTCACGGCGATCCCGGCGGATCTGAAAAAAGGTGCTGATGAACAAACCCAGCACTGCAACGACCACACCAGCGATCCCGATCCAGTTGACCTGGGACAACCAGCCGACCATACCTGCAGCTCCACCAACCAGCATGCCCTTATTGGCCACTGACGCACCCACCACCTCTACGATGCTCTCGGGCGTCGGGTTGGCCATGTTCGAACTCCGGCTTGAGGCTGCCATTAGGGCCTCCAGAAACGAAAAAACCCCGCACAGTGGCGAGGCTCGGGTTTAATTTCGGATACAAAAAAGCCCGACTCAATGGCCGGGCTTGTCTTGAAGCGGTAAAACCGCAAGATGGCGAAATAATGCCAAACACTACTCAAAACGTCAAGCGGCACTCTCCTCTTCGCACATCTCTGCAACCACTGCCGCAACTGGCTTCAAGGCCTTTGCATCAAGCTTGTCGATGTGGCTGGCCAGCGTGTTCCAGATTATTGCCCAGTCACGCACCCAGTTATGTGGGTCCATCGCATTGCCGGTGCGGTCCTCAACGAACATGCACACCTCGCCAGGCCCCATTTCATCACGGCCCTGCACCATGCGCTTGTGGGACTGCAAGGCGGCGAGCGCCATCCAGTACGCCCGTTCACGCTTACGCTCTGGCAGGGAATCAAGACCCGATCCAAGCCATGCAAGCCCGTGCGCGATAGACAGATCATGACCTGTTGCCAGCGGCGAATAGAGAAAGTGCCCAAGATGCCTGATGGATTTCGGCAAGGTATCGATCGCCTGCATGATCAAGCCGGCGATCATCATGTGCGCGCAACGCGATTCCGTCAGCCTACGCCCTGGGCGCGTCTCTTGAACGCCGGCACGGCGCACTGCATACGAGCGAGCAGTTTCCTTGCCGTGTTCGTTCTCCAGCATCACAACGATTTTCTCGTCACCGCCGCCGGACTTCTTCCCGAGTCTTGCCTGTTCGGCAGCGACCGCCATCACGGAGGTTCGGCTTTCGTGGAGAGCGTCGTGCCATGCTTGTCTTGCGCTGATCAGTCTCATGCGGCATCTCCTTTCTTCAGTTCGCGGGTCATGGCCCGGTAGTCAGCCTTGATGGCCTTGATCTCTTCCACGGTGTACTTGCGGGCCTGATGAGGCCCTTCCAGCCAGGCCACTTTGTCGGAACCGATGCGCAGCACTAGGCGGATGCGGTACTCGACCGCGTTGCCGGAAAGGTTGCGGTTGCACTTCACGCACTGGCGGTGGATGTTCAGCGGCTCGAAGCGCAGCTCCGGACAGGCGCCGACGGATCGGTAATGGCCGGCGTCCCAACGGCTGCCGGTCATTAGGTCGTTGTCGTTGGGCTGTGAGTCGCAACTGATGCAGGGCAGGTGCGCATCACGCAGGCGGACGTACTCGTTCACCGCGGCCTGGGCTTCCCGGAGGTGGTCCGCCCTGCTCTTCAGCTTCTCCTTGCGAACCTTGATCTCCCGGCGCTCGACCTGGGCCAGGGACTTGCGGGCGGTTTCTTGGCCTTTCTCCGACTGCGCGTGAGCAATGGCGCAGGCGATCTCCCCACACACGGCTTGCGATTCTCGGGCTGGCGCGTACATCACTCGGCATTCCGGGCAGCGCTTGCGGCGTGGGCCGCCGGACTTGAGCGGGTTTTTCCGCTGTAGTGGGGCGCGCTTCATGCTGCCGCCTCCCACTGCTCTGGCATCTGCCCTTTCGGCTCGCTCCAGGTGACGCCCTTGTCGGCGCCGAAGGCGTACATGCACTCGATCACGTCGCCCAGCTCGGCCACGGTCATGCGCTTGGTGCTCTCGCCCAGCATCACAACCCCACCGTTGATGCCCTGGGCCATTCGGATCTCCTGGCGGGCGGCGGCGGTCATGAGCGCCTTCCAGTCCTCGCTGTCGAGCTTCTGCATCACTCCATTCACCGGCCATTCAACTTGGCGGGATATGTCTCCCAGCATTGCCCACAGCTTGGCGTTCTGCTCCAGGGTGCGACGGGACTTCACCGGGCGGACGATGATCTCTACGGCGCCGGCGGCCGACAGCTCGGTTGCGAACAGGTAGGCCAGGCGGAAGACGTCGCGGATGCGGTTCGAGCCGGCGGCCCAGTAGTGGCGGGGTTTGTGGATCACGTTGCTCATGGCTTTTTCCTCCACGGAAGGAAGGCCGCCTGGGCAAGCAATTTCATTTCGGAAAAGTCACTGCGGTTTTGCCACAAGATCGCGGCGGCATAGACGAATGGCGCGATCGGCAGCATCACCAGACAGAACAGCCGCGCCGCGAGGCGGTACTTGATCATCCACGGACGGACGCCTCTTGGATTGAAGGTTGGGATGATCATGACTGAGCCCCCTTTCCCATGGCGGCGTCGTAGTCGATGCCCAGCGATTCAGCCCGGCGCCGTGCGCTGTTGCCGTTACCCGGCGTGAAATCCGGGATGTCGTCGAACTCCGGGTATTCGGGGCGAGCCGGCGGATAGGCGGGAGCCTTCATCGCCTGATCGATGGCGGCGCGAAGGTTCTCGTTGTAATCCTCGCCAAGCACGCGCTCCCGAGGCTGATCCATGAAACTGCCGACAATCTCCACGCTGGTGCTGTTGTCGCCGGCATCACCGATTGGTGTGCTTACGTATCGGACATCCCAGAAATTGCCCTCAAGGGCGTCCAGTCGATCCTTGTCGAGGCGCAACGCCTCGTTCTCAGCCTTCAGCTCAGCATTCACCAGCTCGTAGGCTTGGTAGCCGGTCTTGAGGCCGGCGACTTCGGCCTTGAGATGGTCGCGCTCTTCTGCAACGCTGCAGTAGTTGGCGTGGTGGCGTGCCTGCCACTCCTTGAATTGCGCTGCCTGGCGCTCGTTCTCGTCGATCAGCGCCCGAACGACGGCAGGCGTAACAGCACAGAGAAACTTTGCCTTGGCTTCTCGCTCAGGGCATGGGCCGGCATGCTTGGCGCTCTTGGTGCGCATTGTGGCGATGTAGGCGTGGTCATCACGGATCGCCCACTCGCACCAATTCTCTTGGATGGCGCGCCAGTTCAAATCGCCGCAAGCCTCGGCCAGCCGCTTCAGTTCAGTGTTATCGCTCATGGCTTCACCTTCAGGCCAGCGGCTTCGATGGCTTTGCGGCAGTCGCGAAGAATGAAATTGCATTCAGCGGCGCAGTGCTGCTCAAAGCTCGGTCGACCATCGCCGCAATCCCCAGGGCCGGTGCCAAGTGGGTTTTCGGCCGGCAGCTCAATCACCAGCGCTTCCCGGGATGCCTGCCAGGCGCTCCAGCAGTGGGCCAGTGTGAAGCCGCAGTATTCGCCGTCATTGAACTGACCCAGATCTGTTTCAGGCCATTTCGAAATGACCCACGCTTCAAACTCATCCCGCATCTTGTCGGTCACGGCATTAGAACTTTTCATTGCCTTCCTCCATGGCGCGCAGCTTGTCGCGATTAATGATGTCGGTGCATTGCTGGAGGCCGTGCTCGCACTTGTCAGGCATGCCATCGTTGAACGTGTAGCAGCAGTCAGAGCAGATCCAGGCGCATTCGCCGCGGGCCGCTTCATCGGTCCACTCCCGGGTTGCTCGGTCCATTTCTGATATATGAGCTGGGAGGTCGACGGCCTTGATTAGCGTTACTTTTACGAGATCGCTCATGTCCGCTTCTCCTGCGCTTCCGCGATATACGCCAACCGCTCCAACCGCTGGGCAGCCTGGCCGGCAAGGTTCATGGCGTCCGCCTCGTCGATCACCGGAACGCAAACGAAACGAACGCCGGCCCTTACGAGACCGTTCGCTACCTCAAGGGATTGGCGTAGCTGTACTGGGGATGCTCGTTTCATGTCCGTTGCTCCAATTCCTGGGCCTGCTTGATCAGCAGCGCGCGGCGATCCGCCAATTCGTTAGCAGCATCAATCCGCATTTCGTCTTTTTTCTCAGCGCTGGCGGCGCGCATTTCCAGCATCGAGGACTTCACCAAATGCAGTTTTTCGCGCAGGGCTGGGGCCGGCCGGGTGATGGCGCCAGTGAGTAATCCCGCGATGGCCCGCCCGTCTTCGGTGATAGGCACGACGCTCAGGTCAGCCAGATACTTCTGGGCATGTTCCTGGGGGATTCGTTTCAGCTCCATGGCCTTGGTAACAGCCTGGATTCGGCGATTGGCGTCAAAGCCCACAGAGACGTGCCAGTTCACTGGCCTGGCGTCATCCCTTGCCTGACCCACGAAACGCTCGTACGCGCTGATGAAGGCCATCCGTGCGCCGATTTTGTCGCCAGCGTCGAGCACAGGCTTGGCAGCGGCCAGGGCCAACTGGATTTCATCGGTCAGCACCACGGTTTCGAACTCGTCGTTGGTGGTCATGGCGATGGCCCAGGCCTCGTCCTTGCCCGGACGGCCGTCGGCGGCCTGGACGCGCTGTAGGATGGCGGCCAGGGTCAGCTTGCCAGTGACTTCCCGGCGGCACGCCCACAGTGCGTTGGCGATCACATCCATCGGGTGATCGGCCAGATCCTCAGCCATCAGCTTGGCGGCTGGTGCGCTCAGGGTTTGCCCAAGGGTTTCAGCAGTGGCGCAGATCGCCATACTCAGCTCAGCGGTTTCGGCGAAGGAAAGCATTGGCTTGACCTCCTTCGAGAATGCTGCGACTGGCCTCCTGGGCGGCGCTGATATTCGCCTGGGTGTTCTCCATCTGGCGGGCGGTCACGGCGTTGACCTGGCGGCCGGTGAGCCACTGGGTGCGGATTCCCTCGGCCCGCGCAACCAGCAAACCCAGTTCGTGAGAGCTGCGGATGAAGAACGAGTCGTTGATGGTCACGTAGAACATCGCGACCTGCGGCGCCTCTTCAGCCCCGAGGCGCTGAACGAGCTGGGCGACCTGGGCGTTCACCTTCGCGTTTCGAACAGGCTCGACCCCGTAGCGATCGAGATAAGCGATCGTGTAGGCATCCCAGGTGTTGGTGTTGGCGATCTGCGCTTCAGTCTTCTGCCGTGGCGCTTTTGGCTTCAGCACCTGAATGTTCGTCGGCGCGGCCGGAGCTTCAGCGACTGGCAAGGGTTTTTGATCTTCGATCGGCAGATCAAGAGAGAGGGAATCAGGAATCAGGAATCCGGAATCAAGAGAGAGGGAATCAGCCGGGAAAGAACTGTTCTTGTCTGGTGCTTGCATGGTGCTAGCACCAGTCTTTACCGGGCAAGGCTCTACTGCGGGCTTTTCCGGGATAGTGCTCTTGGCTTCCTTGAGGTGTGGATTCTGGTGCTTGGCCCAGTTCACCACCTGGATGTAGTTGCGGCCATCAACGCTGTATCGGTCGATGAACTCCAGCTCATGGAGGCTATAGAGCATCGCATCGATATCAACATTGTCGGCCGGGAACAAGGCCATTTTCAGGCGGCGCGGGCGATCTTCCAGGCGCCCTTCCCTATCAGCCTCGGTCCACATGCCAATGAAGAGTAAGCGGGTGGCAAAATCCACCTCGGCAAGGTGTTCGTTCGAGAAGAACCCCGGCTTGATGTTTCTGGATCGGGCCATCATGGACGTCCTTTGCCAATAAGCTTGGCAAGCTCGAGGAAGCGATCGACGTACCAATGGGGCTGCGTCTCGCGTGGGGATTGAGGGCTGGTGAGGTTCTTGCCGTACTGGAGACCCTTTTCAGTCACCGACCAGAACAGAACCATTTCGCCCTTGGAGTTTTTGCGCTGGAGCTGCTTCAAGAAGCCACGGGAAGCCAGGGCGGTGTTGAAGGCGGCCGGCGAGCAACGGATATCGTTGTCCTTCAGCAGCGCCGTGGCCGACTTGGTGGGCATCGAGGAGCCGCCAGTGGCATCGGGGGCGGCGTCGATTGCGTAGCCAGGGAGGAATTTGGCGTCGAGGCCGTTGTTGGTGGCGATCTGGGCGAGCATCATCATTTTGCTAGACGGCGCCGGCTTCAGTAGGCGGTCGAAGCATTCCAGGATCGCCAGCTCCCCGATGATCTTTGGATTGGATGGGATAGCGCGGGCGCGCTCCCGATCTTCCAGGGCTGTCATGCGGTCGAACACCAGGGCCTGAAGCTCGTAGCTGTAGGACATGGCGATCAGGCATGCCTCCCGTTTGGGGAAGATGAAACACTTCTGGGATCGGCTTCTGCTGTCCATGTAATCGGCTGAAAATTTAGCCGATTGGTCAGCGCCCAGCACACGCGGGACCTTCGCCATCAAGTTCTTGTGAGTCAGGACCGGCTGACCCTGCTCGCGCTTCGAGTTGATGAACTCCACCAGCTCGATACTGGACATGGAAACGGTGCGCGACACGTTTTCAGATCCGGCGAAACGTGTCGCGACATTGGCCGGGGTATTGCCGGTATTGATTGAACTGTGCATAATCAGCTCCAGAACGTTTTGTTATGTGCTGCACGAAAAGCCACCCTTGCCCGGTGGCTTTTTTGTGCGTCCGATTTACTGCTTGGTTGTTTCATTGGCAGATCCTCAATAGTCCCTGGGGGACTTATCAGCCCTTGCGTCCTATGGAAGCGACGTTGCTGCGGCTTTTTGGCGGGCGCGTCATTCGATCAAGCGCCCGATTCATGATTGATGCGGCCATTTCTTCTGGCGTTAACCCGTTTCGTCTGGCCAGCAGCTCCAGATCAGCGAGTCCCTGCCAGTCGAGCTGGATTTCCAGCGGCTTTCTTTCAGGCACAGGGCCTCCTCGGCTACTTCAGGCCACGTCTGTTTTCGCGTTAAGCTCTTCCATCATCTGGTTCAGTCCACGCTCAAGAATCTCGCGGGCGAGCACGGCCTTCTGGGTCCGCTGGAACCGGGCCATGGCGGTCAGCAGATCGTCGGCCACCTCATCCAGGCGGACCTTTGTGGGTTTGTCGTGCATGTGGCTTGGGTCGAAGTGCATCGTTTGGCTCCTTTGAGCATGCAAGGTGGGTTAGGCGACTGATTCAATCGGGTACAGGTCAGGGCGAAGCTCATGGCGAGAAACGCCGGTGGCTTTCTCGATCGCTAAAACGCGGCCTGCCGGTACGTTGCCGGAGGCGCACATGCTCTGAACTGCTTGGGGGGTGCAGCCGAGAATCCGGGCAAGTGCCGATTGGCCTCCCGCTTCCTTCGCTGCTCGAACTGCTGCGTTTTCGTTCATAAAGGCCTCTGCCTGTTAATTTACAAGCAGAGATTACAATGCTGCATTGCAATCTACAAGTGGATATTGCAGTGCTGGCTACAAGCAGTCTTTGTATATTGGCGCCATGGAAAATATCGCTACCAGAATTGCCCGCGCCCGAGAGGCCAAGGGTTTAAGCCAGTCCCAGCTCGCAAGAGACATGGGGATTTCGCCGCAGGCTGTCCAAAACTGGGAGGCGGGAAAGGCAAATCCTAAGGGCGACCGACTATCTTCTCTTGCAATGATTCTCGGGGTTTCCGTGGATCACCTCATAACTGGCGCGCCTATGAAGGCCTGGCCGTCAGAAGTGGACGCGACGTCACCCGACGCGCTGTCACACCCAGGCCTTCAAGGAATCAGCGTATGGGATGACCAAACACCGCTGGACGATGATGAGATCGAGGTGCCTTTCTTAAAGGAGGTTGAACTTTCGGCAGGATCGGGGAAATTTGCAGTGGAAAGTAATTCCAGGGCAAAACTGCGATTTGGCAAGTACACATTCATGAGGCTAGGGATTCAGCCAAGCAACGTGGTGTGCATGCCGGTGAAAGGCAACAGCATGGAGCCGCTTCTGTCAGACGGATCTACTGTTGCTATTGACACGGGCGCTACCGCAGTCGTTGACGGGAAGATGTATGGCATCCTCTATGAGGACATGCTCCGGGTAAAAATTCTGTACCGCATCGCAGGGAGCAAGCTGCGCATTCGCTCGTTCAACCGTGACGAGTATGAAGATGAGGAGGTAGACGCCGCCAATGTTCGCATCATTGGGCGGGTCTTCCAGAGCTCCACAATCTTTTCTTGATGCACCACCACCGACAAGAGCCCGCTTAGCGCGGGCTTTTTAACGCCCGCTTGTAATGGGTGAGGAATTATTTTGTGATTTTTTACAATCTGCACTTGCACGCTACAAGAACTACTTGTAGATTTACTCCATCGAGACGCCACAGCGACTCGCCAGGGCCTCAACAGGCCCGCCGCTCTTTAGCTCCACCCCTTGCCGGATTACCACCGGCCCAGATTCAAAGGCAGCGATGAACCGGCCTAAACGGTTCAGAGGGTTGGCAACTGACCCGGGCGTGCAGCGTAAAGCGCCAAGAACAGTTATCCAGCGGGAGAACAAGCCGAAAGGCCCGCGGCTGGAGGAACAACTTGATTGAGCCGGTGACCGACGCCAGTAGCGGGTCACGGCGTACGGTTGATTTCTTGATTCGCTTCAGTGAGGCGGTCACGGAAATCGATTGGATTTTCTCGGTGACCTTGGCAACAGGGTCATCCGGAAAATCAACGGAGGACAAGACAATGCAAATCATGATCAAAAGCCGTTTCGCAGGCACCGTTTACGTTCAAGGCTGGACAGTTGCTACCGGCCAGGCGCAGGCCTTTGTATGTGAGGAAGGTTACGACGGTCCTTGCTGCATCGTTTTCTTTTGAGTGCGGACATTTTCACAGATGGCCCCCTGCTGTTTCAGGTCGGCCATCTGGCTTTACAAATGCCTCTCACACCCCGGGAGGTATTTGAAAGCCAAACAACGGAGCAAGACCATGACACGTGAAGAGCATCAAGAACTTGAAAACACCGCACTGGCGGCAATGGTTGGCCTGCTTTCCGGGAACCCAGACGTCTGTCCGGTAGCGCTGGCTAAAGGGTCGTTTGACATTGCGGAAGCCTTTCAAAAAGAGCGCCAGGCCCGCATAGGCGACATTCCTCCATACGACGTCTAAGGCATCACCTCTGCCCATTCAGTGAGTGGGCAGACGGATGCGGATGAACGCCCAGGCTGATGGGCAAGTGTAAGACCTGAGGGATCGCGGGAATCGTGGCCGGTAGAGTGAGTAAGCGCCCAGATGGCCGCGGCGAGTCCAAGAATAAGCGGCTGAAACCTTCGCCCCGGTGAAACTCCGGTGTCACTAAGGCCGCTAATAGTCATGCCGGGATCAGCTCCGGTCATCTGCATCAAGTATGGGTTGGGGGTTCCCGGCCGGGCGTTCGGTGCCATTAACCGACGGCGTGGGAAGCGTCGATAACTCAATCTCTGACAGCCGGGAAAGACCGGCACCATCCCCCGACCAATCCCGCATGCACATGACCCCGCGCCCCACGGCAACCAGCGGAAGGATCGTGTGCAGCCGGAATTTGTTGGATCAACCACTGAGGAAACCAGCATGTGCAATTGCGCAACCGAAGTTGAGGCAGCCGCAAAAGAAAAAATTCGCGCCAAGCTGCCCGAAGGCTCCCGCGACTTCTCCGTAGAGCTGCAAGGGTTCGCCTTTCTCCTGGGTGGCACCGTAAGCATGAAGAACAAGCTGAACCTGCACATTGAGTACGAGGTGCCAAAGAAGAAAGGCGACGGGTTCCAGCGCAAGAAGCAGGACATGTCGATGCTCGGCACCTACTGCATGTTCTGCGGCGAAAAGTACGACAAGGACGAGCCGGCAGTTGCCGCCGCCTAACCGGATCAACCAGATGGAGAGAGTCATGGAAACGAAGCACACGCCTGGGCCTTGGGTCGTCGACCCTGATTCACCTACTGATATCTCGCCAGCCGATTATCTGAGCCTGGGTATCGCATCTATCAGTCATGCCGACAAGGCCGGCGGACGATGGGAATTCGGAGAGCAATCTAAGGCCAACGCCAAGCTGATCGCTGCCGCGCCAAAAATGCTGGCGGCGCTGATCAAGCTGCACGATTCACTCAAGCAGCTCAACGATTGCGGCGATGTAGGCCAGATGGTTGCGGACTACGTAGATATCGCCCAAGCCGCCATCGCCGAAGCCACCGCCTAACCCCAAACACTGGAGGTCGCCATGAGCGATTGGAAACCGATAGAAGAGCTTCCGCCGCAGGCCGGCGACTACCTGGTGCTGCTGGGCGATGGACAGATGGCTGTCGGGTATTTCGATGCTTGGAAGACCTGGGGTTGCAGCGGTGTTCATCAAACCTATGACGGCTGTGGAGGCGTTGCCTTCGATGCGGCGCCTAGCCACTGGATGCCACTCCCACCGATTCCCATCGACTGACCCGCCACCCTGGAGGCAACGATGAACTCAGCACTGAAGATTTGTCAGGCCATGCACGACGCGCAGTTGCCTCCGATGGTGAGCGAGAGCCCTCGGGAGGTTGCGCGGGTTGAGTGGCTGCACAACGCGACTGAGGACCTGTTGCGCGGTGTGGATGTGAAGGTCCAGCGCCGGTGGCATCAAGCGCGAGTCGTCACGGTAGCGGACCTGGCCCTGGCCGTTGATGAGCACGTGAACAACCGCCTGGCGGACTGCAAGGTCCACACCCCGGCACTGGGCTGGCTGCTGCTGTCGGCAGATGGCCGGGCCGACAAGAACGCCGTTGCCGAACTCCTCGGCCCCAGCGACCACCCCTTCGGCAAGCTCGGCGAAATCGCACAGGCCCTACTTGAGCCCTTGGTCGATGACGCGCTGATCGCCCAGGCAGAGGACGACTCATTGTGACCATGAGCGCGCATGTCCTCATCGGCGAGGAGCTGGAGACCCTTGAGGATCCAGAAACACCGGCCTGTTGGTCGGTGATGATCCAGAAAACAATCAACGAAATGATGCTCGACAACCGCATCACCATCGAAGAATTCAACCACTACTGCGGGCGCCTCAACAAGATCGTTGACCGGCGCAAGGAGTCGTCATGTCCACCCCAATCGTGAAATCCCTGATCGACGAACAAATCGAAGAGCTGCCCGCCGACCGCATGATCCTGGCCTTCACCCACACCAAGTGGTTGGGCGCCCTATCGCTGGCTCATGACGCTGGCATCCCGAACGTGCATGCCTGGAGTGGCCGGGCCTGCCTGTGTGGTGAATGGACTGTCGCTTATGCCGTGAAGGTGACTCCATGAAAGCCATAACCTGGATCCTCGCCGCCTCAATCCTCTCGGCCATGCTTGCCTACACCGTTGTCCAGGATCGCCCAGCAGCCTGCCAGGCGCCTCAACTGTCTCAGGTGCTGAGGTGACTGCCCGTCAGCATCAACGTCGCCGCCTCATCTGGCGCGGCGCCACACAAGCCCTACTCGGCTGGTCTGGCTGGCTGTTTCTGATAGCCCTGGCCGATCTGATCGCGCCGAGATAACCCCTACACCTTCAAGCGCTGCGCACGTCGCGGCAAGGAATCCCCGTGTCCGCACAACAGCAAGTCATCACCATCGACGATATCAGCGAAGAGAACGCTCCAGCCATCTATGTCGCCGGCGGCCTGTTGCCCTTCTTCGAAAAAGTACGGGCCGAGGTCAGCAGCGAAGTGCCCGACCTCAAGACTGCCAAGGGCCGGGCCCGCATCGCCAGCCTGGCAGCCACGGTGAGCAAGTCGAAGACGGCCGTTGAAAAACCGGGCCGCGATTACCTCAAGCGCCTGAAGGAAATGCCGAAGGTTGTCGAGGCTGAGCTTCGGGAATTCGTCAACAAGATGGACGCTCTTCGCGATGCCACCCGCCAGCCGCTCACAGAGTGGGAAGAGATCGAGCAGGCCCGCAAGGATCGACACGTCGATAACATCCAGGCGATCAAGGATCTGGAGGTGTTTGGCGCAACGCCGACCGCCGCCGCCGTGTCACAAACCATTGCCCAGTTGGAAGCGATTGAGCTGGGCGACTCTTGGGAAGAATTCCTGCCAGAAGCCGCGCAAGCGAAAGACCGTACCCTCTCGCTGTTGCGTGCAATACACGCTGAGCGCACCCAATACGAAGCCGACCAGGCCGAGCTGGCGCAGCGCCGCGCCGAAGACGAAGCACGCGAGAAGAAAGAGCGCGAAGACCGTATCGCCCGCGAGGCCGCCGAACGCGCCACCCGCGAAGCAGAGGAAAAGGCTCAACGTGAGCGTGATGCCGCTGCCCAGCGCGCGAAAGACGAGCAGGCAGCCGCTGAGAAGCGGGAGAACGACCTGAAGCTGGCCGCCGCCGAATCCGAGCGCAGAGCAGAGCAGGCCAAGCGGGAGAAGATCGAATCCGATCAAAAGGCCGAGCGGGACCGTCTAAAAGCGATCGAGGACCAGAAGCAAGCAGTCGAGAACGCCCGTCTCGACGAGGTCGCCCGCCAGAAAGCAGCTGCAGACGAGATCATTCGCCAGCAGGAAGCCCGCGAAGCAGACCTGGAACACAAGAAATCAATCAACCGCGCCGCCCTGGAAGCATTCGTCGCCGGCGGCATGACCGAGGAATGCGCCAAGCAGGCAATCACCCTGATCGCCCAGCGCAAGATCCCCTCAATCTCTATCTCATACTGAGGTTTCCATGAGCACTGACATCATCATGCCGGAAGAACGGCACCAGTCCATTGCACTCCACCAGCAGGGCCAAGAGATCAGCATGTTGTCCACAATCAGCAGGCTCGCCCTCGACCCCCGCTGCGATATGGACAAGCTGGAGCGACTGATCTCGCTTCAGGATCGAATGGAAGCGAAGAGCGCGCTGGAGGCATTCAACGCCGCTTTTGCGGAGATGCAGTGCGAAATGCCTTCTGTAGAGAAGCGCACCGAGAACACGCACACGAAGAAAATGTACGCCGACCTCGACGACATCAACTACGCGGTGCGTCCGGTCATGGCTAAGTTCGGCTTTGGCGTGTCCTTCAAGATCGTGAACCAGGCCAATGGCGTGAGCATTACCGGCATCCTGATGCACAAGGCCGGGCACCGCGAAGAAACGACCATGATTTTGCCTCTCGATGCCGGCGCGGGGCGCAGCGCTGTTCAGTCGGTTGGCTCGACCACCACCTACGGCAAGCGCTACGTAATGTGCGCCCTGCTGAACATCACCAGCGGTGACGACGTCGACAACGATGGCTACAAGGAGCCGACCGATCCGCTTGTCACCCCAGTGCAAGCTCGTCAGGTTCAAGCTCTTCTGGACAAGTGCAGTGAAACAGCTAAAGGCAAGTTCGCCGATCTGTACGGCGAGCCGGCAAACGTCACAAAAGCAAACTTTGACAGCGTGCTTGCCGCACTTACCAAGTCGGCAAACAACAATCAGCAGGTGTAATCATGCAAATCATCACTGAAGTTGAGCAGGGTTCGCCGGAATGGCTAGCCCTGCGCCTCGGGATCGTCACTTGTTCTGAGTTGGATTGCCTGCTGGTCAACGGCAAGGGCGAGGCTGGGTTCGGCGCTGGCGCGTTCACCTACATGAACACGCTGATCGGTGAGCGCATCACTGGCGAGGCGGCCGATCCCTTCCAAGGCAACCGCCACACCGAGCGCGGCCACGAACTGGAGGGTGTTGCGCGCAAACTCTACGAGCAACGTAAAGAAGTAAAAACCACTCAGGTGGCAATAGTCCTCAATCACGGCGCCGGTTACTCGCCTGACTCGTTCGTCGATGCCAACGGCCTGACGGAGATCAAAACCAAGTTGCCTAAGTTTCAGGTGGAAGTGATTTTGTCCGGCGAAATACCGAAGGAACACGTCGCCCAATGCCAGGGCGGCCTGTGGGTTTCGGAGCGCGAGTGGATCGACTTCGTCTGCTACTGGCCGGGAATGCCACTGTTCATCAAGCGCGCCTACCGCGACGAAGCAATGATTCGAAAGCTCTCGGAGCGGGTGAAGACCTTCTACGAAATCCTCGATGACCGCATGAACCAAGTACTGGGGATCGCAGCATGATCAGCACCGAGCTCAGCATGATCCATATGCTCAACCCGCACCGGCACAAACTGGCACTGCTCCAAGAGGCATTCTTGAGCAAGGGCGGGACCATTGAGGTGCTGGAGGGGCCAGCATTCAAGCCTCCACCACCAAGGCATGAACCGCCGCCGACTGTGAAGAAGGCCAAGCCTAAGAAGGTCGAGCCGCCCCGGCAGAAGTGGATAGACAAGATGGCCCAGCGGGATATCGAGCGAGAGGAGCGCGCACTCAAGCGCGAACAGGACCGAGCCGACAAACTGGAATACGTCCGCCACCTCGCCCAGACCATGACCTATGCCCAGGCCGTATTGCGCACCGGGTTCCCGCTTCGAGAGCTCACCAGGCTCGCCGCGAAGGGAGGGTTCAAATTCCAGCCAGCGAAGGCCCAGGCCAATAAGGGTGGGAAAATCTTCGATGAAGAGCGAGACGCCCGAAACGCGGAAATGATCCGAGACTTCAAGGCTCGTGGATTCACGCGGAACCAGGCCAGGGAAAGCATCCAGTCCACGTACAAGAACTTCGACCGTCTGCTGGAAAAGTTCGGTATCGACTATCCGAAAAGCGGGAAAGGGCCTGAACCGGCCTGCTTCGACAAGAAAAAGCTGGGGTGAACCATGGCCGAAACACAGGAGCCGACGGCGGAAGCGCTCAAGCAGCGCCGCAAGCGCGAGAAGGCAGCAGAGACAGCTGCAAAGCTGGGCATCGAGAAGTTCACGGTTGAGGTCGCTGGCATCTTCAAGAAGGACCTTCAGCGGGTCATGAAGGCCCACGGTATCAACAACCAGCAGGACGTACACCAGCGACTGCTGATGAACCTGATCGCGGCGGACTTCGAGGCTCAGGTCAAGATGCTGAAGATCAAAACGACACCTTTCGTTGTTACTGAAAAGGTGTCGCGACTCATTGAGGCTGCCGGGCTGAAGTCGCTCGCCGACGATCCGCCGGAGCCTGACGACGAAATCGACATTCCGAAATAACCCCTACCCCACGCTGCGCATCCGGTCACGGAGGGCGGCGCCTGACTGGAAATCAACTATGACTCCCTCCCACCAGATACTGGTCGGCGACTGCCTGGAGCTGTTGCGGCAGATGCCAGACAACAGCGTCGACAGCATCGTGACTGACCCGCCATATGGCCTGTCTTTCATGGGCAAGAAGTGGGACTACGACGTCCCGGCGGTTTGGGTATGGGTTGAGTGCCTGCGCGTGCTCAAGCCTGGCGGGCACCTGCTGGCGTTCGCCGGAACCCGCACCCAGCATCGCATGGCATGCCGCATTGAGGACGCCGGGTTCGAGATCCGCGACATGATCGGCTGGGTCTACGGGTCGGGGTTCCCCAAGTCGCACAACCTTGCCGGCGAGCATGCAGGATGGGGAACGGCTCTCAAGCCTGCGTTGGAGCCAATCACAGTGGCCCGCAAGCCATTTGCGGGCACCGTCGCGGCCAACGTTGCCGCGCATGGCACTGGAGCGCTGAACATTGACGCCTGTCGGATCCACAGCGCCGACGCGCAGGCCAGCGAGTACACCCAAAAGCGGATGGCTCCCGGCCATGTGGTCAACGCAACCGGCGCCTGGAAACAGGACGCGCAGTTTACCGGCATGCTGAAGGCTGGCCGCTGGCCCGCAAACATTATTCACGACGGAAGCGCCGAGGTCGTCGAGGCATTCCCTGACGCACCGGGCCAGCTCGCGGCCGCCAGCACCAGCAACACCCAGCGCGCCGGCCAAAATGTTTACGGCAACATGAAGCGCGGCCGCGGTACCGAGGCCAGTGCCAACCGCGAAAACGCGGGCGTCGTCGGCTTTCAAATGAAGCCCGGCGCCCGGCGGCTGGATTCTGGCAGCGCTGCGCGATTCTTCTACTGTGCCAAGACCAGTCGCAAGGACCGCAACGAAGGCCTGCTCTGCTCGAGTACTCCCGCCGTAACCACGGACGCAACGATGCGTGATTGCGAAACCGCCGAATGGAGTACTCGCAACGGTAACAGCCACCCGACGGTGAAGCCTACCGACTTGATGGCGTACCTACTGCGCCTGGTCACACCGCCAGGCGGCGTGGCGCTTGACCCGTTCATGGGCTCAGGGAGCACAGGCAAGGCGGCGATGCGCGAAGGTTTCCAGTTCATCGGCTGCGAGATTGACGAGCAGTACGCGGCGATCGCCAGGGCACGCATCGAACACGAAGTCACCCGCCAGCAAGAGCAGCAAGCCGAATCCGATCAACTGGATCTGTTCGGCACCGCCTAATCCGGCCTCATGCCGGGCCATCAACCAATAGCCCACAAACTCGAATCACGCCAACCGGCGAGGATCCTCATGCTCACAGCAATCGATTTGTTCGCCGGGCTCGGCGGATGGTCTACCGGCGCCCGGAATGCGGGCGTCAATGTTTTATGGGCTGCCAACCACTGGCCCGTTGCGGTCGAGTGGCATAGTCGCAATCATCCTGATGCAATCCACATCTGTCAGGACTTGCACCAAGCTGATTGGTCCCAGGTTCCAGCGCACGACATACTGCTTGCATCGCCGTGCTGCCAAGGCCATTCGAAAGCACGAGGCAAGAAGGCCGGGAACACCAAGCACGACGCATCTCGCTCCACGGCATGGGCGGTCGTGTCGGCGGCTGAGTTCCATAGGTCCGAGGTCGTGCTCTTAGAGAACGTCAAGGAATTCATGGACTGGGAACTGTATCCGGCCTGGGCGTTGGCGATGGCGGCTCTTGGCTACATGATCGCCCCTCACATCGTTGACTGCGCCGATCTTGGCGTGCCCCAGCATCGGGTTCGCCTGTTCCTGGTCTGCACCCGCAGCAAGGCGCCACTCAATCTACAACTTCAGCAGCGCCAACATGTGCCAGCCTCATCGTTCATCGACTTCGCTGCCGGTAAGTGGGGCAAGATCGAAAAGCCCGGTCGAGCCGAATCGACCCTACTGCGCGTAAAGAATGGGCGGGAGCGCTTCGGCGAGCGCTTCATCATGCCTTACTACGGATCCGGCTCGGGCCTTACCGGCCGCAGCCTGGACCGTCCAATCGGCACAATCACCACGCTTGACCGCTGGGCCCTGGTGCGCGGTGACGAAATGCGCATGCTGTCGGCTGACGAGGCTCTGGCGGCCCAATCCTTCAAACCAGACACCAAGCGCCCGGACAACCACCGGCTGACCATGCACATGACCGGCAACGCGGTGCCGCCGCTGGCCGGACAGATCGTCATCGAAGAGCTCCAGCGAGCCGCATAGCTCCCCCACTCCACCGCCAGGGCATGCCCCGGCAAGGCAAATCATCGTGATCCGCAAATACCGATTCAGCGAGCTCATGGCCCGCCTGACCAATGAAGAGTGGACGGTCGTTAAATACGGCAAGGACAGCTATGTCTTTATGCCGACTGCCTACAAGGCTCGGAGGTCGTGATGGATTGGTTACTCGCTGGCTGGATCCTCTTCAACATCTTGGTAGCCGCTGCGCTGCCTGTGATCAGCGTTAAGCCCCAGGAGGGCGTATGGAAAGCGTGAAGCGTTATTGCATTTCGCAAATTGGGAGCGGCATGGAAGAAATGGAACAGGGGCCGTGGGTTGGAGCCGATGACTTCGACCGCGTGTCCGCCGAGAACCTGGCCCTACAGCAGCGCCTCACAGTGCAGGATCAGCGGGAGGACGACCAGAACCAGCGAATCGCCTCAATCGTCGGCAAGACAACCCAGTGCAAGGCGTGTGGCAGCGACAACCTTTTCTGGTTCGCGCACAACAAGAACCACAGCGTCGTTCAGAACAACCGTCTGAACACTAACGACGTGACCTGCTTGCTCGTGCTTGGCTGCGCGGACTGCTCCGAAACTCTTATGTCGGTAAGCGCGGACAGACTCGCCGAGCGCATGACCGCCGCCCTCAAACCGAACGCCGAGGCTGAAAGCCATGAGTGAGCACCGTCTAGACCTGATGGACTTGTTCCGCCGTGACATGGGGAGCTTGGAAGTCACAACGGCGCATCATGACGACAACTCTCACCCGTCGTTCAAGCGCGACCCGCTAACCTTCAAGTATGAGCACTCGACCTACCTCTTCAAGGTATGGATGGCCGGGCGCAACAGTGCAGGAATCCACAAACATGACCAATAAAACAATCACCCTGTCGCGGGAACTGGCCGAGCAAATCCTCAAGGAATTGACGTCCGGGGCAGTATCCATTGGCACGGGTGCGAAGCTGCGCGCCGCACTCGCGGACCCTGTGCCCCCTGTTGGCGGGGAGCCGGAAGTGTTGGGGTATCTTGACCACGCATCGACCTACTACCCAGGCCTTGAGTCCGTAGAACAGTACGGGCAAGGGCGAAACATGCGAGAACTGGTAGACCGAGCCCACGTTACCCGGCTACAGGCTGAGGTGTTCGAATTACGCACAGCCCTACAGGTGGCGAACAAGAACACTAAGCAGGTCATGGCGCAGCGTGACACGATCAGCGTCCAACTCTTCAAGGCCAACGATGACGCGCTTGAATACATGACCAAAATGAAACGGGCTCAGGCTGAGGTGGAAGAATGGAAGCTCCGCTGCCAGTACAACGCCGACACCGCACATGACCTGCAATCCGAACTGACCAAGGCGCGGGAGGTTGAGCACGACCTTCGCGACCGGAAAAACTCAATCGTTGCATTACGGCGGGAGCTGTCCAAGGCCCGCGAATGGCTCGGCGATGGCAAGAACGCCGACGGCCTGGCCCGTGAGCACTGGACGCCTGAATACGCCGCACTGATCGATCGCATCGACACAACTCTCAGCAAGTAACCCCTCCCCCTTCAAAGTCAGCCGCTATAGCGGCAAAGGACAGGTATTGCCCATGGAAATCCCAAAGGCTGGCCCGGACCACTTCCGCTACGTCGACACCATCGGGCCGGACGGCCTGACCGTGACGATGCAGACCTGGGTGGCATACGCCGAAACCCCAATGTGCTGGTATCTGCTGAGCGAGCAAGACCACGACCGCTTAACGCGCGGCTGGCTGAGTGAAGCAGGGGCAAAGAAAGCGCGGAAACGAGTGCTGAAGCACCAGTATTTCTCCTCAAGGTGCTTTGCCTACCCAGACAAAGAGCGAGCGTTGAACTCGTACAAGTGCCGCAAGGAGTGGCAGATCCGGCATGCCACGCTCTCACTGGAGCGCGCCAAGGCCGCCATCGGGTACTTCGGAGACTCGACTGTCACGGCGACGGATCCACCCAGCGAGGCCGTTATCCCGAGCGATTACATCCAAAACTCATTTGCTTGGGAATGACGCCATGATCCTCCCCCTGCTCTACATGGCCCACCTGATATATCGGGGGCCTAGGCCATGAACGCGCAAAACACGAAAGAATTTTACTCTGCCGACCAAGCTGCTGAGCATGCAGCCGAGTGGTGCAAGCGCAATCCAGCATGGCGCCGGATATGTGATATCCCGAATCACTCCGTGTTTTATAAAACCTACGACGAGATCCCGAAACGCGAGCGTGCCTACTGGGACGAGAACGGCGGCGAAGAATGCTGGCGTGAATTCGGAACCGCAGGAAGCAAGGTGCCTACCGGGTTCATCTCTGGAAAGGGCGAGTTTTTTGACCACGTGCTTAAAGTGCCCCTTCATCACAACATGATGATGGTGTTTCGCGTGGGCAGGAGATGGAGGCCATGAGTGATGCCCCTATCGAGCCGCAGGATTACATCTACGGCGTGAAGGTCGTGCAGATCGAAGACCTGCGCGTGGCCCGAGGATTAACACGGCGACCGGCATCCTCCTGCCGACACAAACAGCTGGTTTATGACCAAGGAGAGCGGCGCGTCTGGTGCCAAGACTGTGAAGCCGAGGTTGAGGCTTTTGATGCCTTCGTTGGAATAGTCGAGGTTTTCAGCGCCGGCATGAGCAAGCTGAATACTCGCCGACGGGAGCTGGCAGAAGCTGAACAGTTCCAGATCCGCAGCCGCGCCGCAAAGGTGATGGACGAAGCCTGGCGCAGCACGAAGATGGCGCCCCTCTGCCCTCACTGCATGACCGCAATCCTGCCCGAAGACGTCGCCGGCGGCGTAGCTAAAACCTCGAAGTCACTGGTTGTAGCAGCTCGCAAGCGCAAGCAGACCAATCCCACCTCCTAACCCCAATCCACCTACAGCCTGCCGGTGAACGGCGGGCGGAGGAATTCGTATGCCTGAAATTATGGATTACGACCCAAACCTAACCTGCTCAGGAAACATGGCCGTCCAGCGGGTTCGCCTGATCTTTGGCCTCTGGAAGTATCGCGCAGTGATCGAGGTTGATGTCGGCGGCAACTGCACCGGCCTGGACGTCATTGACTGCGCAGTCGGTAATGCCTACGAAACGCTTGAGCAGCGAGGCATCTACTGCAGCGAAGAAACCTACGCCGTGATGATGATGCCTGCGCTGGATGACCCGGAGTCGATCCTTGAATGCGGCGAGGAAGATCCCGAAGGTCGGAAGGGCGAGGACTGGCTGAAGGCAATGCTTATCTCGGCGGAAATAATCTCGATCACACCACGATAACCACCTTCTGCCGCCACGCGCGGCATGGAGCACACACATGGCAACTGCAGAACTGCACGGCCAGAAGATCAACCCGTTCGAGCAGGGTTACGCGGCGTTCCTCAAAGGAACCGACATCAAGCAGAACCCGTTCGAAACGGAAAACGACACGTCGCCCGCCTCCAAGCAGAAATGGACGGCCGGCTGGAACAAGGCGCAGCGCGACAAGGGGCAATCATCATGACGGCAGCCGAAAAGCTGGGCGATGAGTCCGGCCACGACAAGGTAACCGAGAAGCGAATGGCCGAACTGCTGGGCACCACACCGAAAGCACTGCAGCGCAAGCGAGAACGTAACATTATCCCCGCCAGCGTCTGGTCGAAGATTGACGGACGAATCATGTACAGCAAATGGAGGTATGACGAATGGCTAGAGAGCCAATGGAGCTGCCCACCGGAGTTGAGCTTGTCGGAAAGTCGATCCGGATCAGGTTCTCCTGGAACAAGAAGCGGCACTGCGAAACGCTCGCTCTCCCGCAAACCCCAAAGGGAATCGCAGCAGCCGAGGCTCTACGTGCTCAAGTGACGCAGCTGGCGAAGCTGGGCGCGCTGACACCGGAGAAATACCGAGAGCTGTTTCCTAACAGCCGAAGCGACTCGAATGGGCATATGCCGATCTTCTTCGACTATGCCCAGGACTGGCTGGACAGCCTTCAGATCGAGGACAGCACGCGGAAGAACTACCGTGGCACCATGCAAAACTACTGGGTCCCCTACCTGGCCCAGTATCCGCTCGACAAAATCACGCCGGTTCTGATGCGAAAGGTCGTCAACGCGATCACTTGGACATCGCCGATTCGCAGAAAAGGTGCGATCAGGCTTGTCACTGGGATGCTATCCCAGGCGGTGAAGGACGAACTGATCCTCAGGAACCCGGCCAACTCTATCCCACCAACCAGGGTCATCAAGCGAGAAATCGACCCATTCAGTCGTGAGGAAGCGGATGACTTGATCGCCAAGCTGTACGAAGTGACGAGCGGCTTGCAATCGATTTATGCGTGTTTTTTTGAGTTTTCTTTCTATACAGGAATGCGTCCAGGCGAGGCGATGGCCCTGCGCTGGAGCGAGGTTGATACGCGCTCGAAGCGCGCCAAGGTGTGCCGTATCAGGCTGTACGGCAAGATCAAGGAGAGGACCAAGACGAAGGTGTCGCGGGAAGTTTTATTGAACGATCGAGCGTTACAAGCACTCGAAAAAGCCAGACCTCTTACGGCGGCGCGCTCTGATTACGTTTTCGCGCCGGAAGGTTCGGGTGAAAGATCAGAGCTGTACATCCGTTCCGAAACAGGGGCTAAGCGCTATTGGTTGGCAGCGCTGCGCAAGTCGGGCATTCGATATCGCCGGATGTACGACACCAGGCACACCTACGCAACGATGTGCCTGATGTCAGGAATGAACCCGGCGTTCATCGCTGCTCAGCTCGGACACAGCGTCCAGGTGTTGCTTTCAACCTATGCCAAGTGGATCAGTTCCTCGAGTGATTTCGCGGAGCTTGAAAAGCTGGATTTGCCGAAAAACGGTACAAATTTGGTACTTGATTCGAGGTAGATGCGCCTAGACCCAGCAAACACAAGGCCTTTTGGAATATGTGCGGATTAGCTGGAGAGTTACGTTTCGATCAACAACCTGCGGACCTTGCGGCCGTAGAGCGAATCACCCATCACTTGGCCCCTCGCGGCCCCGACGCGTGGGGGTTCCATAGCCAGGGACCGATTGCCCTCGGCCATCGTCGCCTGAAGATCATGGACCTCTCCGACGGCTCGGCGCAGCCGATGATCGACAATCAATCGGGCCTGTCACTGGCATTCAACGGTGCGATCTACAACTACCCGGAACTGCGCGCCGAACTCGAAGGCCTGGGCTACACCTTCCATTCCGGCGGCGACACCGAAGTGCTGCTCAAGGGTTATCACGCCTGGGGCGAAGCCCTGCTGCCCAAGCTCAACGGCATGTTTGCCTTCGCCATCTGGGAACGCGACGCCAAGCGGCTGTTCATCGCCCGCGACCGTCTCGGCGTGAAGCCGCTGTACCTGTCGCGTAACGGCCAACGCCTGCGCTTTGCCTCGGCTTTGCCAGCGCTGCTCAAGGGCGGTGACATCAATCCGGTGCTCGACCCGGTAGCCCTCAATCATTATCTGAATTTCCATGCCGTCGTCCCGGCGCCGCGCACCCTGTTGGCGGGCATCGAGAAACTGCCGCCCGCGACGTGGATGCGCATCGAAGCGGATGGCACCACGGAGCAGAAAACCTGGTGGACGCTGCCCTACGGCCCACGCGCCGACGAGCAGAATCTGAAGCTGGAAGACTGGATCGAGCGCGTGCTCGACAGCACCCGCGAAGCCGTTGCCATTCGCCAGCGCGCCGCCGTCGATGTCGGTGTGTTGCTCTCCGGCGGCGTGGATTCGAGCATGCTTGTGGGCTTGTTGCGCGAAGTGGGCGTCGAAGACCTGTCCACATTCTCCATCGGCTTCCAGGACGCCGGCGGCGAGCGCGGTGACGAGTTCCAGTATTCGGATTTGATCGCCAAGCACTACGGCACCCGGCACCACCAGTTGCGCATCGATGAAAAAGAAATCATCGAACAACTGCCCGCGGCATTCCGCGCCATGAGCGAGCCGATGGTCAGCCACGATTGCATCGCCTTCTACCTGCTGTCGCGGGAAGTGGCCAAGCATTGCAAAGTGGTGCAAAGCGGCCAGGGCGCCGACGAACTGTTCGCCGGTTATCACTGGTATCCCCAAGTGGACGGCGCCAGCGACCCGTATGCCGCCTATCGCGCGGCCTTCTTCGACCGCAGCTACGAAGAGTACGCCGCTACCGTGCAGCCCAAATGGCTGATGGCCAACGACGCGGCCGGTGACTTCGTCAAGGAACATTTCGCCCAACCGGGCGCCGATGCCGCAGTCGACAAGGCCCTGCGCCTGGACAGCACCGTGATGCTGGTGGACGACCCGGTCAAACGCGTGGACAACATGACCATGGCCTGGGGCCTGGAAGCGCGCACGCCGTTCCTCGACTACCGGCTGGTGGAGCTTTCAGCCCGAGTGCCAGCTGAATTCAAGCTGCCCG
Source organism: Pseudomonas marvdashtae (assembly GCF_014268655.2). Classification (NCBI taxonomy): domain Bacteria; kingdom Pseudomonadati; phylum Pseudomonadota; class Gammaproteobacteria; order Pseudomonadales; family Pseudomonadaceae; genus Pseudomonas; species Pseudomonas marvdashtae. Next base: position 4,065,494 of record NZ_JABWQX020000001.1, read on the forward strand.
ATGGCGGCAAGCATGTGCTCAAGGAAGCAGCTCGCCGGGTGATTCCGAGCGAGGTCATCGACCGCAAGAAAGGCTATTTTCCGGTGCCGGGCCTCAAGCATCTGGAAGGCAACACGCTGGCCTGGGTTCGTGAGTTGCTGCTGGATCCGAGCCAGGATCGTGGCTTGTTCAACCCGACCATGCTCGACCGTTTGTTGACCGACCCCAATGGCCAGCTGACGCCCCTGCGCGGTTCGAGGCTGTGGCAATTGGCGGCGCTGAACCTGTGGCTCAGCGAGCAAGGAATCTGAAATCATGAAACCCCACCCGACCCTTCACAACCAACGACTGTTGCGCGGCCAGCCACCGTCCTATGAACGCCTGCAAGCACGCCTGGCCGAAGACGGCAGCGAGCTGGGCGCCGACCCGATCGCGGTGCACTGTGGCTGGGGCCGATTGCTGATCGGCCATACCTTCCCGGACCCGGCGAGCCTGGCCCGGGAACTGCTCAACGAACAACCCGGCGAACGCGACATTGCCTTGTACGTCGCCGCGCCCCAGCAAGTGCTCGGGCTGGAACCGGCGCATCTGTTCCTCGATCCGTCGGACACCCTGCGCCTGTGGTTCAGTGACTACCGACAAGCCACGCGGGTGTTTCGCGGTTTTCGGATTCGCCGGGCCCAGGGCGATTCCGACTGGCAAGCCATCAACCAGCTTTACCAGGCCCGCGCTATGCTGCCCATTGATCCCCAGCGATTGACCCCGCGCCATCAGGGCGGCCCGGTGTACTGGCTGGCCGAAGACGACGACAGCGGCGCGGTGATCGGCAGCGTCATGGGCCTCAATCACCAGAAGGCCTTCAATGACCCGGAAAACGGCAGCAGCCTCTGGTGCCTGGCGGTGGACCCGCAGTGCTCGCGCCCCGGTGTTGGCGAAGTGCTGGTGCGTCATCTTATCGAGCACTTCATGAGCCGAGGCTTGAGCTACCTCGACCTGTCAGTGCTACACAACAATCGCTTGGCGAAGAACCTCTACGCCAAACTTGGCTTTCGCAACCTCTCGACCTTCGCCATCAAGCGCAAGAACGGCATCAACCAGCCGCTGTTCCTCGGGCCTGGTCCCGAGGCGGAATTCAATCCATACGCGCGAATCATTGTCGATGAGGCGCACCGTCGCGGCATCGAAGTTCAGGTGGATGATGCCGAGGCCGGGCTGTTCACCCTGGTGCATGGCAGCCGACGGATCCGCTGCCGGGAATCGCTGAGCGACTTGACCAGCGCCATCAGCATGACCTTGTGCCAGAACAAGAGCCTGACCCATAAAGTGTTGAAGAACGCTGGCCTGAATTTGCCGGCCCAACAGCTGGCAGGCAATGCCGACGACAACCTGGCGTTTCTCGATGAGCACGAGCGCGTGGTGGTCAAGCCGCTGGACGGTGAACAAGGCCAGGGCGTGGCGGTGGACCTTCGGACTATCGAAGAGGTACAGGACGCCATCGAAGCGGCGCGCAAATTCGACAGCCGCGTGCTGCTGGAAAGCTTCCATGAGGGCCTGGACCTGCGAATCGTGGTGATCGGCTTTGAAGTGGTGGCAGCGGCCATCCGACGACCGGCGGAAGTGATCGGTGACGGCCAACACAGCATCGGCGCGCTGATCGAAGCCCAGAGCCGCCGACGCCAGGCTGCCACAGGAGGCGAAAGCAAGATTCCGATGGACGCCGAGACCGAACGCACGTTGCGTGCGGCCGGCTACGACTATGACAGCGTGTTGCCCGCGGGCGAGCATCTGTTCGTGCGTCGTACTGCGAACCTTCACACCGGCGGCGTGCTGGAAGACGTGACCGGCATTCTTCATCCGACCCTGAACGATGCCGCCGTACGAGCCGCGCGGGCGCTGGACATTCCCATGGTCGGTCTGGACCTGCTCGTGCCTGCGGCCGATCAGCCGGAGTACGTGTTCATCGAAGCCAACGAGCGCGCCGGCCTGGCCAACCACGAACCGCAACCTACCGCCGAACGCTTTGTGGATATGTTGTTTCCCCATAGCCAGGCGGCGGTCTGAAATATCTCTCTGACAGATCGTTCCCACGCTCCGCGTGGGGATGCCTCAAGGGACGCTCCGCGTCCAGGTGACGCAGAGCGCCACGGGCTGCATTCCCACGCTGAGCGTAGGAACGATCATGCGTCATCCAACTTAACGTTCCGTGAGGAGTTTCCATGATCAGTAAAATTCCCGAACCGGATCTCGAATACCTGCAAAAAGTCCTGCTGGAAATGCTCGCCATTCCCAGCCCCACCGGTTTCACCGACACCATCGTGCGGTATGTCGCCGAGCGACTCGAAGAGCTGGGCATCCCGTTCGAAATGACCCGGCGCGGGACGATTCGCGCCACTCTCAAGGGCCGCCAGAACAGCCCTGACCGGGCCGTGTCGGCGCACCTGGACACCATTGGTGCCTCGGTTCGAGCCATCAAGGACAACGGCCGCCTGACGCTGGCCCCGGTAGGTTGCTGGTCCAGTCGGTTTGCCGAGGGCAGCCGGGTCAGCCTGTTTACCGACACAGGCGTCATCCGCGGCAGTGTGTTGCCGTTGATGGCGTCCGGGCACGCGTTCAACACTGCGGTGGATGAAATGCCCATCAGTTGGGACCACATCGAACTGCGCCTGGACGCCTACTGCACCACCCGCGCCGATTGCGAAACACTGGGGGTCGGTATCGGCGATTACGTCGCCTTCGACCCGTTGCCGGAATTCACCGAAAGTGGCCATATCAGCGCCCGACACCTGGATGACAAGGCTGGGGTTGCCGCGTTGCTGGCAGCGCTCAAGGCCATTGTCGACAGCGGCGAAGAGTTGCTGATCGACTGTCACCCACTCTTCACCATCACCGAGGAAACCGGCAGCGGCGCGGCGGCGGCATTGCCCTGGGACGTCAGTGAGTTCGTCGGGATCGACATCGCTCCGGTCGCACCCGGTCAGCACTCCAGCGAACATGCGGTGAGCGTGGCGATGCAGGATTCCGGAGGCCCCTACGACTATCATCTGTCGCGCCACCTGTTGAAGTTGGCCCGCGAGAACGAGTTGCCGGCGCGCCGCGACCTGTTCCGCTACTACTTCAGCGACGCCCACTCGGCCATCACCGCCGGCCACGACATCCGCACCGCCCTGCTCGCTTTCGGCTGCGACGCCACCCATGGCTATGAGCGCACCCACATCGACAGCCTGGCCGCACTGAGCCGCTTGCTGGGCGCGTATATCCTCAGTCCACCGGTGTTTGCCAGCGACGCGCAACCCGCCCAGGGATCGCTGGACCGCTTCAGCCACCAGATCGAACACGATGCGCAGATGGAAAGCGATACCCGCGTGCCGTCAGTCGACAGCCTGATCGGGCAGCGTTCGGATCAGTGATCCGGCTTCAAGCATTAAGGGATATCACTGGAACAGCCGTCGCGAAGCCCAGGCTAGCCGCGACGGCCTATCCACCGTAGCATCCGCCTCATTGTTTAGCGGAGCCCTACAATGCTGATCCCTTACGACCAACTCGAAGTCGACACGCTCACCCGCCTGATCGAGGATTTCGTCACCCGCGATGGGACTGACAATGGCGACGATACGCCTTTGGAGACGCGAGTCCTGCGGGTCAGGCAGGCCCTGACCAAAGGCCAGGCCATGATTGTCTTCGACCCCGAGAGCGAACAGTGCCAACTGATGCTCAAGCATGACGTGCCCAAGCACCTATTCGACTGAACAGGCCTTGCGTGCGGCCTGGGCCTTTTTTCTCTGGATCTTGTCGTAGATTTCCGAGCGATGGACGTCGACGTGCCGAGGCGCCTCCACGCCGAAACGCACGGTGCTGCCGCTGATCGACAGCACACGGACGGAAATGTCGTCACCTATGGAAATCAATTCACCTACAGCGCGGCTTAGTACGAGCATGGCTCTTGTCCTTAAGAATGTCTGGACCTAGACCATGCCCGGCCTGTTTTCTGTGCACAAGGTACCGGCGGGAATTCAGTAACCCCCTACAAACAAAACTCCGGTGGCTGAAGGAAACGTCCTGCAAAACCCGGTCAGGCACCGGGTCAATTCAAGGACCGGAGAACCGCGGCCCGAACAGAATCACACCCGCGCCCAACACGCAGAGCGCCACGCCAATCCAGTCGGAACCCAGCGGCCGGGCACGCTCCACGACGGCCAGCCAGCCAATGGAAGCGATGATATAAATTCCCCCGTAGGCGGCATACGCACGACCGGCGTACGTCGCTTCGATGCGGGTCAGCAAGAGGGCGAACAGCGTCAGGCTGAGCAGCGCCGGCCCGATCCACCAGGCGCTCTTGCCTTGGCGCAACCACATCCAGAAGGCGTAGCAGCCAGCGATTTCAAAGAGTGCGGCGAGAAAAAACCACAAATAGTTGAGCATGGAGCAGTCCATCAGGAAGGCACGAGCGCGCCATCCTGAGGACATTGGAGCATGGGGTCAACCCTGGTTCTGACGGGCTTTGGCGCGCATCTTGTCAGCCATGGCCGTCATTTCGTCATACAGCAGTTTGGGATTCTTTTGCTTGGTGGCCCACGCCATGCGCCCCTGCTCATGGGGCAGGATCATGAACTCGCCTTGGGCGACGTGCTGGTAGATGTAATCGGCGATGTCGGCGGCGCTGATGGGCGAGCTTTCCAGCAATTTGCCGACTTGGGCTTTCATGGCCGGGGTCGGGCCGCGGAACGAGTCCAGCAGGTTGGTCTGGAAGAATGACGGGCAGACCACATGCACGCCAATCTCCTGCTGCGCCAGCTCGATCAGCAGGCTCTCCGACAGCGCCACCACACCGGCCTTGGCCACGTTGTAGTTGCTCATGGCGGGGCCCTGCATCAGCGCAGCCATGGAAGCGATGTTGATGATCTTCCCACGGCTTTTTTCCAGCAGCGGCAGGAACGCCTTGCAGCCCTTGACCACGCCCATCAGGTTGATCGCGATTTGCCAGTCCCAATCCTCCAGGGACAGTTCGCTGAAGAACCCGCCTGAAGCTACGCCGGCATTGTTGACGATGATGTCGATGCCGCCGAGTTTTTCCTCGCAGGCCTGGGCAAACGCCGTGAGCTGGCTGTAGTCGCGCACATCGCAGCGCTGGACAAAGCCGTCGCCGCCTGCGGCGCGCACCAGCTTGAGGGTTTCCAGCAGGCCAGGCTCGCTGACATCGGACAAGGCCAGGCGCCAGCCTTCGCGGGCCCAGCGCAGCGCGATTTCGCGACCCAGGCCAGAGCCGGCACCAGTGATCATCATGCGATTTTGCATAGGGAAACAGCCTTGTTGTTCCGGGAGAGATGGGCCGAGTGTAGCGAAGGCGCCGGCCGGACCCACGCTCCATCAGATTGCTGAATGGCGGGGGCAAACCGCAGGCGGTTTAGAGGTCTTGACCTGAAACCTGCGGGCGCCAAAGTGATGCGTTATGGCAACAACAAAAAACATTGAATTTTTTACAGGACGTTACGGTCGGACTTATTAAGCCGCCCGGATTTAATGCATGCGCGCTGGCAGTTAAAAGTTACATCACTCCAGAACTGACCAATAAGGAAATCAACAATGGGCACTATTCTAATCATCATCCTGATCCTCCTGCTGATCGGTGGCCTGCCGGTCTTCCCGCACTCCAGAAGTTGGGGTTATGGCCCGTCCGGTATCATCGGCGTAGTACTGGTGGTGCTGTTGGTCCTGCTGTTACTCGGCAAGATATAAATACCAGGCGCAAAAAAAGAGGCCCTTTCGGGCCTCTTTTTTTATGGGTCGCCGATATCAGTCCGGCTTGCCGTCTATAACGCCTGCGGTGTTATCCATCAGGCTCTTGGTCGCGGTTTGCAGGAACGATTCGAGCTTGAGTTTCATCTCGGCCGTTTCCGGTGCATCCGGAATGACTTCTGCACGCGGAGTGGCGCCCAGTTCGTAGCGATACATCTTCGGCGCCATTTCCTTCTCCCTTGGCAGCACGAGGATCTTGTCGTCGCGGATGATCGCCGTGGTCTGCTCGCTGCCCGACGGCTTGATCACGCCAAACCCGGTATCGCCCGCCGGCAAGTTCAACAGGTCGCGGCCCCAGCACTGGTTGCGTACCTGGCCACCGAGCCGCCCCATGATGGTCGGAACGATATCGACCTGGGTGCCCACGGTGTGGTTGCGCTGGCCGAACTTCTCCTGTATGCCCGGCCCGATCAGCAGCATAGGCACGTTGAAACGACCCAAGTCCATTTCGGTGATCTGGCGCTCGTTGCCAAAGCCATGGTCACCGACCACGACGAACAGGGTTTCCTTGAAGTAAGGCTCCTTGCGCGCCTTCTCGAAGAACTGGCCCAGCGCCCAATCGGAGTAACGCATGGCGGTCAGGTGTTCGTTCAAGCTGCCACGGTCAGTGACCGGCTCGACTGGCAACGGTGTCGGCAGCGCGTACGGCGTGTGGTTGGACAGGGTTTGCAGCAAGGCATAGAACGGCTTGCCGTTTTCCCGCGCCTTGAGCTCGATCAGGCCACGATCGAACATGTCCTGGTCGGACACACCCCAGGTCGGGTCGGAGAACACCGGGTTCACATAGTCATTGCGCCCGATGAAGTTGGTCATGCCCTGGCTGCTGAAGAAGCCTGACTGGTTGTCCCAGGCAAAATCGCCGTTGTAGACATACACGTCGTCGTATTCACGCGCGCTGAGCAACTGTGGCAGGCCCGACAGCTTGTGGCTGCCTTCCGGCGTCTGCATCAGGTATTCGAAGCCCGGCAGGTTCGGGAAACACGCCATGGTGGCGAACATGCCCTGGTGAGTGTGGGTGCCGTTGGAGAAGAAGCGGTCGAACAGCAAGCCTTCCTTGGACAGTTTGTCCAGGTAAGGCGTGATGTTGCCCGGCGCGCCCAAGGCGCCCACCGAGTGACCGGCCATGCTTTCCATGAGGATCACCACCACGTTCTTGATCGGCAGCGTCTTGTCGGCCGGCGGCGTGTAGTCGCGGCGCACGGCGGCCGTCTCGGTATCCACCAGTTTGTCGTCGGGCATCACCAGCATGTCGCGAACGGTCTGTTGTGCCAGCGGTTGCTCGAGGGTGGCTTTCCAGATGTTGTCGCGGTCTTCGGACATCCGGCTCTTGGCCGCCGCCACCAGCGACAACGTGCCGTTGAGGCCCAATTGGTTGGCGAAGTTCGAATCCGTGGTGTAGACGTCGCCCCAACGCAGCGGCGGGCCTTGGCGCAGGGTGCCACGCGCAGCGGCCACCGCCACCACCAAGCAGATCATGAACACCGCGACACGTCCGTACCACGGGGCGATCTGGCGTGTGCCGATGCTGCCTCCGCTGAAAGGCCCACGCGGCCGGGTGGCGCGATCGGCGCCCTTGAACGCCAGGCTCATGAGCAGGGTGCCGCCGACCCAGGCCAGCAGGTAACGCACTACCGGGAAACCGTACCAAAGCATGCTCGCCACGGTTTTCGGGTCTTCCTTCACATACTGGAAGACCAGGCCGTTGAGGCGCTGGTGGAACTCACGGTAGAAGTCCATTTCCATCAGGCCGAGGAACAGCGCGATGCTGGAGGTGACGGTCAGCCAGAAACGAAAGAATCCACGCGCCGCCATCGCCCGCGCGCTGAACAAAGCCAGCAGCAGCGGAATGCAGAGATAGACCACCAGGCGCAAGTCGAAACGCAGGCCGTTGGCAAATGCTTCAACGAAGGTGGAGGCTGGGGTGTCGAGGATCATTTCGCGGTTATAGACCAGCAGCGCAACGCGCAGCAGGCTCAGCATGACCATCATCACCAAGGCACAGAGCAACGTATAGGCCAGGTGCGATTTGACGGTCGGTTGCAGCAGGCGATGCGTGGTGCGCTGCTGACTCAGGGCGTCCGGGATTGCCATGTCGTTTAGGGACCTATTGGAATTGGAGGAACAGAAAAGAACAACGGCGCGCCCTCTGTTGGCCAATGACAGGCCCGGGGCTTTCGCGAAAGCGCAAATCTTGCACCAACGGCCATGGCATTGCCATTAAATAACCGCGGCGCTAAAAGCGCGTGGGATTGTCCGCAAGGTTTCGTGAAAATTTCGTTCAATGAATATCTGGAAACACAAAAGCGCCCGTTCTCTGGAGTCGAGCATCGTTGTGGCAAGGGGATTTATCCCCTCGCCACAGCGATTTTCATTGAATCAGTCGTTGCTCGGCTTATTGATCGACTGCAACACATATTGCGGCATGGCAAAGGCGCCGATATGGATCTCGGGGTTGTAGTAGCGGGTGACGATGCCGCTGCCGATGAAACGCTCGCGCAGGGTTTCACGCGACAACTTGCGATAGGCAGGATCAGTCGCGCCCCAAGCAAAGGTCATGGCGCCGCCAATGTAGGTCGGCACGGCCGCCTGGTAGAAATGCCAGTCGGCGAACAAACCGTGCAGGCGTCCGGCGGTGGTCTGCACTTCGCCCAGCTGCATGAATGGCGTGCCGTTCTGGGTCACCAGGATGCCACCTTCGTTCAGGCAGCGATGGCACGCCTGGTAGAAGTTTTCCGAAAACAGCACCTCGCCAGGACCGATCGGATCGGTGGAGTCGGAAATGATGACGTCGAATTTTTCCTGGGTGGTGGCGACAAAACGCATGCCGTCGTCGATCACCAGGTTCAGGCGTGGGTCGTCGTAGGCCCCCTTGGAGTGGTTGGGCAGGAACTCCTTGCACATGTCCACCACCGTGCCGTCGATCTCGACCATGGTGATGTGCTCGATGCCGATGTGCTTGGTCACTTCGCGCAGCATGCCGCCGTCGCCACCACCGATGATCAGCACGCGCTTGACCGCGCCATGGGCCAGGATAGGCACGTGGGTCAGCATCTCGTGGTAGATGAATTCATCGGCTTCGGTGGTCTGGATCACACCGTCCAGGGCCATGACCCGGCCCATGCGCGGGTTTTCAAAGATCACCAGGTGCTGGTGCTCGGTGCGCACCTCATGCAGCAGCTTGTCCATGCGAAAACGCTGGCCGTAGCCTTCGTAGAGGGTTTCCAGGTAATCGCCGGTCGGGGTGGTCGTCATGGTCAGGTGCTCCGATAAATACGCGGTTGGCCAATGAGGCTCGCAAAGGCGCGCATTCTACGACGCTGGGGATGACAGGTCGAACCTTCTACTGTCTGACGCCGCAACGCAGCGTTACCGATCGTTCCCACGCTCTGCGTGGGAATGCATCCAGTGACGCTCTGCGTCACAGAGGACGCGGAGCGTCCCGGGGCGGCATTCCCACGCGGAGCGTGGGAATGATCGCAGTCGTCAGTTGAATTTGCGTCCGAGCCCCGCCGGCACACCCTCGATGGTGGTCTCTTCCCATGGCCCGTTCGGGCTGACGGAGCGGCTCCAGCCGTTGTTCCAGCGGTAATAGGTGCGCTGGCGGTAGAAGGTGTTGGTCTGGTTATCCAGGACATAAACCCCGAGCTTGGCATCCCAGTGGCTGTTGCCACCCGGTGGCGGGGCGAAGCTGGCGGAGGTGCGCGGCACTGGTTTGGCCGGTTTGTTCGGGGTTACAGGTTTGCCAGGCGCGGTCGACGGCACCGGCTTGGTGGTCGGTGTCGACGGCGGAATGGGCGGTAACGGCGTCGAAGGCTCCGGTGGGCGCTGAACCGCACAAGCGCTCAGGCCCAGGACGAGCGTAAGCAGGGTCATACGAGCGATGGCGGTCATGGTGCGAGTTCCTGTCATTGGTCCGGACTGTCGATGGTCAATTGTTGCAGCGCGGTGGTACTGCTCGCCAAGGGTTGGCTGCGACCGATCCACTCGCCGGCGGTCGGTTGACCGGCCCGGGAGATGCGCGCCACCAGTTGGACTTCGGGGAAGTTGGACAGTTTCAGTTGCGGCATCATCGCATCGGCGTCGCCCAGCTCGACGTTGGCCGGCAGGTCGGCGACGGTCAGGCGCTTGGCCGCCAGCGGCGCCGGCGGACCGGAAACGGCGCGGGCGAAGATGAACACGCTGTCGCCCGGTTGCACCTTGGCCTTGAGGGCCGGATCCAGGTCGACACGCACCTTGAGCAGCGCCGCAGCCTTGGTCGCTGGCGCCTGAGCGACCTTGCCGCCACTGGCCTTGAGCTTCTCGCTGGCGCGGGTAATGCCGCCCTGCAATGCTTCACGGGACTTGTCGCCTTCAGGCAATTGCGCCAGCAGGCGCCCCCAATAATCGATCGCTTCCTGATAGCGCTCGCCTTCGAACGCGGCAATCCCCAACAGCCCGAGGCTGGTGACTTCCTTCGGATCGAGCTTCAGCGCTTCGTCGGTCAGGGCCTGGACCTTGTCCGACCATTTCTTGCCGTCGGCGAAATACTGCGCCTGGGCCCACTGGCCCAGCAGCTCGGGTTGACGACCGGCCACCGCCACGGTGCGCTCGAAGATCTTCGCCGCGTCCGCCGGCCGGTCCTGCGCCATGTAAGTCCGACCGAGGAAATACAGGCCCTCGGCGGAGTCCGGTTGTGCCGCCACGGCGCGCTCCAGGCGCAAGGTCATTTCTTCCATCGACTGCGGCGCCTGGGCGAACTCACGGGTCAGCTCGACCTTGTCGCTGGCGCCAAAATGCAGGTACAGCGCCAGGCCCAATATCGGCACCAGCACAGCAGCGAGCAGTGGCAACGGCTTGCCCAAGCGGGATTCACGCGGCGCATCGGCGCCTTCGGTGTCGGCGAGCAGTTCCCGCGCGGCCTCGGCGCGGCCAGTGTCCAGTTGCGCGGCGTTGAGCACGCCCTCCTCCCGCTCGGCCTGCAGTTCGGCGACGCGCTCTTGGTACAGCGCCACGTTCAGCGCGGTGCGGTCTTCTTCCAACTGGGCGCGGCGACCGCGCAACACAGGAATCAACAGGAAACTCAGGGCAACCAGGAGGAGCAGACCTGCGGCGAGCCAGAAATCAATCATGCTTGGTTTTTTCCAACAGTTGGTCGAGGCGCTGGCGCTCTTCGACAGAAAGCGTGTCCGGGTCGGCGCTGCGCTGGACCCGGCGGCGACGCACGATCACCGCAATGACGACCAAACCACCCAGCAGCAGCCCGGCCGGGCCGAACCAGAGCAGCGCGGTCTTGGAGGACAGGGCCGGGTTGTAGCGCACGAACTCACCGTAGCGATCAACCATGAAATCGATGATCTGCTGGTTGTCCTTGCCCTCGCCGAGCATGCGGAAGATTTCCCTGCGCAGGTCGGTGGCAATTGGAGCATTGGAGTCGGCGATGTCCTGGTTCTGGCATTTGGGGCAGCGCAGTTCCTTGGTCAGTTCGCGAAACCGCTCGCGTTCACCCTCGTTAGCGAACTCATAGGTGTCGATGGCGGCGTGAGCCACGCCGGCCAGGCTCAAGCCAAGAACGACGGCAGCTAACCAGCGCTTCATGGCTTGGCCTCATCCACCAGGGCCTGATACTTGGCCGCCAGTTTCTCGCGCCAGACCTGTTCGTCGATCACGCCGACAAACTTGTCGCGAATGATGCCCTTGGCGTCGATGAAGAACGTTTCCGGCGCGCCATAGACGCCCAGGTTCAGGCCGAGGGTGCCTTCTTCGTCGCGGATGTCCAATTGATAAGGGTTGTGGAACTCGGCCAGCCACTTGAGGGCATCGGCGTTGACGTCCTTGTAGTTGACGCCGTAGATCACCACGCCGTTCTGGGCCAGTTTGTTCAGCACCGGGTGCTCGACCCGGCAGGAAATGCACCAGGTGCCCCAGACATTGACCAGCGCCGGCTTGCCCAGCAGGTCGGCGCGGGTCAGGGTCTTGTCACCTTGCACGGAGGGCAAGGAAAACTCCGGGAACGGCTTGCCGATCATCGCCGAGGGCAACTCGCTCGGATTCAGATACAGCCCACGGTACAAAAACACCGCCATCAACAGGAACAGCGCCAGCGGCAACACCATCAACCAACGTTTCATGCAGTGGCTCCATTCACACCCAGGGCTTCACGCACCCGAGCTTTCACCTTGACTCGATAACGCCGGTCCAGCGCCGCCAGCACCCCACCCAAGCCGGTGAGCAAGCCACCGAACCAGATCCAGCGCACGAACGGCTTGACGTGGACCCGCACCGCCCACGCGCCATCACCCAGGGATTCGCCCAGCGCCACGTAAAGATCGCGGGTGAAACCGGCATCGATCCCGGCTTCGGTCATGACCGAGTTCTGCACGGTGTAGAGGCGTTTTTCCGGATGCAGCACGGTGATTTCCTGGCCGTTGCGAATGACCCGCACGGTGGCTTTGTCGGAGGTGAAGTTCGGGCCTTCGAAGTGTTTGGCGCCCTCGAAGACGAACTGATAACCGCCCAGGTCCATGGACTCGCCCGGCGCCAGGCGCAGGTCGCGCTCGGCGCTGTTCTGGCTGGACAACACCACGCCCAAGGCACAGACGGCGATGCCCAAGTGAGCGATCTGCATGCCCCAATAACTGCGGGTCAGCGTCGGCAGGCCCTTGATCAGGCCTTTGTGGCGGGTCTTGTCGAAGATGTCCCGCACACCGGCCAGCAACACCCAGGCCGCCAGCGCAAACGTTGCCAGCACCGCCCAGTTGAAGTCGCCATAGGCAACGCCAGCCACCACGGCCAGGGCAGCCGTGCCCAGCAGCACCGGTGTCAACATGCCTACCAGCCATTTCACCGGCGTGTCTTTCCAGCGCACCAGCATGCCGACCGCCATCACCACCATCAGGATCGCCATCAGCGGGATGAACAACGCGTTGAAGTACGGCGGGCCGACCGACAGCTTGGCCCCGGACAATGCGTCGAGCACCAGCGGGTACAACGTCCCCAGCAGGATCATCGACGCCGCCACCACCAACACCAGGTTGTTGCCCAGCAGCAGGGTTTCCCGTGACCAGAGGTTAAAGCCAACCTGACTCTTCACCACCGGGGCACGCAGGGCGAACAGGGTCAGCGAACCACCGACCACGAACAGCAGGAACATCAGGATGAACACACCGCGCTCAGGGTCCGAGGCAAAGGCATGCACCGACGTCAGCACGCCGGAACGCACCAGGAACGTGCCCAACAGGCTCAAGGAGAAGGCCGCGATGGCCAGCAACACGGTCCAGCTCTTGAATACGCCGCGCTTTTCGGTAACGGCCAAGGAGTGGATCAACGCCGTACCGACCAGCCATGGCATGAACGAGGCGTTTTCCACCGGGTCCCAGAACCACCAGCCGCCCCAACCGAGCTCGTAGTAGGCCCACCACGAACCGAGGGTGATGCCGATGCCGAGGAAGGCCCAGGCAACGATGGTCCACGGGCGCGACCAGCGAGCCCAGGCCGCATCGAGGCGACCCCCGAGCAACGCGGCGATGGCGAAGGCGAAGGCCACGGAGAATCCGACGTAGCCCATGTAGAGCATCGGTGGATGGACAATCAGGCCGATGTCCTGGAGCAACGGATTGAGGTCGCGACCGTCCATTGGCACTTGCGGCAGGATGCGCTCGAACGGGTTGGAGGTGACGATCAGGAACAGCAGGAAACCGATGCTGATCATGCCCATGATCGCCAGCACGCGGGCGAGCATCACTTGCGGCAATTGCCGGGAGAACACCGAGACCGCAAAGGTCCAGCCGGCGAGAATCAACGCCCAGAGCAACAGCGACCCTTCGTGAGCGCCCCACACCGCGCTGAACTTGTAGTACCAGGGCAAGGCACTGTTGGAGTTGCTGGCGACATAGGCCACGGAAAAATCATCGGCCATGAACGCGTAGGTCAGGCAACCGAAGGAAAACAGCATGAACGCGAACTGCCCCCATGCCGCCGGCTGGGCCAGGCTCATCCACAAACGGTCGCCACGCCAGGCACCGAGCAACGGCACCACTGCCTGCACCACGGAAAAACACAAGGCCAGGATCATCGCCAGGTGGCCCAACTCGGGAATAAAGAGACCGGTCATCGATCAACCCTCCTTCACGGGAGCGGGCGCCGACTGGCCGCTGTCTTTCAAGGCCTTGGTCACTTCCGGCGGCATGTATTTCTCGTCGTGCTTGGCCAGCACTTCATCGGCCACTACCACGCCGTCGGCGTTGATCTTGCCCAGGGCGACGATGCCTTGCCCTTCGCGGAACAGGTCCGGCAGGATCCCGCGATAGGTGATGGTCACGGTCTTGTTGAAGTCGGTGACGTTGAACTTCACGTCCAGTGAATCGCCAGAGCGCACCAACGAGCCCTGTTCCACCATGCCGCCGGCGCGGATGCGGGTGTCCTCGGGCGCTTCGCCGTTGGCAATCTGGGTCGGCGTGTAGAACAGGTTGATGTTTTGCTGCAAAGCGCTCAGGGCCAGGCCGACCGCAGCGCCGACCCCGACGAGGATCGCAAGGATGATGACAAGACGTTTTTTGCGCAGCGGATTCACTGACCGTTCTCCCGGCGCAGACGACGCGCCTCTTGTTGCAGATACCGCTTGCGGGCCAGGATCGGCGCCGCCACGTTGAGGGCCAGCACCGCCAGGCAAATGCCATAGGCTGACCAGACATACAGGCCATGATGGCCCATGGCGAGGAAATCGCCGAATGACGCGAAACTCATCGAGCGGCCTCCAGGCTGTTCTGTACTTCGGCCTTCACCCAGCTGGCCCGGGCTTCGCGCTTGAGCACTTCGAGGCGCATGCGCAGCAACAGCACCGCGCCGAAGAAACAGTAGAAACCCAGCGCTGTCAGCAACAGCGGCAGCCACATCTCCACCGGCATCGCCGGTTTTTCCGTGAGGGTGAACGTCGCGCCCTGGTGCAAGGTGTTCCACCATTGCACCGAGTATTTGATGATCGGGATGTTGATCACGCCGACAATCGCCAGCACCGCGCAGGCCTTGGCGGCGCTATCACGATTGCTGATGGCGTTGCCCAGCGCAATAAGACCGAAGTACAGGAACAGCAGGATCAGCATCGACGTCAGTCGTGCATCCCAGACCCACCACGAGCCCCAGGTCGGCTTGCCCCAGATCGCCCCGGTGACCAGCGCCACGGCAGTCATCCAGGCGCCGATGGGCGCGGCGCATTGCAAGGCGACGTCGGCCAGTTTCATCTTCCACACCAGCCCGACCACACCGCATACCGCCAGCATTACGTAGATGGACTGGGCCAGCATCGCCGTCGGAACATGGATGTAAATGATCCGAAAGCTGTTGCCTTGCTGGTAGTCCGGCGGCGCGAAGGCCAGGCCCCAGACCAGGCCGATGCCGATCAGCAACAGGGCGGCGACGCTCAGCCAAGGCAGCATTTTGCCGCTGATGCCGTAGAACCATTTGGGTGAGCCGAGCTTATGAAACCAGGTCCAGTTCATTGCAGTTTCCATCACGGTCGCGGCTCGCCATCACGAGTCGCCAGGTCGGCCTTTACTTCAAGAAGAAGTGGTCAGTTTTTGACCAGGCCTCATTATTATTCGCCGACGCTGATCTTCAGGCCAGCGGCTATTGCAAAGGGTGTCAGGGTTATCGCCAGGGCGGTCAGGCTCCCAAGCCACAGCAGGTAACCAGTCGCCGGCATGCCTTGCAACGCCGCCTGCAAGGCGCCGCTGCCCAGGATCAACACCGGGATGTACAACGGCAGGATCAGCAAGGCCAGCAACAGGCCGCCGCGCTTGAGCCCCACTGTCAACGCCGCGCCCACCGCGCCGAGCAGGCTCAGCACCGGCGTACCCAGCAGCAGCGACAACAGCAACACCGGCATGCATTCAGCGGGCAACCCCAGCATCATCGCCAGCAGTGGTGAAAGCAACACCAACGCCAGGCCGGAAAAAACCCAGTGTGCCAGTACCTTGGCCAAAACCAGAAGGGCCAGGGGGTGCGACGAAAGGACCCACTGTTCCAAGGAACCGTCTTCGAAATCGCTGCGGAAAAGCCCGTCCAGCGAGAGCAGGACCGATAAAAGCGCTGCCACCCAGACCAGCCCAGGCGACAAGGTTTGCAACAATTGAGTCCCTGGACCGACCGCCAACGGGAACAGCGCGATGACAATCGCAAAGAACACCAACGGGTTGGCCAGTTCGGCCGGACGGCGAAACAGCAGGCGCCCCTCACGGGCAAGCAACAGGCCAAACACACTCATACCGCCCAGTTCCCCAGATCGATGTTGCGATAACCGGACGGCATCCGGGCCAATGTGTGGTGAGTAGTCAAGATCACCATCCCACCGTTCTCGCAATGCCGGGCCAGATGTTCTTCAAGTTGCGCGACGCCCTGCTTGTCCAGGGCGGTGTAAGGTTCGTCGAGAATCCACAGCGGCGGGCTGTCGAGGTACAACCGGGCCAGGGCCACGCGGCGTTGCTGCCCGGCGGACAAGGTGTGGCTCGGCACATCTTCGAAGCCACGCAAACCTACCGCCGCCAAGGCCTGCCAGATCGCCTCGCGCCCGGCCGGCCGATGCAGCGCGCAGAGCCAACTGAGGTTTTCTTCAGGGGTCAGCAGATCCTTGATACCGGCGGCATGGCCGATCCATAGCAGGTTGCGGGCCAGCTCGCTGCGCTGGCTGTGCAAAGGATGGCCATTGAGCAACACCTCGCCGGCGGTGGGCTGCATCAACCCGGCCAGCAGGCGCAACAGGCTGGTCTTGCCGCTGCCGTTGGGCCCACTGATCTGCACCATATCGCCACGGGAGAGTCTCAATTCGAGATTTTCGAAAAGCAGTCGCAGGTCTCGCTCACAGGCGAGGCCAACGGTTTGCAAGAGAGGACTGGTCAAGGGATCACGGGCCTTATACGGTTCAAGTCGGCAATGCAGCGGCCGTTAAAGTGGTGCAGCATAGATGCATTGATGGCCTGTTCCACAGAGCTGCGTCAACAAAAGCGAGGTTTTTGCCACTCCCTGGAAGGCGGGCGGCATTATACATGTGAAGCCCTACTCCCAAGAGGGCTTATTTCCCCAAGGTAAGACCGCAGATGACAGGCGACATGAACATCCCGCCGCTGCCTCAGCCAACGGCAACCACGCGCATGCCAGCGGTGACTGGCGAGCTGCTCAAGCTGCTGGCGCCGGCTGAAGGCCTGATCGGGCCCGGCCAGACCGCCAAGGCCGAGGTGCTGTCGCTCAAACAGGCGGACCAGGCGTTTCAACTGCTGCTCAAGGTCACGTTGGAAAGCGGTCGCCAGGCCACGGTGCAGGCCACCAGCACCCAACCATTGCCGCAAGGCACCAGCCTGGCCGTGACCCAACCGTCCGCCAGCAACCTGGCGATTACCGTGCAGCAGGCCCTGGCCTCCAGCGTTGCCACCTTGACCCGAATCGACACGACGCAACTGCCCGTGGGTACGCTGCTGCAGGGCAAAGTGCTGACCAGCCAGGCGTTGCCGCAATTGCCCGGGCAACCGGCGGTGTATCGCTCGCTGGTGAGCCTGCTCAACACCGTCCAGGCCGGCAGTACGCTGGACATCGACAGCCCCCAGCCATTGCGCATCGGCACGCTGTTGAGTGCCCAGGTGCAAGATGCCCAGACGTTGAAATTCGTTCCCCTGAGCAATCGCCAGGAGCAATTGGCGGTGAGCCAGCAACTGGTGACGCAAGTGAGCCGCCAGGGTTCGCTGGACGGCTTGCTCACCGCCCTGCAAAACCTTCCCGCTAGCGACGACGCCGGGCCCGAGCTGCGCGCCGCCGTCACACGGCTGTTGGCCAATCTGCCCGACATGCAGCAACTGAGCAGCCCCAAGGGCCTGGCCCAGGCCATGGTCGCCAGTGGCGTGTTCCTGGAAAGCAAACTGCTGGCCGGTCAACCGCCGAGCCTGGCGCCGGACATGAAAGGCGACCTATTGAAGCTGATCGCCCAACTGACACCGGCCCTGCCCGCCTCCACCAACCTTACCGCGGTCATCGCCGCCAATACTTTGGCCCAGGCACTGCCCAGCTTCGTGCGCAGCGCCCTGGGCATGCTCGGCCAAGTCAGCGCCAAGCCGCAACCGACAGTCTTCCCCCTGCCGTCGCGACTGCTCAAAGGCCAAGACGAAGAAGGCGATCTGGAACATCTGTTGCGCCTGGCGGCTGCCGCCGTGTCGCGCCTGCAAAGCCATCAATTGTCGAGCCTGGAGCAAACCGGGCTGACCGACGACGGTCGGCTGATGAGCACTTGGCAGTTGGAGATACCGATGCGCAACCTGCAGGACATCGTGCCGTTGCAGGTCAAGTTCCAACGCGAGGAAACCCCGCCCCGGGAACAGCCCGATGAACGCCGGGAACAACACGAACCGAAACAGCAGCTCTGGCGAGTAGAGCTGGCGTTCGATATGGAGCCGCTGGGGCCGCTGCAGATCCAGGCGCAGTTGCTCAGCGGCAGCCTGTCCAGCCAGTTATGGGCGCAAAGGCCGTACACCGCGAGCCTGATCGAAAGCAACCTGGCCGCGTTGCGTGAACGCCTGGTGACGTGCGGGCTGAACGTCGGCGAACTGGACTGCCACGTCGGCACTCCGCCTCAAGGCCCGAAGACTCGCCTGGAACAACGCTGGGTGGATGAAACCGCATGACAACCCACACCGAACCCCGCCAGGCCATCGCCCTCAAGTACGACGGCCACCACGCCCCGACCCTCACCGCCAAGGGCGACGAAGCCCTGGCCGAGGAAATCCTGCGCATCGCCCGGGAAAGCGAAGTGCCGATCTACGAAAATGCCGAGTTGGTGAAGCTTCTGGCACGGATGGAGTTGGGCGACAGCATCCCGGAAGAGCTGTACCGCACGATTGCCGAGATCATTGCGTTTGCCTGGAACCTGAAGGGCAAGTTTCCCCAAGGGTTTGACCCGCATGCGCAGCCTGTCGAGAAGGATGTGACGGATCGGGGGGATGATTACTGACCAGAGACGACGCTGCTCCCGTGGCGAGGGAGCTTGCTCCCGCTGGGTGGCGCAGCCGCCCCAAGTATGCAGCGACCGCCAAAAACTTAGGGCCGCTACGCGCCCCAGCGGGAGCAAGCTCCCTCGCCACGGGGAATGCGTTTCAAAGGCTACGGGTTGAAAAAAAAATCGCAACCTCCGGCAGGTCTTATAGAGGTATTTGAACCTCTATAGGCACCGCCAAAGGCTGCGATCTCTTGCAGCTTGCCGCTCAAAGCAATCAACCGCCCTTGTGCAACTTGCTCATCAACTCCGCCTCGGCCTGGGTCAGGCCGCAGGCTTGGGTCAGTTCGTCGACGCTGGCGCCCATGCCGACCAGTCGGGCGGCTTGGGCGAAGGACAGGCTGGAGGGGTCGCGTTGTTCCAGTTGCGCCAACTTGTCCGGCAACGGCGCGACGACGGCACGCAGCTCATGGAGCGCTTCGCCCATGCGCACGGTGCCGTTCTGGTAATCGTCGACGCGCTTGGCCAGGTCGCGGATGCGCTGGTCGCGCAGCGCATCGCCCTGGGCCTGCTCAGCGGCGATCTGCCGCTGGGCGCGGATGTACGCCACGAACATCGCCAGCGTGCCTGCCCAGAAAAGGAACAGGACAATGACTGCTACCTCAAGAATCAAATCAGATACTCTCCAGTTCCGACCACTCTTCTTCGCTCATCATCTTGTCCAGTTCAACCAGGATCAGCAACTCGTTGTTCTTGTTGCACACGCCCTGGATGAACTTGGCGGACTCTTCGTTACCCACGTTCGGCGCCGTCTCGATTTCTGACTGACGCAGGTAAACCACTTCGGCAACGCTGTCGACCATGATGCCAACCACTTGCTTGTCGGCTTCGATGATGACGATCCGGGTATTGTCGCTGATCTCGGCGTTTTGCAGGCCGAAGCGCTGACGGGTATCGATCACCGTGACCACGTTGCCACGCAGGTTGATGATCCCCAGTACATAACTTGGCGCACCTGGAACCGGGGCGATCTCGGTATAGCGCAGCACTTCCTGAACGCGCATCACGTTGATGCCGTACGTTTCGTTATCGAGCTTGAAGGTCACCCATTGCAGAATCGGATCTTCAGAACCCTTTTGAGACGACGCTTTATCATTCATACCCTGACCCCTCGAAAAACCGCCTGTGGCGGTGTGTGTTCTGTCCGGCGGCGCCCTGCGCCACCGGTTGTCTTATATTGGTTTGCGGACCGGCTTGGCGCCGTCCAGGTGTTTTGCCCCGCCGCTGGCGATCAGCTCCGCCAGTTCGGAAACGTCCAGCAAGGCGCACATGTGTTCGATCACCGTACCGGCCAGCCATGGCCGTTGCCCTCGATGGCTGCGCCATTTGATTTCGTTCGGGTCCAGGCGCAGCGAACGGCTGACCTGGTGCACCGCCAAACCCCACTCGTAACCCTGCACTGAAATCACGTACTGCAGGCCCTGGCGAAAATCATCGCGATAACGGTCCGGCATGACCCAACGCGCGGTATCCAGCACTTTCAAGTTGCCGGCCTGGCTCGGCAGGATCCCGAGGAACCACTCCGGCTGGCCGAACAACGGTGTCAATTCCTGGCCAGCCAGGGAATAAATCGATCCCAGGCAGACCAACGGCACCGCCAGGGTCAACCCGGCGACATCGAACAACAGGCACTCGAACGGCTCGGCAGCCCACGCCGGACGGTCATCGCCCGGCACCGGCGGCGGCGGACTGCTCGGCGGCAGGTAGATTTCCACCACCGGCGTCGCCAGGCCTTGCAACAACGGTGCGACGGTCGAAACCGGCGCCAGGATCGGCGCAGGCGCTTGCATCACCGCCACCTGCGGCTTGCTGGTCGGCGCCTCGAGCACTGCGGCAGCCACTGGCGGCCGTGCATCACGGGCCTGCTCTTCGAGCACCGCCGCCTGGAACTCATCCAGCACCGCTTCAGGCTCGGCTTCGACCGGCCCGGGCAACGCCTCGGCCGCAGTCGGCTGCGCCGGTAATTCTTCAGTCGCTTCCTGCAATAGCCCGTCCAGATAGGACTGCAAGGCCATTTGCGGACGCGAGGTTGTCTTGATCGGGCGGTTCATAGGAACTGTGCGCCACTTGAAAAGGTTATCGGCATGGATACGGCAGGACTTGAGCGCCCGCAAGCGAACACAACGTCAATGGAGAACCTCATCACCTCAAGCCACCTGCTGCGGAACGAGCTGCTGGGCCAGCAGGTGCTTGAGAAGCGCACGGTAGGCCAGTATGCCACGGCTCTTGCCGTCGAATTGCGACGGCGTGACGCCTGCGCGGCTGGCGTCGCGCAGGCGGGTATCAACCGGGATATAGCCTTGCCAGATGTCGTCCGGGTACATGTCCCGCAGCACACGCAGGGTGCCGAGGGACGCTTGGGTGCGGCGGTCGAACAAGGTCGGCACGATGCTGAAGGCCAGCGATTGCTTGCGCGAGCGGTTGACCATCGCCAGGGTGTTGACCATGCGTTCCAAGCCTTTCACGGCCAAATGTTCGGTCTGCACCGGAATCACCAACTGCTGGCTCGCCGCCAAGGCATTGACCATCAACAGCCCGAGCAACGGCGGGCTGTCGATGATTGCGTAATCGAAATCCTGCCACAGCTGCGCCAGACTCTTGGCGATCACCAGCCCCAGGCCGCTCTGACCAGGCGATTGGCGCTCCAGGGTGGCCAAGGCCGTGCTCGACGGTAACAGGGAAATCCGCTCGTCGCTGGTGGACAACAGCAACTGTCCCGGCAAGCCCTCGGGCACGCTACCCTTGTGCAGGAACAGGTCGTAGTTGCTGTGCTCCAGGCTGTCGGGATCGTAGCCAAAGTAACTGGTCATCGAGCCGTGGGGATCCAGATCGACGATGACCACGCGCTTGCCCGCCTCGGCCAGCAAACCGGCTAGAGCGATGGAAGATGTGGTTTTGCCCACACCACCTTTTTGATTGGCGACTGCCCAGACTCTCATTCGGATCGTTCCTCCCGATCGAGACGCGCTCGACCGAGAAATAGCTCGGTTATAAAGCCGGTGACGGAGAATTGACGGCGTTCTGTCTTACCGGCGACTTGACCGGGGGCGGTGCAGTTTGTGTGCCAGCCCGCTTCAATGCCGCATCCGGTTTTGCGTTCGCCGTGCCAGTGCCGGTCAGGCTGCGACGGACATCGAGGTTGCGCGAGACCACCAGCACCACCCGCCGATTGCGCGCACGGCCTTCGGCGGTGGCGTTGTTCGCCACCGGCTGGAACTCGCCATAGCCCACCGATGCCAGCCGACCGGGATTGACGCCCTGCATGGCCAGCATGCGCACGATGCTCGCCGAACGGGCCGAGGACAGTTCCCAGTTGGTCGGGTACTGCGCAGTGCGGATCGGCTGGTCATCGGTGAAGCCTTCGACGTGGATCGGGTTGTCGAACGGTTTCAGGATTGTCGCGACCTTATCGATGATGGTGAACGCCATGTCGCTGGGCATCGCGTCGCCACTGCCAAACAACAGGCTGGAATTGAGTTCGATCTCGACCCACAACTCATTGCCGCGCACGGTCATCTGGTTGGAACTGATCAGGTCGCCGAACGCCGCGCTGATGTCATCGGCGATGCTCTTCAGCGGGTCGCTGCCACCGGCAATGCCGGCGTCGACCTGCTCGGCGTCCCTGACCAGAGGCTTGGCCGGTGTCGTTGTCTTCGGACGCTCGTCACCGATGGGAATGGGCTTGAGGGCGCGGTCGGAGTCGGTAAAGACCCCGATCAACGCCTCGGAGATCACTTTGTACTTGCCTTCGTTGACCGACGAGATCGAATACATGACCACGAAAAAAGCGAACAGCAGCGTGATGAAGTCGGCGTAGGAAACCAGCCAGCGTTCATGGTTGACGTGTTCTTCACGATGCCTGCGACGGGCCATTTTCCATATCCTCCATCAGTCCATGAAGCCCTGGAGCTTCAACTCAATGGAGCGCGGGTTCTCGCCTTCGGCGATCGACAGGATGCCTTCCAGCAACATTTCGCGGTAGCGCGACTGGCGCAATGCAATGGACTTGAGCTTGGCGGCAATCGGCAGCAACACCAGGTTGGCACTCGCCACGCCGTAGATCGTGGCAACGAAGGCCACGGCGATACCGCTGCCCAGTTGCGACGGATCGGCCAGGTTGCCCATCACGTGGATCAGGCCCATGACCGCGCCGATGATGCCGATGGTCGGCGCGTAGCCGCCCATGCTTTCGAAGACTTTGGCCGCTTCGATGTCGCGGCTTTCCTGGGTGTAGAAATCCACTTCCAGGATGCTGCGGATCGCTTCCGGTTCGGCGCCGTCCACCAGCAATTGCAGGCCTTTGCGCGAGTAGTTGTCGGGTTCGGCATCGGCCACCCCTTCCAGACCCAGCAAGCCTTCCTTGCGAGCGGTGAGGCTCCAGTTGACGACGCGGTCGATGCCTCCGGCCAGATCGACCCGAGGCGGGAACAAAATCCAGACCAGTACCTGCATGGCGCGCTTGAACGCGCTCATCGGCGATTGCAACAACGCAGCGCCGACGGTGCCACCGATCACGATCAGTGCGGCCGGGCCGTTGGCCAGCGCGCCCAGGTGACCGCCTTCCAGATAATTGCCACCAATGATGGCGACAAACGCCATGATGATGCCGATCAGGCTGAGCACATCCATTACAGGCACGCCTCGACCAGGTGTCTACCGATGTCGTCCAGGCTGTAGACCGCATCGGCCAGGTCCGCCTTGACGATCGCCATCGGCATGCCATAGATCACGCAACTGGCTTCATCCTGGGCCCAGATCGCACTGCCGCCCTGCTTGAGCAAGCGCGCGCCTTCGCGACCGTCGGCGCCCATGCCGGTGAGCACCACCGCCAGAACTTTGTCGCCGTAGGATTTCGCGGCGGAACCGAAGGTAATGTCGACGCATGGTTTGTAATTCAAACGCTCATCGCCCGGCAGGATTTTCACCGCGCCACGGCCGTCGATCATCATCTGCTTGCCACCCGGCGCCAGCAGCGCCAGCCCTGGACGCAGGATGTCGCCATCCTCGGCTTCCTTGACGCTGATGTTGCACAGCTTGTCCAGGCGCTCGGCGAAAGCCTTGGTGAACGCGGCAGGCATATGCTGGATCAGCACGATGGGGGCCGGAAAATTGGCCGGCAACTGGGTCAGGACCCGCTGCAGCGCGACCGGGCCGCCCGTGGACGTGCCGATGGCGACGAGCTTGTAAGCCTTGCGCTTGGGCGCCGACGACGAAGCGCTGGCAGGCGCCGAACGAGCGGGAGCGGGTGCCGGAGCACTGCGAACCGGTGCCAGGTTGAAACCGCTGGACGACGCTGGCGTTGGCGCAGGCGTCGGCGCGGCCGTAGGCACAGGCGCAGGTGCGCTGTAGGCACTGACGCGTCGGTTGCTGCGGGAGATGCTATGGACTTTCTCGCACAACATCTGCCGGACCTTGTCCGGGTTGCGCGAAATGTCTTCGAAATTCTTTGGCAGGAAATCCACGGCCCCGGCGTCCAGCGCATCGAGGGTGACGCGAGCGCCTTCGTGGGTCAGGGAGGAAAACATCAATACCGGGGTCGGGCAGCGCTGCATGATATGCCGCACCGCCGTGATGCCATCCATCATCGGCATCTCGTAGTCCATGGTGATCACGTCCGGCTTGAGTGCCAGGGCTTGATCGATCGCCTCTTTACCATTGGTCGCCGTGCCGACGACCTGAATGCTCGTGTCCGCTGAAAGAATTTCCGAGACGCGGCGGCGGAAGAACCCCGAATCGTCCACCACCAGGACTTTAACTACCATAAACACTCCGTTAGACGAGGCGCGGCGCTGGGCCACGCCCCTCCAGAATCAAATACGCCGAGCGGCGTAGCGCTTGAGCATGCTAGGCACATCGAGAATCAACGCGATGCGGCCGTCGCCGGTGATGGTGGCGCCGGACATGCCCGGGGTGCCCTGGAGCATCTTGCCCAATGGCTTGATGACCACTTCTTCCTGGCCAACTAATTGATCGACAACGAAGCCGATCCGCTGGGTGCCCACCGAAAGGATCACCACATGGCCTTCGCCCTGCTCGACATGAGCGGCGGAGCTGACCAGCCAGCGCTTGAGGTAGAACAGCGGCAAGGCCTTGTCCCGCACGATCACCACTTCCTGGCCGTCCACCACGTTGGTGCGCGACAGGTCGAGGTGGAAGATCTCGTTGACGTTGACCAGCGGGAAGGCGAAGGCCTGGTTGCCCAGCATCACCATCAGGGTCGGCATGATCGCCAGGGTCAACGGGACCTTGATGACAATCTTGGAGCCCTGGCCCTTGGTCGAGTAGATGTTGATCGAGCCGTTGAGCTGGGAAATCTTGGTTTTCACCACGTCCATGCCCACGCCACGACCCGACACGTCGGAAATCTCGGTCTTGGTCGAGAAACCCGGGGCGAAGATCAGGTTGTAGCACTCGGATTCGCTCAGGCGATCGGCCGCATCCTTGTCCATCACGCCGCGTTTCACCGCGATGGCGCGCAGCACGTTCGGGTCCATGCCCTTGCCGTCGTCGGAGATCGACAGCAGGATGTGGTCACCCTCCTGCTCGGCGGCCAGGATCACCTTGCCGCCGCGGACCTTGCCCGAGGCTTCGCGCTCTTCCGGCGACTCGATGCCGTGGTCGACCGCGTTGCGCACCAAGTGGACCAGCGGGTCGGCCAGGGCCTCGACAAGGTTCTTGTCGAGGTCGGTCTCTTCACCCACCAGTTCCAGGATGATTTCTTTCTTGAGCTGGCGAGCCAGGTCACGAACCAGGCGCGGGAAGCGCCCGAAGACTTTCTTGATCGGCTGCATCCGGGTCTTCATGACCGCGGTCTGCAAGTCGGCCGTGACCACGTCGAGGTTGGACACGGCCTTGGACATGGCTTCGTCCTGGCTGTTGAGGCCCAGGCGCACCAGGCGGTTACGCACCAGCACCAGTTCGCCGACCATGTTCATGATCTCGTCCAGGCGCGCGGTGTCGACCCGAACGGTAGTCTCGGCTTCGCTGGCCGGTTTTTCGGCGGGCGGGGCAGCCGGCGCACGGGCAGGCGCCGGTGCAGCAGCGGCGGGCTTGGGTGTCTCGGCCTTGGGCTCGGGTGCCTTGGCGGCCGGTTTTGGCGCGGCCTTGGCGACAGGCGCAGCGGTAGCCGTCGGCGCGGCAGAGGCCGTACCGACTTCGCTGAACTTGCCCTTGCCGTGCAACTCGTCGAGCAGTGATTCGAATTCGTGATCGCTGATCAGGTCGCTGCCAGCTGCCGCGGCGGCTGGCTTGGCCGGGGTCGGCGCGGAAGCGATGGCCGAATCCAGCGCATCGACGGCAAAGGTTCCCTTGCCATGCAGCTGATCGAGCAACGCCTCGAACTCATCATCGGTAATGTCGGAATTATCGCCAGCCGCCTTTGGCGCGGCCGGGGCCGGGGCCGCCGGGGCTGCGACGGCATCGGCAGCAAACTGACCCTTGCCGTGAAGCTGGTCGAGCAGCGACTCGAACTCAGCGTCGGTAATTTCGTCGCTGGCAGCTGCGCCGGTGGCTGGCGCAGCAGGCGCGGCCGGAGCCTCAGCCTGTGCCTTGACGGCGTTCAGCGAGTCCAGCAGCGATTCGAATTCATGATCGGTGATGTCACCCGATGCCTCGGCAACCGGCTCTTCAGCCACAGGTTCGGCAGGCGCGGCTTCGTCAGCCGATTGCGGCTCGGCCAGGCGTGCCAGCGCGGCGAGCAACTCAGGGGTGGCAGCGGTGACCGGCGAGCGCTCGCGCACTTCGCTGAACATGCTGTTGACCGCATCCAGCGCTTCGAGCACCACGTCCATCAGTTCCGAATCAACGCGACGCTCACCCTTGCGCAGGATGTCGAACACGTTCTCGGCAATGTGGCAGCACTCCACCAGCTCGTTGAGTTGGAGGAAGCCGGCGCCTCCTTTTACAGTGTGGAAACCGCGAAAAATTGCATTGAGCAGGTCCGCATCATCAGGTCGGCTTTCCAGCTCGACCAGTTGTTCGGAAAGTTGCTCTAGAATCTCGCCGGCCTCAACCAGGAAATCCTGAAGGATCTCTTCATCGGCGCCGAAGCTCATTAATGGCTGCTCCTAAAATAGGGCTAAAACTCAAAATCCAAGGCTGGACAGCAAATCGTCCACATCGTCCTGACCGGACACAACGTCTTCTCTTTTATCGGCATGAATCTGCGGACCTTCACCCTGAGAGAGATGTTTTTGTGGATCTTTTTCAGCAAGCATCGCTTCACGGTCGTGCTCGATGCCGGCAAAGCGGTCGACTTGGCTGGCCATCAACACCAGCTTGAGCAAATTGCTTTCCACTTCGGTGACCAGTTGGGTCACGCGCTTGATCACCTGACCGGTCAGGTCCTGGTAATCCTGGGCCAGCAGAATGTCGTTGAGGTTGCTCGCCACGGCACGGTTCTCGGTGCTGCTTCGCGTCAGGAAACCGTCGACCCGACGGGCCAGCTCCCGAAACTCCTCGGCGCCGACTTCGCGACGCATGAACCGACCCCAATCGGTGCTCAACGCCTGGGCTTCATCGCTCAGGCCGTTGACCAGGGGTGTTGCGCTTTCCACCAGGTCCATGGTGCGGTTGGCGGCGGCTTCGGTCAGCTTGACCACATAACCCAAGCGCTCGGTGGCGTCGGTGATCTGCGAGACTTCCTCGGCCTGTGGCATGTTCGGGTCGATCTGGAAATTGACGATCGCACTGTGCAGTTCACGGGTGAGCTTGCCGACTTCCTGGTACAGACCTCGGTCACGGGTCTGGTTGAGCTCATGAATCATTTGAACCGCATCACCGAAGCGGCCCTTTTCAAGGCTGTCGACCAGTTCGCGGGCATGTTTTTTCAGGGTCGATTCGAAATCACCCATTGAAGATTCGTTGTCCATAGCTCCCCCGTGGCGCCGTTAACCGATGCGTTCGAAGATTTTTTCGATCTTCTCTTTCAACGCCTGGGCCGTGAAGGGTTTGACCACATAGCCGTTTACACCGGCCTGGGCCGCTTCGATGATCTGCTCGCGCTTGGCTTCGGCAGTCACCATCAGCACCGGAAGGTGCTTGAGTTTTTCGTCGGCGCGCACGTGGCGCAGCAAGTCGATACCGGTCATGCCAGGCATGTTCCAGTCAGTCACCAGAAAGTCGATGCTCCCGCTGTTGAGGACGGGAATGGCAGTGATGCCATCGTCGGCCTCGACCGTGTTGGTGAACCCGAGGTCACGCAACAGGTTTTTTATGATCCGCCGCATCGTTGAGAAGTCATCAACGATGAGGATTTTCATGTTCTTGTCCAATTCGACCTCCAAGCAGTCTTAAACGCGCCCAGCACCTGGACGCGCCATTTCAATCAATTCCGGCATAACACTCGACAACGGTCTGGAGCACAACGGATGAGACTGGCCCGGCACACACATGCCGTGCCAGCCCCGCTCGCAGCGTCCCCACACTGCCCGTCAGCGCGCTCGCCACTCCCCCAAACGCCCCCGCAAGCGGGCCGCGCACTGGCTGTGTAACTGGCTGACCCGCGATTCGCTGACCCCCAGGACCTCACCGATTTCCTTGAGGTTCAGCTCTTCGTCGTAGTACAGCGCCAAGACCAGTCGCTCACGTTCCGGCAGATTGGCAATCGCATCCGCCAGCGCGCTCTGGAAACGTTCATCTTCCAGGTCACGCGACGGCTCCATGTGAGCACTCGCGTTATCCTCGTGCAGCCCTTCGTGTTCGCCGTCCTGCAAAAGGTCGTCGAAACTGAACAGGCGACTGCCCAAGGTATCGTTCAAAATCCCGTAATAATCATCGAGACTCAACTGGAGTTCGGCCGCAACCTCGTGATCTTTAGCGTCACGTCCGGTTTTAGCTTCGATAGCGCGAATCGCGTCACTGACCATACGCGTATTGCGATGCACCGAACGCGGCGCCCAGTCGCCCTTGCGGACTTCATCGAGCATCGCCCCGCGAATGCGGATACCGGCATAGGTCTCGAAACTGGCGCCCTTGCTCGCGTCGTATTTGTTCGACACTTCGAGCAAGCCGATCATGCCCGCCTGGATCAAGTCTTCGACCTGGACGCTGGCCGGCAGGCGCGCCAGCAAGTGATAGGCGATGCGCTTGACCAGGGGCGCGTAACGCTCGATCAATTCGTACTGGGCGTCCCGTGCCGATTTTTTGTAGAGATGGTTGTAACCGCTGGCTGTCATAACACGGGCCCTGCTGTTTGTTGCACGAGACGCTCGACGAAAAATTCCAGATGCCCGCGTGGGTTGGCCGGCAGTGGCCAGGTATCGACCTTCTGGGCGATCGCCTTGAACGCCAGCGCGCATTTGGAACGTGGAAAGGCTTCATAAACGGCACGTTGCTTCTGGACAGCCTTGCGTACGCTTTCGTCGTAAGGCACTGCGCCGACGTATTGTAGGGCGACGTCCAGGAAGCGATCCGTGACCTTTGTCAACTTGGCGAACAGGTTCCGGCCTTCCTGCGGGCTCTGGGCCATGTTGGCCAGGACGCGGAAGCGGTTCATGCCATAGTCGCGGTTAAGCAATTTGATCAGGGCGTAGGCATCGGTGATGGACGTCGGCTCGTCGCACACCACCAGCAGGACCTCCTGGGCGGCGCGCACGAAACTGACAACCGAGTCGCCGATGCCGGCGGCCGTGTCGATCACCAGCACATCGAGGTTGTCACCGATGTCGCTGAAAGCCTGGATCAGGCCCGCGTGCTGGGCTGGGGTCAGGTGAACCATGCTCTGGGTGCCGGAGGCAGCCGGCACGATGCGAATCCCGCCCGGCCCCTGCAGGAGCACGTCACGCAGTTCACAGCGACCTTCGATCACGTCCGCCAGCGTGCGCTTGGGGGTAAGCCCCAGTAACACGTCGACGTTTGCCAGGCCCAGGTCGGCGTCCAGCAGCATGACCCGTCGGCCAAGCTCTGCCAGAGCCAGGGACAAGTTCACTGACACGTTAGTCTTCCCGACGCCACCTTTGCCGCCGGTCACCGCGATCACCTGTACGGGATGCATGCTGCCCATGTTCGTTCTTTACCTTGTCTTACTTAGACGGAGGCCACATTACTGGCTGCGCGTTCACTCGGAACAATGCATGGCAGACCATCGATGTAGGTACAAAAAATATTCATGATTACCTCAGCCAACCTGCTTGGTCGGGCTGTGGTAGATATCAGCGAACATGTCAGCCATGGCTTCTTCGCTGGGTTCTTCCTGCATTTGCACACTCACGGCACGACTGACCAGTTGATGACGGCGCGGCAGATGCAAATCATCCGGGATCCGCGGCCCGTCGGTCAGGTAGGCCACCGGTAGTTCATGACCGATTGCCAGGCTCAACACCTCGCCCAGGCTTGCCGTTTCGTCCAGTTTAGTCAGGATGCAGCCGGCCAGCCCGCAGCGTTTGTAGCTGTGGTATGCGGCGGTTAGAACCTGTTTCTGGCTGGTGGTTGCCAACACGAGATAATTTTTTGACTTGATGCCACGCCCGGCCAGGCTTTCGAGCTGCATGCGCAGGGCCGGATCGCTGGCTTGCAGGCCGGCGGTGTCGATCAGCACGACACGCTTGCGCATCAAAGGCTCCAGCGCCTGGGCCAGGGATTGGCCCGGATCCACATGGGTCACCGACACATTGAGGATCCGACCCAGGGTCTTGAGTTGTTCCTGGGCGCCGATGCGGAAACTGTCCATGCTCACCAGCGCGATGCTCTGAGCGCCGTACTTGAGTACATAACGAGCCGCAAGCTTGGCCAGGGTGGTGGTCTTGCCCATGCCGGCAGGGCCGACCATGGCGATGACGCCGCCCTCCTCCAATGGCTCGACTTCCGGCGTGGCGATCATCCGCGCCAGGTGTGCAAGCAACATGCGCCAGGCCTGGCGAGGCTCTTCGATGCCGTTGATCAGCGCCAGCAGGTCGCGCGACAACGGGCCGGACAGGCCAATGCGTTGCAGGCGACGCCACAGGTTGGCCTGGGCCGGACGGCTGCCTTGCAGTTGGTTCCAGGCCAGCGAGCCAAGCTGGACTTCCATCAGCTCGCGCAAACTGTTGAGTTCGAAACGCATCGAGTCCAGGGCACGTGGGTCAACACCCGCCGCTGGCGCTGCCTGCACCGGTGCCGGACGACGCGGCTCGGCCAGGGCTGGCTCGATCAGCGGTTCGGCAGCGGTCAGCGGCAGGCCGGCCGTCAATGGCTGACCGGCGAACAATTGGCGATTGGTGCCCGCGCTGCCCTCGCCTTCGCTGCTGCGCAGGCTCAGCTCGGCCTGGGCGCTGGCGATGCGCGACTGGGTCTTGCGCAGCTCGTCCTCGAGTTCCATGTTCGGAACCCGCGGGGCCAGCGCCGACAATTTGTAATCCAGAGCCGCCGTCAGCTCGACACCGCCGGCGATACGACGGTTGCCGATGATGGCTGCTTCAGCGCCCAGCTCGTCACGAACCAGTTTCATGGCCTGACGCATATCGGCGGCGAAAAAACGCTTCACTTGCATAAACCACTACCTCAGCCGTTGGGCCCTACTGTCGCAACGATGGTCACTTGCTTGTTGTCCGGTATTTCCTGGTACGCCAGCACATGCAGCCCCGGGACCGCGAGGCGCCCGAATCGCGAGAGCATCGCGCGAATCGGACCGGCCACCAGCAGGATCACCGGTTGGCCTTGCATCTCTTGCCGTTGGGCCGCATCGATCAACGAACGTTGCAGCTTCTCGGCCATGCTTGGCTCCAGCAGAACACCCTCTTCCGAGCCTTGTCCTGCCTTCTGCAGACTATTGAGCAATATCTGTTCCAACCTTGGCTCCAGAGTGATCACAGGCAGCTCAGACTCAGTGCCTACAATGCTTTGGACGATTGCACGGGATACGCCGACCCGCACCGCAGCGACCAAGGCGGCGGTATCTTGACTCTTCGAAGCGTTGTTGGCGATCGCTTCGGCGATGCTGCGAATGTCGCGCACCGGGACTTGTTCGGCCAACAGCGCTTGCAATACCTTGAGCAATTGCGACAGCGAAACCACGCCCGGCACCAATTCTTCCGCCAACTTCGGTGAGCCTTTGGCCAGTACTTGCAGCAGTTGCTGGACTTCCTCGTGGCCGATCAGCTCGCTGGAGTGCTTGTACAAAATCTGGTTCAAGTGAGTCGCGACCACGGTGCTGGCGTCCACCACGGTATAACCGAGGGACTGGGCCTGGGCTCGCTGGCTGATTTCGATCCACACCGCTTCCAGGCCGAAAGCCGGATCCTTGGCGGTAATGCCGTTGAGCGAACCGTAGACCTGCCCCGGGTTGATCGCCAGCTCGCGGTCCGGGTAGATCTCGGCTTCGGCCAGGATCACGCCCATGAGCGTCAGGCGATAGGCGCTCGGCGCCAGGTCGAGGTTGTCGCGGATGTGCACGGTGGGCATCAGGAAGCCCAGGTCCTGGGACAGCTTCTTGCGCACGCCCTTGATCCGCGCCAGCAACTGACCACCCTGGTTGCGGTCGACCAATGGAATCAGGCGATAGCCGACTTCCAGGCCGATCATGTCGATCGGCGTCACGTCGTCCCAGCCCAGTTCCTTGGTTTCCATGGCGCGGGCCGGCGACGGCAGCAGTTCCTGCTGGCGCTTGACCTCTTCCAACGCCTGGACCTTTTGCACATTCTGCTTCTTCCAGAACAGGTAGGCGCCACCCGCCGCCATCGCAGCCATGGACAGGAAGGAGAAGTGCGGCATGCCCGGCACGATCCCCATGACTGCCATCAGGCCCGCGGCCACGGCCAGGGCCTTGGGCGAAGCGAACATCTGGCGGCCGATCTGCTTGCCCATGTCTTCGGAGCCCGAAGCACGGGTCACCATGATCGCGGCGGCTGTGGATAACAACAGTGATGGCAATTGCGCCACCAAACCGTCACCGATGGTCAGCAAGGCGTAAACCTTGCCGGCGTCACCGAAGGTCATGCCATGTTGGAAAATACCCACGGCCATGCCGCCGATCAGATTGATGAACAGAATCAACAGACCGGCAATGGCGTCGCCGCGCACAAATTTACTGGCACCGTCCATGGAACCGTAGAACTCGGCTTCCTGAGCCACGTCAAGACGACGGGCCTTGGCCTGGTTCTGGTCGAT
Organism: Pseudomonas marvdashtae; assembly: GCF_014268655.2. Lineage (NCBI taxonomy): Bacteria > Pseudomonadati > Pseudomonadota > Gammaproteobacteria > Pseudomonadales > Pseudomonadaceae > Pseudomonas > Pseudomonas marvdashtae. The sequence goes on from NZ_JABWQX020000001.1 coordinate 4,098,354, forward strand.
CAGGCCGGCGTTGAGGTCGGCGTCGATCGCCATTTGCTTGCCGGGCATCGCATCGAGGGTAAAACGCGCACTCACCTCGGAAATCCGCCCGGCACCCTTGGTCACCACGACGAAGTTGATGATCATCAGGATCGCGAAAACCACGATACCGACCACGTAGTTACCGCCGATTACCACCTCGCCAAAAGCCTGGATCACCTTACCAGCGGCTTCGTGACCTTCGTGGCCGTGGATCATGACAACCCGCGTCGACGCTACGTTCAGCGCCAGCCGCATCAGCGTGGCCACCAGCAGAATGGTCGGGAAGACGGCGAAATCCAGCGGCCGCAAAGCGTATACGCACACCAGCAGCACGACGATCGACAAAGCGATGTTGAACGTAAAGAACACGTCCAGCAGGAACGGCGGGACCGGCAGCATCATCATGGCGAGCATGACCAGCAGCAACAGCGGCACGCCCAGATTACCCCGGCTGAGGTCTGCTACGTTGCTGCGCGCATTGCTGAGTAACTGAGAGCGATCCACCAAAATTCCCCGTTCCTGTGAAGCAAACTTTTGACGCCCGGAAGGGGCGCAGGCGGGGTATTGCAAGAAGCCTTCCAACTTTTGCCGGAGGTTGAAATAGATAGGTTTGGAGGGGTGCCTACCGCCTCAGGAATCACGCCGCAGATCCGGCGGAATCGGCAGGTCCTTGAGCGGTTCGGGGCGCTTGCCCTTGCCCGCACGGTGCTGGCGAATCTGGTAGACGTAGGCCAGCACCTGGGCCACGGCCAGATACAGGCCACCCGGGATTTCCTGCTCGAGCTCAGTGGAGTAGTAGATCGACCGCGCCAACGCCGGAGATTCGAGCAGCATCACTTCGTTGGCCACGGCGATCTCACGGATCTTCAGCGCCAGGAAATCGCTGCCCTTGGCCAGCAACACCGGTGCGTTGCCTTTTTCGGGGTCGTACTTGAGCGCCACGGCGAAATGGGTCGGGTTGGTGATGACCACGTCGGCGTCGGGGATGGCCGCCATCATTCGCCGCTGGGACACTTCGCGCTGCAACTGACGGATCCGTTGCTTGACCTCGGGCTTGCCCTCCGAGTCCTTGTACTCGTCGCGCACCTCCTGCTTGGTCATCATCAGCTTCTGCTTGCTTTGATAAAGCTGGATCGGCACGTCGATGGCGGCGATCAGAATCAACCCGCAGGCCATCCACAAGGTGCTCCAGCCCACTAGCTGCACGCTGTGGATAATCGCTTGTTCCAGCGGCTCATGGGCGATACGCAGCAGGTCGTCGATGTCGGCCTGCAATACCGTCAGCGCGACGAACAGGATCAGCAGAAACTTCCCAAGCGCCTTCAGCAGCTCCATCACAGCCGTGGTGGAGAACATGCGTTTGAGGCCCGCCGCAGGGTTCATCCGGCTGAATTTCGGGGCCATGGTCTTGCCGGAAAACAGCCACCCCCCCAAGGAAATCGGCCCCAGAAAAGCCGCCAGCAGCAAGAAAATCAGAATCGGCTGCATCGAAATGATTGCGATCTTGCCCGAATGCAACAGGTACTGCGTCATCGCGCCAGGACTCAGTAGCACTTCTCGGGGCAGAGAGAAGTTCAGGCGCATGATTTCCAGCAAATCCAAAGCCAGCCCACCGCCATAAATCAGCAAGCCGCCAGCGCCGGCGAGCATGATCGCAAGTGTGTTGAGCTCCTTGGAACGCGCGACCTCGCCTTTGTCCCTGGACTCTTTCTTGCGTTTCTCCGTGGGGTCTTCTGTCTTGTCCTGGCCACTCTCGCTTTCAGCCATGGTTCAGCGCGCCTGTGCCATATCACGTAGCAGCTGCAAGGCCTGGGTGGCCAGCGGCTGATACTGGTTGAGAATATCCCCCAGGGTGACCCAGAAAATCACCATGCCCAGCACGAGGGTCAGCGGAAAACCGATGGAAAAGATGTTCAATTGCGGTGCCGCCCGGGTCATTACGCCAAAGGCAATGTTGACCACCAGCAGCGCGGTGATCGCCGGCAATACCAGCAGCATCGCCGCACCGAGGACCCAGCCGAGTTTGCCGGCAATGTCCCAGAAATGATTGACCAGCATCGCGCTACCCACCGGCATCGTCGTGAAGCTCTCGGTCAGCACTTCGAACACCACCAGATGTCCGTTCATGGCGAGGAACAACAGCGTCACCAGCATCGTCAGGAACTGCCCTATGACCGCGGTGTTTACGCCGTTGGTAGGATCGATCATGGAGGCGAACGCCATGCCCATCTGGATCGAGATGATTTGTCCGGCGACCACGAATGCCTGGAAGAACAGCTGCAACGAGAAGCCCATCAAGGCACCGATGAGAATCTGTTCGGCCACCAGCATCAGCGCACTGAGGTCCAGGGCGTTGACGGGCGGCATCGGCGGTAGTCCCGGGGCAATGACCACCGTGATCGCCAAGGCCAGATACAAGCGCACCCGAGTCGGGACCAGGGTCGTGCCGAAGACCGGCATGCTCATCAGCACCGCGGCGACGCGAAACAGCGGCAGGATGAACGACGCCACCCAGGTACTGATCTGGGTGTCCGTCAGCTCGAGCATCGACATCGGCTCAGCCGATCAACTGCGGAATACTGCCGTACAACTGCAGGATGTATTCCATGAAGGTTTGCACCAGCCAAGGGCCCGCGACAATCAGCGTCACCAGCATCACCAGCAGGCGCGGCAGGAAGCTCAGGGTCTGTTCGTTGATCTGCGTGGCGGCCTGGAACATCGCCACCAGCAAACCCACCAGCAGGCTGGGAATCACCAGGATGGCAACCATCACCGTGGTCAGCCAGAGCGCTTCGCGGAACAGGTCTACCGCTACTTCAGGTGTCATATTGTCCTACCTGCGCAATTGGTCTAAACACCGCCGAAACTGCCCGCCAGGGTGCCGATGATCAAGGCCCAGCCATCCACCAGCACGAACAGCATGATCTTGAACGGTAGGGAAATGATCAGTGGGGACAGCATCATCATACCCATGGCCATCAGGATACTGGCGACCACCAGGTCGATGATCAGGAACGGGATGAAAATCATGAAGCCGATCTGGAACGCCGTCTTCAGTTCGGACGTGACGAACGCCGGCACCAGGATTGTGAGCGGCGCCTGGTCGGGACTGAGGATGTCGGTGCGCTTGGACAGGCGCATGAACAGCTCCAGGTCGCTGCTGCGAGTCTGGGCGAGCATGAAGTCCTTGATCGGCACTTGAGCCCTGGACACGGCGTCCTGGGCACTGAGCGTTTCCGCCAGGTAGGGTTGCAGCGCGTCCTTGTTCACCCGGTCGAACACCGGCGCCATGATGAACATGGTCAGGAACAACGCCATGCCGGTGAGGATCTGGTTCGACGGCGTCTGCTGCAGGCCCAGGGCCTGACGCAGGATCGAGAAGACAATGATGATCCGGGTGAAACTGGTCATCAGCATGACGAACGCCGGGATGAAACTCAGCGCGGTCATGATCAGCAGGATCTGCAGGCTGACCGAATATTCCTGTGCCCCTTCGGCGTTGGTGCCCAAGGTAATCGCCGGGATCGACAGCGGGTCGGCGGCAAACGCCAACGGCGCGGCCAGCATCAGGGCCAACGCCAACAGAATGCGCAACGGCATTACTTTTTATCCTTCTGGTCTTTACCCAGCAATTCCATGAGCCGCTGGGCAAATTCGGGGGTAGCCTGCTCAGTGGCGGGCACCTGCACCGGCTCCTTGAGGACATGCAAGGCGGTAATCGTGCCGGGGCTCAGGCCGAGCAGGATCTGCTCGTTGCCAACCTGCACCAGCACCAGTCGATCCCGCGGGCCGAGCGCGCGGGAGCTGATGATGTCGATCACCTGCCCTTTGCCGGCTGGCCCTGCCTGTTGCACGCGCCGCAGCATCCAGGCCAGGAAGAAAATCAATCCGAGCACCAGTAGCAGGCCCAACACCAATTGCGCCAATTGTCCGGCGATACCACTGCCACCCGCTGGCGCAGCGGCCACCGTGGCCACCGGTTCGGCCGCCAGCACGCTGAACGGCAGCATCAAGGCTGCGGCGAGAAAGCCTTTCATTCAGCGCAGCTTCTTGATGCGTTCGCTCGGGCTGATCACGTCCGTCAGGCGAATGCCAAACTTCTCGTTGACCACCACCACTTCGCCATGGGCGATGAGCGTCCCATTGACCAGCACGTCCAACGGCTCACCGGCCAGGCGGTCCAGCTCGATCACCGAGCCCTGGTTGAGCTGCAACAGGTTGCGAATGTTGATATCGGTGCTGCCCACTTCCATGGAAATCGACACCGGAATGTCGAGGATGACGTCCAGGTTCGGCCCGTCGAGGGTCACTTGCTCGTTGCTTTTTGGCACGCTGCCAAACTCTTCCATCTGCAGACGGTTGGAAGCGTTACCGGTATCGGCGGCCAGCAGCGCGTCAATATCGGCCTGCCCGGCGTCGCCGGTTTCTTCCAGGGCGGCAGCCCATTCGTCGGCCAGCGCCTGGTCATCCTGGGTATTCATATCGTCAGCCATCATGTGTCCTCGGCGGGCAAAAATCGGTTAGAAACCTGAAAAGTCGTTACAAACTTAAAGCGGTTGACACCGCTCAGCGGCGTTCGATCGGCTCGATCACCTGCAACGCGAGGTTGCCTTTGTGAGAGCCCATCTTGACCTTGAAGGCCGGTACGCCATTGGCGCGCATGATCATCTCTTCCGGCATCTCGACGGGAATGATGTCCCCCGGCTGCATGTGCAGGATGTCTCGCAGGCGCAGCTGGCGCCGGGCAACGGTCGCGCCGATTGGCACGTCGACGTCCAGCACGTCCTGGCGCAAGGCGTTGATCCAGCGCTCGTCCTGGTCATCGAGATCCGATTGGAAACCGGCATCGAGCATTTCACGCACCGGCTCGATCATCGAATACGGCATGGTCACGTGCAGGTCGCCGCCACCGCCGTCGAGTTCAATGTGGAAAGTCGAGACGACAATCGCTTCGCTTGGCCCGACGATGTTGGCCATGGCCGGGTTCACTTCCGAGTTGATGTACTCGAAGTTCACTTCCATGATCGCCTGCCAGGCTTCCTTCAAATCGATGAAGGCCTGCTCCAGGACCATGCGCACCACGCGCAACTCGGTCGGAGTGAACTCACGACCTTCGATCTTCGCGTGACGACCGTCACCGCCGAAGAAGTTATCCACCAGCTTGAACACCAGCTTGGCGTCGAGGATGAACAGCGCAGTACCGCGCAGCGGCTTGATCTTGACCAGGTTGAGGCTGGTGGGCACGTACAGCGAGTGCACGTATTCACCAAACTTCATCACCTGCACGCCCCCAACGGCCACGTCGGCCGAACGGCGCAGCATGTTGAACATGCTGATGCGGGTGTATCGGGCAAAACGCTCGTTGATCATTTCCAGGGTCGGCATGCGTCCGCGAACGATGCGATCCTGGCTGGTCAGGTCGTAGCTTTTGACGCTGCCCGGTTCAGCAGCGTTTTCGGTCTGCACCAGGCCGTCGTCGACACCATGCAACAGCGCATCGATTTCGTCCTGGGACAACAGGTCCTGCACGGCCATGTCGTGTTCCTACTGCAATACGAAGTTAGTGAAAAGCAACTGTTCGATCACCACTTTGCCGAGCTCTTTCTGAGCCACCTCCTGAACGCTGGCCGTGGCTTTCTGACGCAGCATTTCCTGGCCGACCGGAGTGGCCAGGGTGTCGAAACTCTGTCCTGAAAATAGCATGACCAGATTATTGCGAATCAGTGGCATGTGTACCCGCAACGCTTCCAGGTCAGCCTGGTTGCGTCCCAACAGGGTAATGCTCACCTGCATGTAGCGTTGGCGACCGTTCTGGGTGTAGTTGGCCACGAAGGCCGGGGCCATGGGCTCGAAAATCGCCGGCTGCTTGCCTACTGGAGCGGCTTCGACTGCCGGCGCCGGCTTGCTCTGAGCGCTGTGCATGAAATACCAGGTCGCCCCAACGGAAACACCCACCGCCAGGAGCAAGCCCACAACGATCATGATGATCATCTTGAGTTTGCCTTTGGTTGCAGGGTCTTTTACTGCTGCTGCTTCGCTCTTCGCCATGCCAATAATCCGTCACTAATCGGGGGTTTCACTGTTGCACGGCTAGGCAGGAGCAAGTGTTATGCCAGAAGTGTGCAGCTCAGGTGGTTTGCGCCGCCCACAAACAAAGCGGGAGCGGGCCTGCTCGCGATAGGGTTGATTCCCGCCAGGACAACGCTGGCTGACATCCACTATCGCGAGCAAACGCGCTCCCGCGGGTTTACTGCATTGAATCAGGCGTAGTAATCGACCGCACTGGTGCCAATCACGCTGACGGTGCTGGCCGCCACCTCGGCCACGCTGGCCGGCAAAACTTCATCCACCGAATCCACTCGACCACCGGAGGCAGTCGTGCGTCCCGCCTGGGCTTGCTGCTGCGCTTGCTGATCCTGGCCCTGCGAGCCACGCGACTGATCTGATACGTTGACGTCGACCTGCCCCATGCCTTGCTGGGCAAAACTGTCGCGCAGGCGATGCATCTGGCCTTCGAGGGCTTCGCGAACGCCTGGGTGTGCGCTCATGAACGTGATCTGGGTCTGCTGGTCCGGAACCATGTTCACCCGGATATCCAGGCGACCGAGTTCAGCCGGTTGCAATTGGATGTCGGCCGCCTTGAGATTGGCGCTCGACAAGTACATCACCCGATTGACCACTTCTTCAGTCCAGCCGCTCTGGTTCATGGCGATAGGCTGGTTGACCGGCACCGCGTTGGCGGTTTTTGGCGTGGCCGCCTGGGTCAGCGCTGCCAGGCGGTTGGCGAAATCGTCCACGCGGGTATCGCTGGACGCCGCGGTCAGGTCCTTGAGGCCTTCGCTGATCAGGCCGCTGAACGCCTTGTCGCCGCCCTGGCTACCCGCGCCGGTACTGTCCTGGTCGGCTTGCACGGTGAGCATGCTCGCCATCCCCGCCGCGAAGGTCTGGGCCGACGTCGGTTCGCCGTCTAGGGACGCCGGTGCCGCTGCCTTGGGCTGTGCCTGGCTGGAAGCGGACACATGACCGCCCTGCTCCATCGCCAGGCGCAGGGCTGGAAGCGCATCGAGTGGATCGGCCTGCGGGTCGAACTCCGGATCGATCACTGGGTCCGTTGCCTTGGTTGGCGTGGTTAAGGCAACGACGGGAGTTGCAACCACCGCACTGACTGGAGCCTCGGCCGGGGTGACGACAGGCGTAGGCTGAGCCTCGACGGCGGCCACCAGAGCAACGGCGTCCGGCAGCAAGGCCGGATCAAGCGTCGGATCGGAAGGTGCTGCATCCACTACCGGAGCTTCAGCCGTATCGGCGGGAGCATCTTGCGTTGTCTTGCCGTCGGCAGTCGCCGGCTTGTCGGCAGGCAAGGGCTTGCCGCTATCGGCAACCACCGGTTCCGGCGCGGCAGTCGTATCGCTGTCGACGTCCTTCTTGACGGTATTATCGGCGGCCTTGTCGCGCAGCGGTTTTGTCGATGGCTCAGGTACCGCCGGTGATTTGACGGGCGCCTGTTTGGCGAAGACCTGGGCGAAGCTGGAGGCTTTATTCCCGGCGTCCGGGCCTGCTGCCAGCGGATTGACAGCGGCCTGCGGCTTGGCCTGGGCAGTGGCCTGGATGAGTGTATTAGGCGTAACGGGCATAAAATGGTCTCCGCTGCACTGGAATCATAGATGCAGTCGAGACAGTGCAATGCAAGGGACGGGCCAACGTGTGAACGGCGCTGATTTCAGCAATGGAAGCCTTCGCGCTCCTCTCGGCAGAGAATACGCACTCGGGCAAATTCGCTGTCGATTTCGCTGACGAGTTTTTCGATACCGCCCAGCGACGGCTGTTTGGCACGCTGCTCCAGTTCGCCACACAGCTCGGCCAGGCGCAGGGCACCCATGTTGCTGCTGCTGCCCTTGAAACTGTGGGCCGTGGCGCTGAGCTTTTCAGCGTCCCGCGCTTCATGCAGCACGCGCAAGCGCGCTTCGGAATCATTGAGAAAGGTATCCAGCAATTCCGGGTACCCCTCCTCCATGACTTCCCGCAACGTGCTGAGCACGTCGCGATCCAGATGAATTTCGCTCACTTGTTCGCTCCTTGATCAAGAATGGCCCTGATTATGCCAGAGCCTCCCAGAAAAACTCCACGCGCGCACTACGACCATCGTCGGACCACGCGGCCTGATGGCATAGCTGGCGAACCAAGCTCACGCCACGGCCCGATAATCGATCCTTGTCCAGCGGTCGCGCCAGCACCTTGGCAACATCAAAGCCTTTGCCGCTGTCGTCGACCTCGATGACCAAGCGGCCACCGTCGCCATGGGGCGTGACATGCAAATGCACCCGCACGTGACCGTCACTCAACTCATCCAGGCGCACGCTACGCTCCTGATAATAGCGGGCAAAGCCGACCGCATCACGCTTGAGGCTCGAATCGAGCCCCAGCACGCCATGCTCAAGCGCATTGGAGTAAAGCTCCGACAATACGCTGTACAAGGCGCCGCTCTGCCCTCTCAACCCATGAACCTCCAGCAACAACTGCAACAGGTACGGCATCGGGTTGAAGCGCTTGAGCGTCTGCGCCCGGAACTCGAAGCTCACCGACCAGTCCAGCGGGCTGGACTGGCCGCTATCGGAATAGACCGGCGGCGGTGGATTGAGTTGCGTCGGCGCGACCAGACGCACTTCGACCATGCTGAAGTCGTCACGGGCTTCGCCGCGAAAATCCTGCAGGGCTTGTTGGATATCTTCGAAGAGAGAGTCGGGCTCGCGGTTGGCCGAGAACACTTGCTGCAACCGCTCCACGCCAAACGGCTGGTCATCGCGGTCACTGGTCTCGATCACACCATCGGACAACAGGAAAACCCGATCCCCCACCGACAAGGGATGAACTTCAGTTCGGTCATCGAATAGCTGCGGCGTCAGCACGCCCAGTGGCAAATGCCGGGCCGGCAACGGCGTGCGCGCGCCACTCAGGCTGTCATGCAGGTAGCCATCGGGCATGCCGCCGTTCCAGACTTCCACGGTGCAGCGCTGGAAACTCAGGCACAACAGCGTCGCGCAGCAGAACATGTCCACCGGCAGGATGCGCTTGAGCTTGGCATTCATCTCCCGCAGGATCTGCGCAAGGCCGTAGCCTTTGGCGGTCATTCCGTAGAACACCTCCGCCAACGGCATGGCGCCGACCGCCGCCGGCAAGCCATGCCCAGTGAAGTCCCCCAAGAGGATATGCATGTCGCCAGCCGGGTTGAACGCGGCCAGCAGCAAGTCACCGTTGAACAAGGCATAGGGCGACTGCAGATAACGAATGTTCGGCGCGCTGAGGCAACCCGAGTGGGCGATCTTGTCGAATACGGCCTTGGCGACCCGTTGCTCGTTGAGCAGGTAATCGTGGTGCCGGGCGATCTGGTCGCGCTGCTCCACCACCGTAGCCTGCAGCCGTCGCAAGCGGTCCATGGCCTTGATCTTCGCGGCCAGGATCACCTGGTTATAGGGTTTGGCCAGGAAGTCATCGCCCCCGGCCTCCAAGCAACGGGCCAAGGCTTCGCTTTCAGTCAATGAAGTGAGGAAGATGATCGGGACCAGCTGGTCCCCGGCCAGTTGCTTGATCCTCTGCGCAGCTTCGAAGCCGTCCATGACCGGCATCATTGCGTCCATCAGCACCAGGTGCGGACGCTGCTGCAGATAAACCTCGACCGCCTCGGCGCCATCGGCAGCCGTGAGCACGTGGTGGCCCTGGCGGCGGACAATGGTCGACAACAGTAGTCGATCAGCGGCACTGTCTTCGGCAATCAGGACCGTCAGTGGCTCCGACGACGATTGCATGGCGATCAACTGATGTCGAACAGCTTGTCGAAATTGGAGATCGCGAGGATTTTCTTGACGTCGCTGCTGCTGTTGACGACCCGGATGTCCGACTCGTCGCCACCGGCATGGTCGCGCAGCAGCAGGAGCATGCCCAAGGCAGAACTGTCGAGATAAGTGGCCTCTTTCAAATCCACCACGATGGATTCGGGCTTTTTGTCGAGCCGCTCATAAGACTCGCGAAACTCCTGATGCCGGCCAAAATCGAATCGACCTTTGATCGAGATCGTCAGCTTTTGCCCATCTGGGGATACTTCAGTTACGACAGACATATTCACTTCCTTGTCGTGGACATACGTGTACAAGGTTTAGCACTTGGTAGAGGTTCGGGCAAGGTTTCACAGCGCTTCCCGACAAAACTCTATCCACCATCAATACGGGTCTTGCCGGGGAAGGCGCTGGGACAACTCATCCAGCAGTTTCTGCTCGCGCTTGTCCTCCAATTGCCGTGCCTCGTCGATATAGCGCTGTACCAGCTTGCGCAGCCCTTCGACACGGGCAAAGGCTTCCTGCCAGCTCTGGCGGGCCTTTTCCAGGTTGTTCTGGTGCCAGACGAGGCTTTGACGCTGCTGATCGATGGCCGTACCCAGCTGTGCCAGGAACCCTTGATAACCCAACAGCCATTGCCCGGAAACCCCGTGGCTTCCACGGGCGATCCATTGTTCCTGGTATTCGAGGCGAAAATTCTCGAGGTCCGCCAGCTTGCTCTCGGCGACGGCCACTTGCCCTTGGAAATACGCCAGTCGCTGGACGGCGGTCTTCTCGGCTTTTTCCGCCATGTCCACCACTGGCGCCAGGCGTGCAGCACGACTCGTGGCCATGACCGGTTACGCGCCAGCGACGGGGGTGAAGATGGTCTGCAGGTGCGCTTCGCTGGCGCCCATGCCGATGTTGTCGTTCAGGCTCTGGCGTAGATAAACCGCCATGGCCGGATAGAGATTGATGGCCATGTCCGTCTCGCGATCACCACCCGGCACGTAGGCACCGACGCTGATAAGGTCGCGGCTCTGCTGATAGCGCGACCAGTACTGCTTGAATTGCTGGGCGCGTTTCATGTGCTCGGCACTGATGACCGACGGCATGACCCGACTGATCGAGGCTTCGATGTCGATGGCCGGGTAGTGCCCTTCTTCGGCCAAGCGCCGAGACAAGACAATGTGGCCATCGAGCACACCCCGCGCCGAGTCGGCGATCGGATCTTGCTGATCATCGCCTTCGGACAACACGGTATAAAACGCGGTGATCGAACCGCCACCCTTCTCGGCGTTACCGGCTCGCTCTACCAACTTGGGCAGCTTGGCAAATACTGAAGGCGGATAACCTTTGGTGGCCGGGGGCTCGCCGATGGCCAGGGCGATTTCCCGCTGAGCCTGAGCGAAACGAGTGAGCGAGTCCATCAGCAACAGGACATTCTTGCCCTTGTCGCGAAAATATTCGGCGATCCGCGTGCAGTACATAGCGGCGCGCAAGCGCATCAGCGGCGCATCGTCCGCTGGCGAAGCCACCACCACGGAACGCTTGAGCCCTTCTTCGCCGAGGATGTGCTCGATGAATTCCTTTACCTCGCGGCCCCGCTCACCGATCAGCCCCACGACGATGATGTCGGCTTCAGTGAAGCGGGTCATCATGCCCAGCAGCACACTCTTGCCCACGCCGGTACCAGCGAACAGGCCCAAACGCTGGCCGCGTCCCACCGTCAATAATCCGTTGATGCAGCGAATGCCCACGTCAAGCGGCACGCTGATCGGGTCACGCTTGAGGGGGTTGATTGTCGGGCCGTCCATCGGCACCCAGTCTTCGGCCTTCATGCCGCCCTTGCCGTCGAGGGCACGCCCGGCTCCGTCCAGCACTCGTCCGAGCATGCTCATGCCCATGGGCAACCGACCGGTATCGGCCAGGGGCACCACGCGGGCGCCGGGGGCGATGCCGGCGACACTGCCCACCGGCATCAAAAATACCTTGCTGCCGGAAAAGCCCATGACCTCGGCTTCGACTTGCACCGGATGATAACTGTCGTCGTTGATCACCATGCACCGGCTGCCCATGGCGGCGCGCAAGCCTTCAGCTTCGAGGGTCAGGCCGACCATGCGCAGCAGGCGGCCTTCCAGGATCGGCTGGCCGGCCAGTTCGGTGGCTTCGGCGTAGCTGCCCAGGCGCTTGCCGAAGCTGGTTCGATCAAGGCGCATCGCGACCGTCCAGTTCAGGGGCTATCAGCTCGGCACCGTCCGGATCGACGATGACGGCGGCCTTGGGTTCGTCCGGCAACTCCAGGCTCAGGTCAGCGGGAGCCGGGTGCAGGGCCTGTTCGTGCAGTTGGTCAAACAGCTTGGCCATGATCTGGCTGATGCGCGTTTCGACCGTCGCATCGATACGGCTGTGCTCGGTTTCGACCCGGCACCCGCCCGGCAGCAAGGTTTCGTCTTCGACAATCCGCCAGGTTTCTTCATGGCGCTCGCGCAGCGCCTTGACCAGCTCGAAGTCCTGCGGGTTGATGTACAACCGCACGTTGCCCACGCCCAGCGGCAACAGCTTGAGGGCTTCGCGCATGACGTGTTCGATCTGGCTCGAATCGATCGCCAGCTCGCGCTGGATTACCTGCCGGGTGATGTGTTGCACCAGCCCGACCAACGATTTTTCGATCTGAGTGTCTTGTTCGGCGATGGGCTCGAACAAATTGAGCATCAGCGATTCCAGCGCGCGCAGCTTGGCCGTCAGCGCCACGTCGGCTTCCTGGCGGACCTTGAGCGTGGTGCTGTGGAAACCTTCTTTTTCGCCGATGGCGAAGCCTTCGTTATAGGCTTCCTGGCGAATGCTCTCGACTTCTTCGAGGGTCAGCGGCTGCACTTCCTCCAGCGGTACCTCTTCCATCTCCGGCAGTTCTTCCACCGGTGCAGGCTCAGGCTCAGGCACGTGGGGATCGAAGCTGGGCAGCGACCAGACGTCGAAGCCACCGACGTCCCGGGCGCGGATCAGGTCGCTGGGTGAATCATCACTCTTGGCAGACATAACGACCTTAGATCATCTCTTCGCCGCCCTTGCCACCGAGGACGATTTCTCCGGCTTCGGCCATACGGCGGGCGATGGTGAGGATTTCCTTCTGTGCGGTTTCCACGTCGCTGACGCGCACCGGGCCTTTGGCCTCGAGGTCGTCGCGCAACAGTTCGGCCGCTCGTTTGGACATGTTCTTGAAGATCTTCTCCTTGACGCCTTCGTCCGAACCCTTGAGGGCCAGAACCAGCACATCGGAGGACACTTCGCGCAACAGTGCCTGGATGCCACGGTCGTCGACATCGGCCAGGTTGTTGAACACGAACATGAGGTCTTCGATCTGACCGGACAGGTCTTCGTCGACTTCGCGGATCGAGTCCATCAGTTGGCCTTCGATCGAGCTATCGAGGAAGTTCATGATATCCGCCGCGCGCTTGATACCGCCCAGGGTGGTGCGCGAAGCATTGGAGTTGCCCGAGAACTGCTTCTCGAGAATCTGGTTCAATTCTTTCAGGGCCGCCGGCTGCACTGTGTTCAACGACGATACCCGCAGGATGATGTCGAGACGCACTTTATGGTCGAAGTTGCCCAGCACCTCACCAGCCTGGTCCGGGTCGAGATACGCCACGACGATCGCCTGGATCTGCGGGTGCTCGTAACGGATCACGTCGGCCACCGCGCGCGGTTCCATCCACTTGAGGCTGTCCAGGCCGCTGGTGTTGCCACCCAGCAGGATCCGGTCGATCAGGCCGTTGGCCTTGTCCTCGCCCAGGGCCTGGGTGAGCATCTTGCGCACGTAGTCGTCGGAACCGACGCCCAGGCTGGTCTGATCGCCGACGATGTCGACGAACTCACTCATGACCTGCTCGACCTGTTCCCGGTGCACGTTGCCCATCTGCGCCATGGCCACGCCAACGCGCTGGACTTCTTTCGGACCCATGTGGCGCAGCACTTGGGCGGCGTCGGTCGAACCCAGGGACAGCAGCAGGATCGCGGCTTTGTCGACCCGGGACAATTTGGCAACAGCGGCTCGATTATCACTCATCTGCGTTAATCCACTCTTTCACGACCTGGGCCACACGACCCGGATCCTCTGCCACCAGACTCTTGATGGCGTTCAACTGAGCGTCATAGCCTTCGCTCGGGCTCGGCAGCAGAATGCTCTGCGGTCCGCCGAGGCTGACGCGATCGTTGGCCAATTCGCCATCCAGGCCGCCCATGCCTCCCAGCTCTACATCGCCCAAGCCTGCCAGCTGCTTGTTCTTGCCACCACCGGTGATGTTGTTGAGCACCGGACGCAGCACGCCGAACACCAGTATCAGGATGAACAGCACACCCAATACTTGCTTGACCACATCCCAGAACCAGGGTTGCGAATAAAACGGAATGTCGGCAATTTCTTCACCGCGCTCCAGGGAGAACGGCACGTTGATAACGCTGACGCTGTCGCCACGGCTGGCGTCGAAACCGACGGCGTCCTGCACCAGACGAGTGAAGCGCGCCAATTCGTCGGCGGTCCATGGCGCACGGCTGGTTTCGCCGTTGGCCGCGTTGATCTTGACTTGATCGTCCACGACCACGGCAACCGACAGGCGATTCAAACGGCCCTGCTGCTGCTTGGTGTGGCTGATGGAACGGTCGAGCTCGAAGTTCTTGGTCGATTGCTGACGCTTGTCGGCCGGGTACGGCGCGAGCATCGGCTGGCCGGTGGCCGGGTCCATGATCTGCTGGCCGTTGGCGTCGATCAGGGGCTGGCCTGGCTGCACCATGCCTGCCGCAGCGGTAGCGCCACCGGTGGTTTGCGGCGCGCTGGCTGCCGATGGCGGCTGGTTGCTCAGGGCACCTGGCACACCTTGCGGGCCGTTGCTGGCAGTACGCTGCTCGTTCACCGACTGCTCGCTGCGCAACGCCGGTTGATCCGGGTTGAACTGTTCGGACGTCGACTCCACGGCGCTGAAATCTACATCAGCCGAGACTTCGGCTTTATAGCGACCGTTGCCCAATATAGGTTGCAGGATGTTGTGCACACGCTGGGTCAGCATGCCTTCCATGCGACGGCTGTAGTCGAATTGCTTGCCGGCCATGGTCAGTTCGGAGTTTTCCGCCTGGTCGGACAACAGGTTGCCCTTCTGGTCGACCACGGTGATCTGCGACTTGCTCAGCTCGGGAACGCTGGTTGCCACCAGATTGATAATGGCAACGACTTGGCCTGGCTCAAGCGAGCGGCCGGAATACAGTTCAACCAGGACCGAAGCACTCGGCTTGCGCTCATCGCGCACAAATACCGAGCTTTTCGGAATCGCCAGGTGCACGCGTGCACCCTTGACGTTGTTGAGGCTGGAAATGGTCCGCGCCAGTTCGCCTTCCAGGCCGCGACGATAACGCGTCGCTTCCATGAACTGGCTGGTGCCCAGGCCCTGGTCCTTGTCGAGAATCTCGAAGCCGATGTTGCCATCGGTCGGCGTTACGCCAGCCGCGGCGAGCTTGAGGCGCGCACGCGCCACATCGTCGGCCTTGACCAACAAGGCGCCGGAATTAGGTTCAACGGTGTAAGGAATGTCGGCAGAAGCCAGGGTTTCCATGACTTGCTTGGCATCCATGCCTTCCAGGCTGCCGTACAAAGGACGGTAGTCTGGCTGCTGGGACCACAACACCACGGCGAAACCAATCGCCACGCTGGCAGCCAGGCCGACCAACAGGCCAACCTGACGCAGCATGGTCATCTCGGAGAGGTTTTCCAGGAAAGACAGACCGAACAACGGCGGCTTGCCGTCTACCGGTGTGGTCTTGGCTGGAACGTTATCAACGGCTGCTTCTGCCATGACTCAATAATTTCCTTAGACCGGCATCTGCATGATGTCTTGGTAGGCTTGAACCAGTTTGTTGCGTACCTGGGTCAACGCCTGAAACGAGACACTGGCTTTCTGCGAAGAGATCATTACGTCCGTCAGGTCGACGCCACTTTTGCCAATCTCGAAAGCACTGGCCAACTGGTTCGAAGCCTGCTGGGTATCGTTCACTTTATTGACGGCCTGACCGAGCAAGTCGGAAAAACTGCTGCCGGCCGCTTGCGGCACCGCGACCGATTTAGGCTGGGCCATGGCGTCCATCTGCATGGATCGCATGTCCAACATCAACCGATTAAATTCAATACCTTGGCTCATGATCTATTCTCTCTGGCGGCCCGCATTTTTTTGACACTTACTCAGCGGGTATACAGGTGTTAGCAACAAGGGTGCCAGCTCCATGGCCGTCAGAAACAAATGCGCGCGCGAGCGCATCCGGCGCTACACGGTTCAACCGTGACATGCATGAGCGCTTCGCACTCATGCTTGGCCAGCCCCTGGCGACAGGCATCAACTGGCGAAGAGATAAGCCTCCACGTCCATCCCGGCATCGCGCATCTGCGCCAGCTTGTAGCGCAAGGTACGCGGGCTGATGCCCAGCCGTTCAGCCGCCTCCTTGCGACGGCCGCGCTCGGCGCGCAGGGTGTCGATGATCATCTGGAATTCGCGACGACGCAGGTCGTCTTCCAGGGCTCCAGCCGATTCCCCCGTCACTTCGACCGGCTGAACCTGCGTTGGCACAGGCTTGAGCGCCGGCAATGGCGCGCAGGCCACCGGGCCCGCCAGGCAAAAATCCTCGGGCTGGATCAAGCCGCCCTGCTGAAGAATCAAGGCTCGCTGAATAGCATTGTCCAGCTCGCGGACATTACCGGGCCAGGGATACGCGATCAGGCAAGCCTGCGCCTCGGCAGACAGCCGGGCCGTTGCGTGCTTCATTTTATTGACGTGTTTGGCCAGCAGGCGCTCGGCCAGCGGCAGGATATCGGCGGTGCGCTCGCGTAATGGACGCCAGGCCAGGGGGAAAACCGACAGTCGGTAATAAAGGTCTTCACGAAAGCGCCCCGCCGCCACTTCGCCGGCCAGGTCGCGGTTGGTCGTTGCCACCACGCGAATGTCCAGGCTGATGGGCTTGCGCGCGCCGACCCGCTCCACTTCCCGTTCCTGCAATACACGCAGCAACTTGGCCTGCAGGCCCAGCGGCATTTCGGAAATCTCATCGAGGAGGATCGTCCCGCCGTCGGCCTGCTCGAACTTGCCGGGCTGGGCCGCGATAGCGCCAGTAAACGAGCCCTTTTCATGCCCGAACAATGTTGCCTCGAGCATGTTGTCGGGAATCGCCGCACAATTGATGGCGATGAACGGTTCGCTGGCGCGCCGGGATTGCTGGTGGATATAGCGAGCCAACACTTCCTTGCCCGTGCCGGACTCGCCGGAAATCAACACCGTCGAATCGCTGCGGGCTACCCGCGCGGCCAATTCCAGCAATTGCGCGCTGGCCGGCTCAAGCGCCACCGGCCCCTCACCCTCGACAGCGAGGCTGCCCAAGGCATGCCGCGCGACCAGATCCAGGAGCGCCTTGGGCTCGAACGGCTTGACCAGATAATCCGCGGCGCCCTGGCGCATGGCATCCACCGCACGCTCGACGGCGCCGTGGGCGGTCATCAGCAAGACGGGCAATTGCGGCTGGCGCGCCCGCAGCAAACCAAGCAACTGATGGCCGTCCATGCCCGGCATGTTGACGTCGCTGACCACCAGGCTGAACGGTTCACGGGCCACGGCGAGCAAAGCGTCTTCTGCCGAACCGACGGCTGCATAATCATGCCCGGCCAACAACAGCGTATCGGCCAGCGCTTCGCGCAGGGCGCGGTCGTCCTCGACCAGCAGAACCTTGATCGCCATAACCCTCACTCCACCCCTGGCGTACTGGAAAACAGCGGCAAGAGCACCAGCGCGCATGTGCCGCGCCCCGGCCGCGAGCGCAACTGCAATTCTCCCTGATGGGCACGGACCACCGCCTTGACCACGGTCAGGCCGAGGCCCGTCCCGGTGGTCTTGGTGGTAAAGAATGGCTCGCCCAGACGCGTCAACACGGCCGACTCGATACCGCTGCCGCTGTCACTGACGCACAGGCGCAAGGTGTTGTCGCGCGTGTACAGATGGACCTTGAGCCGCACCTCGCCATCGCTGGCCTGGATCGCATTTTCAATAAGATTCAACACCGCCCCCACCAGCGTGTCGCGGTTGCACAGCACCTCGCCGACATGGCTGTCGCACTGCCAGCGGATCGGCAAGCCCTGCACGTGAGTCAGCGCCGCAGCCTGCAAGGATTGCAGCAGCGCCTTGGGCGTTACACGGTCGGTCAGGGGCAGCTCGCCACGGGCGAACACCAGCATGTCGCGCACCTGGTGTTCGAGTTCGTGGAGGCGCTCTTTCAGGCGACCGGCAAAGCGTTGCTGGGTCTCCATCGGCAATTGCTGCTCGGTCAAATGACTGGCGTACAGCAACGCAGCGGACAGCGGGGTACGGATCTGGTGAGCCAGCGACGCTACCATCCGCCCAAGGGAGGACAAGCGTTCGTGGCGGGCCAGTTGATCTTGCAGGTGACGGGTTTCAGTCAGGTCGTTGAGCAGCACCAGCTGACCGGGCTCGGCGTCCAGCGACCGAGTCGAGATGGACAGGCGACGGCCGTCCTTGAGGGAGACTTCGTGACCGTCATCCTCACGCGGGGCGAAGCAACGGGCGATGACGTGTCGCCACAACTCGCCTTCCAGCGGCAAACCCAGCAGCTCGCAGGCCGCCGGGTTGGCTTCGCGAACGAAGCCGTGGGCATCGATGACAATGACGCCGCCAGGCAAGAGGTCGAGGAGGTTTTGCAGTCGATTGGCCAGGCGTTCTTTTTCCGCCAGCTCCTGCATGCGCTGGGCGCTGACCACCGCCAGCTCACCCTTGAGCTCGGTGACCCGGGCCTCAAGCAGGCTGTAGGAGTCGGTCAGCTGGCTGGACATCTGGTTAAACAGCGAAAACGCCTGCTCAAGTCCAAGACGACTAGCCTGTTCGGCGGACGGCATGTGTCCCGACTCTGGGACAGGAGACATCAGGGCGGCTTGGGTCATCGTGCTCTCTCGCTTGGCTGACCGTCAGTTAAACGGAACGTTGCGAGAGCTTTAGCAATACCCGTGCCGAAAAAAAACCGCCTGAAAATCAGGCGGTTGCAAAACAGGCGTCAATCATCCGCCTGTTCATCTCCTTCGCGACGGCTCATGCCGTACTTACGCATCTTTTCTACCAGGGTGGTACGACGGATGCGCAGGCGTTCTGCGGCGCGGGCCACGATGCCGTTGGCGTCGTCCAAGGCTTGCTGGATAAGGCCTTGCTCCAGGCCGCCCAAGTAGTCCTTGAGGTCCAGGCCTTCCGGCGGCAGCAAGGCGTTGCTGGTGAAATCCGGCGTATGGCCGTTGATCGCCACGCGCTCTTCCAGGTCGCTGCGCAGGCTGTCGACCATTTGCTCGTCTTCATCGTCGACGTAGCGGAATTTCTTTGGCAACTCGGCGACACCGATCACACCGTAGGGGTGCATGATCGCCATGCGCTCCACCAGGTTGGCCAATTCCCGGACGTTGCCCGGCCAGCCATGGCGGCACAGGGACATGATCGCAGCCGAGTTGAAGCGAATCGAACCGCGCTTTTCATGCTCCATGCGCGAGATCAGTTCGTTCATCAGCAACGGAATGTCTTCGACCCGCTCACGCAGCGGTGCCATTTCGATAGGGAACACATTGAGACGGTAATAGAGGTCTTCGCGGAAACTGCCGACCTCGATCATGCTCTCGAGATTCTTGTGGGTCGCGGCGATGATTCGCACGTCGACACTCTGAGTCTTGTTGCTGCCCACGCGCTCGAACGTACGCTCCTGCAAGACGCGCAGCAGCTTGACCTGCATCGGCAACGGCATGTCGCCGATTTCGTCGAGGAACAGCGTGCCGCCGTTGGCCAATTCGAAACGCCCGGCGCGACTGGTGATTGCACCGGTGAAGGCGCCCTTCTCGTGGCCGAACAATTCACTTTCCAACAGCTCGGCGGGTATCGCCCCACAGTTGACCGGCACGAACGGCGCTTCGCGGCGTTTGGAATGGTAATGCAGGTTGCGCGCAACCACTTCCTTGCCGGTGCCGGACTCACCCAGGATCAGCACGCTGGCGTCAGTGTCGGCCACTTGCTGCATCATCTGGCGCACGTGCTGGATCGCACGGCTAGTGCCGACGAGGCTGCGGAAAAGATTGGGTTCGCGATGCCGACCGCGCTCACGAGCTTGGTCGTACATTTCACGGTAAACCTGGGCGCGGTGCAGCGAATCAAGCAATTTGCTGTAGCTGGGCGGCATTTCCAGGGTGGAAAGTACTCGGCGGCGCTGGTCTTCAGGCAAGTCGAGAGAAGAATTTTCACCCATTAACAACACTGGAAGGAACTCATCCCAGGTTGAGAGTGTCTTTAGCAAGCCCAAAAGCGACGCGGGGGCATTTACGGTCCCAATAAGGACGCAAATGACTTCACGACTGGAGGACAGAGAGCCGACAGCCTGCTGCCAATCATGGCTACCGCAGGGCAAATTTTCTTCGCCAAGAAAATTGAGGATCACCGCCAGGTCACGGCGGCGGACGCTATCGTCATCGATCAGGAGAATTTTGGTTTCACGCCACATGCAATAGCAACTTCCCTAGTCAACTCAGTGCCCGAATTTGGGGGCAAGCTAGACGCTTGCAGACTTGTCATGCCTGTAGACGCCTGAAATCTGTAAACAGCCACTAGTTAAGTCAAAAAATCGTGCACAGTCAAATTTATGGCGCACTTTGTTCGGGTTAATTGAAAATTAAATCAGCCGAACAGGTGATAAACCTTCGCCGCGTTCTGTGCCTGATGAATCTGCGACATCTCGTTCACGATTGCCTGACGCTCTCCGGTCGCCGCTTCCAGCAAATTGCGGTAGACCCCTAGTAACTCTTCCAGATTACTACGCAACGCCGCCTCGTCCACCTCGGACTCGCTCATGACGTCTTCCATGCAGGTACGGCACGCCAGGTCCAATTGACCAATGGCTTCCCAATTTCGCTCGGCCAGGGCATCAACCAGGGCTTCACGGGTTTGTTCGATTCGCTGCAGGGCAAGACTCATGGGGAGCACTCCTTAGAATTGCGGACCAGGCGTGGCAATGGCATCCCAGCCTTCCTTGACCGTGCGAAGCAGATCAGTGACTTCGTCGAGGATCTTCGGATCGGCCTTGACGTTGGCTTCGGCCAGGCGTTTCATCATGTAAGCGTAGAGAGCATCCAGTTCCGCGACCGACTCGGCCCGATTTTCCAGGTCCAGGCCCTCACGCAAGCCACCGACGATGCCGATGGCCTTGCTGATTAGAATGCCTCTGTTTGCAATATCCTTGCGCTCCATCGCGCCCTTGGCCTGGGCGATACGGTCCAACCCGCCTTCCATGAGCATCTGCACCAGACGATGGGGACTTGCTTCGGAGGTTTGCGCTTGGGCGCCAATCTTCTGGTATTGGCGAAGGGCCAACATCGGATTCATGTTCTACCTCATCAAAAAACTTCGGTTCGTATAAACAGCGTATCGACGCCGCGTCAAAAAACTTTAGACCGAAAAGCCAAAAGCCCGGAACGTTGTCAAAACGTTGCCGGGCTTTTTTGCATCGGTGAAAAATCAGCTGTTTCTCTGTTGCGCCGTCATCGCCTCAAACATCGAGGTGATGTTGCTCGCAGTGGCCTTCAGCTTGCCGACCAAGGTGTCCATATCGTTGTACTTCTTGGTCAGCACGGCGGTCAGGGTCTCGACCCGACGATCCAGCGCCTCCTGATCGTTTTTCAAGCGAGTCTGGGTCCTGGTCAGCGCCGTGTTCCGCTGATCGAGGATGCCACCCGTCTGGCTGAAGGGTTCGATCGCCTTGCCCATGCGCTCCAGCAGACCGTTGGTGCCCGTGAACAACGTTTGGACTTCACCGCTGAGCTTTTTATCGTTCATCGCTTCGGTGAATTTGACGCTATTGAAATTCAACGCACCCGTCTTCTGATCGGTGGTAATACCCAACTGGGCCAGCGACGTCAGCGCGTCGCCAGCGCCGGTTTCCGACAAGGGCGTTCGAATCGCCGCCAGCAGCGAACGAGGCAATGCGTCACCGGTCAATTTTGCCGGCACCGTCAGCTTCCCATCAGCGTCGAGCGACGGCTTGGTCAGTGCGGTGATGCTATTGGCGATTGCGTTATAGGCATCGACGAATTTCTGGATCGAGGCTTTCAGGCCATCGTTGTTCGGCGCCACGGTAACGGTTGAAGTGCCGCCGTCCGCTACTCCGAGCAAATTCAACGTCAATCCGGAAATCGCTGTGCTCACCGTATTGCTCTTGCTGGTCAGCACCATGCCATCGACGGTGAAGTTGGCATCCTGGGCCAGGGCACCAATGGCGCCCGCGGACGTAGCCGTCAGCGCGGTATTGTTGGCGCCCACAACGTTCGTCCCATCGATCTCCAGCCCCGCGATGCCGCTCACCGAGATATCGGAACCTGCGCCGGTCGTGGTTGAACCCAGTACCAGACGCGAACCGAAAGAATCGGTAATGATGTTCGCACTGACACCGGCTGCCTTGAGCGAAGAGTCGGCGTTGATCGCGTCGCGAACCGATTGCAGGGTGGAACCATCCGGCACATTGAGGTTGTAGTTAACCCCCTTCTGCGAGATGGTCATCGCGCCCGAGGGGATCGCACTGGTCGTCCCACCAGCGAAGGCCGCCGACGTGACCTTGGAAGCAGTCGCCAGGTTGGTGACTTTGATCGCGTAAGTGCCATTCACCGCCGAGTTGCTGGCGGTAGCCGTGAGAACACCGGGAGCTGAAGATGTCGCAGCAAAACCCGAGAATTGCGGGGTCGTTGTGCTGGACAAGTCCTTCATGGCGGTATTGAAAGCTGCCAACAACGACTTCAGGGTTCCCACCCCGGAGATGCTATTGGTAGTCGTCGTCGTCGCTCGGGTGATCTGACCTTGCTTGGCCGCCTTGTCGGAATCGACCAGAGCCTTGACGATTGCGCCGGTATCAAGGCCAGAGCCTAGACCCAAGCCAGGTAGAATTGGACTTGCCATGTGGGACTCCCTTCAGTGTGTCGCCGGCCTTTTGACCTTTACAACGCCCAAAAGAACATAACAACAAAATTCGTGCCGGTTGTCAGGCTTCAGCGCTGAACAACAAGCTGTTTGCATCATTCAAACTGTTGGCCAGTTTCAGAACTTCTTCGTTCGGGATCTGGCGAATCACTTCACCGGAACCACTGGCAATCACTTTGACCACCACTTTGCCTGAAGGCTCATCAATAGAGAACTCCAGGTTGCGCTTGACCGACTGAACGAACTTCTCGATTTCCTGAACGGCTTTCTTGAGTTTGTCCTGCTCGGCGGCAGCGTCTTTAGGCGCTTCCTTGACCGGGGTCACGGTAGCAACCTCGGCTTGAGGCTTCTCCACGGGCTTGTCGGCCACTGTAGGTGCCGGCTTCGCCGCTGGATAAGACAAGTTCAGCTTCACGCTCATATCCATGTCCATCACCTCTTGAACGGAAAAAGCGAGAGAGCACGCAAGCGCACTCCCCCGCTAAAACTCATCCGGCTAATTACTGAAGCAGCTTCAGTACAGCGGACGGCAGTTGGTTGGCCTGGGCCAGAACCGAAGTAGACGCTTGCTGCAGAGTCTGCTGTTTGGTCAGTTGTGCAGTTTCAGCAGCGAAGTCGGTATCTTGTACGCGACCCAGTGCAGCACTGGCGTTTTCGTTGATGTTCTGCAGGTTGGAGATGGTGCTGGAGAAACGGTTTTGTGCAGCACCGAGGTCGGCACGGGCACTGTTGATGGTGTCGATCGCGCTGGTGATCGCGTCCATGGCTGCCGAGAAGGCGGTTTCAGCAGCGGCGCTGTCGGAACCAAGGATGGTGACTGCCGAACCAACACCCAGGCTCGTAGCGTCGAAGCTGGCGCTCAGGGTCAAGGAGATCTGGTTGTCAGCACCGGTGTTCGAGCCGACCTGGAAGGTCATGGTGCTGGCGGTACCGTCAAGCAGGTTCTTGCCGTTCAGGTTGGTGCTGTTGGCGATACGGGTCAGTTCGTCGCTCATCTGCGAGAACTCTTTGTTCAGAGCGATACGGTCATCTGCGCTGTTGCTATCGTTACGGGACTGGATGGCCAGTTCACGCATACGCTGCAGAATGTTGGTCTGCTCTTGCATCGCGCCTTCAGCGGTCTGCGCCATGGAGATACCGTCGTTGGCGTTTTTGATCGCCATGGTCTGACCGCGGATTTGCGAGGTCATACGGGTAGCGATCTGCAGGCCGGCGGCGTCGTCTTTGGCGCTGTTGATTTTCAGGCCGGAAGACAAGCGAGTCATCGAAGTGGAGAGAGCGTCGGAAGCCCGGTTGAGGTTCTTCTGAACGTTCAGCGATGTGGTGTTGGTGTTTACTGTTAAAGCCATGACGAATTCCTCGTTGGTTGGGTACTGCGGCTTCCGGCCCTTGGCAACCGCCGGGGTGTGGCCTAGAGAACCTTCGTAATAGTTATCGTCGGATTAGGAACTTGCTTGAGGGCTTTTTTCAAAATATTTGCTAGCAGACTGCCACCCCTTGTGAAACAAGGGTTTAGCGGCTGGCAAAGGCCCGAAAAATGGCGCCAGGAAACCGCAGGACAGGGTCACGGACAAAAAAATAGCGCTTCAGGCGAACCAGAAGCGCTATTGGAAGAACAGGGGTCGAATCAGTCGCGATAGAGAATCGCCGAGCCCCATGACAGGCCAACACCGAAACCGCTGATCGCAACGCGCTTCCAGTCGGCATCCAAGACGTGCTTTTCCAGCAGCAGCGGAATGCTCGACGACACGGTGTTGCCGGTCTCGACCATGTCCTTGATGAATTTCTCTGGCTCGCCCTCGAAGCGCCGGGCCACGGCATCGACAATCGCCGCACTGCCCTGGTGGATGCAGAATGCATCGATGTCGCTGGCTTGCAATGAGGATTCATTCAACAGTTCATGCAAATGAGCCGGTACTTTCAGCAAGGCGAAGTTGAACACCTGGCGACCGTTCATGAAAAACACGCCGTCGCTGACCTTCAGGTGCGGCGCGCCGGATCCGTCGGTGCCGAACTTGGCCTTGCCCAACTGCCAGCTCGCGCCTTCGGCCATCCAGGTGGCGGTGGCGGCATCGCCGAACAACATCGTGGTGTTGCGGTCTTCAGGGTCAACGATTTTCGAATACGGGTCAGCGGTGACCAACAGTCCGTTCTTCAATCCCGTGGCCTCCATGAAGCCTTTCAGGGCGTAGATGCCGTAGACGTAGCCCGAGCAACCCAACGAGATATCGAACGCCGCCACATGGGTCGGCAACCCAAGCTTGTCCTGCACGATGGCAGCCGTGTGCGGCAGCCCCTCTTCGTCACCGTTCTGGGTGACAACGATCAACGCGTCGATTGATTCGCGCGAAAGCTGCGGATTGTTGGCGAACAGTGCATTCACAGCTTCGACACACAGGTCCGACGTTTCCTGGTCGACGTCTTTGCGCGGCAGGAATGCCGAACCAATCTTGCCAAGGATGAACTCTTCATCCTTCTCGAATTTGGCACCCTGAGCGTAGTTATCCACACCAGCGGTCGGCACATAACTCGCTATGCTTTTTATGCCAATCATCATGGCTTCCCGATCATGTACTGCGACTAGGTTCACCCCCAAAAGCT
Source organism: Pseudomonas marvdashtae (assembly GCF_014268655.2). Classification (NCBI taxonomy): domain Bacteria; kingdom Pseudomonadati; phylum Pseudomonadota; class Gammaproteobacteria; order Pseudomonadales; family Pseudomonadaceae; genus Pseudomonas; species Pseudomonas marvdashtae. Next base: position 4,123,813 of record NZ_JABWQX020000001.1, read on the forward strand.
CAGGGGCGCTTTAAAAATGGTTGATTTCCGAGGGGCGGACGCCTTGTCCGGCGAACGAACAGGCCTCCACTCCGGGGAATACAATACAGTGAAGATGCACTTTGTGACCTATGCGTCACGCCGTTTTGTTCTGGAAAGGCATTTTTTCATGACAAACGAAGCTCCCGCGATGGCACGGGACGCCGAAAACAAATTCGGGATGGCGGCGTGATTCGCAAAAGATGCCAGCAGGTTCTTGCCTGCCGACATCTATGGAAAGCCCCGCAAGGCGGGGCTATGGGGCAGGTCAGTTGAGCAAGTCGGTCCAGGGTACGTTGCGCACCGGGCCGAGGGCGAAACCCTCGCCTTCCAGCGCCAGGTTGCCGTTGTAGAACCGATCCTGGGCAAACGCCCCGAACCACTTCTCGCGCAACGCCGCAAGAGCCTGCGGCGTACTTGCCAGCACTCCGGACTGGATAACCTGCACATGGGGCGTCCATACCGTTAGATAACCAGCCTGACCGACCCTCAGGCACAAGTCCACGTCACCCAAGGCATCGTCGAACAGCCCGCTGTCAACGCCATCAGCCGCTTCGAATAACTGCTTGGAAATCATCAGGCAGGCAAAGGACACCGCCGAACAATTCTGCTCGACCACCAACCGGTTCATATAACCTTTGGCGGTCTTCGGCTCGCCGACGAATGCCGAGCCAACGCCGTCATTCAAACCCAGGATCAGGCCGGCCTGGGTGATACTGCCATCACGCTCGACCAGCTTGGCGCCGACCACGCCAACTTCCGGGCGCAACACTTGGTTGAGCAGCGATTCAATCCAATTGACGTTGACCACTTCGCTGTCGGCCGCCAGTGTCACCAGATAATCGCCCTTGGCTTCCTGGCTCGCAGCGTTGATCAGCGTCCCCGCCGCGACGCCCGCGTCGATATCCAACAGCCGAACGCGACTGGCCAGGTGTCCCTGGCCATCGAGCCAGGTGCGCAGCACGGAATGGTTTGCGGCCTCGGTGGGAACCAGTACTTCGTAACGCTGATATCGGGTGCGCTGCAGTACGCTGAGCAGGCAACGTTGTAGCGCCGTAAGATCGCCGATGCCATGGACGATAATCGACACCAGGGGGCGCTCGGCAAAGCGGTAGTCGATTTTATGCGTACCCGGCACGACCGCGCTCACGTCGGCTTGATAACCGCGAACCGCCAGGTGACGCAGCAAGGTCTTGCGCTCATCGGCGTTGTCTTCCACCGCCAGCGCCTGGCAAGTCAGCAGCGGCTCATCCAAATGGGCAAGCCCGTCCAGGCCGTCTTGCTCGATCAAACGCAACAGCAGATCGAACTCCATCGCATTCTTGAACTCGCGCGAATAACCGCCGAGCCTTACCAACGTCTCGCGGCGTACCAGCCAATGACGGGCCATCAAGGCCGGGGCGCTTTGCAGCAAGTCAAGGTTGAACCCTGGCCGAAAGACATCGACCAGCGTCCCGTCAGGCTGGCGCTGGAACTCGTCCATTGCCACGGCTTGGCATTGTGGTGCGGCCAGTAATTCCACACCCGCGCGGAACAGGCCGCCCGGCGTCAATTCATCACCGGCCTCGGCCATGACCATCCAATCGCAATCGCTCTGGTTGACGACCTGATTGATTTTGTCGACGTAATTGCTTTCGTTGACTCTCACGAAATGCAGGACGTTCTGTGGCGTCGTCTCGGCCGGCAGGGCACCGGTGGTAAACACGACGATCTTGAACGCCCGGCAATAGCCATTGATGATGCTGTCGAAGGTTGCCTGCATCTTAAAGACGTCGGCTTCCAAATCCAGGATCAAAATACCGAACGTGGGGCCACCGTTACGAGCGGCCAAGTATTTGGATACTTGATGGGTTTCCCTGGCGCTGGGTTCACGCGCCTCGAGCCAGCGCAGCAATTGACCTGAGCGCGTGGTGTCGAACAGCCTCGCGGTATTTTCAAATGCTGCCGCCTTGAGCCGTTGCACCCAGGCCTGGAGCACTTGCACGTAACGCTTGTCACCCTTGGCCTGCATAACCTCGAGCAGGTGCTTCACCAGATCCTGGTTGAAGGCATAGCTCAGGAAAGCCCTCGCCAGCTGTTCATCAAGCGGCTCGGCGCTGGTGTTGCGCTGGAGGCGAGACAGCTCCTTCTGCTTGAGCATGACGGCTTCCAGCTCCTTCAACTGCACCTGCCCGCTTGGCGCCGCATGAAGCAGGAATTCCAGCGACGTGAGCACGTCGAAAAAAGCCTGGTTGTAAAAGGGCAACTCAACGTATTGCGTCGGCTCGAAACGCCGAACCGGTTCGCCGCGCCGCGAATCCCAAGTCGACTCGAACAGTTTTTCTGTTTGCGGTACCGAACGCTCGCCCAGCTTCTTGACAATGATCTTGGCCTGTTCCCGCGCCGTGGCATCCGTGCCGAAGGCACTGGCCAAGGCCGTGGCAAAACGCTCCTGTTCAGCGACCGCACGCATGTCCACGGAGCCAGGCGCCGTGGTGACCGAGCCCTGTGGCTTCACCACGCGGCTGCGCTCCTGCACCCCATAGGGAATGTCCAGCAAGCGGACCCTTGCCTGGGCCACCACTCCATAGGAATGGCCGGCCTGCTGCAATCGCGAATCAAAACCGGCGGGCAACGAAGCGTAACTGCGCCGCAGGGTTTCAGTGCGCGTAAGTGCGCTCACCAACGATGGGCAATCCTCGGCGAACACGGCCAGCCGGGCTTCGGCCGATGCGCCGGAATAATCCTCACAACCCTTGCGATCGAGCAAGTAATAGTCGACACGGTCGGCATGGGCCTCGAACGCCAGGCTGTAGCCTTGGCAGGCACCGTACTCGGCGTGTGCTTCGAGGAACATCAACGATTGTTCGAGCGCTTGGGGCAGCAGGAAACTCTCGGCATCGGCAATCGCCAGGTAAGGCGTAGACACCCGCTCGACGGCCTGGCGAACCTTGTCACCGAACCCACCCGCCGTGGGCGCGTGCAGGTATTGCACGCTGGGGAATGCTGCCGCGATCCCAGCGTCAATCAGGCTGGATGAGTCGATCACCAGCACGGCGAACGAACTGTCGCGATAGTGGCGCAACGCCCGCCGCAGGGCAGTCGACTGGTCGTGGGCGAGCAGCACCAGGGTAAACCGTTCATTCAACGGCGCAGTCGATCCTGTTGGGACATTGCTTTGCATATTCATTCCTTAACAAGTGGGTGGCCGCACCAGCGACACCGGGAGTTTCGTGGTTGAAACTCATCAATCCGGTAGCCAACCATTGGCCCAGTACTGCAGGTTATCGCCGCGCAAGACAAAGTCGCGCAGCACCACTTCACGTAATTCGTCGCCCATCCGGTAACTGGCAATCGGATCCGCCAGGTGCATGCGGATGGCCTCCAGCCATTCTTCGGTGCTGTTGGTGAGGACCCGGGTACAAGGCAGGTGCCCCCGGTAAGCCTCGGTATCCGAACAAATGACCGGATAGCCACACGCACCGTATTCCAGCAGGCGAAGGTTACTTTTGCAGTCGTTGAAAATATGAAATTCCAGCGGCGCCAAGGCCAAGTCCAGATTCAGGCTGGCAAGTTTTGCCGGATAAAGCGACAGGCTCACGCCAGGATGAAACTCATGGATATAGGGCTTGAGCAAGTCGGGGCACATGCCAAAGAACACCCATTCAACTTCGTCAGCCAATTCCCGAACGACATCGGCGATGAGTTCCAGGTCGCCACGGTGGCTGGTGCCGCCGCCCCAACCGATACGCGGCTTGCTGGAGGTTGCACGCTGGCTCCTGAGCTGATTCCACAGGCCGGCCGCCAGCATGTTCGGCACCACGCGGATGTCGTGGTGCATGCTGGACAAGACGTCCGCCAGCGGATGGGTGGACACCACGACCCGATCACACAGGCCGACTCCTCGGCGCAGCAGGTCCTCGAGATTGTCCGGCATATTACGCCTGTGCTCGTTTTTCTCCGGGATCCTGGCCACATAGTCATCCAGCTCGTAGATGCGCAGGGCCTTGGAGTAATTCTTGACCTGAGTGATGTCCTTGAATTTACCGGTGTTATAGCGGCCTTGAAGCACGATCACATCCGGTGATTGACGCTCGATGTCGATGATCGAAGGCATGTCGTAGGCAACACGTCCCACAATTCGACCCGCCGCTTCCAGTTCGAACAGCGGTTGGCTGACCCGGTAATGCCCCACCGCCGAGGTGTTGAGCGCCAGCCCCAGGATCGAAGGTACGTTGCGGGCGATCAACGGATTCCATCCGGTGCGTGGGCCGGGCTCAAGACTGAAGCTTTTCCCGACCAGGGTCAGGTTACGGTTGTAGGCAGGATCGTTGGCGATCCTCGGCAACCAGCGCTGATAGAACACCTCTTGCTCATGCTCTAGCCGCTGCTTCCACGAAGGATCACGAGTCGCTTCCACGCCGGACGCCAGCACGACATTGCTGTAAGGTGTAGTGACGATCAAGTAACCATTTTTTCCGACCTGCTGGCACAACTCCAGAGAGTTGATGCCCTGTGTTGTGATCGTCTCGTCAAACCCGCCCACCTCCCCCAGCACCTGCTTGCGCACCAACAGACAATGATCGCCGACGGCGCTCCAGTTCTGCACCACCTGCAAGCGTTGCATGTAGCCGCCAGACGTCACCGGTTCGTTGACAAAGGCCCTACCCGCCAAGCCACCCAGCCCCATGATCAAGCCGGAGTCGATGACCCGGCCTTGCAGGTTGAGTGTGCGAGGGCCGACGATACCGACTTCAGGACGCTGCCCATGATTGAGCAGTTCATCCAGCCAGGCCGCTTCACAAACGACGCAATTGGGGTTGAGCAACAACAGGTACTCGCCGCGGGCCTGTTGCGCGGCGAAGTTACGGACCACCGCCTCGCTGGCACTTTCGGAGTGCACGAAGATTCGCAACTTCTCGCTGCCCAGCTCGGCCATGGCCTGCAGCCAGTGCTGCAACTCGGCGTTTTCACTGGCGTTATCGACAATGATGATTTCATAGTGCGGATACGCGGTTGTACTGATCAGGCTGTTGACGCAACGCTCCAGCGCGCTCAGATCATCCTTGACGCTGATGATGATCGACACCAGTGGACACTCGGCGAACAGGTACTCGATGCGTGGGATCAACGCCAGGAGCGACCCTGGGTGAAGCCGGTGCGGCACGCCGATACGCTGTAGATGAGCGCCGATCAGCCCGACGTTTTGCTGGATGACTTCCCGCAGGGATAGCCATTGGGCGAACGAAAACGTCGACTCGACCTGGACTTCTGGAATATGACCAATGACCTGCGGTCCATCCGTTTCCACCAGCCGCCAGATCAAGTCATGGGGCGCCAGTTCGCCCAGGCTCGAATCAAACCCACCCGAGGTCAGGAACCGCGCGCGCTCGAAAGCCAATGTCCGACCGACATAGGGATAACCGCGCATCAGGTCGAGATTGAAGTCGGGCTTGAAGATCGGCTCCGCCGACTTGTCATCCACCAGCGCACCTTCATCACTGTAGATACAGGCAGCACTTGGTGAACTGACAATCCGGTCGGCCATGATCAGCAGCGCGGACTCAGTCAAGCGATCGCCGGCACGCAGCAGGTAGAACCAATCGGCGCCGTCCAGTTGAGGCAACAGCCCATTGAGCTGCTGCGCCCAGTCCGTTTGCAGACCAAGGCGCAGGACATGGTTGTCCATCGTCTGGCGACCGTTGGACAACAGCAGCACCGATTCGCAGGCATAGGCTTGGGCAGCGATGCTCTGCAGGGTAATGCTCAACGCATAAGGATCGTCATGCTCGTCGATAATGACGGGGACGATCATCGGACGATAGGCCCAGCGGGCGATCTGCCGGGACAAGACTTGCTTGCGCAACGAACTGAAACGCCGACACGCCAACCACTGGGCATAAAGGTCTGCATAGCTTTCGGTGTCCGTACCGACTTGCGAACCGATAACGCCCTGACGAGTTGCAAGGATCGAGTAGACGTTGATTTCTTCCCACTCGGGCGCCCCTGGCTCCTTGGCCTGCCCCAGCGCCTGGTAACGTACCCAGCCACTGGCTGGCGCCGGCTCGCCGCTGCGCTGAGTCAGCATTTCCTTGAGCCATGTCAGCTCAAGCGTAGCCGCCGTAATCATCTTGGGCTGACGACTCAAGCGTTCCGGATACAACCGCTGGACGCTGCCCACGGAGCAAAGCTCGACCAGATTACCGCGGCGCAACAGGCAGATGAACAACGCGAAGTCGAGTACAGCTTCAAAGCCTTCACCGACCTGCGCCAGCGCTGGCAACAAGGTCTCGACATCCAGACGGCGCATCAGCGCACCACTGAAACCACCGAGGATGTTACGCGGTGATTTTTCAAAATACGCTAACAGGTCGTCGCCTTTGAACATCGCATCGAATAGCGTGATGCCGGTGTTTTCCAAGCGGACCGGTAAGGCATAGCTGTCGGCATCGACCAAATGATGCTTGTTGATCACCAGCGAGACTTGCGCATGCTCCTGGAGGATGGCCGCCTGTTGACTGACGCAGTACGCCAGCAACTGGTCGTCGTCGCAGAGGAACTTTATGAACTCGCCCCGGGCCTCCTCAAGACAGCGCAACAGGTTCTGCTGGAACCCAAGCCGAGTCGGGTTACGCAGGTAGCGCACTGAAACATTGGAGCCTGTGCCAAGTTCTTGAACGATCTGCTCGATTTCATCGGTGCGACAATCGTCGCAGATGACAATCTCAAGATTTTCGTAGGTCTGGTCGAGCGCACTTTGCAAGGCAAGATTGAAAAAGCATGGATTGAACGCGGGGATGGCAATGCTGACAAGAGGAGCTGATTTCACACGCTTGGCTCTCAACCGGTGGGCGCCAACTCAGGCGAGAGCAGGACGTCCTGAATCGTATAAAGGAACGGGTCAGGGACCGCTTATAACGTCACGGTCCCTGCCCTGGATCACATTTTGTTGAACAAGCCCAATTGAGCGATCTTGCTAAACGCCAACTGCGACGCTTGAAGCATAGTCTGCTGCAAGGTCAGGCGCGTCATCACTTCCGCCGGGTCGGAATCACGGATGGCCGACTGGGTTTGCGAGTTCGCCAGGACAAAGCTCTGGTTGGTATCGCTCTGGGTATCGAGCGACTGGCCGCGCCCGCCGACCGAACTCAATGCACTGGTCAACTGGTCGGTGCCGCTGGCCAGGTTACCAATACCCGACGCCAGTGCCGCATTGAGTTTCTGGATAGCAATGTTGTTACCGTCGGCCGGCGTGTTCAAAGCGGTCCGCAACTGGTTCACGGTGTCCAGGACGTTCTGCGTCTCGTGGGTATTGACCGCGATGCTGAACTGATCGTTGGTCGCCGGGGCTCCATTGAGTGTGAAACTCACGCCGGATGCGGTGGCGACGTTACCCGCCAGGGTGCCGCTGGACACCGGCTTGCTGTCGGCGGTCAGTGGCGCGGCGTACAGGTCGAAATCCGTGGCGCTGGTGAATTTCAGCACCGCCGACCCCGTCGGGAAGCTGGCGTGGTAGGCCGCCGGATCGGTGATTGCGCTGCCGGTGATCTGGGTCGCGGTGGTATTGCCCGGGCTGCGGGCCGGCGTGAACGAATCGGGTTTGGCGGCCAAGGTGAAGGTATGGCCGGGCAACACCGTGCCGGCAACGTCGCCCGCTTGAAGGTTGACGTTCAAGGTCAGGTCGACACCGCGAAAGCTCACCGTCTGCCCGATCTGGTTACTAGGCTCGATAACCCCGCCCTTGCTGGCTTCGGCGGTCACATCGTTGCCGCCCGAGTCGGTGATCTTCAACTGGGTGCCGCTGACAAATTCCACCGTGTACGGCTCGCCGCCGCGGAACTGGCTGTTGTAGCTCACGCTGGACGACACTTGGCCGTTGGTCAACACGACGCGCCCATCATCCACCGCCGGCGCGGTCATGGTGACCTGGGTGCGGCTGGTGTTGACGGCTTGCTGGAACACTTCCCAACCGGTGCTGTTGGTGGCCATCGACATGGTGTCGCCGATCGGCAGGTCCAGGGTGACCTGGTCGCCGTTGTAGCTGTAGGTGCCGTCGTCGTTGCGGGTGAACGGTACGACATCGCCCTTGGAGCCGGCGAAGATGTATTTGCCGTTTTCATCCTTGGTGTTCATCAGGCTCAACAATTGATCTTCGATCGAACCCAATTCCAACGCGACTGCTTTACGGTCTACGTCGGTGTAAGCGGCGTTACCGGCACTCACGGCCAATTCCTTGGCGCGCTGCAACACGTTGCCGATGCTGGTCATAACCGCTTCGGTCGTGCCCAGGGTGGCCTTGATGGTGGTGACGTTGGCTTCGTACTGGGAAAGCATTGAAGCCTGGTTGCCCAATTGCAGCAGACGCGAAGCGCCCACCGGATCATCGGCGGCGGTGTTCACACGTACCAGGCTGCTGGCTTCCTCGCTGCTCTTGACCACCTTGGCGAAATTCTTCTGGTAGTTCGCAGCCGTGCTTTCGTAAAACTGAGAGGTAGAAATGCGCATGGGCTACGGCTCCTTAAAGACTGTTGATCAATGTGCTGAAGATTTGTTGCGCCGCCTTGATGATTTGCGAAGACGCGGTGTAGTACTGCTGAAACTTGACCAGATTGCCGGTTTCTTCATCCAGGTCCACCCCGGACAGCGAGTCGCGGGCGTTCTTGGCGTTGTCCAGGATCGCGCCAGTGGCAGCGCTGTCGAGCTTGCCCTGGGCGGCCTTGGCGCCGACGCCTTCCACCAGCTTGCCATAGGCATCGTTCAGGGAAATGCCTTTGCTGGCGGAGTTGGTGTCCACGGTCTTGGCGGTCTGCAAGCCGGCCAGGATCGTGCCGTTACGGTTGTCCAGGCTGCCGGGCTGGCTGAGGCTGACGTTGATACCTGAACCGTCGGATGGCGCTCCGGCGATGGACATGTCGAACGTGACGGTGCGCTGCACCGGCGGTACGGACGAATCCATGATCGGGGCGCCGGTTGCGTCCTTGAGTGGAACACTCAGGCTCAGGGTGTTGTTCTGGCCGGGCGTGATCGTGCCGCTACTGATCAAGCCGCCCTGGGCATCGAGCAGCCGGTAGGCCTGGCTGGTGCCACCGGCCGAAGTCGCGCCGAACACCACTTTGACCGGCATGGAATTCTTGATGCCGTTCTGGATGATGCTGGTAGTCGCTTCGTCGTAGATGTCCAGCTTCGTCGTCATGGTCGGCTGGCCGCTGGCCGGGATGGTCAGCGTGCCGCTGCCGCCCGGCGTGATGGCGGCGCCCAACGGCGCGGCAATCGCCAGCCGTTTGGAGTCGGTCATCTCGGTCTTGATGCTGCCTGCCGCGTTGCGGGTCGGGGTGATCTTGAACGAGTCGCCGGCCACCGCGGGGCCACTGCCGAACGTCAGGGCGAAACCATCGACCACCGGTGGCGGCGTGGTCGTGGTGCTGAACGCGCCCATCGGCGTGTTATCAGGCAAGCGCTGTACGGTGTAGTTGGTGCCGCTGGTGAAGGTGATCTTGTAGTCGTTGGTGGTCAGCTTGCCGGTGTCTTCGATGGACACGTTGAAGTTGCCGGATCCGGCGCTGTTGCCCAGCGAGGCGACACTGCGCTGGCTCATCTGCGCGGCGCTGTTGATGCTGCTGAACAGGTTTGAACCGAAGGCACCGTTCTTGTCGATGCCCGAAGCCTGGATGCTGTTCATCTGGTCGGCGACGACCAGCGCCACGCGACCCAGCTCGTTCATCGCAGGATCAAGCACGGTACTGCGGTAGCGCATCAGGCCGCCGATCTCGCCGCCGGTGAGCACCTGGGTAAGGTCCATGACGCTGGAGCCGCTATTGAGCTGGATGCCAATGCGGCCCGGGTCATTCTTGTCCGGCACCGCTTCCAATTTATTGGTGATGTTGCCCATCACCAGCGGCTGGCCGGAACCCAGGTAGATGTCCAGGCTGCTGCCGTTCTCGACGACTTGAGTGCCGGTGAAGGTCGACAGTTGGCGAATGGTCTCGCTGCGGGCGTCGAGCAGGTCGTTCGGGGCACCGCCGGCGTTGGAGACTTCGGCGATTTTCTTGTTCAACTGGGCGACGGTGGTGGCCAGGCTGTTGATCTGCTCGACCATGTTCGACAGGTTGCCGTTGATGTTCTCGCTCTGGGCGGTCAACTGGCTGGCGACCGAGTTGAAACGGTTGCTCAAGGCCTGGGCATCGCTGAGCAGCAGTTGGCGAGACGCATCGTCACCCGGCTTGGCGTTGACGTTCTGCACCGAAGCAAAGAACTTGGTCAATGCGCCATTGAGGCCGGTGCCGCTGTCCGACAACAGCGAGTCAAGCGGGGAGATCTGCCCTTGGTAGGCCGCCGCGTCGCTGTTGAGCGAGGTGGTGGTTTTCAACTGCGCTTCAAGGTACGAGTTATACACCCGGCGAACGTCCGCCAGGGTGGTGCCGGAGCCGATGAACACGTTGCCGTACTGGTTCGACGCCTTGGTGGTCTGCACGGTCTGCTGACGCGAATACCCAGCGGTATCGACGTTGGCGATGTTGTTACCCGTGGTCACCAGTGCGGTCTGGCTTGCGGACAGACCCGACATCCCGATATTGAGCAAACTCATGGTTCAGACCTTATAAAGTCGTGGTGGCGCCAGCCGAAGCGTAGTTTTGGTAACTCGTCATCTGCCGGGCTATGTTCGAAATCTTGCTGGCGTAGTTCGGGTCGGTGGCATAACCGGCCTTCTGCAACTCGCGTACAAACTGTTCCGGGTTATCGGCAGACTTCAGGACATCTTGATAGCGACTGTTGCTTTGCAGCAGGTTGACCAAGTCATGGAAGCTGTCGCGATAGGAGGCGTAGGAACGGAACTCGGCCGTCTCCTTGACCATCTCGCCATTGCGGAATTCGCTGGTGATGGCGCGCGCCGAATCGCCCGTCCAGTTCTTGCTGGCCTTGATGCCAAACAGGTTGTGGCTGCTGCTGCCATCGGGTTGGCGCATGACCGATTTGCCCCAACCGGTTTCCAGGGCAGCCTGGGCCACCAGATAGCGCGGATCGACACCGATGCGGTCGGCAGCTTCCTTGGCCATCGGCAGCATGGCGTCGACGAATTCATCGGCATCGCGGAAGGCCTTGCGAGCGGGTGCCAGCGGTGGCTGGGCCACGGCGCGGCCATAGACCTGCAGGTCGCCTTTGGGCTCGGCAGCCTTGAGCGCAGCCAGCCAGTCGCCATTGGCCAGCTCACCGGTGGCGGGCTTGACGGCGGTAACGGCGCGATCCGGCAGGACGTTATGGGCGACGACTTCAGCGTTGACCGCGGCTGGCGGCACCAAGCCGGCGAGCAAGCGATCAGCGAGCTTCGGCGGCAGGGCCAGGCGACGCTGGTTGATCAGCTCCATGTCGTTGCGATGAATGCCCTCGGCCCCTTGCGGCGCGCTCACGGCCCGCGAAGCCCAGAGTGGACGCTGGCCGTTGCTGCGCGACAAAGGTCCATCGGGCAACGTTCCGGCGGCCACTGGCGTAGGCACCGGTGCCTTGGCGACTTTTTCCAGCGCCTCCTGCTGCTTGGCGGCCGACAACGTGGCCGCCTCGCCGGAGGCCAGCGGCTTGTTCTTGGACATCTGGCGCAGCAGCACATCGGCCAGGCCGATGCCGCCGCCTTCGCGAGACATGGAAACGGCCAACTGCTGGTCGTACATTTCCTGGTACTGCTTGGCTTCCGGCGTGTTCATCGGGTTGTCCTTGCCCAAGACCTCGGTGGCCGAGCGCATGGACTTGAGCATTTCGCCGAGGAACAGCGACTCGAATTCCTGCGCCACTTTGCGCAGGTTGCCTTCACTGTTCTTGTCGCCGACCTTGAGCTGGTTAAGACGGTTCAGGTCCGAATAGGAGGCTGAATCCCCGCTGGTCAAAGCGCCTTTGCGCATATCCACCATGGCCGTTTTCCTTAAATCACAATCAGGTCGGCTTGCAACGCGCCGGCCTGCTTCAAGGCTTCGAGAATCGCCATCAGGTCGCCCGGCGCCGCGCCGACCTGGTTCACCGCCCGGACGATTTCATCCAGGGTAGTGCCCGGGCCGAACTTGAACATCGGCTTCATTTCCTGCTCGGCGTTGACCCGCGAACGCGGTACCACGGCGGTCTGGCCGTTGGACAGCGGTCCGGGCTGGCTGACGATCGGGTCTTCGGTAATGGTCACGGTCAGGCTGCCGTGGGTCACGGCGGCCGGGGACACCTTGACGTTCTGGCCGATCACGATGGTGCCAGTGCGCGAATTGATGATGACTTTCGCCACCGCCTGGCCTGGATCGACCTCGAGGTTTTCCAGGATCGACAGGTAGTCGACGCGCTGGCTCGGATCCAGTGGCGCGGTGACGCGGATCGAGCCGCCGTCGATGGCCTGGGCCACGCCTGGGCCGAGCATGTCGTTGATCTTGTCGACGATGCGCTTGGCCGTGGTGAAGTCGGAACGGTTGAGGTTCAAGGTCAAGCTGTTGCCCTGGTTGAAACCGCTCGGCACCGCACGTTCCACCGACGCACCACCGGGGATGCGACCGGCCGACGGAACGTTGACGGTAATCTTCGAACCGTCGCGACCTTCGGCGTCGAAACCGCCTACCACCAGGTTGCCCTGGGCGATGGCGTAGACGTTGCCGTCGATACCCTTGAGCGGCGTCATCAACAAGGTGCCGCCGCGCAAGCTCTTGGAGTTACCGATGGACGCAACGGTGATATCCACTTGCTGGCCCGGCTTGGCGAACGCCGGCAGATCGGCACTGATGGACACCGCCGCGACGTTCTTCAACTGCACGTTGCCGGAACCGGCCGGCACCTTGATGCCGAACTGCGACAACATGTTGTTGAAGGTCTGCAGGGTGAACGGAGTCTGGGTGGTCTGGTCACCGGTACCATTGAGGCCCACGACCAGGCCGTAGCCAATCAACTGGTTCGAACGCACGCCGGAAATGCTGGCGATGTCCTTCAGGCGCTCGGCTTGAGCGCTGAAGGCTGCCGTCATTGCCAGGGCGCCGATCAACAGCTGTTTGAGGTTCAACCGCTTAAGATTCAACTGGGCCACCTAGAAAGGGAACTTCGGGCTGAGGAAGAAACGGTCGAACCAACCTGGCTGACTCGCATCGGCAAAGGCACCAGTGCCCGAATAGGTGATGCGCGCATCGGCCACGCGAGTGGACGAAACGGTGTTATCGGTGGCGATGTCATCGGCGCGGACCATGCCGGCGATGCGCACCAGTTCATCACCGGTGTTGAGGGTCAGCCATTTCTCGCCCCGTACGACGATGATGCCGTTGGGCAGGACATCGGAAACGGTCACGGTGATCGAGCCGGTCAGGCTGTTGCTCTGTCCCGACTTGCTGTCGCCCTTGGTGGCACGGTCGGCGCCATAACCGGCGCTGAGGCTCAGGTCGTTGCTGCCGATCGGGTTGTTGGTGGTCAGGCTCGAGCCGAACAACGACGTCAAGCCGACGCTGGTCTCGCTGGTCTTGTCGACCTGCGAGTTAGCGTTCTTGCTGGCCTGGGTCCGCTCGTTCAGGGTGATGGTGATAAGGTCACCGACCCGGAAAGCCTTGCGGTCGCTGTACAGGTTCTGCTCGAAACCGGCCTGGTAGATCGAACCGTTATTGGCCGCAGCCGGCAACGGTGTGCGCGGCAACACCGGAGCGTAGTACGGGTCATTGGGCCGTGGCGTTGGCGCGACACAGCCCGCGAGTGCGGTGATCCCACTCAGTGCCAGAACAGATACGAAGCGATTCATGACCCTACCTCTTGGTGTTGCAGGCGGCCTCAGGCCGCCCTGTCTACGGATTTTGCGACGTAATTACAGATTCTGCGTAACGAACGAGAGCATCTGGTCGGCGGTGGAAATCACCTTGGAGTTCATCTCGTAGGCGCGCTGGGTGGTGATCATGTTGACCATCTCCTCAACGGTGCTCACGTTCGAGGTTTCCAGGGTGTTCTGCAGCGTGGTGCCGAAACCGTTCAGGCCCGGGGTGCCGACTTGCGGCGCGCCGCTGGCGGCGGTTTCCATGAACAGGTTGTTACCCACCGCTTGCAGGCCGGCCGGGTTGATGAAGTCAGCGGTCTGCAGGTTGCCGATCACTTGGGAGGCCGGGTTGCCCGCAATGGTGATGGACACGGTGCCGTCGCGGCCCACGGTGAAGGTCTGGGCATCGTTCGGAATGATGATGGCCGGCTCCAGGGCGAAACCGCTGGCGTTGACGATCTGGCCATTGGAATCGAGGTGGAACGTACCGTCACGGGTGTAGGACGTGGTGCCGTCCGGCTGCAGGATCTGGAAGAAACCGCGACCGTCGATGGCCATGTCCAGCGGCTGCTCGGTGGTTTGCAGGCTGCCGGCGTTGAAGTTTTTCTGGGTGCCGACGATGCGCACACCGGTACCCACTTGCAGGCCCGACGGCAATTCGCTGTCCTGGGTCGACTGGGCGCCCGGCTGGCGTTTTACCTGGTAGAGCAAGTCCTGGAACTCGGCGCGATCACGCTTGAAACCCGTGGTCGAAACGTTCGCCAGGTTGTTGGAAATAGTGGAAAGGTTGGTGTCCTGGGCGGACAGGCCTGTTTTGGCAACCCAAAGAGCCGGAAGCATTCGATTCTCCTCGTACGCCTGTTTTTCGGCGCAACGCTGTAATTAATAGTTAGATCTGCAAGACCCGAGCCATGGCTTCATCGCCTTCTTTGGCGGTGGTCATCATCTTGACGTGGAGCTCGAACTGCTTGGCCAGGGCCAGCACCGAAGTCATCTCGTCCACGGCATTGACGTTGCTCGCCTCCTGGAACCCCGACACCAATTGCACGTTGGCATCGATGGGCGCCGCCTGGCCGTCCTTGGTACGGATCGAACCGTCCAGGCCCTTGGTCATGGTCTTGAGGTCCGGGTTGACCAGCTTGATGCGATCCACTTCAGCCATCACGCGCGGGCCTTCGCCCATGGCGCGGATGCTGATGGTGCCGTCCTGGCCGATCTCGATTTTCTGCTCCGGCGGCACGGCGATCGGACCACCGTTGCCCATCACCGGCATGCCGTTGCCGGCCCGCAGCACACCCAGCGCATCGACATTGAGGCTGCCGGTGCGCACGTAGCTTTCGCCGCCGTCTGGGTTCTGCACGGCCATCCAGCCCGGGCCGCTGACCGCCACGTCGAGGTCGCGACCGGTTTCAATCAGCGCACCCGGGGTGAAGTCGGTGGCGGGACGCTCGGACATCGCAAACGCCCGCGCCGGAAAGCTGTCGCCAAACACCGGCATCGAACGTGCCTGCTCCAGGTCTTTCTGAAAACCATTGGTGGAGATGTTCGCCAGGTTGTTGGCATGGGCCCGTTGCGCCAGCGCGTTTTGGCTGGCGCCGGTCATTGCC
Organism: Pseudomonas marvdashtae; assembly: GCF_014268655.2. NCBI lineage: Bacteria > Pseudomonadati > Pseudomonadota > Gammaproteobacteria > Pseudomonadales > Pseudomonadaceae > Pseudomonas > Pseudomonas marvdashtae. Next base: position 4,139,164 of record NZ_JABWQX020000001.1, read on the forward strand.
ACATAAAGGTACTTGTCCACTGTCGTTCCTCTGCATGCCGGACGTTTGCCGTCCACTGCTGTGTTACACAGCCTCAAGCAATTTGCAGACCAACTTTTTTCTGGCGCGCAGGGGCCCGGTAAACAAAGGGCTTGGGGGTTTTGGCGGGGGGTGGGGAACTGTATCGGAGACGAAAAACCGGCGGTGTCATGCCGCTAAGTGGCAAGTGCCAGCCTTTGATCGCCCCCGCTCCAGCGCGGTATGGCGCAGTCTGCGCGAGCAGACCACGGATCGGTCGGATAAACAGTCGGGCGGCCGGGCGCACGCCCTACCGCCACTCTCAGGCCTCCGTCAGTTGGGCAACCATCCCTGAACCCAGTGCGCCGCATAGGCATCGTCAAAGACCCAACGGCCCAGCACTTGCTCGCGCAGTCGCTCTCCTTGCTGCCGTGAGGCCTGCCGATCTGCCAGATGAGCATTGATCGCCTCCAGCCATTGTTCTGGGCTGTCAGCGACGCGCGTGATAGCGAGATCGCTCAGGCTACCGGCGGCATCGCTGCCGATTACGCTGTAACCGCAAGCGCCATACTGGAGATGATGAAGCGGACCGGCGCCTTCGTCGGCCTGGCCGAAGCCCTGTGGCGCGAGGACGATATCCAGATTGAGGCTGGCCATGACCTCGGGGTTGTCGTGTACCTCGTCATGAACCTCGCTGGCGAGCGGTTGCAGATATCCAGGTACATCCCCCCAGAGCACCCACTCCACTTGACCGGCCAACGCTTGCATCAGGCCGAGGATCAACGGCTGGACGAAAGGCTTCGCCGGGTCGATCGCGCAACCTATGCGAGTGATACCAGACGCCTGGCGCACAGTGGCGAGGTTGCGCCATTTGCTGCCCAGGCGTGTTTCGAGAACACGAATATCCTGGTGCAGCCCGGCACAGGCCTGGGCCATCGCAGGCGTTGGCACAACGATACGGTCGACCAGGTTCGCCGCTTGTTGCAGCGAAGCCATCCATCCGGGAGCCTGCGGCGTCAGTACATCCAGTTCAAGGATCTTGAACGCTTTGGAGAGGGTGTGGATGTGCCGCATCTGCTCCAGGCGCAGTGGGTCGGCCTGATGCTGGAAAATAATGACGTCGGGGTTGTAGCGCGCAAGCGTCGTCGCCGGTAACAGGCTGTTGCTGATGCAGCCTTCGATTCTGCCGCCGTCACGCAAAGCCGTGAACGGCTCGACAATACGTGGACTGGCGATTTTTGCCGACTTCCCAGGATGCACCAACACCACCGGAAGCGGCCGCCAGGACAGCGGTCGCCAGGTCAGTTCGTTGATGGCTTCCAGCTCGAAGCCGGCACCCCGTAGTGACAGATTGCTGTTGTAGGCGGGATCATTGGCCAGGACGCCCAGCCATTTGCTCAAGGCCTGCTCTTGCTCCATGGCGAAGCGTCGCTGGTTGAGTGGGTCCTTGCCGATGCTTGACCAGGTCGCTCCACCTTCATGCAAGAGCACGGCATGAGGCGTCCAGACATTCAGATAGCCAAGGTTCGCCACTTTCAGGCACAGGTCCAGGTCATTGCAGGTGACTTGAAACAGTGTGTCGTCCATGCCGCCAGCTTCCAGGTAGTTCGCCGTGCGGATCATCAGGCACGCGGCACTGACCGCACTGGTGTTTTGGTCGACCAGCAGACGTTGCATGTAGCCACCGCCGCTGGCAGCCTGATCAATGAAGGGGCTACCAGCGGGGCCGCGCAGGCCAGTGATCAGACCCGCATGCTGGACGGTACCTGCCGGGGTAACCAGCTTGGCGCCGACAACCCCTACTTCCGGGCGCAAGGCGTGGTTGAGCAGCTCGTCCAACCAATCTTCGCGAATGACTGCCGTATCGTTGTTCAACAACACCAAGTACTCGCCGCGGGCCTGGCTGGCCGCCAGATTGTTCATGGCGCTGAAGTTGAACGGATGGGGGAAGCGGATGACGCGGACCTTGTCACCCCCGATCGACTCCATCTCGCTCAGCCAGATGAGCGCCTCTTCGGCCTCGCTGCCATTGTCGATCAGGATGATCTCGAAGTGGGGATAGCGGGTCTTCGACAACAGGCTTTCCACGCAGCGCTGCAGCAGAGGCAACTGGTCTTGGGTAGGAATCAGGATCGACACCAGTGGTTGTTGATCATGACCGTACTTGATGTGGTAATGCCTGGCTGGTTCCTGCAGGATCCTGGCATTTGTATAACCGCGATTGTCCAGGTGCCTTTGCAAGGCATGCAACTCATCAGGGTTATCGGCAAGCGTCGGCGCGTTGCTGGCTACCAGCGGTTCGCTCAGGTGGGCAATGCCATTCATGCTCCCGGCTTCGATCAAACGCAGGATCAGGTCCAGCTCAAGCGCCGCTGGCACCTGTGGATCGTATCCACCGACCTCCAACGCCAGTTTGCGACGGATCAGCCAATGGTTGGCCATTGTCAATGGCAGGCTCAGGAGGTAGTCGAGGTTGATGCAAGGCCGAAAAACCGCTTGGGGCCCATTCTCCGAGCGATACATGCCATCGCAGTAAATCATCCGGCAGCCATCGGCGCCCGGCAGCTCCAGGTCGAGCATCAACGTGCCGCCGGGCAGGACCTCGTCACCAGCCGTCAGCAGCATGACCCAGTCGCTGTCGTCTGCCTGCAGAACCTCGTTCAATTCGACGGCGCCCGGGTTGGCGCAGGTCAGCCAGTGGAGGTTGTCCGGCAGATTGACAGGCGATGGCGAGGTGCTCAGTACCACCATGCGCAAGCTGATCGAGGAACGCGATCGCCACAGCGCAAGACTTTCCAAGGTATCGCTCAAGGCATTGAAGTCGCCCAAAGGATCGCGCATCAACAGCGTCAGGCTGGTTTGTCCGCTGAGTTGCTGACGACGCCCGTCGACAAGTCGCTGCTGGATCGGCGTCAGTACACGGTTGCGCAGCCAGTCCTTGACGGTGGGTACATGCGCGTCAATGGCGTACTGGATGGCAGTCTGCTGGGTGATATCAATGAAACGCTCCAGCTGGGGCCAAAAGGCCTTTTCGATGTCCAGCCAGCGCCTGCGCGCCTGCATCACGGTTGCGCGGGCGCGCTCTAGCCCCCCGGGCTCGTCGTAAAGCGCAGCGCCCGCGTTACCAAACTGCTCGACGAAAGGCTGAGTCTTGACGTGACCGCCGGGCATGTAGATAACCGGACAGCCACAGAGCATGGCCGCAGTGCACGTAGATGAGATTTCGTAACTGTAAAGCGTCGAAGCCGTGCGAAAAATCTGTGCCACCTGGGCCAGGGTCTTCGGGTTGGCCATGCTCAGGACTTCGATATCGTCCGGCAACGTCGAGTAGTCGACCTTAGATCTGTCGATGCGGTTCAGATACAGGTAGTTGCCGGTGCGCTGCACCGGCTCGGTTGGCGGTGAAAACAACTCCGAGTCGATGACCGGCAACAGGAGAAGGTTACTGTTATCGCTCTCGCCACCGAAATCCTGGGTGTAATAGAAAAACAGGTCTGATTTTTTCGCGTTTATCCCACGACCCGTGAGGAAGCCTTCACGGTTCAGCATGTAACGGACTACGATCGGTGCGTCTATTGGGTTACCGTCTATCACCTCGGAATACACAGCAATGGGCGCCAAGCCTAGCGACCTGTGCTGCCGACGCAACTCGTCGGTAAGGATCGGGGTGCGCAGTTTCGGATTGACCTGGCATGGCGTGAGATAGGCCTCGTAGCCGGACAGGTTCAGAACGTGACACAGGTGATGCAGTACGCATACGCCCGAGGATGTCTCCCGATAGTGGGGGGCGGCGATATAGTAAGGGTGACGCGGCTTGCCATGCAGGGATGGGGTGGTCATACGGTTGCCTTGGGGCTGGAGAGTTGCTCACAAATGACAAAGACACTGGCGCACAGGACGCTCTTCAGGTAGGTACCGCTCGTGAAGGGTCGAGGGGATACGGGCATACCACCCCAGCAGTGGGAGGGCAGACAGACGTAGCCGTTCGCTTGCAGCGCTTGCAACACCTGGCTCATAGGTTGTCTCCCCGCGCGGCTTGCCAGACGCGGTACTCTTCGGCGCTCACGCCCAGCATGATGCGGTCCCAACGCTGGCCCTTGCGGTAGTACCACTGGCGCTGCACCCCCTCGATGACCCAAGGGGTCTTGCGCGTGTAGGTCGCCAGGGACGCTGCGTTGTACTCGATGATGGTGGTCGAGAGACGGCTCAGGCCCAGTTCGTCGAAGGCATAGCGCATTACCGTGGCAATCACGTCGGTGCCATGGCCTTGGCCACGCAGGGAGGGATCACCGATCATCATGCCGTGTTCGGCGGTGCGATTTTTCCAGTCGATGCCAACCAGATTCGCCGTACCAATCAGGCCATGGCCCGGGACCTCGATACCGAAGCGCTGGTTGAGCAAGTCTCCCTTGAGACCCAACAGCCAGTCCCGCTGCGCTTCCCGCGATGTGGGGAAATGCCAGCCGCCCAGCAGGCTCCAGAGAGCTTCGTCGTTGGACCACTGATGCAGCAGCGGCAAGTCCTCGAGCTCCAGCGCTCTGAGCAGGATGCGTTGACCTAGAATGCTCATGATTTCCCCGTGTTCTGAAGGATGGCGTCGGCGAGACGATTCATGTCATCGACGTTGTAGCGCTGGTCGATCGGCAGCGGCAGCAAGCACTGCGCCCAATCCCTTTCATTAGGCGGTGCCGTTGGATTGCTCAGCACTTCACGCCAGTAGCTGGGTACATAGATGTGTTGATCCAGCAGTTGAGCGCGTAGCCGGGTAGCCGTCTCGGCGGACTTGACCAGCAGCGGATAGCACAATGCTGCAACAGGCTGCGCGGGCCAGATAGCGAAGCGGTTGAGGTGGTCCAGGCGACGGCGCAGTTGCGCCAGGTTGTCTATCCTGCGCCTGGCGACTTCCTGGTAATCGATACTGTCGAGCAAGCGTGCGGTACTGGCAGCCATGGCCTTGATGCCATCGCTCTCCAGCGCCTGTTCCAATGCCTGGAATGCCGCATAATGATCTTGCGGAGCGTCTTCAAGGCGCCCCAGCAGCGCGGCAAACCGGGCCTGGGAGCGGCTGCCCTGCGCTTGCGGCAGATCAGCCGGCGCATTGACCAGCCAGCCGCCATCGGCAACGCCGACAAACTTGCGTGGTGAGTAAAGGGTTGCAATCCCGGGTTGCGGCTTGGAAAACAGCGCCTGGGAATTGTCGACGATCAGTTGCTCGCCGTAGCGAACAGCAAGTACTTCGCCCATGTAATCAGCCTTGAGCCCGAAGTAATCGACAAACAGCAGAGCCTCATCGGCTTGCAGGGCTGGGAAGTCCCGCAGCTCGAGCCGTTCGGTCAGCGCATACCGCAACACCTCGATGCCGGATCCGCGCAGCACGTCCTGCATGACGTCGCAGATGTAGACAGGCAGGTGAACCCGGCGCAAGTTACGCGCCAACATCAATGCCTTGAAGGCCGAGCGGGCCGAGTTGAAGGCAACAGCCTGCGGGTAAGGATTGTGCCCTTTGCGCAGTTCCAGCTCGAAATAACCGCCGATGGCTTCACGCACGGAGAATTTCTCCACCTTTTGCCCAGGCCCCCACCGTCTGCGCGTCGTTGTACATCAGGACGTCGAGAATTGACAGGCCGGGCACGAAGGGTTGTTCGCGCCCTCCCTGCCGGTAGTTGGGTAAGGTCGCCTTGAGCAACTCAAGGGTAATACCAACCTGTTGGAATACCTCGACCTGATAAAGGTGACCGCCATTGACCGGATTGAGGTAGTGGGTGCCAGCGCAGGCCTGAACCACTTCGAGTACCCGGTCCTGGGCTTTGCTATCCGCGCAAATCGACAGATCGCTGGAGCGGATGATCGGCGTTTGCAACCCGATCAGCGCGCAGCAGGCCCGTAGGATTCGTTCGTTGAGCTCGGCAATGCTCGAAGCCGGCTCGACCAGCAGCGCTTCCAGCCACCCCAGCATGCGCGGCGCGTGTGGAGCGCGGCGATAGGCGAAGCTCAACTTGTTGAGAATATCGCCAGGGTCGAACGTCTCGGCAATCCGTTTTTCCATGATCTGCTGGGTGTGACTGCTCTTGCTCAGCGGGACCCGAAACCACTTCGGCTCTTGCTCCAGCAGATAACGGTTACGTTCGATCCAGCCGTTCTTGATGAACTGCACATTGTCGTAGATGACAAAACAGTCGACTGCAGCGATCAGCTGGAAATAGCCCAGATAAGGCAGGAAATAAGGTTGCATGAGCGCAACCCGGTACTGCTCGTCAGTTGCCGGGACGCACGTCTTCGAGGTGTTGGCTTGGCTCATGCCGCCTGGGCCCTCATCAGCACCTCGATGATTTTCGCCTGGGTCTGCGGATCGAGATCCGGATAGATCGGCAGGCACAGTACCTGGCGGGACACGTTGTAGGCGTTGCCCAATTGAGAGAGGTCCGAACTGGGAAGACCTCGATACATTGGAAACTCGCATATCAGCGGGTAGAAATACCGGCGCACGAGAATGTTTTCTGCACGATAGCGGTCGTACAGTTCATCCCGGCTCACCCCGAACCGCTCACCATCAACCAGGATCGGACAGTAAGCATAATTCCAATCCAGCCCCTGCGGTTGTTCCAGCAGGCTGATACCGGGAATGCCCTCCAGGGCGCTCCGATAATACTCAAACACCTTCTGCCGACGGCTGAGCGCCTCATCGATATAGCGCAACTGCAGCACACCGAATGCCGCCTGCAACTCATTCATCTTCCCGTTGATACCGGGAGCCATGACCGTGACTTCATCGGCAAAACCGAAGTTCTTCAGGTAATCGATACGCTGTTTGATCTTTTCATCACGGCAGATGATCGCGCCGCCTTCGAAAGTATTGAACACCTTGGTAGCGTGGAAGCTGAGGATCGACAGGTCGCCGTTATTGAGAATACTTGCACCGTTGTGTCGGACCCCGAAGGCATGTGCGGCGTCATAGATAACCTTGAGTCCGTAGGTATCGGCTACGGCCTGGATCCCCTCGACATCGCAGGGAACGCCATAACAATGGACCGGGAGAATCGCCGAAGTTGCCGGAGTAATGGCTTCGGCGATACGTCGTGGGTCGAGGTTCTTGGTGACTGGATCGATGTCCACGAATACCGGCTTGAGATTGTTCCACAGCAGCGAATGGGAAGTGGCCACGAACGAATAAGGAGTGGTGATGACTTCGCCAGTAATGCGCAGGGCCTGGAGCGCCGTCACCAAGGCCAGGGTACCGTTGGAAAACAACGACAGATGCTGGACACCGAGGTATTCAGCCAACTCCCGCTCCAGTTGTTCGTGGAAGGGGCCGCCATTGGTCAGGCGCTTACTGTCCCAGATTCGCTGCAGGTAAGGCGTGAATTCTTCCAGAGGAGGTAGCAGCGGGCTGGTAACGGTAATGGAATCGGCCATAGGTACACTACTCGGGTGACTGAAAAATGGCACACGGCTCGGGAGGTCCTCTGACGCGGCGTTGCATCGCGGTCTATATCGGCGGGCTGCAACGCCATGAAACCGACAGCTGACTCTTGATGTGTAGGTACCCCAGCAAAAAATCGGCCAACTCCCGGAAAGACCGATAAATCGGTGTCCTTAAGGTGCGTCTTTACCGACTTCATATTCACGCAACTTATTGGCAATGGTCGTATGCGAAACACCCAGACGCTTGCCCAGTTGCCGACTGCTGGGGTGCTCGGAATACAAGCGCTCCAGCACGGCTTTCTCGAACCTTCCGACGATATCGTCCAACCCACCATCAAGGGAAAAATCGCCAAGGGGTTGGCGCACACCGTAGTCCGGCAGGCGGATATGCTCGGCCTTCACCGTGCCGCCGTCACACAGGGAAACGGCCTGGAACAATACGTTTTCCAACTGCCGGACGTTGCCCGGCCAATGGTAGTGACTGAGACGGTCCATTGCCGCTGGGGCGAGCTTGGGCAGCGGGCAGCCGATCTGGCGACTGGCCTGGTCGAGGAAATGGTCCACCAGCGGCGCCAGGCCGTCGAGGCATTCGCGCAGGGGGGGAATGTGCAGGGAGAGCACATTCAAGCGGTGGTACAAATCCTGGCGAAATTCTCCCCGAGCGCAGAGCTCCGACAAATCGACCTGTGTCGCGCAGATCACCCTGACATCCAGATAAACCTCTTCGTCACTGCCTACGCGACGGAAGCATCCGTCCTGCAGGAAGCGCAGCAGTTTCACTTGCAGGCGCGGGCTCATCTCCCCTACTCCGTCGAGGAACAGCGTTCCTCCGGCGGTCAGTTCCAGCAGGCCGAGCTTGCCTTCGGCCCGGGCGCCTTCGAAAGCTCCGGGGCCGTAGCCGAACAGCTCGGTCTCGGCCATGGACTCCGGTAAACCGGCACAGTTGAGCGCCATCAGCGGCGACTGCCCACGCGGGCTCGCCAGATGACAGGCGCGGGCCAACAGCTCCTTGCCGGTGCCGGTTTCGCCTTCTATCAACAACGGCGCGTCCAGCGGCGCCATGCGCCGGGCCTCGCGGACCACCGCCGCCATGACCTTCGAACTTTGGAAAATACTGTCGAAGCCGCGCAACTCCTGCTTGCGCACGTTATAGATCCGTTCGCCAACCCGGTCGGCGCGGTGCAGGGTCAGCACCGCGCCGGCCATGGCCTCGCTGTCGTCGTGTTCCGACTGTAGCGGGGCGATATCCGCCAGGAACACGTCGCCCTTGACCTTGACCCGCAAGCCATTGATGCGCGACTGGTTGGCGCGCACCAGCTCCGGCAAGTCAAAGTCTTCGGCATATCGGGACAGGGGAATGCCTGGCACTTCGTCGACTCGCACCCCGAGCAACTGCGCTGCGGCCCGGTTGGCCGCGACGATGGAGCCGCCCATGTCGATGGACAACACCGGAAACTCCAGGGCGCCGAGCAGCGCGTTGAGCTCCATGTGCCGACGCTCGCTGGGCATCAATCCTACGCGCTTGACACCAAATACCCCGGCGATGCCTTCGAATTTCGGACGCAACGCCTGGAACTGGATGTTGATCAGGTTCGGGCAGTGCAAATAAATCGCATTGCCATGCTCGCCACCGACCTCGCCACGGGCGACGTTGATGCCGTACTCCACCAGCAGGTTGAGAATATCCCGCAGGATGCCGATGCGATTCTGACAATGGACTTTGATACGCATGAAAAAGGCCCAGGTGTTTGAGATAAAAAAGAGCACCCTCGCACAAAGGTTTCTGCGAGGCGGCGAAAATAATCGTCAAGATTATGTGACACGTGTAGGACGTTTTACAGCTGAAAATCCCAACAGCGCCGTGACACGCCTAAATACGTAACGAAAACTTTACACATTTTAACCAAAAGGCTTGTAGGAACCTGAATCAACCTACTGCACCGCATGCTGCTTCGGGTTATCTCTAATGCATCGCTGGACATAAAAATAAACAGCCTTTCTCCCGGCTCGAAACGCCGGAGGAAAAACAGCAGGAGAGCAGCATGAAGCAGACGCAATACGTGGCCCGTGAGCCCGATGCGCAAGGTTTTATCCACTACACTGCTGAAGAACACGCTGTGTGGAACACGCTGATCACCCGCCAACTGAAAGTCATCGAAGGCCGTGCGTGCCAGGAATACCTGGACGGCATCGACAAGCTGGGCCTGCCCCACGACCGTATCCCGCAACTGAACGAAGTCAACAAAGTGCTGGGCGAAACCACGGGCTGGCAAGTCGCCCGGGTGCCGGCGCTGATCCCCTTCCAGACGTTTTTCGAATTGCTCGCCAACAAACAGTTTCCGGTCGCGACGTTTATCCGTACCCGCGAAGAACTGGATTACCTGCAAGAGCCGGACATTTTCCACGAGATCTTCGGCCATTGCCCGCTACTGACCAACCCCTGGTTCGCGGAATTTACCCACACCTACGGCAAACTTGGCCTTCAAGCGTCCAAGGAAGAACGCGTCTACCTGGCGCGCCTGTATTGGATGACCATCGAGTTCGGCCTGGTCCAGACTCCGCAAGGCCGGCGCATCTATGGCGGTGGCATCCTCTCGTCGCCGAAGGAAACTGTGTACTGCCTGTCCAACGAGCCCGAGCATCAAGCCTTCGATCCGCTGGAGGCCATGCGCACGCCGTATCGCATCGACATCCTGCAGCCCGTGTATTTCGTCCTGCCCGAGCTCAAGCGCCTGTTCGACCTCGCTCATGAAGACATCATGGGCATGGTCAAGCGCGGTCGGGAGCTGGGCCTGCACGCGCCAAAATTTCCACCGAAAGCGGCGTGAACCGCTACTTTTGATTGCAATTGAGTCTGTTGCGCCACATGCCTTTGCTTTAGCGTGGCGGCATCGACGTTTTCCATATTCGATTCGGGAACACACCATGAACACTCTGAACCAAGCCCATTGCGAAGCCTGCCGCGCCGACGCCCCGCAAGTCAGCGACGAAGAATTGCCAGTGTTGATCAAGCAGATCCCCGACTGGAATATCGAAGTGCGCGACGGCGTGATGCAGCTGGAAAAAACGTTCCTGTTCAAGAATTTCAAGCATGCCCTGGCCTTCACCAATGCCGTCGGCGAGATCTCCGAGGCCGAGGGCCATCACCCAGGCCTGCTCACCGAATGGGGCAAAGTCACCGTGACCTGGTGGAGCCACTCCATCAAGGGCTTGCACCGCAACGACTTCATCATGGCCGCCCGCACCGATGACGTAGCCAAGACCGCCGAGGGGCGCAAGTAATGCATTTCGATGCCATCGGTCGCGTGCCCGGCGACCCGATCCTCGGCCTGATGGAGGCCTACGGGGCGGACAGCAATCCCGGCAAGTTCGACCTCGGCGTCGGTGTGTACAAGGATGCCCAAGGCCTGACGCCGATTCTTCAGTCGGTGAAACAGGCTGAGCAGCACCTGGTAGACCGCCAATCCACCAAGACCTACATCGGTGGCCATGGCGACGCCGCGTTCGGCCAACTGATCAATGCACTGGTGCTGGGTGCCGACTCGCCGCTGCTCGCTGGGAAACGCGTCGGCGCCACCCAGACCCCGGGCGGCACCGGCGCCCTGCGCCTGAGCGCCGACTTCATCGCCCAATGCCTACCGGGCCGTGGCGTGTGGCTTAGCAACCCGACCTGGCCGATTCACGAAACCATCTTCGCCGCCGCGGGCGTCAAGGCCAGTCACTATCCCTACGTGGGCGCCGACAATCGCCTGGATTTCGAAGCAATGTTGGCGACCCTGAACCAGGCGCCCAAAGGGGATGTGGTGCTGCTGCATGCCTGCTGCCACAACCCCACCGGCTTCGACCTGACCCACGAGCAATGGCGCCAGGTGCTGGATGTGGTTCGCAGCCGCGGCCTGCTGCCGTTGATCGACTTCGCTTACCAGGGCTTTGGCGACGGGCTGGAACAGGACGCATGGGCCGTGCGGTTGTTTGCCGAAGCGTTGCCGGAAGTGCTGATCACCAGTTCATGCTCGAAGAACTTCGGGCTCTATCGCGACCGCACCGGCGCGCTGATTGTCTGTGCCCGCGATGCCGACAAATTGGTCGACATTCGCAGCCAACTGGCCAACATCGCCCGCAATCTGTGGTCAACGCCACCGGATCACGGCGCGGCGGTAGTGGCGACGATCCTGGGCAACCCGGACCTCAAGGGCCTGTGGGCCGACGAAGTGGAAGCCATGCGCCTGCGCATCGCTCAGTTGCGCGGTGGCCTGCTGGAGGCGCTCGAGCCCCACGGCTTGCGTGAGCGCTTCGCTCATATGGGCGTGCAACGAGGGATGTTTTCCTACACCGGCCTGTCGCCGGAGCAGGTCAAGCAATTGCGCGAGCGCCACAGCGTCTACATGGTCGGCACCGGCCGGGCCAACGTGGCCGGCATCGATGCGACGCGCCTGGATGCGCTGGCCGAGGCGATTGCGGATGTTTGCAGGTAACACCATCGTCGGCCGTTGATTTTGTGGCGAGGGAGCTTGCTCCCGCTCGGCTGCGCAGCAGTCGTAAACAGGCCTGGCGCGGTGTGCCAGGCAGATAGCGTCGTTCCATTTGGGGCGGCTTCGCCGCCCAGCGGGAGCAAGCTCCCTCGCCACAGTGGATCAAACCAGCCTCAAATAATCCGCTGCCCTTGAGGTTATTGGCCTGTCCACTCGCTGACAAATTCTGCGGTTTCAACCTTCGGCGCCGTGCGCGCTTCTTTCTGCGGCGTGCCCAGGTAGAGGAAACCAATCACCTCTTCCCCCTCTTCAAGGCCCAATCCCCGGGCCACATGCGGCGAATACGCCAACTCACCAGTACGCCACACGCCACCTACCCCTTGGGCATAAGCGGCCAGCAGGATGCCGTGGGCCGCGCAGCCGGCCGCCAGCAATTGTTCGGATTTCGGAATCTTGAAATGGTCCTGCAAACGCGCAATTACCACCACGACCAGCGGCGCGCGCAGCGGACCGTTGAGGGCCTTTTCCACAACGGCTTCGGGCACCAGCGGGTCATTGAAGCGAGCCGCTTCGGCCAGCAGTTCACCCATGCGATTGCGCGCTTGTCCTTCTACCGTCAGGAAACGCCATGGGCGCAACTGGCCGTGATCAGGCGCACGCATCGCGGCCGCGAACATCACCTCGCGCTGTTCGGGCGTGGGCGCCGGGTCCACCAGACGCGGGACAGAAACACGGTTGAGCAAAGCATCTAAAGCCTGCATCGGCGACCTCCTGGAAAAAATGTTCGGCTATTCTAGTGGCTTGTGCCGCCAGTTCGTTAGTTCAAATTCAGATACAAGCGACCCCGGACGCCGGTTTACATGCCGCCTGTCGCAGGTAGAATGGCGCCCCTTCCCTTTCAGCCCGAGCGGACTCCATGGCGTTGCCGACCCTGCGGATCATTGGTTTTATCATCGGCATCTTCCTGATCACCCTGGCGATCTTCATGGTCGTGCCGATGGCCACGTTGCTGATCTACGAGCGCACCAGCGACCTGCCGTCGTTCCTCTGGTCAAGCATGATTACCTTTGTTGCCGGGCTGGCCCTGGTTCTTCCGGGACGTCCCGAACACATTCACCTGCGCCCTCGTGACATGTATTTGCTGACCGTTAGCAGTTGGCTGGTGGTGTGCGTGTTTGCGGCGCTGCCCTTTTTGCTGACCCAGCACATCAGTTACACGGATTCGTTCTTTGAGAGCATGTCGGGCATCACCGCCACTGGCGCCACGGTCTTGAGCGGCCTGGACACGATGTCGCCGGGAATCCTGATGTGGCGCTCGCTGTTGCACTGGCTCGGTGGCATCGGTTTTATCGGCATGGCGGTGGCGATCCTGCCGCTGTTGCGAATCGGTGGCATGCGGCTGTTCCAGACCGAGTCTTCCGACCGTTCGGAAAAGGTCATGCCTCGCTCGCACATGGTAGCGCGGCTGATCGTGGCGTCCTACGTGGGCATCACCATCCTCGGCACCCTGGCCCTATGGTGGGCTGGGATGAGCCTGTTCGATGCAATCAACCACTCGATGTCGGCCATTTCCACCGGTGGTTTTTCCACTTCGGACCTGTCCCTGGCCAAATGGACCCAACCTGCCGTGCACTGGGTCATCATTGTCATCATGATCCTGGGCAGCCTGCCTTTCGCCTTGTATGTCTCGACGCTGCGCGGCAATCGCCGGGCGCTGATCAAGGACCAACAGGTCCAGGGGCTGCTCGGCGTGTTGCTGGTCACCTGGCTGGTGCTCGGCACCTGGTATTGGATCACCACCGACCTGCATTGGCTGGAAGCACTGCGGCACGTGGCGCTGAACGTGACGTCCATCGTCACCACCACCGGTTTCGCCCTTGGGGATTACAGCCTGTGGGGCAATTTTTCATTGATGCTGTTCTTTTACCTGGGGTTCGTCGGCGGTTGCTCGGGCTCGACGGCCGGTGGGATCAAGATCTTCCGTTTCCAGGTTGCCTACATCCTGCTCCGAGCCAACCTTAACCAACTGATCCACCCGCGCGCGGTGATCAAGCAGAAGTACAACGGTCATCGCCTCGATGAAGAAATTGTGCGTTCGATCCTGACGTTTTCGTTCTTCTTCGCCATCACCATCTGCGTGATCGCCCTGCTGCTGTCGCTGTTGGGCGTGGAATGGATGACGGCGCTGACCGGCGCAGCCAGCACCGTATCCGGCGTCGGCCCGGGCCTTGGCGAAACCATCGGCCCGGCCGGCAACTTCGCGCCGCTGCCGGACGCGGCCAAATGGATTCTTTCGGGCGGCATGCTGCTGGGCCGACTGGAGATCATCACGGTGTTCGTGCTGTGTATTCCGGCGTTCTGGCGTCACTGAGCGGAGTCGCGCTGCGCGTCCGGTATTCGCCGGGCGTGGTCCCGAACCAGCGACGAAAGGCCCGGAAAAAATTGCTCGGGTCGGCAAAACCCAGTAGATAGGCGACTTCCAGCAAGGTCATGCCCGGTTGCGCCAGGTATTGCTCGGCCAGCTCGCGACGGGTGTCGTCCAGCAGACTCTGGAAACTGGTGCCCTCTTCCTGCAAGCGCCGCTGCAAGGTGCGCTGCGACAGGTGCAACGTCTGCGCCACGACGTCACGCTTGGGCTCGCCCTGGGGCAGCAGCCGGCAAAGCACTTGCCGCGCCTGGTGTGTCACGCGGCTTTCGGAGAAACGCGCCAAGTACTCCCCGGCAAACCGATCGTGAAGCAGCGCCATCGCCTCGTTCGCCGTGGGCAGCGGCGCCTCCACGTCGCCCTGCTGGAAAATCAGCGCGTCATAGGGCGCATCGAACACCAGCGGCGCACCGAAAACCTGTTGATAAGGCGCAACGTCAACGGGCTCTGCGCCTTGGAAAAGCGCCTTCACCGGGTGCAAGGTGCGTCCGGTCAACCAGGTGCACAAGGCCAGCGCACAAGCCATGGACGCTTCGGCACTTTGGCGGGTGGGCGGAAGGTGGTCGCCGTGCACCGTCAGGATCAGCCCGTAGCCTTCCTCCAGGCGACGAAAACTCAGCTCGGCACTTTCGGCGATGATTCGCTGATAACGCACCAGGCGCTGGAAGCCTTCGACCAACGTTCGACTGGACATCAAGGCGTAACCAACCACATGGAACGATGCCGGGCGCACCACCTTGCCCATGTTCAGACCTATGGCAGGGTTACCCGACAGCGTCACCGCCAACTGCCAGAGCCGCGTCATCGAGTCCTGGGGAAAACGCGCGTCCGGATCCTCCAGCGCCGCATAATCCAACCCCAACTGCTTGAACAGCGCCCGACAGTCCAGGCCATCCATTTCCAACGCTTTGACAATCCCCATCGCCCAGCTCGAAGAGGTCGTTCGTTCGCTCATGACGTTTACTTGCATGACGAGCCGCGGGGTACGGCCGGATTTGCGAAGGATATCAGTGTCCTGTCTTACGAATACGTTCCTTTTGGACGAGTGGCTGTTGTCGTCAGGCAAGGCGCCGCGACGAGTCATAGCCAGCTATGGCGAGGAGCGGCAACGCAGCATGATGGCAACAGACGCCGTCCAGAAGGAACAGTATTTGTAAGACAGGACACTAGACTGGCGCTGATTGTCACTGGCTGTTGCAGGCGGTCGCTCTAGACTGAATGTAAGCGGTTCGAAACATCGGCCGCCAAAAACAATAACCAAAGAGCCCGCAGTCTTGGAAAACGCCAAACGATTCACTACGTTCGCCGAGTTCTACCCGTATTACCTGGGCGAACACAGCAACAGCACCTGCCGGCGCTTGCATTTCGTCGGCACCTCCCTGGTCATCCTGATTCTCGCCATGGCCCTTGTCGTCGGCGCCTGGTGGCTGTGGGCCGCCGTGCCGGTGGCGGGCTACGGCTTCGCCTGGGTCGGGCACTTCTTCTTCGAAAAAAACCGCCCCGCCACCTTCCAGCATCCGCTCTATAGCCTGCTTGGCGATTTCGTCATGTACCGCGACATGTTGCTGGGCAAGGTTGCGTTCTAGCCAAAGGATTGCCAATGAACAGCCATGCACGGCAAGCGCCTAGGCAGGCTCGGTCACTTTCAACTCTGCCTTGACCAGCGCCTCGCGCGCCTGGGCGTCCGCCAGTCGATACAGCTCGATCGTCCCGTCCCAATGCTCGATCAATGCCGTGCACGACTCGACCCAGTCGCCGCAGTTGAGGTATTCCACTTCGCCCACCTTGCGCATCTCCGCGTGGTGGATGTGCCCGCACACCACACCGTGCAACTCGCGCTTCACGCATTCATGGGCGATGGCTTCTTCAAAATCGCTGATGAAACTGACGGCGGTCTTGACCTTGTGCTTGAGGTACGCCGACAGCGACCAGTAGCCGTAGCCATAACGGGCCCGCCAATGGTTGAGCCAGCGGTTCAGCGTGAGGGTGAACTCGTAGGCCGAATCCCCGAGGAACGCCAGCCAGCGGTGGTAACGGGTGATGACGTCAAACTGATCGCCATGGATCACCAACAAGTGCCGGCCATCGGCGGTCACGTGCACCGCTTCGTCCACCAACTGGATATTGCCCAGGATCAGCTTTGAATAACGTCGCAGGAACTCGTCGTGATTGCCGGTGACGTAGATCACTTCGGTGCCGCGCTTGCTCATGGTCAACAAGCGGCGAATGACGTTGGTATGGGCTTGAGGCCAATACATGCCACCGCGCAGCTTCCAGCCGTCGATGATGTCTCCCACCAAGTAGATCTTGTCGGTGTGGTAGCCCTTGAGAAACTGCGACAGGTGCTCGGCCTGGCAGTCCCGGGTGCCCAGATGGACATCGGAAATCCACAGGGTGCGAACACGCTGCTTGCGGCTGGGTCTGGCGAGCTCGGCGCTGGTCATGGGCAACCCTCTGATCGTTTTCACCACAGTGCACGCCAGCGGTTAATGCGTCATGACAGCAATAAGTCGGTTACATGACAGCGCGGGACGCCGCGCCCCCGGTGTAGACTGGCCGTCAGCCACGGGAGACCGCGATGAGACCGATCCTCACGCTACGCCATTACAGCCACGACCTGATTGTCCACAGCCACGACCATGCGCAGCTGGTGTTCGGGTTGTCGGGCGCGCTGGACTTCGAAGTCGAAGGTTGCGGCAGCCAAGTGGTGCAGCAGAGTTTCGTGGTGGTGCCAGCGGGTGCCCATCACGCCTGCGGCAGTCCCCAAGGCAGTCGCTGCCTGGTGCTGGACGTGCCTGACGATGACTGGGTCGGGCAATGCCTGGGCAATCACGCCGATGCCAGTCGCAGATTGCTCGACAACACCGCCCGCCTGCCCTTGGATGCGGGGCAAAGCCAGTTGGTCAACTGGCTCGCGGGCAGCCCGGTGGACGATCCGCTGATCGCTCAGCAAGGCGCGGTGTTGTTGCTGGCCAGCCTCAACGGCGCCCGTCACGAAACGACCGGCGGCCGGCGCCTGCCTTATGCCGCGTTGGATGCTCACATCGACCAATATGCCGCCTATCCGCTGCAGGTCGCGGACTTGGCCCGGGTCGCCGGGCTTTCGAGCGCTCGCCTGCATGTCCGTTTCGTCGCCGAATGTGGGCAGACGCCGATGGAGTACATTCGCAGCCGTCGTTTGCACAAGGCCGTGGCGCTGTTGCGTGAGACAGGCCTGCCCATCGGGGAGATCGCCCACCGGGTCGGCTACAGCTCCCAGAGTGCCTTCGCCGCGGCGGTACTGCGCGAGTTCGGCGCCACGCCGGGCAAACTCCGACGCCAACACTAGATCCGCGTTAAAAATCGCTAGGATCGCGACAGACAAAAACGCTCGGCACCGGGTTCAATACCCGCACGTCCAACCGTTCAACAAGGATTGCAATGACACCCCGTACCGCCCTCGGCGCCCTGCACATTGGCGCACTCATGTTTGGCCTGACCGGTGTGTTCGGCAAACTCGCCGCCGCCTCGCCGGCCGTCATTGTGTTTGGCCGCGCGGTGTTCGCCGTGTTGGCCCTGGCGATTTTCGCCCGGTTCGCCAGCAGCACCCGCTGGCAGAAACTTCGGGCCCGGGACGCTCGCCGGTTGCTGCTTGGCGGGCTGCTGCTGGCCGCGCACTGGGTGAGTTTTTTCATTTCGGTGAAAATTGCCGGCGTGGCGATCGCCACACTGGGGTTCGCCAGTTTCCCGGCGTTCACGGTGCTGCTCGAAGGGCTGATTTTCCGCGAACGGATCCGCGCCAACGAAATCCTCCTGGTGGTCCTGGTGAGCATCGGCCTGGTGTTGGTCACGCCGGACTTCGACCTGGCCAGCGGCGCCACCACCGGCCTGCTGTGGGCCGTGGCGTCGGGGCTGCTGTTCTCACTGCTGTCGCTGACCAACCGCGCCGGCTCCGGGCATGTCCCTCCGGTACAGGCCGCGCTCTGCCAGAACCTGGTGGTCGGGCTGTGCCTGCTGCCGATGGCCGCGCCGCAATTGAGCGACGTTCGCCCCATCGACTGGTTGTGGATCGGCCTGCTCGGCGTGTTCTGCACCGGCCTGGCCCACAGCCTGTTCGTCGCCAGCCTGGCGGTGATCAAGGCCCGCACCGCAGCGGTGGTGTTCGCCATGGAGCCGGTCTATGGCATCACCATCGCCTGGCTGCTGTTCGATGAGAATCCGACGTTGCGCATGCTGCTGGGAGGCATGTTGATCATCGTCGCGATTGTGGTATCTAGCCAACTCAGTGGCACGAAAAAATCCAGTGTCAACGCCCAAGCGCCGTCTCACTGAATCCGGTCGTTGTGCCCCAGGTCGCGCTCCGGATCGATCCGGTCGCGGACCCGCTGCTTGAGGACCTTGGCCTCGGGAAAGCCGCCGTCGGCCTTGCGCTCCCACAGCTGCGTGCCGTCGCAACTGACGTGAAACACCCCACCGGTGCCCGGCACCAGCGACACCTTGCCCAAGTCGTCAGCGAACGTGCTGAGCAGCTCCTGTGCCAGCCACGCGGCGCGCAGCAGCCATTGGCATTGGGTGCAATAGGTGATGACGACTTCTGGTTTTGGCTCGGTCATGGCGGATGAACTCCTGGCTTCAAAGGCGTCGTTATACTACTCGCCTTTGATTGCCTGCCTCGAGATTGACGATGCGCCGCCTGCTGCCTTGCCTGCTTCTGTTACTGCTGCCCTTGTTTGCCGACGCGGTCGAACCGCCGCGCCCGAAAATCGGCCTGGTGTTGTCCGGCGGCGCGGCCCGTGGCCTCGCCCACATCGGCGTGCTCAAAGCCCTGGAAGAACAAGGCATCAAGATCGACGCCATCGCCGGCACTAGCATGGGCGCGGTGATCGGCGGGCTTTATGCCTCGGGCTACAAGATCGACGAACTGGAAAAACTTGCCCTGGGCATCGACTGGCAACAGGCCTTGTCCGATGCGCCGCCGCGCAAGGACGTACCCTTCCGGCGCAAGCAGGATGACCGGGACTTCTTGGTAAAACAGAAACTCAGCTTTCGCGATGACGGGAGCCTGGGCCTGCCGTTGGGGGTTATCCAGGGACAGAACCTGGCCTTGCTGCTCGAAAGCCTGCTGGCCCATGCCAGCGATACCCGGGATTTCGACAAGTTGCCGATCCCTTTCCGGGCCGTGGCGACCGACATCGCCACAGGCGAAAAAGTCGTGTTCCGCAAGGGTCACCTGCCCAAGGTGATCCGCGCCAGCATGTCGATCCCGGCCGTGTTCGCCCCGGTGGAACTGGACGGCCGACTGCTGGTGGATGGCGGCATGGCCGATAACATACCGCTGGATGTGGCACGGGAAATGGGCGTAGACATGGCAATCGTCGTCGACATCGGCACTCCGCTGCGCAATCGCAAGCAATTGGTCACGGTGGTGGACGTTCTGAATCAGTCGACCACCCTGATGACCCGACGCAACTCCGAAGAACAATTGGCGACGCTGAGAAAAGACGACGTGTTGATCCAACCGGCGCTGGCGAGCTACGGCTCCACCGATTTTGGCCGGGCCCAGGAAATGATCGATGCCGGCTATCGCGCCACCCGCATACTCGAGGCGCGCCTGGCGCACCTGCGTCCCGTCAAACAAGTCGATGCCGACCTGATGGCGGCGCGCACGCCCAGCGAGCGCAACCCGGTCATTACCGGGATCCGGGTGGAGAACGATTCGAAAGTCGGCGACGACGTGATCCGCTATTACATCCGCCAGCAGATCGGCGAGCCGCTGGACCTGGGTCGCCTGCAGACCGACATGGGCACGCTGTACGGCCTGGATTATTTCGAGCAGGTGCAATACCGCGTGGTGCACAAAGGCGCTGACAATACCTTGGTGATCAGCGCCCGCGGCAGGCGCACCGGCACCGACTACCTGCGTCTGGGCCTGAGCCTGTCGGACGACATGCGCGGCGACAGCGCCTTCAACCTCGGCGCCAGCTACCGGGTCAATGGCATCAATCGCCTCGGTGCGGAATGGCTGACCCGGGCGCAGATCGGCGACAAGCAGGAGCTGTACAGCGAGTTCTATCAGCCGCTGGACGTCGGTTCGCGCTACTTCATCGCGCCCTATGGGCAATTCGAATCGCGCAACGTCGAGTCGATCCTCGATAACGATCCGGTCGCTCAGTACCGGGTCGAGCGCTATGGATTCGGCTTGAACCTGGGCCGCCAGATTGGTAACAGCGGGGAGATCCGCTTCGGCGTCGGCCAGGCCTGGGGCAAGGCCGATGTGCGCATCGGCGATCACGACCAACCCAGCGAAAACTTCAACGAAGGCTTCTACGAGCTCAAATATTCGTTCGACTCGCTCGACAGCGTGTACTTCCCTCACGAAGGCGAGGACATCGGCCTGTCGTGGCGCCAATACGAACCGGGCCTGGGTTCCGACCAGCGTTATCGTCAGTGGGAGTTCAAGCTGGACAAGGCCCTGAGCAGCGGCCCGGACACCTTCATCCTGGGCGGCCGCTACGGCCGGACCCTGGACACCGCCGAGGTGGTGACTTCAAGTTTCGTACTGGGCGGTGCGCGGCAGTTGTCGGGCTTTCGCGAGGATGGGATATCCGGACAGAACATGAGCCTGATGCGTGCCGTGTATTACCGCAGGCTCACCCCGCGCGCCTATCTGCCGCTGGATTTTCCGTTGTACGTCGGCGGGTCGCTGGAGCGCGGTCGGGCCTGGAACAACGACAACGAATTCGACAGCGGCTACATCAACGCCGCCAGTGTCTTCCTCGGGTTCGATACGCCGCTGGGGCCGCTGAATTTCAGCTATGGCTTTAACGATGACGACGAGCAGGCGGTGTATTTGAATCTTGGGCAGACGTTCTAGACCCGTTCATTGATCACGTCCGCCCCAAGAGCAACTCAACGAATCCCGGCCAACAACACCCGGGCGGTCTCTTTGAGCGGTTCATCGCCCTCTTCCAGCAACTCTTCTAGCAGGGTGATGGCGCTCTTCAAATCGCCCTCATCGATACAATTCTGGGCTTCTTCCAGTTTGAGCGAGTGTTCCGGCGGCGGCGGTTCGAAGGAGACCGGTTCGAGCGACAGCGGCTCAAGCGTCATCGGTTCCAGCTCCAGCGACTGTTCTTCATCGGCAAATCCGTCGAGGAAATCATCGTCCAGCGATTCGGTTTCCAGCGGCGCGCCCCATTGCAGGTCGGGCTCGTCGAATCCCGAGAGCGACAACGTCTCGGTCCTGGCGGACGGCGGCGTCTTTGGCCCAGGGGACATCGGTTGGGCATCGCCCAGGTCCCAGCTGTTTTCCAGGGAGAGCCCGTCGAGTTTCAATTCGAATTCGTCGCCGGCTTCGGGGGCTGGTTCGGGTGTCAGTGGGGGCTCCGCTGCCTGGATCTGTGCCGGCGTCTCGATCGGCGCGTTGATCACCGCAACCTTGGGATAGCGCTTGCGGATCTCTTCCAGCGCCTCGTGATCGACGCCCTGGGCCAACAGGTGATTCTCCTGCGCCTGGAAGCCGATGACATCACCTTGCTTACCCAGTACCTCCAACAACTTCAGGCCGAGGTCGGTGCGCCCAGGCTCCGCCAGCAACGCAGCGCGCAGCAGCCCAGCGGCTTCGGTGAAACGGCCATAGGTCAGGTAGATGCCTACGCCCTCGAGCACATCGCCCAACGGAGCATCGCCGTTATGGAACGATGCGGCGACCTCGGGACGCTCGGCGTCGGCGGCTTCTGCATAGGTTTCGGTGTCATCATCCACCGTCGGGTCGGGACGACCCTGCATGGGCTCGGGGTTGGCCATTTCCTGCTGTTGCCGGCGACGGAGAAACAGCAACAGCGCAAGCAACCCTAGCAGCCCCACCAGTCCCGTCATCCACAACCAGTCGATGCCCTCGCCTTGCGCGACTGGCACTGCCTCGACGAATGGCTCTGCCTCAACCGCCGGAGCGGATTCGTCGGGTTCCGGGGCTGACGATGGTGACGCATCGGCCGGCGGCGTGGCTTGGGTCAGTTGCGCTTGCAGATCGCTGATCTGCTGCCGCTGGGCAGCAATTTCCTCATCCTGGGCCTGGATCCTGGCCTGCAGTTGCTCGATGGTCTGCTGTTGCTGCTGGCTTTGCAGCACGCTGGTCGCCAATTGCTCGGCGTTGTTGTCAGGCGCGACGGGAGCCGCGGCCGGGGTGCGTTCGGCGGGCGGCAATATCGCCGAATCCGGTAACAACAAGCGCTGGCCGATTGAGAGTCGCTCGCTACCGGGATTGAGCGCCTGGATCCCCTGCATCAGCTCGTTGACCGACGCATTGCTGCCGGCATCATGCAGGCGCTTGGCGATGATCCAAGGGTTATCGCCCTGCACGACGGTGTAGCGCTTGCCTTGTGTCGCCGGCGGCGGCTTGGTGGCAGGCTTTGCCTCGGCGGGGGTGGAAGGCTCGTCGCGGATGGGCACGATACCCGGAGTTCCCGGCGGATCGATCAGCACGGTGTATTCGCGCAGCAGGCGCCCGTTGGGCTGGTTGAGCTGCACGAGGAAATTGAGGAAGGGTTCTTCGACCGGTTTGCTGGAAGTGACCCGAATGAAACTGCGCTCGCCGCGCAGCACCGGCGTGAAGCGCAGGTTATTGAGAAAGAACACCCGCTCTACGCCGGCACGACTGAAGTCGTCCGGACCCGCCAGGCTCGCGGACAAGTCACCTTCACTGAGGCCGGCCACGTCGACCAGCGCGATATCGGCGCGAAACGGCTGGTTGAGCGCGGAATGAAGCGTGATCTCACCCAGGCCCAGCGCCGACGCCAAGGCCGGAAAACCAAGGGCACCCACGACGATCGACACGTTGATCCAACTGCGCAACGTGGATTTCAAACTTTCAAGCATGGGCATCCTTTTGATTCACTAACCAGTGCGAAACGCTTCCAATACGAACGCTCACTACTGGTTATAGTTCGCTAACGGCCGAATCTCAAAAGTCTGGCGCCGGGGATATGCCTCAGGATTTTTCCAGGTTGGCCAGGATGGTGCCGTGGACGCGCATGCATACCCGCATGTCCTCCTCGTCGACGCCTTCGAACAATTCCCGGCGCAACTGGGTGGCAATGGTTTCGATTTGCTCGATCAACGGCAGCGCCGGTGCGCACAGGACGATTTTCTTGGCCCTGCGGTCCTCGGCCACCGCTTGGCGCTGCACCAGTCCCTGGATTTCCAGGCTGTCGAGCAAACGGGCCAGGGTCGGGCCTTCTACGGCAACGCTCTGGGCCAATTCGCGCTGGGTCGGCGCCTGTTCGAACCGGGCCAGGTGCAGCAGCACCAGCCAGCGCGCCTGGGACAGGCCCAGCCCGGCCAGGCGACGGTCCAACTCGGCGCGCCAGCCGCGGGACATCTGTGCCAGCTGCATGCCAAAACGGTGTTGATCGGTCAAGGACATAAAAAACTCATAGGATCTGAAATAGAGAAAAACTAATTATTAGTCAGCTAAGCATGAGCTTTGGATTCAGGCAAGGCTGGCACTGTAGTGAATCGTTAAAGGAATGTAACTGACTGATCAGACTTCGAATTCCGATTGCAGTGCAGCCCTGACGCAATACAAGACGCCTTCCGGGACCCGACCGGTAAACAGCGCGGCCACTTCCGATACCGGGGGCAGTTCGCCTTCGCCATCGAGAAAAGCGTCCTGCACTTCGCCCATCAGTTCCTCGGGCAGGTCCAGCGCCTGCTCCAACGACAGTTGTTGTTGGCCGATGGCCTCGGCCAGCATCGTGTAGACGTTCTTTTCCGAACATTGCAATTGCCCGGCGATCTGCATCGGGGTCATGCCGGCCCTGGCCAGCGTGATGAGTTCGTGACGTACATCGGCGACTGCCGGGAGGGCCTCGACTTCGCCGCCGAGCACTTGCAGGAAGGCCTCGCCATAACGCTCCAGCTTGCGTGCGCCGACGCCGCTGACCCGGGCCATTTCCGCCAGGGAAGTCGGTTGGCTGCGGAGCATTTCGAGCAAGGTGGAATCGGGGAAAATGACATACGGCGGCACACCGTGTTCCTCGGCCAGCTTGCGGCGCAGGGCACGCAAGGCTTCCCACTGATCGCGCTCCTCGCCGCGCACCAGTTGGCTGGCCTGGCTCTTGCTGCTCTTGACCGCCGTGGCGGGCTTGAGGTCACGGCGCAACTCGAGGGTGACCTCGCCTTTGAGCAACGGCCGGCAGCTCGCGCTCAAGCGCAGGCCGCCGTAGCCTTCCAGGTCGATGTCCGCCAGGCCACGCGCGACGAGCTGTCGAAACAATGACCGCCATTCGCTCTCGCTGCGGGCCTTGCCCACGCCGAATACCGAAAGGTGCTGGTGGCCGAAGCTGCGCACTTTTTCGTTGTCCTTGCCCAGCAGCACGTCCACCAGGTGCCCCACGCCATAACGCTGGCCGGTGCGATAAATCGCCGACAGGGCCTGGCGCGCCGGTTCGGTGGCGTCCCAGGTTTCCACGCCATCGACGCAGTTGTCGCAATGCCCGCAAGGTTGCGGCATGTCTTCATCGAAATAGGCCAGCAAGGTCTGGCGACGGCAGCGGGTTTCTTCGCAGAGCGAAAGCATCGCGTCGAGCTTGTGTTGCTCCAGGCGTTTGTGGCGCTCATCGCCTTCGGAGTTCTGCAACATCTGCTTGAGCATCACCACGTCTTGCAGGCCGTAGGCCATCCAGGCATCGGCCGGCAGCCCATCGCGGCCGCCACGCCCGGTTTCCTGGTAGTACGCCTCGAGGGACTTGGGCAAGTCCAGGTGCGCGACAAACCGCACGTTGGGCTTGTCGATACCCATGCCGAACGCCACGGTGGCGACCATGATCAGGCCTTCCTCATTAAGGAAACGCTTCTGGTGATAGGCGCGCAGGTCGTTGGGCAGGCCGGCGTGGTAAGGCAATGCGGGAAAACCCTGTGCGCTCAGGAACGCCGCCACTTCCTCGACCTTCTTGCGCGACAGGCAGTAGACAATACCGGCGTCGCTGCGCCGCTCGGCAAGGAACGCCAGCAACTGCTTGCGCGGCTGCTCCTTGGGCACGATGCGGTAGAAAATGTTCGGACGGTCGAAACTTGAGAGGAACCGCTCGGCGTTCTGCAGATGCAGTCGTTCGACGATTTCTTCACGGGTACGCTTGTCGGCGGTGGCGGTCAGGGCGATGCGCGGCACATCGGGAAACAGTTCGGCCAGTTGCCCTAGCTGCAGGTACTCGCGGCGGAAATCATGACCCCACTGCGACACACAGTGTGCTTCGTCGATGGCGAACAGGGCGATTTCCAGGCTCTGCAAAAACGCCAGCATGCGCGGTTGCACCAGGCGCTCCGGCGCCAGGTAGAGCATTTTCACTTCGCCGCGCTTGATCCGCGCCGCCAGGTCCCGCTGCTGTTCGGCGCTAAGGGTGGAGTTCAGCGCAGCGGCAGCGACACCGAGTTCTTCAAGGGTGGCAACCTGGTCGTCCATCAAGGCGATCAGCGGCGAAACCACCACCGCCAGGCCATCGCGCAACAGCGCCGGGACTTGGAAACACAAGGACTTGCCGCCGCCGGTGGGCATGAGCACCAACGCATCGCCACCGCTGGCCACGCGCTCAATAATGGCACCTTGGCGGCCACGGAAACTGTCGTAGCCGAAGATGTCCTTAAGGACGCGTTGAGCCTGTTCGAGCATAGAAACTCCAAAATCACCGAAACATCCCTGCAAGGCTGGTTGAGAATCCAAAAAACGCACCGACAAATCGTAAGTGTGCGTTTCAAACCGGCCGGACACCGCAGGGCATCACAAAACGCGGCAGTATACCCGAGCCCTTCGTTGCAAAGGGCGCCGCTGACAAGAGGTGTGGAGTTCGGCCATGCCCGTGGCGTCAAGCGGCTGTCCCTGCGTCGGCACGCAGCTGCAATGCCTCTACCGCCCTGATCGCGACCTGTTCGTCGACATCCGACACATCGCCGCTGATCCCAATGGCTCCCAACACCTTCCCGTCCTGATCGCGAATCAACACCCCGCCGGGTGCCGGCACGATAGTGCCCTGCCCCAGCCCGTTCAGCGCTGCAAAAAATGCCGGGCGCTGCTGGGCGTCCTGGGCCAGAAGGCGTGAGCCTTTGCCCAACGCGATGGCGCCCCAGGCCTTGCCGATGGCGATTTGTGGGCGCAGCAGGCTGGCGCCGTCTTCCCGTTGCAGGGCAATCAGGTGCCCTCCGCTGTCCAGAACCGCGACGGTCAGGGGCGCGGCGCTGATTTCACGACCCGCGGCAAGGGCTTGCACCGCCAGGTTGACGGCGACTTCCAGGGTTAGAGGGTTCATGGATGCTGTCCTTCTCGGTTATGTGAGGTGCCAAATAGAACACAACAAACGTATATTTTGTATACAATAATTATCGATAACTGGAGCGATATTCGAGCAAGCCGGCCAAATACCGACTTCGACGAGTAAAACAGCTGCTTGAGAAAATGCGTTGACCTGCGCCGCTCGCTCTGAATACACTCCATTCAGAAGCCACTTGTATACAATTACAAAACGTAAGAGGCACAAAAACATGAGCAAAATGAGAGCAATCGAAGCCGCCGTCCTGGTGATGCGTCGTGAAGGCGTGGACACCGCCTTCGGCATCCCGGGTGCTGCGATCAACCCGCTGTACTCTGCCCTGCAAAAGGTTGGCGGCATCGATCATGTCCTCGCTCGCCACGTTGAAGGCGCCTCGCACATGGCCGAGGGTTACACCCGGACCAAGGCTGGCAATATCGGCGTCTGCATCGGCACCTCCGGGCCGGCTGGCACCGACATGGTCACCGGGCTCTACAGCGCTTCGGCCGACTCGATCCCGATCCTGTGCATTACCGGGCAAGCACCCCGCGCCCGCATGCACAAGGAAGATTTCCAGGCTGTGGATATCACCAGCATCGTCAAGCCAGTGACCAAGTGGGCGACCACCGTCCTGGAGCCGGGCCAGGTGCCCTACGCATTCCAGAAGGCGTTTTTTGAGATGCGCTCAGGCCGTCCGGGTCCGGTGCTGATCGACTTGCCGTTCGATGTGCAGATGGCCGAGATCGAATTCGACATCGACGCCTACCAGCCGCTGCCCCTGGCCAAACCTTCGGCCAACCGCGTGCAGATCGAGAAAGCCCTGGCGATGCTGGACCAGGCCGAGCGTCCATTGCTGGTCGCCGGTGGCGGCATCATCAACGCCGATGCCAGTGACCTGCTGGTGGAATTTGCCGAACTGACCGGCATCCCAGTCATCCCCACATTGATGGGCTGGGGCACGATCCCGGACGATCACCCGCTGATGGTCGGCATGGTCGGCCTGCAAACCTCGCACCGCTACGGCAACGCAACGTTGCTCAAGTCGGACGTGGTGCTGGGCGTAGGCAACCGTTGGGCCAACCGTCATACCGGCTCGGTGGATGTCTACACCGAAGGTCGCACATTCATTCACGTGGACATCGAGCCGACCCAGATCGGCCGCGTATTCACCCCCGACCTCGGCATCGTTTCCGACGCTGCCTCGGCCCTGACCGTGTTCCTCGAAGTAGCCCGCGAGTGGCAAGCCGCCGGCAAGCTGAAGGACCGCAGCGCCTGGCTCCAGGATTGCCAGCAACGCAAGGCCAGCCTGCAGCGCAAGACCCATTTCGACAACGTGCCGGTCAAGCCGCAACGGGTCTATGAGGAAATGAACCAGGTGTTCGGCAAGGACACTTGCTACGTCAGCACCATCGGTCTCTCGCAGATCGCCGGGGCGCAGTTCCTCCACGTCTACAAGCCGCGCCACTGGATCAACTGCGGCCAGGCCGGTCCCTTGGGCTGGACCATTCCGGCCGCGCTGGGGGTGGTCAAGGCCGACCCGAGCCGCAAGGTCGTGGCGCTGTCGGGCGACTATGATTTCCAATTCATGATCGAAGAACTGGCGGTGGGCGCGCAGTTCAAGCTGCCGTACATCCATGTCGTGGTGAACAACTCTTACCTGGGCCTGATTCGCCAGGCCCAGCGCGGTTTCGACATGGATTACTGTGTGCAACTGTCGTTCGACAACCTCAACGCGCCGGAACTCAACGGTTATGGCGTGGACCACGTCGCCGTCGCCGAGGGCCTGGGCTGCAAGGCGTTGCGGGTATTCGAACCCTCTGGCATCCAGCCGGCATTGCGCAAGGCCCAGGCGATGATCGAGGAGTTCAAGGTACCGGTGATCGTCGAGATCATCCTGGAGCGGGTGACCAATATCTCCATGGGCACCGAGATCAACGCAGTCAATGAGTTTGAAGACTTGGCGCTGGTGGGCAACGATGCACCGACCGCCATTTCGCTGCTCGACTGATAGCCCCGTGTTTGATTGATCGTTCCCACGCTCCGTGTGGGAACGATCAGAAACAACCTTACTTTTACAGGAGACCACCATGCCGCGTTTCGCCGCCAACCTGTCCATGCTGTTCACCGAGCAGGATTTCCTCGCCCGTTTCGAAGCGGCCGCCAAGGCCGGTTTCAGTGGGGTCGAATACCTGTTTCCCTACGACTACAGCTCCGCCGAACTCAAGGCCCTGCTGGACGCCAACGGCCTGACCCAAGTGCTGTTCAATCTGCCGGCCGGCGACTGGGCCAAGGGTGAACGCGGTATCGCCTGCCTGCCGGACCGGGTCGAGGAATTTCGCGCAGGGATCGACCTGGCAATTGCCTACGCCAAAGTGCTGGGCAACACCCAGGTCAATTGCCTGTCCGGGATTCGTCCGCAGAAGTGCGACGCAGCGCTGGCGGAAAAAACCTTCGTCGCCAACCTGAAATACGCCGCCGAAAAGCTGCAAGGCGAAGGCATCAAGTTGGTGATGGAAGCCATCAACACCCGCGACATTCCCGGTTTCTACCTGAACAACACCGCCCAGGCCCTGTCGATCCGCGAACAGGTGGGCAGCGCCAACCTGTTCCTGCAATACGACATCTATCACATGCAGATCATGGAAGGCGACCTGGCCCGGACCCTGTCCGCGCACCTGGGCGAAATCAACCATGTGCAGCTGGCAGACAACCCAGGCCGCAACGAGCCGGGCACTGGCGAGATCAACTACCGCTTCCTGTTCGAACACCTGGACCGCATCGGCTACCAGGGTTGGGTCGGCTGCGAATACAAGCCACTGACCACCACCGAAGCGGGATTGGGCTGGCTGAAAACCCACAACGCGATCTGACCCGATAGTGCTTTTGCGAGACCCGGGACATTTAAATAAGAGAGGATTTTCCCATGGCTAAAATCGGATTCATCGGCACCGGCATCATGGGCCACCCCATGGCACTGAACCTGCAAAAGGCCGGTCACAGCCTGTTCCTGTCCCAGCACCACGACGCCGCCCCCGCCGACTTGGTGGCCGGTGGCGCGGTGGCGTTGGCCAACCCGAAAGAAGTCGCCCAGGAAGCCGAGTTCATCATTGTGATGGTCCCGGATACCCCGCAGGTCGAAGACGTGCTGTTGCGCGCCGACGGCGTGGCGGCCGGCGTGGGTGCGGGCAAGGTGGTGATCGACATGAGTTCGATCTCGCCCACCGCCACCAAGGCGTTTGCGGCGAAGATCAACGAGAAAGGCGCGCAGTACCTCGACGCCCCGGTGTCCGGCGGTGAAGTCGGCGCCAAGGCCGCGACACTGAGCATTATGGTCGGTGGCGACAGCGCGGCCTTCGAGCGCGCCCTGCCGCTGTTCCAGGCCATGGGCAAGAACATCACCTTGGTCGGCGGCAACGGCGATGGCCAGACCGCCAAAGTGGCGAACCAGATCATCGTTGCGCTGAACATCCAGGCCGTGGCCGAAGCCCTGCTGTTCGCCGCGAAGAACGGCGCCGATCCGGCCAAGGTCCGCGAAGCGTTGATGGGCGGTTTCGCTTCGTCGAAGATCCTCGAAGTACACGGCGAGCGCATGATCAAGGGCACCTTCGACCCGGGCTTCCGCATCAGCCTGCACCAGAAGGACCTGAACCTCGCGCTGCAAGGCGCCAAGGAACTGAACATCAACCTGCCCAACACCGCCAATGCCCAACAAGTGTTCAGCACCTGCGCGGCCATCGGCGGCAGCAACTGGGACCATTCGGCGCTGATCAAGGGCCTGGAGCACATGGCCAACTTCTCGATCCGCGACAAATAAGCCCTGCCGCTCCACCCGTGGGAACGGGTTCGCTCGCTCCCCACGGGCCTGCATCACACCCATAATAAAAATCGGGAGCCCGCCATGTCGGTCGATCCGCAACAATTGCTCCGCGAGCTGTTCGCCACAGCCATCGACGCGGCCCATCCGCAGCAAGTCCTCGAACAATACCTGCCCGCTGACCGCAGCGGCCGGGTGATCGTCATCGGTGCCGGCAAAGCCGCGGCGGCCATGGCGCAGGTGGTCGAGCGTTGCTGGCAGGGCGAAGTCACGGGCCTGGTGGTGACCCGCTATGGCCACGGCGCGCCCTGCCAGAAAATCGAAGTGGTCGAAGCCGCCCATCCGGTGCCGGACGCCGCAGGCCTGGAAGTGGCCGGACGAGTACTCGAACGGGTGAGCAACCTGAACGAAGACGACCGGGTGATTTTCCTGCTGTCAGGGGGTGGCTCCGCGTTGCTGGCGTTGCCCGCAGCCGGCATCACCTTGGCTGACAAGCAATCGATCAACAAAGCCCTGCTCAAATCCGGCGCCACCATTGGCGAGATGAATTGCGTGCGCAAGCATCTCTCGGCGATCAAGGGTGGGCGGCTGGGCAAAGCCTGCTGGCCGGCGACGGTCTATACCTACGCAATTTCCGATGTGCCGGGCGACCTGGCCACGGTCATCGCCTCCGGCCCGACGGTGGCCGACCCCAGCACGTCGACCGATGCGCTGGCGATCCTCAAGCGCTACGACATCGACGTACCGGCCTCGGTGCGCGCCTGGCTGCAAAGCCCCGAGTCGGAGACCGTCAAGCCCGGCGACCCGAGCCTGGCCCGCAGTCATTTCCAACTGATCGCCCGCCCGCAACAATCGCTGGAGGCCGCCGCGGTGAAAGCCCGCCAGGCCGGTTTCAGTCCGCTGATCCTGGGCGACCTGGAAGGCGAATCCCGGGAGGTGGCGAAAGTCCACGCCGGCATCGCCCGACAAATCGCCCAACACGGCCAGCCCTTGGCGGCGCCGTGCGTGATCCTGTCCGGCGGCGAAACCACGGTCACCGTTCGTGGCAATGGCCGTGGCGGACGTAACGCCGAATTTCTCCTGAGCCTCACCGACAGCCTCAAGGGCTACCCCGGCATTTATGCGCTGGCGGGCGACACCGACGGCATCGACGGGTCCGAGGACAACGCCGGCGCGCTCATGACCCCGAACAGCTATCGCCGCGCCGCCGAATTGGGCCTGAGCGCCAGCGACGAATTGGATAACAACAACGGCTACGGCTACTTCGCTGCCCTGGATGCGTTGATCGTCACCGAACCGACCCGCACCAACGTCAACGACTTCCGCGCCATCCTGATCCTTGAGAATCCAAAAAATGACGCCCGATAAGAAGGTCAAGATCCTCGCGACACTAGGCCCTGCCACCCGTGGGATCGATGATATTCGCCAACTGGTGCAGGCCGGCGTGAATATCTTTCGCCTGAACTTCAGCCATGGCGACCACGCCGACCACGCCCAGCGCTACCAGTGGATTCGCGAAGTCGAGCAGCAGCTCAATTATCCACTGGGCATCCTGATGGACTTGCAGGGCCCGAAACTGCGGGTCGGTAGATTCGCCGACGGCAAGGTACTGCTGCAAAGGGGCCAGGCCTTGCGCCTGGACCTGGATCCGACGCCGGGGGATCAACGTCGGGTAAACCTGCCCCATCCGCAAATCATTGCGGCTCTGGAGCCTGGCATGGACCTGCTGCTGGACGACGGCAAGCTGCGCCTGCGGGTGGTCGCCCGGCACGCTGACGCCATCGACACCGAAGTGCTCAATGGCGGCGAATTGTCGGACCGCAAAGGCGTGAACGTGCCACAAGCCGTGCTGGACCTGAGCCCGCTGACCGCCAAGGACCGTCGCGACTTGAGCTTCGGCCTGGAGCTGGGCGTGGACTGGGTGGCGCTGTCGTTCGTGCAGCGCCCCGAGGATATCCGCGAAGCCCGCGCGCTGATCGGCAACAAGGCGTTCTTGATGGCCAAGATCGAGAAACCCTCGGCCGTCGCCCAGTTGCGGGAAATCGCCGAGTTGAGCGACGCAATCATGGTTGCCCGCGGTGACCTGGGTGTGGAGGTGCCGGCCGAGAGCGTGCCGCAAATCCAGAAAAACATCATCAGCACCTGCCGCGCCCTCGGCAAACCGGTGGTCGTCGCGACGCAGATGCTTGAGTCGATGCGTTTTTCCCCGGCGCCGACCCGCGCCGAGGTCACCGACGTCGCCAACGCCGTGGCCGAAGGCGCCGATGCGGTGATGCTGTCGGCGGAAACCGCCTCGGGCGACTATCCCCTCGAAGCCGTGCAGATGATGAGCAAGATCATTCGCCAGGTGGAAAGCGGCCCGGACTACCAGGCGCAGTTGGACGTCAGCCGGCCGAAAGCCGAGGCCACGGTGTCGGACGCGATCAGTTGCGCGATCCGTCGGATCAGCAACGTGCTGCCGGTGGCGGTGCTGGTGAATTACAGCGAATCGGGCAGTTCCAGCTTGCGGGCGGCGCGGGAACGGCCGACGGTGCCGATCCTCAACCTGACGCCGAATCTGCAGGCGGCGCGCCGCCTGACCGTGGCGTGGGGTGTGCACTCGGTGGTCAACGATCGGTTGAAGCAAGTGGATGAGGTGTGCTCCACGGCACTGGAAATCGCCCAGGCCCAAGGCATGGCCCAGCGCGGTGACACCTTGCTGATCACCGCGGGCGTGCCGTTTGGACAGCCGGGGTCAACCAATTCGCTGCGCATTGAGACGTTGATCTGATTTCCGTGGCGAGGGGGCTTGCTTTCTCGCCACCATGTTTCCTTATCCCTGACCCATATGCCCAACCATTGCTCACCCTCCCAGTGCCCCGACTGGGCCACCGCCCTGCTCAACGGCTTCAGCCAGATTTTCCTCCAGCGTCATCCGCTGTGCGGCTTGCTGTGTCTGGTGGCCATTCTGGTGACCGCGCCCGCCTTGCTCGGCGGCGCGCTGCTGGGCGGCGTGGCGGGTTTGTTGACCGCGCAACGACGCGGTTATGCCAAGGAACATCGGCAGGCCGGGCTGTTCAGCTACAACGGCATCCTATTGGGATTGCTGCTGAGCCTGATATTTCCCTGGTCGGTTTTGCTGCCACTGTTGATCATCGCCAGCGCAGGCCTCAGCGCGATGCTGACCCAGCAATGGCTCAAGCGAACCCCAGGCCCACGCTGCCTGCCGGCCTACACCGCGCCTTTCGTCGGGCTTGGCTGGCTGCTGCTGGGTTTTGTCCCGCAGGCACCCTCGCCCACATCGTTGGATATGACTTATCCCTCTTTGCTGGCCGCCCCTTTGAACGGCCTCGGACAGGTGATGTTTCTCGACCATCCGCTCGCCGGTGCGCTGATCGCCATCGGTTTGCTGATTGCCAACCGTCGCGCCGCTGCCTGGGCGCTGTCCGGTTCGGTCGCCGGCCTGGTTTTCACCGGATTGCATCAAGACACGCTGCAAGCCCTGTCCGGACTGGGCGGCTACAACCCGGCGCTGGCCGCCCTGGCGCTGGGCCAACAGCGCGGTCAACCATGGAAGCCGCTGGCCGGCATCCTGCTGGCGGTCCTGCTCACGCCGGGTTTCGCGGCGCTGGGCCTGGCACCGCTGACAGCGCCGTTCATCCTCGCGTGCTGGTTGGTGCAAGCGACCGAGCGGCTGTGGCATCAGGCCAGCCTCGACACTGCGCCTTGCACTCTGCGGGGCAATCACCCTAGGCTTCGCTGAATATCGATCAGGCGAAGGTTATGGACAACAGCAACAATTGGCGTGAACGCCTCTACGTGATCATTTTCCAGACCGACACCGTGGCCGGCCGGCGCTTCGACAGCGCGCTGCTGCTGATCATCCTCGCCAGCCTGGTGATCGTGATGCTCGACAGCATCGACAGCGTGCACAAGAACTACGCCACGCTGCTGGCCGCCATCGAATGGGGCTTCACCTTCATCTTCATCGTGGAGTACGGCTTGCGCCTGTACTGCTCGCCAAAGCCGCTGCGCTACGCGTTCAGTTTCTACGGGCTGGTGGATTTGCTGGCGATCGTGCCGGGCATCCTCGCGCTGTACTACAGCGACGCCCAATATCTGTTGATCGTGCGGATCATCCGCATGCTGCGGATTTTCCGGGTGCTCAAGCTCAGCCCGTACCTCAAGCAGGCCAACTACCTGTTGGCCGCGCTACGGGGCAGCAAGCAGAAAATCATCGTGTTCCTGGTCAGCGTATCGACCTTGGTCACGGTGTTCGGCACGCTGATGTATGTCATCGAAGGGCCCGAGCACGGCTTCACCAGCATTCCCAAGGGAATCTATTGGGCTATCGTGACATTGACCACGGTGGGCTTCGGCGACATCGTGCCGAAGACTCCGCTGGGCCAAGTGGTTTCCTCCTTGGTGATGATCACCGGTTACTCGATCATCGCCGTGCCCACGGGAATTTTCACCGCCGAGCTGGCCAACGCCATGCGCGGCGACCAGCTCAAGCACAACTGCCCGGTGTGCAGTAAAAACAACCATGAACATGGCGCCGCCTTCTGCTCCCGTTGTGGCAACGCGCTGTTCAAGAAATTGGAATAAGCAAAGCACTTTTAAATACTTGATGGCCTATAAGCCAATCGCTAGTGTGCTGGCTTATCGCCCTACTCTTTCAAATAAAAAGGAATTCGCAGTGAAGAAATTCTTTGGCGCCACCCTTCTCGCCGCCGGCCTGACGTTCGGCAGCCTGGCTCACGCCGCCCCGACCCTGCTCAATGTTTCCTACGACGTGATGCGTGATTTCTACAAGGACTACAACGCTGCGTTCCAGAAACATTGGCAGGCCGAGCACAACGAGAACATCACCGTGCAGATGTCCTTCGGCGGTTCCAGCAAACAGGCGCGCTCGGTGATCGATGGATTGCCGGCGGATGTCATCACCATGAACATGGCCACCGACATCAATGCCCTGGCGGACAACGGCAAACTGGTCCCAGAGAACTGGGTCACCCGCCTGCCGGACAACAGCGCGCCGTTCACCTCGGCCACGGTGTTTATCGTGCGCAAGGGCAACCCGAAGGCACTGAAGGACTGGCCGGACCTGCTCAAGGACGGCGTGCAAGTGATCGTGCCCAACCCGAAAACCTCCGGCAATGGCCGCTACACCTATCTGTCGGCGTGGGGTTATGTGCTCAAGAATGGCGGCGACGAGACCAAGGCCAAGGACTTCGTCGGCAAGCTGTTCAAGCAAGCGCCCGTGCTGGACACCGGTGGACGCGCGGCCACGACGACCTTCATGACCAACCAGATCGGCGACGTGTTGGTGACCTTTGAAAACGAAGCGGAAATGATCGCCCGTGAATTTGGCCGCGACCAGTTCGAAGTGGTTTACCCAAGCGTGTCCGCCGAAGCCGAGCCACCGGTCAGTGTTGTGGATAAAGTCGTCGAGAAAAAAGGCTCCCGCGCCGCCGCCGAGGCTTACCTGAAATACTTGTGGTCGCCAGAAGGCCAGGAAATCGCTGCGGCCAATTACCTGCGCCCTCGGGACCCGGCGGTGTTGGCGAAATACACCGACCGCTTCCCGAAAGTCGACTTCCTCTCGGTGGAAAAAACCTTCGGCGACTGGCGTACCGTGCAGAAGACCCACTTCAATGACGGTGGGATTTTCGACCAGATCTATAACGGGCAGTGAGCTGAGCGCGGTCCTGTGTTGATCGTTCCCACGCTCCGCGTGGGAATGCCGCCCGGGACGCTCCGAGTCCTTTTGTGACGCAGAGCGTCATTGGATGCATTCCCACGCAGAGCGTGGGAACGATCAAGCAGCAATTACCATCAACCGCAGGCATGACTGCTATCAACCCCAAGCCCTGTTCCAGAGCCCCGCAAGTCTTTAGCCTCTCGCCATCCCTTTCAATCGATCGATGAGATTGCCATGAGTGCTCATTCACCCGCCTCGCCCGCCCCCCTGACACGGGGCATGGTCCTGTTGTTCGCCTTCTGCTGCGGCGCCATTGTTGCCAACATCTACTACGCCCAGCCCATCATCGAACTGATTGCGCCGGACGTCGGCCTGTCCAGCACCATGGCCAGCCTGATCGTCTCGCTCACCCAGATCGGTTATGCCCTGGGGCTGTTTTTCCTGGTGCCGCTGGGCGACCTGTTGGAAAACCGCCGCCTGATGATCCTCACCACCGTGGTCGCGATTGCCAGCCTGTTGGGCGCGGCGTTCACCGAGCAACCGAACGTATTCCTGCTGGTTTCGTTGCTGGTGGGGTTCAGTTCGGTCTCGGTCCAGGTGCTGATTCCGCTTGCCGCGCACTTGGCGCCGGAAGAATCGCGCGGTCGCGTCGTGGGCGGGATCATGGGCGGGCTGTTGCTCGGGATCCTGTTGGCACGGCCGGTGTCCAGCCTCGTGGCGGATCATTTCGGTTGGCGGGCGATGTTCATGATCGCCGCAGCGCTGATGGCCGCGATCAGTATCGTCCTGGCGGTCACCGTGCCCAAGCGCCAGCCCGACCACCGCGCGTCCTACGGGCAACTGCTGGGCTCGCTCGGCACGCTGCTGCGCCAGCAACCGCAGTTGCGCCAGCGCGCTTTCTACCAGGCTTGCATGTTCGCCACGTTCAGCCTGTTCTGGACCGCCGTGCCCCTGGAGCTGTCGCGCAACCACGGCCTGTCCCAGACGGAGATCGCGCTGTTCGCCCTGGTGGGTGCCATCGGCGCCATCGCCGCGCCCATTGCTGGCCGCCTCGCCGATGCCGGACACACGCGCATCGCCTCGCTGCTGGCCATGCTGTTCGCCGCCCTGAGTTTCCTGCCTGCATTCATTCACCCGCTGTACAGCGTCATCGGCCTGGCAGTGACCGGTGTGGTGCTGGACTTCTGCGTGCAGATGAACATGGTCCTGGGCCAACGCACTATTTATGCCCTGGATGCGAAAAGTCGCAGCCGGCTGAACGCGCTGTACATGACCAGCATTTTTGTCGGCGGCGCGTTTGGCTCGTCGATCGCCAGTGCGGTCTACGAACATGGCGGCTGGCTGTGGGTGGTGATCGTCGGCAGTGCCTTCCCGTTGCTGGCATTGCTGCGCTTCTTGAGTGCTTCGCAGAAATCCACGCTGGCACCGGCCTGAGAGCCTGACGCGATAAAGTCAGGCCATAAAAAATGCCCGACAGGTCAGTACCTGTCGGGCATTTTTGCTGGAGCGGTCAGATCCGCACGTTGCCACGCGGCCCGGCAATCGCCCAGATAATCAGGCCCAACACCGGCAGCAGGAGGATCAGCAGCACCCACAGGACCTTCGCCCCGGTGCCCGCGCCGCTCTTGAGCACATTGATGATGGCCCAGATATCGAGCGCCAGGATGATCAGGCCAATCAGGCCGTTGAAAGTGGAACCCATGGTGTCGCTCCCAAATGGTGATATGCACACTTAGGATAGCGGCGCCAGGGCAAGGGTTCCGTATTATTGTTTCAGACGTGAACCGCGACCTTGAGCGCTTCCAGGGCGGGCGCAGCGGCGATGCCGACTTCGGCGCACAGCGCCAGCACGCGCGGCAGGTCATTGCCGTACACCAGTACCATTTGCAATTCATCGTCGAGCAACTGACTGAAGTTCATCAGCACGTAGCCGCCGTTTTCCTTGTTCAGGCTGCTCATCTGGATCTGGATGCGGTTGAGTGCGGTCAGCGCTTCGGTCTTGGCCAGTTGCTTGGGCTTGAGGTTGAAGGCGACACCGGGGCCGAACGAGGCGACGATCTGCTCGAACAACTCGACGTAGGCGTCAGCCTGGAACAACACCGTGTCCGGCAGGCTGCCCACCACCACCCATTCGCCCAACGGGATGGGGAAGGTGTCGTCGTAGTTGATGTCCGGATTGGCCGCCAGGAAAGCCACCGGATCAGCGTAGGCCTGGGCCGCTTCGTCGGCAATTTTCTCAATGTCCGCATCACCGAGGCAGCCGGAGCTGATTTTACTGATGAGTTCGGCGAGTGCGGCTTTCATTGGGCGAATCCTGTGGCTGAATTTTCAGGCGCGCAGGATAGCGCATCACATCGGCTGATGTCAGGGCACATCCTCTGGCGGTGGAGCTGGCTCTCAGCCCAACAGTTTCTCCAACTGCGCCGTGGTATCCACCGCGCCCATGGTCTTGGCCGCATCCAGTGCCGAGACGCCGTTGGCGTCCTTGGCCTTGGGATCGGCGCCTTTGCTGATCAGGTAATCGACGATTTCCACCCGGTTGAACATCGCCGCCATCATCAAGGCCGTGCGGCCATCAAATGAGCAACCTTCCACTTGCGCGCCGCCATCTACCAAGGCCGAGACCACCGCCAGGTCGCCCTTGAACGCCGCGCCGGCAATCGGACTCTGGCCGTTGTCATTGCGAATTTCCGGATCGGCCTGGTTTTCCAGCAACACTTTCACGGTTTCCACATGCCCGTGGTAAGCGGCGAGCATCAGCAAGGTGTCGCCCTTGTGGTTACGCAGGTTCGGCGGCAGGCCTTTGCTCAGCAGCGCAGCCATCATCGCGGCATCGCCCTGGCGCGCGACGTTGAACACCTGCTCGGCAAATTCCGCAGCCTCTTCCGGGGTCATCTGGCGGCTTGTATCGGACATGGGAAAACTCCAGTTGGCTCTTCGCAAAGCCGCTAGTTTCCCGAGGGACTCCGGCGCTGTCATCCCTTTTTTCTCTGCCACTGCCATAGCCAGAATCAATAGCGGTACTGCCCGCCCTGGATCTGCGTCGCCAGTTGCCGGTCTACTCGCACGTAGGTCGCGGTATCGGGCAGCCACGCGTAGATCGGTTCATCGCCCGCAAGGCAAGGGTCGAAGCCTTCGGCCTTGAGCCGGGTCTTCTGGTATTTGAAGGTGCCCGTGGTCTCCATCTTCACTTTGATGCGCAGGAACAGCGGCACCGCGTAGCCAGGCAACTTGCACCGGAGAAACTGCAACAGTTCACTGAAGTCCAGCGTCGCGAGGGATTCGGACGGCGTGATCGCGGCCATGCCGGCACGGCCATTGGTGCCGCTGACTGCTACGCCATAGGCCACCGCCTCGCAAATCTGCGAGTGTTGCAGCAGCACGTTCTCGACTTCCGTGGTCGAGACGTTCTCGCCCTTCCAGCGATAGGTGTCGCCGAGGCGATCGACGAACTGGCCGTGGCCGAACCCGATATTGCGCAGCAAGTCGCCGGTGTTGAAATAACGATCGCCGGGAGCAAAGACGTCCCGGCAGACGGTCTTTTCGGTCTTCGCCGCATCGGTGTAGCCGTCCAGCGGCGCCTTGTCGTCGATGCGCGCCAAGAGCAAGCCCGGCTCGCCCTTGGGAACCTTCTGCATGCGTCCTTGCAGATTTCGCAAAGGCGCGCCGCTGTCATGGTCGTACTGCACCAGCTCCCAGCCCATCAGGGAAAACCCCACCGTGTTATCGAAATTCAGAATATTGGTGAAGCCGATATTGCCGTCGCTGGCCGCATACAACTCGCAGATGTGGCCGACGCCGAAGCGGGTCTTGAAGGCCGCCCAGGCACCTGGGCGCAGGCCATTGCCAATCATTTTGGTCACGGCGTGCTGCCGGTCCGTGCCGCTCTCGGGCTGGTCGACCAGATAGCGGCACAGCTCGCCGACATAACCCAAGGTGGTCGCCCGATAGCGGCGCACGTCGTTCCAGAACTGACTGGCGCTGAACTTGCGGCGGATCACAAACCCCGACGCACCACAAACCGCCGCGCCCCAGCACACACACAGACCGGTGGCGTGATACAGCGGCAGCGTGCAATAGACGATGTCCTCCGGCTGCATGTCCAGAGCGATCAGGCCGAAACTGGTGGCGGTGCGCATCCAACGGCCATGGCGGAAAACGCCGGCCTTGGGCAGTCCGGTAGTCCCGGAGGTGTAGAGGTAGAAGCACGGGTCGTTGAGGAAGACCTGCTGGCTGCTGGCCGGATTATCGCCCGGGTATTGCTCGCTGTTGCTTATCAGGTCAACGAATCCGCGCGCAGCCGCAGCGTTTTCCTGATCTGCCACCCACCAGGTACGAGCTTCCGACAGCGCGGTCCGACCGCGCACGTCGTTGAACACTGCGACTCGTTCGTCCCCGACCACCACGGCAACGGGCGCGACCAGCGCCAGGCTATGGACCAACGCATCGCCGGTTTGCGACGTATTGATCATCGCGCTGACGGCGCCGACCTTTGCCACTGCCAGCACGGTTATTAACAGCTGGGGACGGTTTTCCAGGAAAACCGCCACGCAGTCGCCCTTGCCGATGCCTTGCGCCTGGAGGTAATGAGCGATGCGGTTGGCCTGCGCGTTGACCTGTGCATAACTCAGCACCGTGTCGCCGTACAGCAACGCCGGGCCTTGGGGATTACGTTGCGTGGCCTGCTCGAAGCACCAGCCCAAGCCGCAGGGCTGGCTGGGGTCCTGGACGTTGGCGAGCTTCATGCCTTTGACAATGCGGGGAACAGCCCTGGCGATGGCCGGCAGTTTGCGCAGCATCATGCCCCAGGTAATAGCGTCGCTGGGTGTACGACTCATGGGTGATCCTTCCCCGTCCGGCCTTATGGACCGCGGTTCTTGTTATAGGTTGTGCGAAATCTGGATTCGAAAGTACGCCAGCGATTCAGCGGCTGTACACGCGGTTTTTGCAATGTTTTGTATCCGCAGCCCGGGGCCAGGCGAAGCGTGAGCGTGCGGGCGTCGGTTTGGTTCCAAAAATCTGCTCCAACCACGCAAAATGCAGGATGCACGATGGCCGTTCATGCAAGATGCACGAAAGCAAAAAACCGATAAAAATATAACTTGTTGTTTTAGAAGGAATTTTCTACGCATCAAATGCTGGCACAGACACTGCAACTACCCCTCCACGGTTTGCCACACCATGGAGCAGTCAACTATGAACATGATTCAAGAGAAGTTTGCATCGCTGTTTTCCAACTACGAAGTCACTACCCAGCCTCGCCCGGATGGCGGCATCCTGCTGACCTTGCGCAACAGCGACGGCAAACTGTTCAAACGCACGATTTCCTACGCTCAGTTGCACGCTGGGGACCAGTTGTCCTGGGCAATCAGCGCCATTCGCCGTGACCTGGCTGAACAGGCCAGCGAGCTGCCGCCGGTCGCCATGCTGCAGAGCCAGCATCGCTTTGCGCTGCCGACTTATCACAGCGCCTGATAGCAACGTCCCTGTAACAACGTCCCTGATCGGGCCATGAAGCTTTGCGGCTCCATGGCCCGATTTCGTTTGAGCGGCAGTGCTGCGACTCAGAAACCAGCCGGATCGATCCTTGCAAAGCTTTCCACGGTTTCGTGGCCCACCAGCTCACCGCCTTCACGGGCCAGGCCACAGGTCGCCATGCCGGCACCGCGAGCCGCGTCCAGCTCCTCGACGATATCCGACAGGAACAGGATTTCCCCCGGCGCAGCACCCACCGCCTCGCTGATCCGCTGGTAAGACTGCACGTCCCGCTTGGGCCCCGACGTGGTGTCGAAATAGCCGCTGAACAGCGGCGACAAGTCGCCCGCTTCGCAACAGCCGAAAATCAGTTTCTGCGCCTGGATCGAACCCGAGGAATAGACAAACAGGCGATAGCCTTGCTGGTGCCAGTCTTTGAGCGCCTGTACCGCGTCCGGATAAACATGACCTTT
Organism: Pseudomonas marvdashtae; assembly: GCF_014268655.2. Classification (NCBI taxonomy): domain Bacteria; kingdom Pseudomonadati; phylum Pseudomonadota; class Gammaproteobacteria; order Pseudomonadales; family Pseudomonadaceae; genus Pseudomonas; species Pseudomonas marvdashtae. The sequence continues at coordinate 4,181,206 of NZ_JABWQX020000001.1, forward strand.
CAACTGTCCGGCCTGGTAGCCCTGTTCCCAGACCATGCCCTGCAACGCCTTGAGCGGCGTGGCCTTGCGGTCCTCGGCGATCCAGCCCAAGAGGATCGCGATGACCCGCTCGGTATCGGCGTGGCCTTCACCACTGTCGCGGCGCACGGCATCCAATTGCTCGGCTACATCAACGCGCGCGGCGTTCTGCCGGACAAAATCGGGCAGGTGTTCAGCGGCGTAGGGAAACAGCACGTCGAATACAAAACTCACCGCGCTGGTGGTGCCTTCGATGTCAGTGAGGATGGCTTTGATCGTCATGAGCTCAGTCCTCCAGGCGTGGGAAACGGCTGGCGATGTCGTCGCCGGTAAACTTCGCGACCCAACCTTCGGGATTGTTGAACAGGCGAATGGCAACGAAATGCGGGTGTTCGCCCATGTCGAACCAATGCGGCGTACCGGCGGGCACCGAGATCAGGTCGTTCTTTTCGCACAGCACCGCGTAGACATAATCGTCGATGTGCAAGGTAAACAAGCCACGACCGGCGACGAAAAATCGCACCTCGTCCTCTCCATGGCGGTGTTCGTCGAGGAACTTGGCGCGCAGTTCGGCTTTTTGCGGGTGATCGCTGTTGAGGCTGATGACATCGACCGTGACGTAGCCGCGCTCGGTCATCAGCTTGTCGATCTGGGTCCGGTAGGCGGCAATCACTTCCTCTTGGCTGGCGCCAGGCTGGATCCTGGCCGCGGCTTCCCAACGGTCGAAGCGCACGCCCTTCTCGGCCAGGGTCGAGGCAATGTCTTCAAAGTGGGTCAGCACCTTGTTCGGAATCTCGGGACTCGATACGTGGTAGACGGACAGGCTGCTCATGGCAATGGCTCCAGCAAATTAACGGTTCAGGAGTGCGCGGGTCTTGAGTTCGCACTCGAACAGGAATTCGAACGCTTCGATCTGCCGCAGCGCATCGTTCATGCGCGGCCCCCAGGTGTACAGGCCGTGGCCACGAATCAGGTAGCCAACGCAATCGGGGTGCGCCTCCAGCCATGGCTGCACCTTGGCGGCCAAGCGCGCGATGTCCTGGTCGTTGTCGAAAATCGGCACGCGGACCTGGGATTCGTGCGTGGTGATCCCACTGAAGGCTTTTTGCAGTTCGTAGTCTTCAAAGTCAATGAAGGTTTCGCTCGTCAGGCGCGACAGTACCGTGGCGTTCACTGAATGGGTGTGCAGTACGGCGCCGATTTGCGGGCGCCAGCGATACAACTGAGTGTGCAGCAGGGTTTCGGCGGACGGTTTCTTGCCCGGTTCCAGGCTGTTGCCGTCGAGGTCGGTGGCGAGCACGTCGTCGATGCCCAACTGACCCTTGTGTTTTCCCGACACGGTGAGCAAGGCCTGGTCGGGCGATAGCCGCGCCGAATAGTTGCTGCTGGTGGCCGGGGACCAGCCGCGACCATACAAAAAACGCCCGGCGTCGATGATTTCCTGGGCGAGCTGTTCACGGGTAAGGCTCATGGCCTGTCCTCTTGCATGCGTGTGGCAATGATAACGGCTGCAGCCAAGGCTGCGAGGCTGGCGATGTTGAACGTCCATCCGGCGCCCAACGCATTCCAGCTGTAGCCGGAATACAACGCGCCCAGCGCCCCGCCGGTGCCAGCCAGCGCGGCGTACAGCGCCTGGCCCTGGCCTTGTTGGCGAGGGCCGAAGCTACGTTGCACGAAATGAATGGCGGCGGCGTGAAAGCTGCCGAATGTCGCCGCGTGCAACACCTGGGCAAACAACAGCACCCAGAGAAACTCCGCCAGCGACCCGAGCAGCAACCAGCGCAGCGCCGCCAGCAGGAAGCTGGCCATCAGCACCCGGCGCACGGAAAATCGTGCCAGGATCCGGCTCATCAGCAGGAACACCAGCACCTCGGCGACCACGCCAACGGCCCAGAGCACGCCGATCAATCCACGGCTGTAACCCAGGCGCTCCAGGTGCAAGGTCAGAAATGTGTAGTACGGCCCATGGCTCAGTTGCATCAAACCGACGCAGGCATAAAACGCCAGCACCCCCGGGTTGCGCAATTGCCGCAGAAAACCGTCCCCGGCCACTCGCGGCCCCTGCGCCGGCTGGGCGTTGGGCACCCAGAAACTGCTGAGCACAATGCCGGCCATGATCAGGGCCAGGGCAACGGGATAGACGTCCAGGCTCAGCCACTGGAACAACCGCCCCAGCACGACCACGGTGATGATGAAACCGATGGAGCCCCACAGGCGGACCTGGCTGTAGCGCGACGCCTGCCCGCTCAGGTGGGCCAGGGTGATGACCTCGAATTGCGGCAGCACCGCATGCCAGAAGAAGGCATGCAGCGCCATGACCATCGCCAGCCAGGCGTAGCTTTTATCAATGAAAATCAGCGAGAAGCTCAGCAGCGTACAGATCGCGCCGAAGCGCACGATCGCCAGGCGCCGGCCGGTGTAGTCCCCCAGCCAGCCCCAGAGATTCGGCGCCACGCAGCGCATCAGCATGGGAATCGCCACCAGCTCGCCGATACGCGCCGCGTTGAAACCCAGGTGATCGAAGTACAGCGCCAGGAACGGCGCGGTCGAACCGAGCAACGCAAAGTAAAACAGATAAAAACTGGAAAGCCGCCAGTACGGCAACGCCGCCATGGTCGTCAGGCCACGGCGGTCGGCAGGCCAGCCATCAAAGCTGACCCAACACCGGCGTGCCGACCCGAACGTCGGCGTTCTGGCCGCGATGACGCAGCAGATGATCCATCAACACAATCGCCATCATCGCTTCGGCGATCGGCGTCGCGCGGATGCCCACGCAAGGGTCGTGGCGGCCCTTGGTGATGACGTCAACCGGATTGCCGTGAACGTCGATGGAACGGCCGGGCGTGGTGATGCTGGACGTCGGCTTCAGGGCCAGGTGCGCGACAATCGGCTGGCCCGAGGAAATGCCGCCAAGGATGCCGCCGGCGTTGTTGCTGAGGAAACCTTGCGGGGTCAGTTCGTCGCGGTGCTCGGTACCACGCTGGGCGACACAGGCGAAACCGGCGCCGATCTCCACGCCCTTCACCGCGTTGATGCTCATCAGCGCGTGGGCCAGTTCGGCGTCGAGGCGGTCGAAGATCGGCTCGCCCAGGCCAGGCATCACGCCCTCGGCAACCACGGTGATCTTCGCGCCGACCGAATCCTGGTCCCGGCGCAGCTGGTCCATGTAGGCCTCCAGTTCCGGCACCTTGTCCGGGTCGGGACAGAAGAAAGCGTTCTGTTCCACCGAATCCCAGGTCTTGAACGGGATTTCGATCGGGCCCAATTGGCTCATGTAGCCTCGGATGACGATGCCCTGGCTGGCCAGGTACTTCTTGGCAATCGCCCCGGCCGCCACGCGCATGGCGGTTTCCCGCGCCGAGCTGCGGCCGCCGCCACGGTAGTCGCGCTCGCCGTATTTGTGATGATAGGTGTAGTCGGCATGGGCCGGGCGGAACAGGTCCTTGATGGCCGAGTAGTCCTTGGACTTCTGGTCGGTATTGCGGATCAGCAGGCCAATCGCGCAACCGGTGGTGCGCCCCTCGAACACCCCGGAAAGGATTTCGACTTCATCGGCTTCCTGGCGCTGGGTGGTGTGGCGGCTGGTGCCGGGCTTGCGGCGGTCCAGGTCACGCTGCAGGTCCTCCAGGGAAATTTCCAGGCCCGGCGGGCAGCCGTCGACAATGGCGACCAACGCCGGGCCATGGCTTTCGCCCGCGGTGGTGACGGTGAACAGCTTGCCGTAGGTATTGCCGGACATGCAGGGTGCTCCGTGAAATCGCTGAGAGACTCAACCTTGGATTCGTAGTGGGCGCCAGTATACGCAGGCTCCTCAAGTAGTTCATCCTCGAACCTTATCGGTGCCCGCCAGTCCAACCGGCACCTTCGCAACTAATGGCGTCATGATGTTAAGAGCGTTTGCCTTGAGTCTTACCCTGTTGACCGGCCTGCTTCCTGGCTTCGCCCAAGCCACCGTGCTGCAACGTCCCATCAGCCTCGACACCGGTAGCGGTGAGCTTTTCGGCTCGATGCTGCTGCCCAAGTCCGACACGCCGGTGCCGGTTGTCCTGATCATTTCAGGGTCAGGTCCTACGGATCGTGACGGAAACAACCCCGAGGGCGGGCGCAACGACAGCCTCAAGCGACTGGCCTGGGTGTTGGCCAGGCACAACATCGCCAGCGTGCGCTACGACAAGCGCGGCGTGGCGGCCAGCCTCGCGGCCACGCCCGACGAACGCAACCTGAGCGTCGAAGCCTATGTCGCCGATGCCGTGGCCTGGAGCCACAAACTGGCCGCTGATCCTCGGCTGGGCCCGTTGATTCTGCTCGGTCACAGCGAAGGCGCGCTGATCGCCAGCCTCGCCGCGCCCCAGGCCAACGCGGCGGCTGTCATCTCGGTGTCCGGCAGCGCTCGTCCGATTGACCAAGTGCTGCGCCAACAGCTCGGCAGCCGCCTGCCACCGGCGCTGATGTTGCGCAGCAACGAATTGCTCGACAGCCTCAAGGCCGGCCGCCCCGACACTGACGTGCCGCCCCAACTGCATGTCATCTTCCGCCCCAGCGTGCAGCCGTACCTCATTTCCTTGTTCCGCCAGGACCCGGCCCACGCCTTCGCCGCGCTGAAGATGCCGGCATTGATTATCCAGGGCAGCAACGATATCCAGGTCAGCGTCGACGACGCCAAGCGGTTGAAGGCCGCCAAGCCCGATGCGCAGTTGGCGTTGATCGAGGGCATGAACCATGTGATGCGCATCGTGCCCAACGACGTAAAACGGCAACTGGCTTCCTACAAGGATCCCAACCTGCCCCTGGCCGCCGAGCTCGGCGCGCACATCCTGGACTTTATTGGCGCGTTGGCCGCCCGTTGAGCGGGATTAGTGGCCTATAGCCCTCCAGTCTTGGCAAAAACGGCCGATAAACCGGTGTCGGACAGCGCATTGGCTGCCGAGGAGCCGGCCTGGACAGGATTTTGCCGTTATGACTGAGACTGAAACTTCACCCGACGCCGTCGCCGAAACGGCCGCCCCGCCTGCGGCAGACCTGCCTTGGGCGGACGTGCATGCCGAGCATCACAAAATGCTCCGGCTGGCCCCGCTCAAGACCGATCGCGCCACCGGCGTGCGACCGCTGCGGTTTGTCGAATTCAGCTATGCCGAGCGCCATAGCAAGGAGCGCAGCTTGCTGCGCATGAGCGTCCAGCTGCCGGGCCAGCGGGTGCGCAAGGAACAGAACCATCTGGATGTCTGGGCCGACCACGTCGAAAAACGCCTGTACTTCTCTCCCGACAGTTTGCAAGTCGAGCCGTTGAACCGAGGTATTGGTCGCTTCCTCGCCGCCCAAGGCATTACCTGGGCAAAGAAGCGCTGGTCGGGCTACCGGGTCGACGGTAGCGATCTGAATAACAAGGACGCGCTGAACGAAGACACGCGTCTGCGCCGCGACCACTTCCTCAAGGCCCACGGTTTTGAAGTGGTCTACGCCGACGCCCAACACCTCAAGGGCAGCGTCAAGCCGGCCCAGGTCGGCGATCTGCTGGGTGACTGGAACACCGAGAAGCTGCAATTCGTCGAGATCCTCGAAGCCGCGCAAATGCTGCAACAAGCCGAGCAGAACCTGGCGGAACAGGAAGTCAAACTCAAGAAGCAGGAAGAAAAGGTCAACAAGTTCAAACGCGAAGACACCGGTCTACGCTTCACCATCACCTGCCTGGTGGCGTTTGCGATGTTCCAGGCCGGACTGCTGATCTGGATTGCGACGCGGCATTGAGCACCGTTGAAGGGAGCCGCATCTGATCCTGTGGCGAGGGAGCTTGCTCCCTCGCCACAAAGGCAGTCCGCCGTAGCCAGAATCAAACCCGCGAGACAAACAACGCCTGGTGCTGACGGCACTGTTCGGCGCTGAGCATGAACACGCCATGGCCACCGCGCTCGAAATCCAGCCAGGCGAAGTCGACTTCCGGGTACAGCGCTTCGACGTGCACCTGGCTGTTGCCCACTTCGACAATCAGCAATCCTTTGTCGGTCAGATGATCGGCCGCCTCGGCCAGCATCCGGCGAACCAGGTTCAAGCCGTCATCGCCGCAGGCCAGGCCCAGTTCAGGCTCATGCTGATACTCCTGGGGCATGTCGGCGAAATCCTCCGCATCGACATAGGGCGGGTTCGACACGATCAGATCGAAACGTTGCCCAGGCAATCCATCGAAGCCATCGCCCTGGACAGTAAACACTCGCTCATCGACACCGTGGCGCTCGATGTTCTGGTTGGCCACCTCCAGCGCTTCGAACGACAGGTCGGCCAGCACCACTTCGGCCTCGGGAAATTCATAAGCACACGCGATACCGATGCAGCCGGAACCGGTGCAGAGGTCGAGGATCCGTGCCGGCTCCTGTCCCAACCAGGGCTCGAAGCGTTTTTCAATCAGCTCGCCGATGGGTGAGCGTGGGATAAGCACGCGCTCGTCAACGATGAAAGACATACCGCAAAACCAGGCCTCACCCAGCAAGTAGGCAGTGGGGATGCGCTCGTCAATGCGTCGGCGCAGCAAGCGCTGGACGTGCACCAACTCTTCGTCTTCGAGGCGGCAATCCAGGTAGCTGTCGGCAATTTCCCAAGGCAGGTGCAGCGCGCCAAGGACCAACTGGCGAGCTTCATCCCAGGCGTTATCGGTGCCGTGGCCGAAAAACAGATCCTCCCCATGGAAACGGCTGACGGCCCAACGGATGTGGTCGCGCAGGGTACGAAGGCGGGAAGTGATCACGGCGGCAAACTCCAGGAAAATCGACGGGCGAGTCTAACAGCCAAACGCATGCCCACCCAAACACGCGCCAAGGACGAACGAAAAGTGCCGGCTTAGCTGTAAGAACCTTCCCTTTTTTGCACCTCCTATTGAACAAGATGCCGATCTTGACAAGGCTGTAGGCCAGCAACGGCGGCCCTTGCGATGGAAGCGATTCACAGAACCGCTCAGCCGGAGGACAATGTCGCAAAAGCCCCACCCGAAGGAGCCCCAGAATGTCCGTTCCAAAAACGATGTTTCAACTCAGCGGCCGTGGTTATGCGGCGGCCAACCTGAGTCAAGCGACCCTGATCATCATCGACGCCCAGAAAGAATACCTCGCCGGCCCCTTGGCCCTGAGCGGCATGGACGCGGCGGTCGCGAACATCAAGCAGTTGCTCGGCGCGGCCCGAGCCGCCGGTCGCCCGATCGTGCACGTGCGCCATCTCGGCACCCATGGCGGGCTGTTCGATCCGCAGGGCGAACGCGGCGAGTTCATTCCGGGCCTCGAACCCCAGGGCGACGAAACCGTGATCGAAAAATTGCTGCCCAGCGCATTCCACGGCACAGAGCTGAAGAAGCGCCTCGAAGACTTCGGCCCCCTGGACCTGATCGTCTGCGGCTTCATGAGCCATTCCAGCGTCAGCACCACCGTGCGCGCCGCCAAGAACCTGGGGTTCCGTTGCACCCTCGTCGAAGACGCCTGCACCACGCGCGACCTGCCGCACAAAGGCGGCGTGCTGAGCGCCGAACAGGTGCACCAGACCGAAATGGCAATCATGGCGGACAACTTCGCCACCTTGGCCCTGACCCGCGACTTCACCTGATGCCCTCGATGAGCGGCCCGTTCCGCCGCTCATCCGCAAAAGACTCTCATTTCCTTCAAATACCCTAGCCTCAGGAACAACCCGAACATCTTCCGGTCGAAGGGCCGATACCCATTGAGGAAGGTCGGAATGAAGATATCCGATGGTTTTGACGCACGTCGCTTGCGGCCCAAGGGCCCGAGCAACTGGCGATTTCGTTTCGGCGCGGCGATTGCCGCACTGCTGGCAACGCTCGGTGTCCTGCTGGCCATGGCCGGTGCCGCCAGCCTGCTCGGCCGCCCACCCGCACTGGGTGAATTGAATGCCACCCCGCTCGGCTCGGCGATGATCCTGGCGATCGGCTTGCTGGTATTGCTGTTGGGCGTCTGGCTTTGGCGCCGTTGCCGCCGTCGCGCCCGCCAATCCCTGGAGCTGGCCATGTCTCCGCACCTGATGAAAAAGCACGACTGACCCGCCATCCGACGTTTTCTTGCGCCTGATCCCGTAGGAGTTCGGTAAACTGGCCGGCCTTCGCGGAGGCTGACATGCAAGACGACGACTTTTCCCTGTTCAAAAGTGCCATCCAAGGCGTAAAACCGATCAAGCACGATCGCGCTGAAACCGGCAAACCCAAAGCCGATCGCGCGCAGATCGCCAAGTTGCGCCAAGCCGCCACCGTGCGTACCGATGCCACCACCGTGGACGGTTTGTCCGATCAGTTTGTGATCGATGTCGGCCCTGAAGATGAGCTGATGTGGGCTCGCGACGGCGTGCAGGAAAGCCAGATGCGCAAGCTCAAGGTCGGCCAGATCCCCTTCGAAGGCAGCCTCGACCTGCACGGCATGACCGTCGAAAAAGCCCGGGAAACCCTCTGGGCCTTCCTGGCCGAGGCCACCAAATTCGAAATCCGCTGCGTGCGCGTCACCCACGGCAAAGCCGTGCGACTGGACGGCAAGCGGCCGATGATCAAGAGTCACGTCAACACTTGGCTGCGCCAGCATTCGCAAGTGCTGGGCTTCACTTCCTGCCAGGCCAGACACGGCGGCGCCGGGGCGGTGTACGTGATGCTCAAGCGCACCATGATGGAAGGTCGCGACGAGTAGCCCTCGATTGCCGAGCTTGCAGCGCCGTGCCCGCCACCGTACCCTTGCCCTTTGCGTAAAATCCCCACAGGTAGTTTCATGTCTCTGGAACAGAATTACACCGCGATTCTCGGCCAATTGGGCGAGGACGTTTCCCGCGAGGGCCTGCTCGACACGCCCAAGCGCGCTGCCAAGGCCATGCAGTACCTTTGCCGCGGTTATGAACAGACCCTGGAAGAAGTCACCAACGGTGCCTTGTTCAGCTCCGACAACAGCGAGATGGTGCTGGTCAAGGACATCGAGTTGTACTCGCTGTGCGAGCATCACCTGCTCCCGTTTATCGGCAAGGCTCATGTCGCCTATATCCCGAGCGGCAAGGTCTTGGGCCTGTCGAAGGTTGCACGCATCGTCGACATGTACGCGCGTCGTTTGCAGATCCAGGAAAACCTCAGCCGCCAGATCGCCGATGCGGTCCAGCAAGTGACCGGCGCACTCGGCGTGGCGGTCGTCATCGAGGCCAAGCACATGTGCATGATGATGCGCGGTGTGGAAAAGCAGAACTCCTCGATGATCACTTCGGTGATGCTTGGCGAATTCCGCGAAAATGCGGCGACGCGCATGGAATTCCTCAGCCTCATCAAGTAATCCGTCGCTTAAAAAAACCGGCATTGATCGCCGGTTTTTTTTCGCCCGCGAAAAATCAGGTAAGCTGCGCGCCCTGTTCTTCCCGCGAGGCTTGTACCGTGATCGTCAAAGCGCTTCGAGTTGGCCTGGGCCAGCTCATCATCTTCCTCGATTTCATCACCCGGCCCGCCAAGAAACAGCGCACGGCCGACGCCCAGGCGCAAGTTGACCAGGCGGCCAGCGGCCTGACGCTGTATCAATTCCACGCCTGTCCTTTTTGCGTGAAGACCCGCCGCGCCCTGCGTCGCCTCAACGTGCCGGTGGCCTTGCGCGACGCGAAGAACAACGAGCAGGATCGCCAAACGCTGCTGGAGCAAGGCGGCAGGATCAAAGTTCCGTGCCTGCGAATTGAAGAAAACGGCGAGACCACTTGGTTGTATGAGTCGAAAGCGATCATCGATTATCTGGATAAGCGCTTTTCGGCGGCCTGAGGATTTTCAAGGCAGTGGATGGCCTTATCGCGCGCAAGCGTCGAAGCCGCCCGCCTGAAGACTTCACGCCGCTTCTGCGGCCAGCGCCTCACGCACCACGCCTGCCAAGCGCTTGAGTCCTTCATCCAGCCGTGCCGGATCGATGTGGCTGAAATTCAAGCGCAGATGCCCTGGGTGTTTGTCCGGGTCCGGAAAGAATGGCTCCCCCGGCATGAACGCGACGTCCGCGGCCAGCGCCGCGGCCAGCAGGGTGCGGGTGTCCAGCGGTTGCTTGAGGGTCAGCCAGAAAAACAGCCCGCCCTGAGGCACGTTCCAGTCCGCCAGGTCGGAAAAATGCCGTTGCAGCGCGGCTTGGAACCCGTCGCGACGCTCCCGGTAGAAATCCCTCAACTCGCTCAGATGGCGGCGGTACTGCTCGGTGCCGATCCATTGCAACGCCTGCCACTGGCCGATGCGGTTGGTGTGCAGATCCGCCGATTGCTTGAGCCGCAGCAGGTGCGGGAACAGGTCCGGGCTGGCAATCAAATAACCCACCCGCAGCCCCGGTAACAGGGTCTTCGACACGGTGCCGGTGTATATCCAACTGGCTTTTTTCAAGCGACTGACGATTGGCGTGGCACTGGCGCCGTCGAACGTCAGCTCACGGTAGGGTTCGTCCTCTACCAGGGTCACGCCGAACTCATCCAGCAACGCCGCCACCGCATCGCGCTTGGCCTCGCTGTAGCGCACCGCCGAAGGATTCTGGAAGGTCGGGATCAGGTAGATGAACGCTGGCCGATGCCGCTCCAGCCGAACTCGCAGCTGCTCCAGGTCCGGGCCATCCGCCTCCAGCGGCACGGTGATGCAGTCGGCGCCGAACAACTGGAAAATCTGCAGTGCCGCCAAGTACGTCGGTGCTTCGAGCATGACCTCGGTGCCGACGTCGATGTGCAACTTCGCCGCCAGGTCGAGGGTTTGCTGGGAACCGCTGACCACCAGTACCTGGCTTGCCGCACATGGCAGACCCAAGGATCGCGCCTGCGCTGCCAACGCTTCACGCAGGGCCGGCTCACCTTCGCTCATGCCGTATTGGCCCATGGATCGCGGCATCTCCTGCCATTCCACCTTCGGCAGCATGGCTTCGGCGGGCAGGCCACCGGCGAACGACATCACCTCCGGGCGCTGCGCCGCGGCGAGGATTTCTCGAATCAAAGAACTCTTGAGACGCGAGACACGTTCGGAAAATGCCATGGGGTCACCTGTAGCGAGGGTATAGATAGATGAGTCAAACTGGTTGACTGAAATTACTCCGCCTTCTCCGGAAACGTCAATATGCTTGACCTTAAAAACCCAACCTCTCAACAAATGGCCATGGAAGCTTTTTTCTTCGGCTACCAGGCGTTCACCGCCAAGGCCGATGAAATGCTCGAGCGTCGCGGGCTGAGCCGCGTGCATCAACGCATCGTTTTTTTCATCGCTCGTTATCCGTCCCTGAGCGTGAAGGAATTGCTGGCGCTGCTCGGCGTAAGTAAACAGGCGCTGAACATGCCGTTACGCCAGCTGATGGAAATGCATTTGGTCAACAGCGTTGCGTCCGAGACCGACAAGCGCAAGCGGCTGCTGGAGCTGACCGCCGAAGGCGAGCGGTTTGAGCAAGCGCTGCGGCGCGAGCAAGTGAAATTGCTCGAACGGGTGTTTGCTGAGGCAGGCGAAGCAGCTGTCGATGGCTGGTTGGCGGTGAATCTCGGATTAGGCAAGGCTGGCGACTGACGGCTTGCGCGTCCGATCCCAAGGCATCCTCATGGCGATATATCCCTATCGCCATAAATTTCGTCGACAAAACAGAAAACATTATTTGCTTTATTTGTATACAAAAGCATAATTCGCTTCGTGCGAGTTCCTGACCAAGCGGTCAACAACATCGCCAGCCTTACCTGCCTCAATGCCTCGCAGCCTTCCTCAGGGAACACGCGGTGCTGGAAATAACAATAAAACTCTTGAGGAGTACTCGCTGTGGAAAGCCGCAAACCCGAAGCCCAGACGCTGGATCTCTCGCCGCCATTACGCAGTGGCTGGCTGGAACGCCTCTTCAAACTCAGCTTGCATGGCACCACGGTGAAGACCGAGCTTATCGCTGGTGTGACGACCTTTATCACCATGGCCTACATCATCTTCGTCAACCCCAACATCATGGCCGACGCCGGTATCGATCACGGCGCCGCGTTCGTCGCCACCTGCATCGCCGCAGCCCTCGGCTGCCTGTTGATGGGCCTGTACGCCAACTGGCCGGTAGGCCTGGCACCCGGCATGGGCCTGAACGCTTTTTTTACCTACACCGTAGTCGGCACGATGGGCTACAACTGGGAAACCGCGCTGGGCGCAGTGTTTGTTTCCGGCGTGTTGTTCATGTTCCTGACCCTGTCGCGGGTCCGTGAGTGGTTGCTCAACAGCATCCCGGTCAGCCTCCGCTATGCGATGGGCGCGGGCGTCGGGCTGTTCCTTGGGCTGATCGGCCTGAAAACCGCCGGCATCGTCGTCGACAGCCCCGCCACGCTGATCAAGCTGGGCTCCCTGCACGAGCCCGGACCGCTGCTGGCCGCGGTGTGCTTTCTGATGATCGCTGTGCTCAGCTACCACCGCGTGTTCGGCGCGATCCTGATCAGCATCATTGCCGTGACCCTGGCCGGATGGGGCCTTGGGCTGGTGCACTACAACGGTGTGATGTCCACGCCGCCAAGCCTCGCACCGACCTGGATGGCGATGGATGTGGCCGGCGTGTTCAATGTCAGCATGATCAGCGTGGTGTTGGCCTTCCTCTTCGTCCACATGTTCGACACCGCCGGCACCTTGATGGGCGTGGCCCAGCGCGCCGGCCTGGTGAAGCCCGATGGCAAGATCGAAAACCTGTCCAAGGCGCTGAAGGCTGACAGCGCTTCCAGCGTATTTGGCGCCATGGTCGGTGTGCCACCCGTCACCAGTTATGTGGAAAGCGCCGCCGGTGTCGCCGCCGGTGGCCGCACCGGGCTTACCGCCGTGACAGTCGGCGTGTTATTTATTGCCGCCATGTTCTTCGCACCGTTGGCGGGAATGATCCCCGCCTACGCCACGGCCGGTGCCCTGATCTATGTCGCCATGCTGATGATGGGCGGCATGGCCCACATCGAATGGGACGAAGCGACTGACAGCATCCCGGCAATCGTTACAGCCATCATGATGCCGCTGACCTTTTCGGTCGCCGATGGCATTGCGCTGGGTTTCATCACCTACGTAGTGCTAAAGGCTGGCACCGGTAAATACAAGGAAATATCCGTCAGCTTGTGGGCGCTCTGCGCGATCTTTATCGCCAAGTTCATCTTCTTGTAGACGGTACACATCTTCATCCGCCTCACCCCATTGGTGGGGCTTTTGTGCATCAGGAGCAAAGCAATGAATCTGGAACCCTGGTTATTGTTCAGCGGCGCCGCGTTAGTGGTGATCCTTATCCCCGGCCCGCTGTCGCTGCTGATGATCAGTAACAGCCTCAACTACGGCCTGCGCCGCTCTTATCCAGCGTTTCTCGGCGGGGTCATGGCCTCGATCTGCCTGTTGAGCGCTTCGGCGCTGGGGCTCGGGGCGCTGCTGCTGGCCTCGGAGCAATTGTTCAGCGCCCTGAAGATCGTCGGCGCGCTGTACCTGTTTTACCTCGCCTGGCAGAGCTGGCAGCAATCGCGCCAGCCTGCCCAGGCTGCCGAGGTGCCGCAGGCGGCCGCCGTTCCGCGCTTTCGCGCCTTGTTCGGTCGAGCGTTCGTACTGGGCGCGAGCAACCCCAAGGACATCCTCTTCTTCGCCGCCTTCCTGCCACAGTTCCTCAGCGCGCAACAACCGTTCCTCCCGCAGTTGCTGGTCATGATCGCCACCTGGACCGTGCTGGATCTTTTATGCAAGTTGGCCTATGGCCTTGGCGCCCACGGCGCGGCGCGGTACCTGCGCACAGGCAAGGGCCAGAGCTGGTTCAACCGGGTCAGTGCGGGATTGTTCAGCGGGGCGGGGGCGGCTTCATTGTTGAGCCGCTAGACAGCAGGAGCTTCGCGAGCTTGCTCGCGAAGGCGCGCTCCCAGATAGCACTTTTCCACAGGTCAAAAAAAGCCCGCAGTGTGAGCGGGCTAAAAACCAAAGAAGCCATGCGCAATCGCTTCCAGGGCAAGGCAGCTGCTTGGGGGCTCAGCTGCCTCGATACGTTGAATAGGCGTAAGGCGAAATCAACAAGGGCACATGGTAATGCTCTTGCTCCTGGGAAATACCAAAGCGCAGCACCACCACATCCAGGAACGCCGGTTCGGACAGCTGGACGCCACGGGCACGATAGTAATCGCCGGCATGGAATTGAATCTGATAGACGCCGCTGCGGTAGTCATCCCCTTGCAACAGCGGTGTATCGCAACGGCCGTCGCTATTGGTCAATGCACTGGCAACCCAGTGCAATTGCGAACCTTCTACGCGGTACAGCTCGACCTTGATCGAGCTGCCCGGGCAGCCGTGTGCGGCATCCAAAACGTGTGTAGTCAGACGTCCCATTGATTGTGCGTGCCTAGCTGCTGAGCAGCCCGGCACGGCGCCTCCTGAGTCAGTTGAAAAGACAGGCTGCACCGTTTCGAAGCATGAAACGATGCAGCAGTGAGCGAATTAAGACACTTCAATCTCAAATTGTACACAATTAAAAACAGAAATCTGCGTGATGTGGCTGATGATGCGCGCGGCACCTCGATCCGTGCCCGATCCAGCGCACCCGCCGGCTGCCAGGGTATAAATTGACCAAGTGGGCAGATTTCTTGCAGTGTAGACAAACCGTCGCCTGCGGTAAAAAATGCCAAAAACGGGCTTACAAGTCGCTCGATAAGTTGTATACAATCACTCCATCGTCGTGACGCCAGCCAGATATTCAAGCCTGGGCGCCACCCACATGGTTCGAACAAGAAGGAAGACTGCAGTGAGCGCTGACTACCTACGCGACCTGATCGGTTACGGCAGTAACCCTCCCCATCCTCATTGGCCGGGCAATGCCCGCATCGCCCTGTCCTTCGTGCTCAACTACGAAGAAGGCGGCGAGCGCAACATCCTGCATGGCGACCGTGAGTCCGAAGCGTTCCTCTCGGAAATGGTGTCGGCGCAACCGCTGTTGGGCGAGCGCAACATGAGCATGGAGTCGCTATATGAGTATGGCAGCCGTGCCGGCGTCTGGCGCATCCTCAAGCTGTTCAAGGAATTCGACATTCCGCTGACCATATTCGCCGTCGCCATGGCGGCGCAGCGCCACCCCGACGTGATCCGCGCCATGGTCGCCGCCGGTCATGAAATCTGCAGCCACGGATATCGCTGGATCGACTACCAGTACATGGATGAAGCCCAGGAGCGCGAGCACATGCTCGAAGCGATCCGCATCCTCACCGAAATCACCGGCGAGCGCCCGCTGGGTTGGTACACCGGCCGCACCGGTCCCAACACCCGCCGGCTGGTGATGGAAGAAGGCGGTTTCCTCTATGACAGCGACACCTATGACGACGACCTGCCCTACTGGGAACCGAACAACCCCACCGGCAAGCCGCACCTGGTGATCCCGTACACCCTGGACACCAACGACATGCGCTTTACCCAAGTGCAGGGTTTCAACAAGGGCGACGACTTCTTTCAATACCTCAAGGACGCCTTCGACGTGTTGTATGCCGAAGGGGCCGAGGCACCGAAGATGCTCTCCATCGGCCTGCATTGCCGGCTGATAGGCCGTCCTGCGCGCCTGGCCTCCCTCAAGCGGTTTCTCGAATACGTCAAAGGCCATGAACACGTCTGGTTCAGCCGCCGTGTCGACATCGCGCGCCACTGGCAGCAAACCCATCCGTATCAGGGAGCGTCCAAATGACCGCTTTCCAGACTTTCAAGCCTTCCACCTTGAGCCGCGAAGCCTTCGTCAAAGCCTTCGCTGATATCTACGAACATTCGCCATGGGTCGCCGAAAAGGCTTTCGATCTGGGCCAGGATCCGTCGATCGACCAGATCGAAACCCTGCACCAGCGCATGAGCGACATCCTGTTGAGCGCCGATCACGCCAGCCAACTGGCGCTGATCAACGCTCACCCGGACCTGGCCGGCAAAGCCGCCGTCCAGGGCCAACTGACCGAAGCCAGCACGAACGAACAGGCTGGTGCCGGTATTCACCAATGCACGGCCGAAGAGTTCCAGCGCTTCACCGAGCTGAACGAGGCCTACAAAGCCAAGTTCAAGTTTCCCTTCATCATGGCGGTAAAAGGCAGCAACCGGCACCAGATCCTCGCCGCGTTCGAAACGCGCATCCATAACTCGACAGACGTCGAATTCAAATGCGCGCTGGCCGAGATCAACAAGATCGCGTTGTTCCGATTACTGACCCTTTAGCGAGCAGCACCTCAAGACCAGGTCCTGCAAGCATCCCCAGCCAACTTATCAAAGGCAGACAAGAAGAATGAAAGCTTACGCCGTACCGTTCGAGAAGTTCGTCAACCTGGCCGACGCCCGCCTGGGCACCAAAATCATTTCGGTCACCGATGACTGGTTCGCCGACGCCAACCGGCTGTTCCAGCCGACCCCGGCCGTGTGGAAGGAGGGCGTGTTCGATGACAACGGCAAATGGATGGACGGCTGGGAGTCGCGCCGCAAGCGCTTCGAAGGCTACGACAGCGCGGTGATTCGCCTCGGTGTACCCGGCTCGATCAAGGGCGTGGACATCGACACCTCATTCTTCACCGGCAACTACCCACCGTCGGCCTCCCTGGAAGCCTGCTTCCTGGCGCAAGGCGAGCCGGACGAAAACACCCAGTGGACCGAAGTGCTGTCGGCCGTCGAGTTGAAAGGCGACAGCCACCACTACCACGAAATCGGCAACGACCAGGCGTTCAGCCACCTGCGCTTCAACATTTACCCGGATGGCGGCGTAGCCCGGTTGCGGGTTTACGGCATTCCGTACCGCGACTGGTCCGCCGTGGGCGACAACGAACAGATCGACCTGGCCGCTGCCCTCAACGGTGGCCGCGCCCTGGCCTGCTCCGATGAACACTTCGGCCGCATGAGCAACATCCTCAACCCGGGCCGTGGCATCAACATGGGCGACGGCTGGGAAACCGCCCGTCGTCGCACCCCGGGCAACGACTGGGTGATCGTCGCCCTGGGCCACGCCGGCATCGTTGAAAAAGTCGTCGTCGACACGCTGCACTTCAAGGGCAACTACCCCGACAGTTGCTCGATCCAGGGCGCGTTCGTCAAAGGCGGCACCGACAGCCAGATCGAAACGCAGTCGTTGTTCTGGCGCGAACTGCTGCCGAGCCAGAAACTGGAAATGCATGCCGAACACGCCTTTGCCGAACAGATCAAGGCGCTTGGACCGATCACCCACATTCGCCTGAACGTGTTCCCGGATGGTGGCGTGAGTCGCCTGCGGGTGTTGGGCAAGGTCGCAAAATAAGATTGCGATGATCGTTCCCAAGCTCTGCGTGGGAATGCATACCGTGACGCTGCGCGTCACAGTGGACGCGGAGCGTCCATGGCGGCGTTCCCACGCAGAGCGTGGGAACGATCAAACTCAAAAGATTAAGAAGACCAGCATGCGCACACTCAAGATCGAACCGCTGACCAAAGAAGCCTTCGCCCCGTTCGGTGACGTGATCGAAACCGACGGCAGCGATCACTTCATGATCAACAACGGTTCGACCATGCGCTTCCATCGCCTGGCGACGGTTGAAACCGCTACGCCGGACGATCAGGCGATCATCAGCATTTTCCGCGCCGACGCGCAGGACATGCCGCTGACCGTGCGCATGCTGGAGCGTCATCCGCTGGGCAGCCAGGCCTTCATCCCGCTGCTCGGCAACCCCTTTCTGATCGTGGTCGCGCCACTTGGCGATGCACCTGTATCAGGCTTGGTCCGCGCCTTCGTCACCAACGGCAGGCAGGGCATCAATTACCATCGCGGCGTCTGGCACCACCCGGTGCTGACGATCGAAAAGCGGGATGACTTCCTGGTGGTTGATCGCAGTGGCACAGGCAATAACTGCGATGAGCATTTTTTCAAAGAGGATGAGTTATTGATCCTCGCCCCCCACCAATAAGAGAAGGTCCGATCACCCGAAACAAGGGTGACGGGCGAGAGGTAAAGACTGTGGAAGCACATATGCTGGAATGGCTGAACCTGAGCGTTCGCTGGGTTCATATGATCACTGGCGTGGCCTGGATCGGCGCGTCGTTCTACTTCGTCTGGCTGGAAAACAACCTCAATCGCGTCAACCCCAGGAGCGGCTTGGCTGGCGACCTGTGGGCCATCCACGGTGGCGGTATCTATCACCTGGAAAAATACAAGCTCGCGCCACCGTCCATGCCGGACAACCTGCACTGGTTCAAATGGGAAGCCTATTTCACCTGGATGTCGGGCATCGCCCTGCTGTGCGTGGTGTTCTATTGGAACCCGACCGTTTACCTGCTGGCTCCCGGCAGCAGCTTGAGTGGCGCCGAGGGCGTGGCCCTGGGCATCGGTTCTTTGTTCGTCGGCTGGTTCGTCTACTCCTTTCTTTGCGATTCCGCCCTGGGCAAGCGCCCTGCCCTGCTCGGCCTGATCCTGTTCGTGCTGTTGATCGCCGCGGCATATGGGTTCAGCAAGGTGTTCAGCGGTCGTGGTGCTTACCTGCACGTGGGCGCCGTCATCGGCACGATCATGGTCGGTAACGTGTTCCGCATCATCATGCCGGCACAACGGGCCTTGGTCGCGGCCATTGCCGAGAACCGCACCCCCGATCCAGCGCTGCCAGCCAAGGGTTTGTTGCGTTCGCGCCACAACAACTACTTCACCCTGCCGGTGCTGTTCATCATGATCAGCAACCACTTCCCGAGCACCTACGGCAGCCAATACAACTGGCTGATCCTGGCCGGGATCGCCGTGGCGGCGGTGTTGGTGCGGCACTACTTCAACACGCGGCATGACAGCAACCGATTTGCCTGGACGCTGCCAGTCGGCGCCCTGGCGATGATTTGCCTGGCTTATGTCACCGGTCCCAAGCCCATGCCCACCGCGCCGGAAGTGGCCAAGGCACCCGGCGTGATCGAGTACCAACCGTTGCCGGAAACGGCGGTGGGCGGTGGCGCCAAACCGGCGACGGCGGCGACCGCCCCGGCAGCGGCGCCCGCCCAGGCTTCCAACGCCCAGGGCCCTTCGTTCGACAAAGTCCATAGCGTGATCCAGGAGCGCTGCTCGGTCTGCCATTCGGCCAAACCCACCAGCCCGCTGTTCAGCGCAGCGCCGGGCGGGGTGATGTTCGACACGCCGCAGCAGATCCAGCAAGAGGCCGCGCGCATCCAGGCCCAGGCGGTGACCACCCAGATCATGCCGCTGGGCAACATCACGCAGATGACCCAGCAGGAACGCGATCTGATCGGCGCCTGGATCACCCAAGGCGCGCGCACCCACTAGTCCCGTTACACACGCAATACCGCAGACAGGCAGACCGGCACCCGACCGGTCGCCCGTCAGCGGCTGCCTGCGCCTCAACAATAAGAACAAGAGGAAAGCACCCATGCAGACGCCCGACCGTTACTCACAACTCGTCGCAAATGCGCCGTTGCCGCGTACTTGAGCCTCTACGGGCAAGTCCGTATCCTGCGCGGCCGTTCGAACCCGGACACCTCATAACAACAATCAGAACCTGAGCGACTCACCGACTTTCAGCCCTTGCCACAAACAAAAAGCTGACCGAACGGATGTTTTGTCCGTGGAAAAAGGCGCCACACCAGAGCGCTGACGACAAGAAACGCGGTACCACCTACCTTTGGGAGCAAACCGAATGAAACGTACGAGCACCAACCTGATACTCGCGGGATCGTTGTTGGCCGGGGGCCAGGCGATGGCAGGCGATCTCCTCCAGTGGCAAAACAACAGCCTGAGCTACCTCTATGGCAAGGATTTCCAGATCAACCCGCGCATCCAGCAAACCGTGACGTTCGAGCACGCCGATGCCTGGAAATACGGCGACAACTTCTTCTTCCTCGACCGGATCTTCTACAACGGCCAGGACGATAGCAATTCCGGCCCGAACACTTATTACGGCGAATTCAGCCCACGCCTGTCGTTCGGCAAGATCTTCGACCAGAAGCTCGCACTGGGCCCGGTCAAGGACGTCCTGCTGGCCATGACCTACGAGTTCGGCGAAGGCGACAACGAGTCGTACCTGATCGGCCCGGGTTTTGACCTGGCGATTCCCGGTTTCGATTACTTCCAACTGAATTTCTACAATCGCCAGACCGAAGGCCCGCGTGCCGGCGACAACGTCTGGCAGATCACCCCGGTCTGGGCCATTACCGTGCCCGTGGGTTCATCCGACATCCTGTTCGACGGGTTCATAGATTGGGTGGTGGACAATGACACCAACTCCAAGGGCACGTACCACGCCAACCTGCACATCGTCCCGCAGATCAAATATGACTTGGGCAAAGCCCTGAAGTTGGGCGCAAAACAGTTGTATGTGGGGGTGGAATATGACTACTGGAAGAACAAATACGCGATTGAAGACAGCGACGGGTTCAAGACCAACCAGAGCAATACCAGCTTCTTGCTGAAGTACCATTTCTGATCGAGATGAGCGCGCGCAGCAGGACCATTGTGGGCGTGAGCCGGCTCACGATCACGGTGGACCTGCTTGCAACCCCAGAAACCGACTCAACGCCTCACGTTGCGCCAACGCGTCCTGGCGCCCCAGTTCGATCAACTCGCCGCAATACCCCGCCTCGAACAGCAGATAACTCAGCACCCCGGCACCACTGGTCTTGGTCGCACCCGGTCCGCGCAAGAACACCCGCAGTGCACGGGGCAGTTCCTGGCGATGACGGGCAGCGATCTCGTCGATTGGCTGGCTCGGCGAAATTACCAGCACCTCCACCGGAGCTGCGCCGAGGGCGTGGGCCGGTACGTCGTCGGGTAGCATGTGACTGAACTGGTTCAGGCGCTCGAGCAGCTCGATGTCGCTTTCCAGGCTGTCGATGAACGTGCTGTTGAGCATATGGCCGCCGATCTGCGCGAGGCTCGGTTGCTGCCCGGTGTAGGTGCGCTCCATCGGAGTTAGCCCACCCGCGCCACGGGGGTTGCCGCTCACACCGATGACCAGCACTCGATTCGCCCCCAGGTGCAGGGCCGGGCTGATCGGCGCCGATTGGCGCACCGCGCCGTCGCCGAAATACTGTGGGCCGATCTTGACCGGCGCAAACAGCAAGGGGATCGCCGAGCTGGCCAGCAGGTGCTCAACCGTCAGCTGCGTGGGCACACCGATGCGCCGATGCCGCAGCCAGGCGCCAATGGTGCCGCGACCTTGATAGAACGTCACCGCCTGTCCGGATTCGTAGCCGAACGCGGTCACCGCCACTGCGCGCAATTGATGCTCGGCGATCGCCTGTTCGATACCCGACGCGTGGAACTGTGCCTGGAGCAGTTCGCGCAAGGGCGAACTGTCGATCAGCGCCACCGGCAGCTTGGCGCCCAGGCCGAGCAGGCTATGAATGAAAAAACGCGTCGCCTGGCCCATCACGCCACGCCAGTCGCTGCGCATGACCTGATGGCTGCGCACCGCCTGCCAGAAGGCCGTCAGGCGCTCAATGGCGCTCTTGAAGTCCATCGCCCCGCTCGCCAGGCTGACCGCGTTGATCGCACCGGCCGACGTGCCGACGATCACTGGGAAAGGATTTCGCGCCCCGTCCGGCAACAACTCGGCGATGGCCGCCAGTACGCCTACCTGATACGCCGCTCGAGCCCCGCCGCCGGAAAGAATCAAACCTGTTACCGGTTCAGCTGGGGTCATCGCAATACTCCGTCGTCAGTCAATTAAGGCTACACGCTCAACCGCGCTTTTCGTACAGCTTCGGCTCGCCCGGTGGACGGGTCTTGAACCGCCGGTGGGCCCAGAGGTATTGCTCGGGGCACTGGCTTACCGAACGCTCTACCCATTGGTTGATCCGCAGGCAATCGGCCTCTTCGGTCTCGCCCGGAAAATCTTCCAGCGGCGCCTGGATCACCAGCCGATAGCCGCTGCCATCGGCCAGGCGTTCCTGGACGAACGGCACGACCAGCGCCTTGCCCAAGCGGGCGAACTTGCTGGTTGCGGTCACTGTCGCCGCCTGGATACCGAACAGCGGCACGAACACACTTTGCTTGGCGCCGTAGTCCTGGTCCGGCGCATACCAGATCGCCCGGCCGGCGCGCAGCAACTTGAGCATGCCGCGCACATCATCGCGCTCCACCGCCAGGGAATCGAGGTTGTGGCGTTCACGGCCCCGGCGCTGGATGTAGTCGAACAGCGGGTTCTTGTGCTCACGATACATGCCATCGATGGTGTGCTGCTGCCCCAGCAACGCCGCGCCGATTTCCAGCGTGGTGAAATGCAGCGCCATCAGGATCACGCCCTTGCCGTCGCGCTGGGCCTGCTTGAGATGCTCGAGCCCTTCGACATGGGCGAGCTTCGCCAGGCGCGAACGTGACCACCACCAGCTCATGGCCATTTCGAAGAAGGCGATACCGGTGGAGGCAAAGTTTTCCTTGAGCAAGCGCTTGCGTTCGGCAGCGGACTTCTCGGGGAAACACAGCTCCAGGTTGCGACTGGCGATGCGCCGCCGGTCGCCGGCCACCCGGAACATCAGCGCGCCCAACGCACGGCCGACCCGCAGTAACAGCGGATAAGGCAACTGGACAATCAGCCACAACAATCCCAGGCCACACCACAGCAGCCAGAAACGCGGATGAAAAAACGCAGCTCGAAAACGCGGGCGATCCATTACAGCTTCCATCAAGACCTGGGCCGCGCATTCTACATTGTTCGACTCGGCTTGCGGCTCGCGGGCGATCTCGTTATAAGTCTCGGCACTTTTAGTGACAAGTCGTTGTACGCCGACCATGAGCCAAACCGAACCGCTAGACCAAGATCCCGTGTTCCAGCTGAAGGGCAGCATGCTCGCCATTACGGTGCTGGAACTGGCCCGTAACGACCTGGAAGGTCTTGACCGGCAGTTGGCGGCGAAAGTCGCCCAGGCCCCGAATTTTTTCAGCAACGCCCCGCTGGTGCTGGCGTTGGACAAACTGCCGGCCGGCGAAGGCTCGGTGGATTTGCCAGGCCTGATGCGCGTTTGCCGCCAGCATGGCCTGCGCACCCTGGCGATCCGCGCCAGCCGCATCGAAGACATCGCCGCCGCCATCGCCGTGGACATTCCGGTGCTGCCGCCCTCCGGTGCCCGCGAACGCGTGCTGGAGCTGAGCCCGGCCGAACCGAAAAAGCCGGAAAAACCGCCAGAGCCCACCGTCAAGCCCACTCGAATCATCACCTCACCGGTGCGCGGCGGACAGCAGATCTACGCCCAGGGTGGCGATCTGGTCATCGTGTCCTCGGTCAGCCCGGGCGCGGAACTTCTGGCCGATGGCAACATCCATGTATACGGCCCGATGCGCGGCCGAGCGCTGGCCGGTGTCAAGGGCGACACCAAGGCGAGGATTTTTTGTCAGCAGTTGAGCGCGGAACTGGTCTCCATCGCTGGGCATTACAAGGTTTCCGAGGATTTGCGGCGCGACCCGTTGTGGGGGGCCGGCGTCCAGATCAGCCTTTCGGGCGACGTGTTGAACATCATTCGGCTTTAACGGATACTGCCGCATTTTCCAAGCATCTCTAGAACGTAGCGAAAACGGCTTAAACGACGCAGGAAAAAGATCAGGCAGTGTTTACCGGAGGTAGACCCCGCCGCACATCCGATTCCAGCCAAGCCTGTCCAATTGCAGCAGTTTTCCAGAGATGTTTTTCAGGGGCTGACAAAGTCCTTTTTCCTTAGGGGTGAAACACCTTGGCCAAGATTCTCGTGGTTACATCCGGCAAGGGTGGTGTGGGTAAGACCACCACCAGCGCCGCTATCGGTACCGGCCTCGCCTTGCGCGGCCACAAAACAGTCATCGTCGACTTCGACGTCGGCCTGCGTAACCTCGACCTGATCATGGGTTGCGAGCGTCGCGTGGTCTATGACTTCGTCAACGTGGTCAACGGTGAAGCGAACCTGCAGCAGGCCCTGATCAAGGACAAGCGCCTTGAAAACCTCTACGTGCTGGCCGCCAGCCAGACCCGCGACAAAGACGCGCTGACCCAGGAAGGCGTGGAAAAAGTCCTGATGCAACTCAAGGAAGACTTCGAGTTCGTGGTCTGCGACTCCCCGGCCGGTATCGAGAAGGGTGCCCACCTGGCCATGTACTTCGCGGACGAAGCGATTGTCGTGACCAACCCGGAAGTGTCGTCGGTACGTGACTCCGACCGCATGCTGGGCCTGTTGGCGAGCAAATCCCGTCGTGCCGAGAAAGGCGAAGAGCCGATCAAGGAACACTTGCTGCTGACCCGCTACAATCCGCAACGCGTCAGCGACGGCGAAATGCTCGGCGTCGAAGACGTCAAGGAAATCCTCGCGGTGACCCTGCTGGGCGTGATTCCAGAATCCCAAGCCGTACTCAAGGCCTCGAACTCCGGCGTGCCGGTCATTCTTGACGACCAGAGCGACGCCGGCCAGGCGTATAGCGATGCGGTCGATCGTCTGCTGGGCAAAACCGTCGAACATCGATTCCTCGACGTCACGAAGAAAGGTTTCTTCGAGCGCCTGTTTGGAGGTAGGTAATGAACCTTTTTGACTTCTTTCGTGCCAACAAAAAGCCAAGTACCGCCTCGGTAGCGAAAGAGCGTCTACAGATCATCGTGGCGCACGAACGCGGCCAACGCAGCACCCCGGACTACCTGCCTGCGTTGCAGAAGGAACTGGTGGAAGTGATCCGCAAGTACGTCAATATCGGCAACGATGACGTGCATGTCGCGCTGGAAAGCCAGGGCAGCTGCTCGATCCTGGAACTCAATATCACCCTGCCGGATCGCTGATCGCACCGGCGGGAGCCACGGCGGCTCGGGCTCTTCTGCTCTTCCTTCGGGAATTGAGAAAGGCCCGAGCCGCCGTTGGCGTTTGTAACGAGACTGTTTAATGCCCCTGTCCAACATCCGCATCATCCACCAGGACGCCGCCGTGCTCGTGGTCGACAAGCCGACCCTGCTGCTCTCCGTGCCTGGCCGGGCGGACGACAACAAAGACTGCCTGATCACCCGCCTGCAGGAAAACGGCTATCCGGAAGCACGAATCGTGCACCGGCTGGACTGGGAAACGTCCGGCATCATCCTGTTGGCCCGCGACCCGGATACGCATCGCGAACTGTCTCGGCAGTTTCATGACCGTGAAACCGAAAAAGCCTACACGGCATTGTGCTGGGGCCAACCGGAGCTGGACAGCGGCAGCATCGACCTGCCCTTGCGCTACGACCCGCCGACCAAACCTCGTCACGTGGTGGACCATGAGCAAGGCAAACACGCCCTGACGTTCTGGCGCGTGCTGGAACGCTGCGACGACTGGTGTCGGGTCGAGCTGACGCCGATCACCGGGCGCTCCCACCAGCTGCGGGTGCACATGCTTTCCATTGGCCATCCGTTGCTAGGTGACGGACTCTACGCCCACCCGCAGGCCTTGGCCGCCTGGCCACGCTTGTGTCTGCACGCCAGCATGCTCAGCTTCACCCACCCGCAAAGCGGCGAGCGCCTGCGCTTCGAGTGCCCGGCGCCTTTCTAGACGTTGGTGTTTACATAAGTCGGGCCATGTAGTCCCCGGCTTACAGGCTTCGGCGACCGTCCTGTTTGTAAAAAAATATTCACATTAAACGAAATGTGTCTAAGATAATCGCCTTTCGCCAAGGCAGGACGCCCGTGCCAGACACCTCGCCGCTCCATCGGGACTATCCCTACACCTTCCGTTTCTTGAACACCGATCTGCATTTGCGGGACGAACCTTGTCATCACACTGAGCACGCGCTGCGACAGTTGATCGTCAATCGCCGCAAGCGCACGGTGACGCGCGCGACAGCCATTATTCCCGGTAGCAAACAGTCACTGTTCGCCAAGGTCCAGCGTCTGGACAGCTTTCAAAGCAAAGTCCGCGTGACCTTCTGCACGCCCAGACGCAACGGGCGCTTCGATTGGCCATTGGAAGAACTGCAGAACACGCTGCAGGCCCAGCATCGAGGCGTTCAGATGCCGGCGCTCCAGGGGTTCGGCTACACCCGTGGCGGATTAGGCCTGGCCCAGGATTATTTCCTTATCACCCAGTTGCTGGAGGGTTACACCGACGGCGCGAAATGGTTGGCGGAGCATCCCGGGCAAATCGAAACATTCATCCGAAAAGCGTTCGATCTGTTGGATTCCCTCACCCGTAGAAACATCAGCCACATGGATTTCTGGGCGGGCAATCTCATGCAACCTGCTGATGTGCAATGCCCGCTCATGGCGATCGATTTCGAGAACTGTTTCTCCCGGCCAACGCTGTATCCCAGCGAAACACTCGGCTTTCAGCTCGGCTTCTTCTATCACCGGGAGATTTACCGGTTCATCACCGAAGCTCGGTACGACATGCTGGTGGAGGACTACCTCAAACAGAAACCGCCAGTATCGATGGCGGATTTCGACAAGGTTTACCAAGTCAGCAAGCACACCCACCTGGGTCGCAAGGAACGCCGCGAGGTGTTTTTGCAAGGCCGGGTGATGTTCGGCTGACCCGCCTGGGTCGCGGCATTGGCCCTGCAATGTCGCGACCCGATGGGGTAAACTCCCGCCCATTGCTGTCTGGAGTTATTTATGCGCGCAGAGTTGAACCAGGGCCTCATCGACTTCCTCAAGGCCTCCCCCACCCCGTTCCACGCCACCGCCAGCCTTGTCCAGCGCCTGGAGGCGGCGGGTTACCAGCGTCTTGACGAACGCGAAACCTGGGCCACCGAGGCCAACGGTCGTTATTACGTCACGCGCAACGACTCCTCGATCATCGCCTTCAAGCTCGGCCGCAACTCACCGCTGCACGACGGCATCCGCCTGGTCGGCGCCCATACCGACAGCCCTTGCCTGCGGGTCAAGCCGCAGCCGGAACTGCAACGCCACGGGTTCTGGCAGCTGGGCGTGGAAGTCTACGGCGGCGCGCTGCTGGCGCCATGGTTCGACCGTGACCTGTCCTTGGCCGGTCGCGTGACCTTCCGCCGCGATGGCAAGGTCGAAAGCCAGTTGATCGACTTCAAGGCGCCGATCGCCACGATCCCGAACCTGGCCATTCATCTCAATCGCGAAGCCAACCAGGGCTGGGCCATCAACCCACAGAACGAGCTGCCGCCGATCCTCGCCCAGTTCGCCGGCGACGAACGCGTTGATTTTCGCGCCGTGCTCACCGACCAACTCGCCCGCGAACACGGCCTGAACGCCGACGTGGTGCTCGATTACGAGTTGAGTTTCTACGACACCCAAAGCGCCGCGGTCATCGGCCTGCACGGCGATTTCATTGCCGGCGCGCGCCTGGACAACCTGCTGTCGTGCTACGCCGGCCTGCAAGCCTTGCTGAACGCGGACACCGAAGAAACCTGCGTGCTGGTGTGCAACGATCACGAGGAGGTCGGCTCATGCTCGGCCTGTGGCGCCGACGGGCCGATGCTGGAACAGACCTTGCGGCGCCTGCTGCCCGAAGGTGAAGAGTTCGTCCGGACCATTCAGAAATCCCTGCTGGTTTCGGCGGACAACGCCCACGGCGTGCACCCCAACTATGCCGACAAGCACGACGCCAACCACGGCCCCAAGCTCAACGCCGGCCCAGTGATCAAGGTCAACAGCAACCAGCGCTACGCCACCAACAGCGAAACCGCCGGGTTCTTCCGTCATTTGTGCATGGCCGAAGAAGTGCCGGTGCAGAGCTTCGTGGTGCGCAGCGACATGGGCTGCGGCTCGACCATCGGCCCAATCACCGCCAGCCAACTGGGCGTACGCACCGTGGACATCGGCCTGCCGACGTTCGCCATGCATTCGATCCGCGAGCTGTGTGGCAGCCATGACCTGGCGCATCTGGTGAAGGTGTTGAGCGCGTTCTACGCGAGTCGCGAATTGCCGTAAGCCTTTGTGGCGAGGGAGCTTGCTCCCGCTGGGTGGCGCAGCCGCCCCAAAATTTGCAACTGAATGCAGATAGGCCAGTGCTGCGCACTGGAGCGGGAGCAAGCTCCCTCGCCACAAGAGCGTCCGCTTCGAAATGTGCGGATGCTAATGATCTGCCCGCCAAACCGCGACTAGACTGACCTTATCCCTCCCGACAAGGCTGTCGCCATGATTTCCATGTCTTCGTTCAACGCCATGCTGGTGCCCATCATCGCCGGCATGATCCTGCTCGCCATCGGCTTCAATTTCCGCGACAAGAACGTCGGGGTGTTCGCCATGTGGATTGGCATGTTGCTTATCCTCTTGACCGTGCTTTTCAGGATCATGGCCAAGCTCAACGAGTCTTCCTGAGCCCGCTTCAAACTGGCTGTGCCGGGACGTCGACGCCGACATGAATCGCATCGTGCCGCCAGAACTCCAGGTCGCAATCGATCAAGCGCTGGTGCTGGTCATAATTGACCCGCGCAATCCGCAACCCAGGGCTACCGACCGAGACTTTCAGCGCCGCCGCCGCTTCGGGCTGTAGCGACGTCGGCACGATCTCGAACCTCACCCGGCCGTAGTGCAGGTCGTAATGGCTCGCGTACAACTCGGTCATCGACTGGTTGAGGTCGAACTCCAGGATGTCCGGAAAATACAGCGGGTTCAGGTAATGCTCGACGTATAGCACCAGGCGCTCATCTATTCGCCGGGTACGGCAGATCTGGATGACGCTGGACAGCGCCGGCAATTGGAGCCAGGCGCACACCGCCGCCGAGGCAGGTTGCAGGCGCGCCGAGATCACTTCGGTGGACGGCACTCGCCCCTGGGCAGCGACCATGGCGTGGAAATGACTGCGCTGCATCAAGTTGTAGGCCAGCCGTGGCGGCGAGACAAACCAGCCGCGGCGCTCCTCCCGGTAGATCTGTCCCTGGGCTTCGAGCTGCAACAGCGCCTCGCGAACCGTGATCCGGGTGGTGCCGAACAATTCGCTGAGCTTGCGCTCGGCCGGCAACTTGCAACCGGGCGCCAGCAAGCCGTGGTCGATCTGCTCTTGCAGGACCTGCCCGATGGTTGTCACCGCTTTGGTTGCCTCAACGCGCATCAACGTTACCTATCTGGACTAGACCAGCACTGTTTCGGGGCAGGATCGTCACCGTGTCGATCCGCAATTCACGCCTGCAAGCCTAGGCGTTAAGCATGACTGATAGATGACACAACCGCTGAACGGTCTACACATCGGCTTGCAATTAAGCGGCCAAGCCCTTGCAGATCAGTTGTTTACTCATGGTCTACGCTTATGACGCAGCGCCCCTCAATGAGCCTGACGATTGCTGGCGAACTTGCCATCGACATCAAAATGTCATGGGACGCGCCTACATTGGCTCAGGTATTGCTGACCTAGACCAACACAACCGCAATCGCAGCGTTGAAAACGCCCATAGGAGCTTCGGATGAAACGGCTTTTCCTGGCATCACTGTTAGGCTCGACCATTGCCATGTGCACCGCCGCCATGGCCGCTGATACCGATCTGAAAACACTGGAAGCCGCTGCGAAAGCGGAAGGCGCCGTCAACAGCGTCGGCATGCCCGACGACTGGGCGAACTGGAAAGGCACCTGGGACGACCTGGCCAAGCTCTACGGTTTGAAACACATCGACACCGACATGAGCTCGGCCCAGGAAATCGCCAAGTTCGCCGCCGAGAAAGACAACGCCAGCGCCGATATCGGTGACGTCGGCGCGGCCTTCGGCCCGATCGCAGTCAAGCAAGGCGTGGTGCAACCCTACAAGCCAAGCACCTGGGAACAGATCCCTGACTGGGCCAAGGACAAGGACGGCAACTGGGCACTCGCCTACACCGGCACCATCGCCTTTATCGTCAATAAGAAATTGCTGCACGGCTCCGATGTACCGACCAAATGGGCCGATCTGAAAACCGGTAAATACAAGGTCTCGATTGGCGACGTGAGCACCGCCGCCCAGGCCGCCAACGGCGTTCTGGCAGCGGCCCTGGCCAACGGCGGCAACGAGAAAAATGTTCAACCGGCTTTGTTGATGTTCGCCGAGATCGCCAAGCAGGGACGCCTTTCCATGGCCAACCCGACCATCGCCACGATGGAGAAAGGTGAAGTCGAAGTCGGTGTGGTCTGGGATTTCAACGGCCTGAGCTACAAAGCCAAGATGGCCAACCCGGATGACTACGTCGTGCTGATTCCGTCCGACGGCTCGGTCATCTCCGGCTACACCACCATCATCAACAAATACGCCAAGCACCCGAACGCCGCCAAGCTGACCCGCGAATACATCTTCAGCGACGCAGGGCAGATCAACCTGGCCAAAGGCAACGCCCGCCCCATCCGCGCCGAGCACTTGAAACTGCCGGAAGAGGTCCAGGCCAAGCTGCTGCCGAACGAGCAGTACAAAGGCGTGACCCCGATCAAGGATGCGGACGCGTGGGAGAAGACTTCCAAGGCACTGCCGCAGGCGTGGAATGAACAAGTCATCGTCGAGATGAAGTGAGGCGCTAGCCCCCCTCGGATATCCGCTGGGAATTCTCGTGGGAGCGGGCTTGCTCGCTTCCACCTGGACCCTTGGTCGTTCGAGTTTCCTGGTTCTTGTCCCGGAGTCGCGGTATCCATGAAGCACAACGTCATCCTGGTAGTGCTCGACGGCCTCAACTATGAAGTCGCCCGGCATGCCATGGGACATTTGCAGGCGTATGTTGGCGCAGGACGCGCGGCGCTCTACAAGTTGGAATGTGAACTACCCGCCCTGTCCCGCCCACTCTACGAATGCATCCTCACCGGCGTCGTGCCCATCGACAGCGGGATCGTGCACAACAATGTCTCGCGTCTGTCCAATCAGCGAAGCATTTTTCATTACGCCACCGACGCCGGCTTGAGCACCGCAGCCGCTGCGTATCATTGGGTCAGTGAGCTCTACAACGCGTCACCGTTCATAGCCGGCCGGGACCGTCATACGGAAAACCCCGACCTGCCGATTCAATACGGGCATTTCTACTGGAATGACCACTACCCCGATTCCCATCTGTTCGCCGACGCCGAACACTTGCGCCAACGCTACCTGCCGAACTTCTTGCTGGTGCACCCGATGAACATCGACGATGCCGGCCACAAGCACGGCCTCGACACCCCGCAATACCGCAACAGTGCCCGCTCGGCCGACATCAACCTGGCGGTCTACCTGCAAGCCTGGCTCGACGCCGATTACCAGGTGTTGGTGACCTCGGACCATGGCATGAACAACGATCGCTCCCACAACGGCCTGCTGGCTGAGGAACGGGAGGTGCCCTTGTTCGTGCTCGGCGACGGCTTCAGCCTTGACCCCGATGCAGCGCCCCGGCAGACCGAGCTGTGCGGCACCATTTGCCAGTTGCTCGGCGTCAATCACGACAAACCTTATTGCCAGGAGTTGCTCAAGTGAACGCCATGACGCGCGGCAAATGGCTGGCAGCGTTGTGCCTGGTGCCCTTCGCGATTTTCTTCATCGTGTTCCAGATCGCCCCGCTGCTTTGGGTGCTGGTCAACAGCCTGCAATCGGAAGAGTTCGGCTGGGGCCTGGCCAATTTCAGCAAGATCTTCAGCTCAAAGTTTTACCGGCAGGCGATCCAGCACAGCCTGGAGATCAGCTTCTGGTCCAGCGTCTTCGGCATCATCATCGCCGTTCTCGGCAGCTACTCCCTGCGCCGTGTCGATTCGCGGCTACGCAACTTCGTCAACGCGTTCGCCAACATGACCAGCAACTTCGCCGGCGTGCCCCTGGCCTTCGCCTTCATCATTTTGCTGGGGTTCAACGGCAGCATCACGATCATGCTCAAGCAGGCGGGGATCATCGAGGATTTCAACCTGTACTCGAAAACCGGGCTGATCATTCTCTACACGTACTTCCAGATTCCCCTCGGCGTGCTGCTGCTCTACCCAGCCTTTGATGCGTTGCGCGAAGACTGGCGTGAATCCGCCGCCTTGCTCGGCGCCAACGGCTGGCAATTCTGGCGGCACATCGGCTTGCCGGTCCTGACCCCGGCGCTGCTGGGCACTTTCGTGATCCTGCTGGCCAACGCCCTCGGCGCCTACGCGACGGTCTATGCGCTGACCACTGGCAATTTCAACGTCCTGCCGATTCGCATCGCAGCCATGGTTTCCGGCGATATTTCCCTCGACCCGAACATGGCCAGCGCCTTGGCCGTAGTGTTGGTGGCGTTGATGACCCTGGTAACCATCGTCCATCAATTGCTGCTCAAGAGGAGCTACCATGTCTCGCGCTGAATCGAGCTCCGTCGGGCTCTATCATCGGGTGGTGGTGTACCTGCTGTTCGCCATCCTGCTGCTGCCCTTGGTCGGCACGCTGGTCTACTCCATCGCCAGCAGTTGGTCGGCCACCGTGTTGCCCAGCGGCTTCACCTTCAAATGGTACGTGCAGCTGTGGAGCGATCCGCGCTTTCTCAACGCGTTCGGCCAATCGCTGATCGTCTGCGTCGGCGCGCTGGTGCTCTCGGTGGTGCTGATCCTGCCGCTGCTGTTCGTGGTGCATTACCACTTTCCCAAGCTCGACGCGCTGATGAACATCCTCATCCTGCTGCCCTTCGCGGTGCCACCGGTGGTGTCCTCGGTGGGGTTGCTGCAGCTCTATGGCTCCGGGCCACTGGCGATGGTCGGCACGCCGTGGATCCTGATCGGCTGCTACTTCACCGTTGCCCTGCCGTTCATGTACCGGGCAATCACCAACAACCTGCAAGCCATCAACCTGCGGGACTTGATGGACGCCGCCCAACTGCTCGGCGCCAGCACTTTCCAGGCGGCGTTGCTGGTGGTGCTGCCGAACCTGCGCAAGGGCTTGATGGTTGCGCTGTTGCTGTCCTTCTCGTTCCTGTTCGGCGAGTTCGTGTTCGCCAACATCCTCGTCGGCACCCGCTATGAAACCCTGCAGGTGTACCTGAACAACATGCGCAACAGCAGCGGCCACTTCACCAGTGCGCTGGTGATTTCCTACTTCTTCTTCGTACTGGTCCTGACCTGGGCGGCCAACATCTTGAACAAGGACAAAAGCCAATGAGCTACGTCAGCGTCCAACACCTGCAAAAAAGCTACGCGGGCACACCGGTGTTCAGCGACATCAATTGCGAAATCCACAAGGGCGAGTTCGTTACTCTCCTCGGCCCTTCGGGCTGCGGCAAATCCACGCTGCTGCGCTGCATCGCCGGCCTGACCGCAGTGGACGCGGGCCAGATCCTGCTGGACGGCCAGGACATCGTGCCGCTGAGTCCGCAGAAGCGCGGGATAGGCATGGTCTTCCAGAGCTACGCCTTGTTCCCCAACATGACCGTGGAGCAGAACGTCGCTTTCGGCCTGCGCATGCAAAAGGTCGCCGCCGACGACAGTCGCCAGCGCGTGCTTGAGATTCTGCGCCTGGTGGAGCTGCATGATTTTTCCGCGCGCTACCCTCATCAACTGTCAGGCGGCCAATGCCAGCGCGTGGCCCTGGCCCGCTCGCTGGTCACCCGGCCACGGCTGTTGCTGCTGGATGAGCCGCTGTCGGCACTGGATGCGCGGATTCGCAAGCATCTGCGCGAACAGATCCGCCAGATCCAGCGCGAGTTGGGCCTGACGACGATTTTCGTCACACACGATCAGGAGGAAGCCCTGACCATGTCTGACCGGATATTCCTGATGAACCAGGGAAAGATCGTCCAAAGCGGCGATGCCGAAACCCTTTACACTGCGCCCGTCGATGCCTTTGCCGCCGGCTTCATCGGCAACTACAACCTGCTCGACGCCGACACCGCCACCCGCCTGCTGCAACGCCCGGTGAACAGCCGCATCGCGATTCGCCCGGAAGCCATCGAGCTGAGTCGCAACGGCCAGGCCGATGCACTGATCCGCAGCCACAGCCTGCTGGGCAACGTGATCCGTTACCGGGTCGAGGCCCGTGGCGTGGAATTGGTGGTGGATGTGCTCAACCGCTCGGCGGCGGACCTGCATCCCGACGGTGCACGGCTGGCACTTACCATCGATCCCTCGGCGCTGTGTGAGGTAGCCTGACGGCTCTATTGATTTTGAAGATGATTCTGAAAAGGGAAACGCGCTGATGGCCCTGGCAATATTTGATCTGGACGAAACCCTGATCCACGGCGACTGCGCCACCCTCTGGAGCGAACAGATGGGGCGCCTGGGCTGGGTCGACCCTGAGTCGTTCATGCGCCGCAACAACGAGCTTATGGACGCCTACAGCCACGGCAAGCTGCGCATGGAAGAGTACATGGACTTCAGCCTGGAACCGATGATCGGCCGCACGCCGGAAGAAATCGAGCATCTGGTGGCGCCGTGGGTGGAAGACTTCATCGAGCCGATCATCTTCAGCGACGCCACCAAGGCCATCGCTGAACACCGCAAGGCCGGTGACCGAATCCTGGTGATCTCGGCCTCGGGCACGCACCTGGTCAAGCCGATTGCCGAACGCCTGGGCATCGACGAGATCCTGGCCATCGAGCTTGAAGTGGCCCACGGGGTGTACAGCGGAAAGACCGTAGGCACCCTGACCTACCGCGAAGGCAAGATCGCCCGACTGCTGGACTGGCTGGATGCCGAGGAAGAGAACCTGGAAGGCGCGAGCTTCTATTCCGATTCGCGCAATGACCTGCCGTTGTTGCTCAAGGTCGATTACCCGCACGTCGTGAACCCGGACCCGGTACTGAAGGCCCATGCCGAATCGGCTGGGTGGCCGATTCATACCTGGAAATAGACAGGCGGGAAGAACACCCTGGCTCTTGTGGCGAGGGCGATCTATACCGCTCCCACAGGTCTACGCAAAAATCAGCTCAGGCTCTCATCTATCACCAGCACCAATTTCCCAGACACCTGATTGGTCGCCAGCTCCGCGAACGCCGCTTCGGCATCCTTGATCGCAAACGTCTTGGCCAATTGCGGGCTCAGGCGTTTGTCGGCGAACAATGGCCATACGTTCTGGCCCAGGTCGCTGATCAGGTCGGCCTTGAATTGGTCGTTGCGACTGCGCAGGGTCGAGCCGAGCAATTGGATGCGCTTGCCCAGCACTTGGGCCAGGTCGAATTCGGTCGTGCGCCCGCCCATGAGCCCGATCAGCACCCAGCGCCCGTCAACTGACAAAAGTTTCACGTTGAGCGAGGCGTAGTTGGCGCCGACTGGATCAAGGATCACGTCGAACGGCCCGAAGTCGTTCAGGCTGTTGATGTCGTCGGTGCGCACCACGCCGCCCTGGGCGCCCAGCGCTTCGCAATAGGCCAGCCGATCCGCCGAACCGACGCTGACCCAGCATGGGTTGCCGAAGGCTTTGCACAGCTGGATCGCGGCCGAACCGACACCACTGGCCCCGGCGTGCAACAGCACTTTCTCGCCCGGCGTGAGGCCGGCGAGCTGGAACAGATTCAACCAAGCGGTGCTGTAAACCTCCGGCAGTGCGGCGGCTTCGGCCATCGACAAGCCTTCGGGCACCGGCAGGACATGGCGGCCATCGACCACCACTTCCTCGGCCATTGCACCGCCGGCGAGCAATGCGCAAACCCGGTCGCCGACCTGCCAGGAAGAGCCTGGCCCGACCTCGCTGATCACCCCGGAACATTCCAGCCCCAGCACCTGGCTCGCGCCGGGTGGCGGGGGATAATGCCCGGCCTTTTGCAACAAATCCGCCCGATTCAGGCCAGCGGCCGCCACGCGGATGCGAACTTGCCCCGCATCACAGGCCGGACTCGGCTCATCTGCCCATACCACTTGGCCTTCAACGCCTTGCAATGCTTTCACGGTGCCTCCATAGTGAGTCTCGACTGGGCCCGCTGCTGTAACAACGCCGGGCTTTCTTGCATTATGCGCCCGGGCCACATGGAACCGGCGACTTCAAAGACGGCCTAATATGCGTGATCAATTGTCCCTGCGTCGAATCAGCATGAAGCACTTTTTTCCCAGCACTGCACTTGCCCTCCTCATTGGCCTTGGCGCTTCAACGCTTTCGAACCCTGTGTTCGCGGCCAACAGCTGGGACAAGCTTCAGCCCGATCGCGACGAGGTGATTGCCAGCCTTAACGTGGTTGAATTGCTCAAGCGGCATCACTACAGCAAGCCGCCACTTGATGACGCACGCTCCGTCATCATCTACGACAGCTATTTGAAGCTGCTTGATCCGTCGCGCAGTTATTTCCTGGCCAGCGACATCGCCGAATTCGACAAATGGAAAACCCAGTTCGACGACTTCCTCAAGAGCGGCGACCTGAACGCCGGGTTCACCATCTACAAGCGCTACCTGGACCGCGTGAAGGCGCGTCTGGACTACGCCTTGGCCGAGTTGAACAAAGGCGTCGACAAGATCGATTTCAATGCCAAGGAAACCTTGCTGGTCGACCGCAAGGACGCCCCTTGGCTCAAAAGCACAGCCGAACTCGATGATCTGTGGCGCAAGCGCGTCAAAGACGAGGTGCTGCGCATGAAGATCGCCGGCAAGGATCCCAAGCAGATCCAGGAAACCCTGACCAAGCGCTACAAGAACCAATTGGCTCGCCTGGACCAGACCCGTGCCGAAGATATCTTCCAGGCCTACATCAACACCTTCGCCATGTCCTACGACCCGCACACCAATTATCTGTCGCCGGATAACGCGGAGAACTTCGATATCAACATGAGCTTGTCCCTTGAAGGCATCGGCGCGGTGCTGCAGAGCGACAACGACCAGGTCAAGATCGTGCGCCTGGTGCCGGCGGGACCTGCCGACAAGACCAAGCAAGTCAGCCCGGCGGACAAGATCATTGGCGTCGCCCAGGGCAACAAGGAAATGGTCGATGTGGTCGGCTGGCGCCTGGACGAAGTGGTCAAGCTGATCCGCGGTCCGAAAGGCTCGGTGGTGCGCCTGGAAGTCATTCCGGCCAGCAATGCGCCGAACGACCAGACCAGCAAAGTCGTGTCCATCACCCGCGAAGCGGTGAAGCTGGAAGAACAGGCAGCGAAGAAGTCAGTCCTCAAACTGAAACAGGATGGCAAGGACTACAAGCTCGGCATCATCGAGATTCCCGCGTTCTACCTGGACTTCAAGGCTTTCCGCGCCGGAGATCCGGACTACAAGAGCACCACGCGCGACGTGAAGAAACTGCTGACCGAATTGCAGAAGGAAAAGGTCGACGGCGTGGTCATCGACTTGCGCAACAACGGCGGCGGCTCGCTGCAGGAAGCCACCGAGCTGACCAGCCTGTTCATCGACAAGGGCCCGACCGTGCTCGTGCGTAATGCCGATGGCCGGGTCGATGTCCTCGAAGATGAAAATCCTGGCGCGTTCTACAAGGGCCCGATGGCGTTGCTGGTCAATCGCCTCTCGGCCTCGGCCTCGGAGATTTTCGCCGGCGCCATGCAGGACTATCACCGGGCGCTGATCATCGGCGGCCAGACCTTCGGCAAAGGCACCGTGCAGACTATCCAGCCGCTGAACCATGGCGAACTGAAACTGACCCTGGCGAAGTTCTACCGCGTCTCCGGCCAGAGCACCCAGCACCAGGGCGTACTGCCTGACATCGATTACCCGTCGATCATCGACACCAAGGAAATCGGTGAAAGCGCCCTGCCCGAAGCCATGCCGTGGGACACCATCCGCCCTGCGATCAAGCCGGCCGTGGACCCGTTCAAACCGTTCCTGGCCCAGCTCAAATCCGAGCATGACGCCCGTTCGGCCCAGGACGCAGAGTTTGTATTCATTCGCGACAAGCTGGCCTTGGCACAAAAGCTGATGACCGAGAAAACCGTCACCCTCAACGAAACCGACCGCCGCGCACAGCACGCCGATATCGAAGCCAAGCAATTGGCGATGGAGAACCTACGCCGCAAGGCCAAGGGCGAAGAGCCGCTCAAAGAGCTGAAGAAAGAAGACGAAGACTTGATCACCGAACCGGAGAAGACCAAGCCGGAAGACGACGCCTACCTGAGCGAAACCGGGCGGATCCTGCTGGACTACCTGAAACTCAATACGGCGGTCGCCAAGCATTGAGATGATGGCCATTTAATGGTGATGCTCGTCGGAGTGTCATCAAACTGACATCAGTCTGTCGTGAAATACAGGACCGGGCGCACCCCAGCAGGGGTTGCGCCCAGTCCTTTTTTTATCGCCAGAGATCGCCATGACCACGACAGAACAGCTGGGTGCCTTGAACTCAATCCTGAGTCAAAGCGGATTGCACAGCCTGTTCCAACCGATCATTTGCCTCTCCGAACGACGTATCCTGGGCTACGAAGCCTTGACTCGTGGCCCGTCCAACAGCCCGTTGCATTCCCCCATCGCGTTATTGTCCGTGGCCCGCCAGGCCGGACGGCTGAGCGAGCTGGAGCTGGCCTGCCGACGCAGCGCCTGCCAACGCTTCAACGAGCAAAAGCTGCCCGGCAAACTGTTCCTCAACGTTTCGCCCGAATCGCTGCTGGAATCGGCGCACCAGACCGGCCGCACGTTGCAGCTATTACAAGACTTCGGCATCCCGCCCAGCCAGGTCGTCATCGAATTGACCGAACAAACTCCCATCGATGATTTCCAGCTCTTGCAGACCGCCCTTCACCACTACCGCGCCATGGGCTTTTCCATCGCCCTGGATGACCTCGGCGCTGGGTATTCAAGCCTGCGTCTCTGGTCTGAACTGCGGCCGGATTATGTGAAGATCGACCGGCATTTCATCGACGGCATCCACCAGGACGCGCTCAAGCGCGAGTTCGTCGGCTCCATCCTTAAAATCGCCCAGGCGTCACGGGCCCAGGTAATTGCCGAGGGCATAGAACTGCCAGAAGAATTGGCGGTGTTGATTGAGATGGGGGTCGATCTGGTCCAAGGGTATCTGCTCGCCCGCCCCCAGGAACATCCCTCCCAGGACGCCAGGACACTGATGCCCCGACAGGACAGCGGCGTGGCGCCACTGACCGAGGAAGTGAACGACCTCGGCGCCCTGCTCAACGAACAACCGGCCGTGGCGCACCGCACGCCGACGGCCACCGTACTGGAAGCGTTCCGGCGCCAGGCCAACCTCAACTCCCTGGCGGTGCTGGACGATCAGGGCCAACCCTGCGGCATCGTGCATCGTCATTCGCTCTCGGACGCCCTGCTCAAGCCCTTCGCCACCGACCTGTTCGCGCGTAAACCGATCAGTCGGCTGATGAGCGACGATTTCCTCGCGGTGGAATTGAGCCAGTCGCTGCAACAAGTCAGCCGCCTCATCACCAGCCGCGCCCGGCAGCGCATCGAAGAAGACTTCATCATCACCCTCAACGGCAGCTACATGGGATTGGGCCGGATCATCGACGTGCTCAAGCTCATCACCGAACTGAAAATCCAACAGGCCCGCTACGCCAACCCGCTGACCTTGCTGCCGGGCAACGTACCAATCCAACAATGCCTCACGCGCCTGTTGCAGCAACGCCAGGAGTCGGTGATCTGCTACGTCGACATCGACAGCTTCAAACCTTTTAACGATATCTATGGCTATGGCCGCGGCGACGAGGTCCTGCTGTGCCTGGCCCAATGCCTGAACGAACGCATCGACCCCAGCCGCGACTTCGTTGGCCACATCGGCGGCGACGACTTCCTGCTGGTCCTCGGACCTGACGACTGGCGCAAACGCCTGAACCTGCTGCTGAGCGACTTCCAGACCCACTGCCGCCGCTTCTACCGGCCCGAGCATCTGGAGGCTGGGTGTTTTACCGCATTGAATCGGCAAGGGGTGCGGCAGGAGTTTGCGTTGCTGTCACTGTCGATTGGGGTGGTGCATTTGCGCGCCGAGGCCTGTGCTGGGTTGGATGCCAGTCAGCTGGCGGAACTGGCTTCGCAAGCCAAGCATCATGCGAAGGAGATTGTGGGGGGGAGTTTGTACTTGATTGATGGGGGGGTTGGGCGGGTGCCTGTCTTGGAACTGGGTTTGTCGGTGTGAAGGTGGATTAGCCGCCCGTTGATTCCCCGTGGCGAGGGAGCTTGC
The DNA here is from genome assembly GCF_014268655.2 of Pseudomonas marvdashtae. Classification (NCBI taxonomy): domain Bacteria; kingdom Pseudomonadati; phylum Pseudomonadota; class Gammaproteobacteria; order Pseudomonadales; family Pseudomonadaceae; genus Pseudomonas; species Pseudomonas marvdashtae. The sequence goes on from NZ_JABWQX020000001.1 coordinate 4,220,968, forward strand.
TCCCGCTGGGCTGCGTAGCGGCCCCTCTTTTGGACAACGTGGTGTGTCTGGTTAATTGCATAGGCTGTTTTTAGATTTAATAATCCACCCTAACTTAGTCAGCTTGCCTCGGCTCTATACTTCGTTAAAGAAGCCAGTAAAACCCGCATAAATCTGCGCTGATCTTCAACCTTCTGATCGAAGTATGTATCCAAGTTTAAAAAAACCCTATCAAAGCTGTCATCGCACCCTAAGAAATAAGCAAGAGTATCAATCAGCAAAATCTGCTCTTCTGAAGAGTGATACAAAAAATCCGGACGAATCAACAAGTCAAATAGCTGGCTCAATTCCTCGTCATCATTTACATTTTTTGAAGTTATTATTTCCTCACGCGCCAAATCATTAGTATTCTCAATACTAAAAACAAAAAGCAACCCCCAAATATAGTGCAAATTATACGGCTTTTTCATGTGCTCGGTCCTGTATAAGCTGTTTTAGGTAGGCCATTTGTATTAAGAATAACAATCGCCTTAGTTTGCTGGGTATACTCCAAACCGTCTCTTTTATAACCCTCGCCAATTACCCGCCCCATTTCAATTGGTTCTTTAGATTCGGCAATTCCTGCTCGCCTGAAAATCAATTGAGCTCGATAAATAGCATTGAGCTGATCACGATGACTAAGGAAACGAGTTGCGGCAGACGGAATAGCAGGTAGCCCTGCATTACTTCCGCTGTGATATACATCGATTTGCCCAGTGCCAGGATTTCGCCCTGTCGTAACGCGCTCCAACTGACCCTCCGTTGTAGTTTGGGCTCCATGTTTCTGTAGGAAATGCGCGCCTGGGATCGAGCGCTCCATCTCATCCAAACGCCGATAGGCATTCGCCTCCCCCAACTCATCAATCCGCGCCCGCCGCTGCTCCGCCGTCATCGGCAGCGCAGGCTCCCCCTCATCCACCCCAACCTTAGCCGCCGGATCCTGCTCTCCAACGGCAGGCTTTTTACACCCATCGCCCGGGCAAGTTTCCAACCCCAACGGATCCACCCACCCCGTCGGGTTCAGGGTGTACCGATACCCGTTGAGCCCTCCCCTGAGCTTGCTCGGATCCGCCGTCAGGTACCGCCCCGTCTCTGGATTGTAGTACCGGTGCCGGTTGTAATGCAGGCCGCTTTCCCGGTCGTGGTATTGCCCTTGGAAACGCAACGGTTGATGCAGTCGGGGGCCGTCGCCGTGGCGCAGTTCGGTGAGTTTGCCGTAGCCGCTGTAGCGCGCTGCCCAAACCACTTCGCCTTGATGACTGGTCAGTTCCTGCGGCGTGCCGAGGTGGTCGAGGTGGTAGTAGAACGGTGTGGCTTTTTCTGGGCCTTCGCCTTCGAGCAGGGCGAGGGGGCGGAAGGTGCCGGGTTCGTAGATGTAGCTTTGGTAGTGCTGGTCGCTGCTTTCGGCGATGACCTGGTCGCCTTGCCAGATAAATTCGCTGGTCTGGTCGTCCACGGTCTTGCTGATGCGTCGGCCGAAGGCGTCGTAGCGGTAGGACGTTTCGCTGCCGTCCGGGCCGGTGACGCCGATGAGGCGGTGTTGGCTGTCGTAGCGGTATTCGGTGACCAGGCATTGGGCCGTGCCGCGGCGTTCGCGGATCAGGTTGCCGTAGGCGTCGTAGTCGTAATGGCGGTCGCCCTCCATCAATAGGCGGTTGCCCTTGAGGGTGGTCGGGCCGGGGCGATCCTGCATCAGCAGGTTGCCGGCCGGGTCGTGGGCGAAGCGTTCCGGGGCTTGGTTGTGGGCGTAGTCGATGCGCAGCAGGCGATCTTGCTTGTCGTATTGGTAGCTGCGGCGGTTTCGTGTGTCGGACAGCGCGGCGAGGTTGCCGCCCGCGTCGTAGGAATAGTCGCGCCAAAACAATTGCTGTTGCTGGGTCTGCCACACGGTCTGGGCCTTGAGGCGACCTTGTTCGTCGTAGCGGTAGTCGCTGAGCAGCAGGCCTTGCTGGCGTTGGGTTTCGCGTCCGCCTTTGAAACGGTGCTCGGTCAGGCACGTGCCGTTGAGGTCGATGGCGATCAGCGCGCCACCCGGGAGGTGGCGGTAGTCGAGGGTGCTGCGATCGGGCAGGCGGCAATGGATCAAGCGGCCGGTGTTGTCGTATCGATAACGCAGGGTGGCCCAGCCCTGGTGTTCGGCGACGAGGCGGTCTTGCGCGTCGTATTCGTAGGCCAGCGGCCAATGGCCGTCGTCGACGCTGACCAGACGCCCTAGGGCGTCGTAGCGGTATTCGACGGTCGTGCCGTCGGGCAAGGTCTTGCGCAACAAACGGCCGGCGCTGTCGCGTTGGTATTGGGTGACCCGTTGGCTGCCGTCAGCACCGAATTCGGTCTTTTCCAGCAGGTGGCCGTTAAGGTCGTAGGCGTAGCCGGTGCGTTGGCCATCGAAGCCGGTTTCCTGTCGGATCAGTCCGTTGGGCGTGTAGTCCAGCTGATATTTTTCACCGGATTCGTTCTCGATTTCCGTCAGCAACAGCCGCGCCGAGTCGTAGCGGTATTTCAGTCCGCTGCCGTCGGGGTTGAGGCGGCGGCTGATCAGGTGCAGGTCGTCGGCGTATTCGTAGCGGGTGATGCGCCCCAGTTCGTCGCGTTCGGCGGTGACCTTGCCGTAGGCGTTGTAGCTCCAGGCGCGGGTCGCGCCGGTGGGCAGGGTGGTTTGCAGCAAGCGGCCGACGGCGTCCCATTGGTAATGGGTGATGGCGCCGTGTTCGTCCTGGCGGGTCAGCAAACGCCCGAGGGCGTCGTAGGAAAAGATCCGCTGGCTGTCGTCGGGCAGGATTTCTTCGGTCAACTGGCCCAGGCGATTACGGACGAAGGCGTGTTGGCTGCCATCGGGGTAGCGGATGGAGATCAGTTGGCCCTGGGTGTCGTAGCAGTACCAGGTGCTGTGGCGATCCGGGTCGATGGCCTCGATCACATCGCCCTGTTCATTGCGCCGGTAGGTCCAGACGGCGTTGCCGCGCTGCCGGGCGTGCAGGAAACCGTTGCGGTACTCGTAGGACGTGGGCTCGCCTTCGGGCGGAATCAGCGCCGCCAGCCGTCCGACTTCGTCGTAGCGGTATTCGGTCACCGCGCCGAGCGGGTCTTGTTCGGCGACCAGCCGACCCTGTTCGTCATAGGCCTTGAGGTGTTCGCCGCCATCAGGATCGACCTGGCGCACCAGTCGCGCCCGGTCGTCATGGACGTACACTTCCCGGCTGCCATCGAGGTTCTGGACCGTGACGCTGCCGTCCTCGCCCCAGCTGTAGCGGCTGTCCATCTGCGCGAACGAGGCCCAGTGCCGCACACAGCGGGCTGCCGGACCGAGGCCTTGCCATTCCCAATAAAAACTCGCGCCGCCGGCCAGTTGCCGTTGGAGGATGACGTGCTGGTCGTCGTAGTCGTAGCGTTCGCTTTCGCCGGCGGCGTTGGTCGCTTCGATCAACCGGAAACGGGCGTCGTAGCGGTAGGTCACCAGCGTCTGTTCGGTGCGCCAGGCTTCGTCCGGATGCAGTTCCGGGTGAAAACCCTGGTAGTCGATGGCGACCAGATGACGATGTTCGTAGCGCAGGCGCAGGCAGCGCCGAGCGCCGTTGTCCAGGCGGCTGATGTCGCCGTAGATGTTGCGCTGGATCGTCAGGCGGTTGTCGTACCGATCACTCAGGGCGATCAGACGTCCGTCGCGAAAGTGTAGGAAAGGCGCACCGTCGCCGGGTTGGGCGACGATCAGTTCGTCCGGCTCGCTGCTCAGGTAGATCGCCGCACGGGCCAGGCTGTTGTGGATCGCCGGGCGTTGCAGGCTCGGTCGGGGAAACGTGGTGCGGCGGTTTTCCTGGTCGATCCAGATGACCTGCTCGCCTTCAATCAACAGGCGATGGGCCAGGGCATGGCTCCAGCCACGGCCGAGCCCGACGTCCAGGTCGGCGGCGCTGGTGCGATAAAGGCGGGTGAAGACGAAGGGCATGCGCCCGTCGAGGGTGCCGTCTTCCAGGGTCAGCAGTTCTTCGCCGGTGACCATCGACACCGGGCAGCCGTGGGTGCGGGTCTGGTCGGCGCTGTCGGCGGGGTCGCCGTTGGGGTTTTTCGATTGGGTGGGGGCGTCGTCGTGGTGTTGGTCTTGTTTCAGCGTGGTATTGCGCTTCGCGTCCCAGCGCAGTTGCATCCGGCCCTTTTTCACAGCGGCGGTGATGCCTCGCGCCGCCACGGTTTTGTAGCGGTCCACGTAGGCCATGAAACCGTTCACCACCGCGAAGATGGCACGAATGAAACGCTTCGCGGCATCCAGCAGGCGAGCGCTGTGCCGAACCAGGCGCATCGACAGATAAGCAATGCCGGCTCCCGCCGCGGCGAACGTCAGGACCACGCCGATCAGCAGGTCGATCACCAACTGCACGAGCATTGTGGATAACGCTTGGGCCGTGCTGCCGGCGAGTTCACTGGGCGGCAGCATGTCCAGCCAGAGACTGGCGGTGCGCACCAGCAAGCACAGCGCCGCTTCGTCACTGGCCAGCAGCTGCAGCTTTGCCATGACCTGCGGTGCCGACTGTGCAAGCTTGGCTAGATCGGCCGCACCGCTGCCCAACTCCGCGCCGAACCGAACGGGGTCCTTGAGGATGTCCGAGATCAGGCCGATGCTGTCCCACACCCCTTCGATCGCTGCCCAACCGCCGGCGAGCAGGCCATTGCCCACCGCAGCCGCCGACGTTGCCAGGGATTGCTGCGCCCACTGCGGCTTGAAACCCTGCCACTCGCCGCGCAGCCAGTCCGTCAGATCGGAGGTCAGGCCATCGTAGGAAGAAAACAGTTCTTCGATTTGCTTGGGAGATACCTCGCCCTGGACGTGTACCTGATAGTAGCGACCCGCTTCGCCTTTGAAGGTCCCCACGCCTTGGGCATCCAGCGTGACCGGCGTGATCTTTCCACTGCCGACCTCCACCACATCTACAACGATGCCGCCCAGCGGAATGTCGTACACCGACTCGAGCTTGCTCTCGATCGTCAAGACGCCGCCCTTGGGGCACTGGGCGACGGTGGAGAGAAAATCCGTGTCCTGGATGCTGACCGCCGTGGTGCTGTCACCGAAACGGATCACCCGCTCCATGCCCATCAATGAAGGCAGGTCGGCTAACTGGCTGGCGCCGTCCGCCGCGCGGCTGTACCAGCTCTCGAGCTGCTCGCGGTAAAGGGGAAGGGTCTCTTTGAAACTGTCGAGTGCATCCTCGATGCGGCGCACCTGATCCATCAGGGCAGCGCTCGATCAGAGGCCAACAGGAAAAATCGATCGGGCATGGGCAGGCGTCTCGCGAGGAATCGGGAAGCGCGAGACTGTGCCGGGGAAGGCAGGGGAAATAAGTCAGATAAGGAGACGGATAGCGTAGGACGATTCTGAGATTTGCCCTAAAGGAGATGCCCCATTAGCGAAGAAAAAAGATACCGCCTATGGATAACAACTAAGGGGCCTGGCCTTCGAGCGCCTTGAGCTTGATCTCGGCCAACGGATGCCCGGCCTTTGCGGCGAGGGTCCACCAGCGTGCCGCTTCGGCCGGGTCCGGCGCTTTAGTGGCGGTGCCGGCGAGGCTGATGACGCCGACCTGATAGGCGGCCTTGCCATCACCGGCCAGTGCGGCCAATCGCAGCAGGCGAATGCCCTCCTCGCGCGCGCCCAGCCCCTGGCCGCGAAACGTCAGGATATGCCCGTAGAAACTCTGGGCACCGACATCACCCAGGTTCGCCATGCGTGCAAACTGACCTTCGAGCCAGGCCCAGCCACGCGGCTGTCGGACGAACCATGACCAATGAAACAACCGACGCGCCAGCCAATAGCCGGCCCGCGCCTTGATGCGCCAGAGCACTCAGGCCTCCGCCGATTCGGGGTACTCGTATTCGAATACCCGAACCACTTCCGAAGCATGCCAGGACGCAGCGGCGACGCCGTCGGACGGACCGGAAAAACGACCGAGGCGCTCGACACATTCGAAGAAACCGGTGCGCGGCAATCGGCTGGCACCCTGGCTGATGACCAGCGAACTGCGCAGCGGCTGTTCAGCCCGGGCGTCCAGCGCGGCCAGGTGTTCGAGCGCGGCGGTCAAGGTCTGCATCGCCGGGCTTGGAAGCTGCAAGCGTTCCAGCAAGGCGCGGTATGTCAGCAAATGGCGCTGGCGACGCGCCTGGTCCAACTCCCCCAACAACCCATCCCAATGTTGTCGACTGATGCGTACACTCACGATTCATCCCTCCAACCCGGCACCGTCAGTTCCCAGGCCAGGCTGCGCTTGATCGCGGCATCGGGCTGACGCTCGCCGCTTTCGATCATGGCCAGATAAGACGGGCTGATGCCTACCGTGCGGGCCAGCGCCTCGATGGCGATGCCCTTCCCTTCGCGCAAGCTGCGCAACTGATCCAGACCAGGAAGGACCTGATCGGGTGCCGCCGCATCCTGGGCTTTTGCCTCCCGCGGCGGAGCTTGATTGAGACCTGCTGCCTTCAATAACGACTGGTACTGATCCCACGGCAAAACCGCGTACTCGGGCTCTCCGTCGCGTGTGATTATTTGAATATCCATGTCTACCCCGTAGGACAACAACACTTAGCGAGTCAGCTTTTTTCCTCGGAAGTGTAATCCTAAATAGCAGCCGAGGTCGCGGGGCGATGATGTTCTGGGGCAAACAGGCGGGATCAGGTCTTTTTCGGACCTTGGAGCAGGAGTTGTTCTGGGGTATCGGGAAGTCTTTCGACCAGCGCGAGCTTCTCGGGTGACTGCTGGTCACGCCAGGCGCGGAAGGCACTGAGTTCGTCGTCGAGTGTTTTCATGATCCACGCCAGCACGGCAATGTCGTCGAACATGCCGAACATCGGCAGCAGGTCTGGAATCGCGTCCAGAGGGCTGAGGAAATACATGAGCCCCGCCACGACTGACAATAACGACTTGGCACTGACCGCCCGGTAGTCGCCACGCCAGTAGGCCAGGCACAACGCCTGCAACAAGCGCAGGTCTTCCTTGAGCTTGCCCAGCCGGCCGCCCTCACGCGCCCCTTTGCTGGCAACGGCGAACAGCAACGTCGGCAGTCTACCGCGGGCCAGCAGCCGTCCCGCCAGAGGTAGAAACCGGGTGAAATTCCACGGGGCCTTCATTTTTTCTCCCACTGAAATGTTATCCACACAAATTGTGGATAACCTTGTGAACAGAGCTGCATTTCACCGCTGAAGCCCCCGTTTAATAAGGGCCCGGCTTAGATCGGGCGTTTTTTACTCACATAAAAAAACCCAATATTTCATTGACTTGATCGGCCAACTGCGTCTAGCGCAGCGCCTGTATTGCCTATGACTGTAGCCCACCCCGAGCGTTCGGTTTTTTTGTCATTCACCGACCGCCAGATGCAACAACGCCCCGCATAAGCGAGGCGTTGTCGTTATAGCAGACGCGATTACTTGGCTGCGTCTTCTTTTGCCGGATCCTTGATTGCCAGCAGTTCCAGGTCAAACACCAGGACCGAATTGGCAGGGATGGCCGGGCTCGGGCTCTGGGCACCGTAGGCCAGCTCGCTCGGGATGTACAGCTTGTACTTCTCGCCGACGTGCATCAGTTGCAGGCCTTCGACCCAACCCGGGATCACGCCGCTGACCGGCAGGTCAATCGGGCTGCCACGCTCCACGGAGCTGTCGAACACAGTGCCGTTGGTCAACTTGCCGGTGTAGTGAACGGTCACCACGTCGGTCGGCTTGGGCTGTGCGCCGTCGGCTTTCTTGACCACTTCATACTGCAGGCCGGAAGCGGTGGTGGTAACACCCGCCTTCTTGCCATTTTCTTCGAGGAATTTCTTGCCGGCCGCTGCCGACTCTTCACTCATCTTGGCCATGCGTTCTTCGGCACGCTTTTGCAGGGCGGCGAAGGCTTCGACCAGTTCTTCGTCTTTCAGCTTCTGTTCTTTCTTGCCGACGGCATCTTCGATGCCCTGGGCGACTGCTTTGGAGTCCAGGTCATCCATACCTTCCTGAGCCAGGCTCTTGCCCATGTTCAGGCCAATGCCGTAGGAAGCTTTCTGCGCCGGGGTTTTCAGCTCTACGCTGGTCTGCGAGTCACAACCCGCGAGTACCAGGCCAACCAGGGCTACCGCCGCCGCCAACCGATGCTGTTTCATGCTATTTCCTTGTTCATGCGCCTAAAGGGCAATCGAGTAAAGCCGCGAGCTTATCAGGCGGCCACGACCAATGGCTACCGGCATGTGAGCCACAAAGCGATGATAAGTTCAGGCCGGCAAACGCTTTTTGATCCTGGGCAGATGAAGCATCTGTCATCTATTACGTACAGAGACACATTGCCGCCCCATACGGCCCAAGATAATGGCCACTTGCCGGCCAGCCGGCACTGAGGCATAAGGACATATCAAAAAAACAAGGACGTTACCGTGCGCCTCCTCTCTCGCATTCTCTTGCTGTTACTCGCCCTGCTCGTCATTGCCGTCGCCGTCGTGCTTTATTACGTCGCCAACCCGCGCTTGCCGGCCTATACACCCGTGGAGCAGGTGCATTACCTGGACCAATGGAGCGCGGCAGAGCGCCAGACTTACTATTTCACCCCCCAGGGCACCCAGGTCAAGGGCCTGCATTACGAGTGGTTCACGGCCCTCGAATTGCCGTTCTCGCAACAGCGTTTCTCTTCACCGCAATATCTGGCGCGCTTCGGGTTCCTGGTCGATCCGGCACAGAAAGCCACGCCGGAAAACCCCGGCAACTTGCCGGTAGGTTTCACTCGTCACCAAAATGCGGGCAGCAACGAACAATATCTGGATATTACGTGCGCCGCCTGCCACACCGGCGAGCTGCACTTCAAAGGCCAGGCAATACGGATCGACGGCGGCTCCGCCCAACACGTATTGCCGTCGACTGTTCCGACATTGCGCGGAGGCAGTTTCGGACAGGCATTGGTCGCAAGCCTCGCCTCGACCTACTACAACCCCTGGAAATTCGAGCGCTTCGCCCGCCAAGTGCTGGGCAAGGACTACGACGCCCGCCATGAAGAACTGCGCAAGGCCTTCAAGGTTTCCCTGGACACGTTCCTGCGCACGGCCTGGAACGACACCCATCGTGGCCTCTATCCCACCGAGGAAGGTCCGGGCCGTACCGACGCCTTTGGTCGCATCGCCAACGCCAGCTTCGGCGACGCCATCTCGGAGGAAAACTACCGGGTCGCCAACGCGCCGGTGGATTACCCTCAGCTGTGGGAAATGTGGACATTTGACTGGGTGCAGTGGAACGGCTCGGCCCAGCAACCGATGGCGCGCAATGTCGGCGAGGCCTTGGGAGTCGGCGCCACGCTGAATTTCTTCGACGCCCAGGGCAAGCCGCTGCAGGGCGATGCGCGCTACCCTTCCAGCGTGCGCGTGCGCGACCTGAACAAGATTGAAGAAACCTTGCAACTGCTCAAGCCTCCGGCATGGCCGGAGGCGCTGCTGGGCTCGATCGACAAGCCTTTGGCCGCCAAAGGCCGGGTGCTGTTCGCCGAGAACTGCGCCGGCTGCCATGTCCCAAAAGTGGTTCAGGGGCCCGACAGACCGGTCCAGCAATTGCACATGCTGCCGGTGAAAGTGATCGGCACCGACCCCGGCACCGCCAATAATATCGCCGACCATCGCTTCAACCTGACCAGTCTGCAATGGGACCCGGCCGAGCTGGCGAAGCTGGACGTGCAACTGCACCCGACGCCGACAGAGCCACTGGATCTCAGCCAGGTTTCGGTTGCCAAGGGCCTGGCCTATGTCACCGCATTTGTCGAAAACCGTGCTTATCGCGACGCCGGCGTGACGCCGGTCGAGCGCCCGGCCCTGGACGGTTTCGGACTGCCCATCGGGGTACGCGAATTGCGCGCCTACAAGGCGCGGCCGCTAGCAGGTGTCTGGGCCACTCCACCGTTCCTGCACAACGGCTCGGTGCCGACGATTTATCAACTGTTGTCCCCCCAGGCCGAGCGGGCAACGACCTTCTATAAAAGCAGCTTCGAATATGACCCGCGCCATTTGGGCTATCGCACCGAAGCCTTTGCCAACGGTTTTCTTTTCGATACCAAGATTACCGGCAACCACAACAGCGGCCACGAATTCCGCTCAGGCGAGCGAGGCAACGGCGTCATTGGCCGCTTGCTGCAACCGCAGGAACGCTGGGCCTTGCTGGAGTATTTGAAAGTATTGGGCGGGCCGCTGGAGTCGCAACTGTAATGATGAACCCCACAGGTAAAAGGATGTTTGCATGTTGATCACGCTCTGGCTGCGCCTCGGCGCCTTTTTGGGCAAGACGCTCTTGTGGCTGCTGGGCATCGGGCTGCTCGGCTGGGCCTTGTCCACCGCTTGGTTTGCCTGGCAACACAGCGGCTCGGTCTCGGACAAGGAGCAGATCCCCCCGGGCGAAAGCGCCATGACCCAGGACATCATCCAGACCGCCATCCGCATCGTCGATCAGCACCGCGAAGGCACCCGCTACCTGCGCGATGCCCACGCCAAGGCTCACGGTTGTGTCATGGCCGAAGTCCAAGTGCCGAACGATCTGCCAGCGCCTCTGCGCCAAGGGGTATTTGCCGAACCGGGCAAGACCTGGCAGGCAACAATCCGCCTATCCAACGGTAACGCCTATCCGCAATTCGACAGCTTGCGCGACGCCCGGGGGATGGCGATCAAGTTGCTGGACGTGCCCGGCAAGCAACTGCTCGCGGGTCGGCAATCACAAGGCGAGCAGGACTTCGTAATGTTCAATCATCCGAACTTCTTTGTCAGTGATGTCGCCGAGTATCGTCAGAATGTGGCCGCTCAGGCTGACGGAAAGAAGGCAATGGCGTTCTTCCCGAGCCTGGATCCGCGCACTTGGCAGATCCGTCATCTGTTCATCGCCCTGGCGACCCTTTCGCCGCCCCCGACCAGTCCGACCCAGACCACCTACTTTTCGGTATCGCCTTACAAATTCGGCGCGGCCAATGCCAAGTTTCGCGTCGCACCGGACCCGGACAGCTGCCCAAGCTATACCTTGCCTGCGCAGAACCAGGACCTGCCGAATTTCTTGCGCAGCGCATTGAACCAGCAGTTATCCACAGATCGCGTGCCGGCCTGTTTTGTCTTGCAGATCCAGCGTCAGGATCCGAGCAAGTACATGCCCATCGAAGACACCAGCATTGAATGGCAGGAAGACGATGCACCGTTCGAGACGGTGGCGCGGATCAAGGTGCCGGCTCAGGACTTCGACACGCCCAAGCTGAACCTGGCTTGTGATAATCAGTCCTTCAACCCTTGGTTCGGCATCGAGGCTCATCGGCCTATTGGCGGTATCAACCGTTTGCGCAAGGCCGTGTATGAGGCGGTCAGTGATTATCGTCATAGCCGTAATGCCGAGCAGTAGAGAGAGGCAAATGCCAGCCAACAAAAAGCCCGCTCAAATGAGCGGGCTTTTTGTTGGCAACCTGGCGTTCAGCATCCCAGGTGACCGAATATGGCGCAGCGGACGGGACTCGAACCCGCGACCCCCGGCGTGACAGGCCGGTATTCTAACCGACTGAACTACCGCTGCGCGTAACATTGAAAGTTTGGTGGGTGATGACGGGATCGAACCGCCGACATTCTGCTTGTAAGGCAGACGCTCTCCCAGCTGAGCTAATCACCCTTCACTTTCGATGCGGTGCGCATTCTCTCACAGTTTTTTATAACGTGCTGATTTAATTGAAAAAAACAGCAAAAAAATGATTCATGCGTACCGCGGGAAAACTGTAAACAGCAAAAAGCCCGCGTTAGCGGGCTTCTTGTGGTGACCTGGCGTTCAGTGTTCCAGGTTACCGAATATGGCGCAGCGGACGGGACTCGAACCCGCGACCCCCGGCGTGACAGGCCGGTATTCTAACCGACTGAACTACCGCTGCGCGTAACACTTGAAACGAATGGTGGGTGATGACGGGATCGAACCGCCGACATTCTGCTTGTAAGGCAGACGCTCTCCCAGCTGAGCTAATCACCCTTCGCTTTCGGTGTGGCGCGCATTCTACGGAGCACTCCCTAAGCTGGCAAGCACTTTTTAAATTAATTTTCTCAGGCCTTCCAAAGGCTTAGCTAAGGGTTGGCCTATGGCGCCGCGAAGAGAATAATGCCCCCCTTTGTATAAAGGAGAGACTCACCCCATGTGGTTCAAGAACCTGCTTATCTATCGCCTGACCCAAGATCTGCCTGTTGATGCCGAGGCGTTGGAAACTGCACTGGCGACCAAACTGGCACGCCCATGTGCAAGCCAGGAGTTGACCACTTACGGTTTCGTCGCGCCCTTCGGTAAAGGCGAAGACGCGCCCCTGGTGCATGTCAGCCAGGATTTCCTGCTGATCGCCGCACGCAAGGAAGAGCGCATCCTGCCCGGCAGCGTCGTGCGTGACGCCGTGAAGGAAAAAGTCGAAGAGATCGAAGCCGAGCAAATGCGCAAGGTCTATAAAAAGGAACGGGACCAGATCAAGGATGAAATCATCCAGGCGTTCCTGCCTCGTGCATTCATCCGTCGCTCGTCCACGTTCGCCGCTATCGCGCCGAAACAGGGCCTGATCCTGGTCAACTCCGCCAGCCCGAAACGCGCCGAAGACCTGCTTTCCACCCTGCGCGAAGTCATCGGCACGCTGCCGGTACGCCCGCTCACCGTGAAGACGGCGCCGACCGCGATCATGACCGACTGGGTCAAGACTCAGAAAGCCGCAGACGATTTCTTCGTGCTGGACGAATGTGAACTGCGCGACACCCATGAAGACGGCGGCATCGTTCGTTGCAAGCGCCAGGACCTCACCAGCGACGAAATCCAACTGCACCTGAGCACTGGCAAGGTCGTGACGCAGCTGTCGCTGGCCTGGCAGGACAAGTTGTCCTTCGTGCTCGACGACAAAATGGTAGTCAAGCGCCTGAAGTTCGAGGACTTGCTGCAGGACCAGGCGGAACAGGACGGCGGCGACGAAGCCTTGGGCCAGTTGGACGCCAGCTTCACCCTGATGATGCTGACATTCGGTGAGTTCCTGCCGGCGCTGGTTGAAGCGTTGGGCGGTGAAGAGATTCCGCAGGGAATCTAACGGCAGAAGTTGTCCTTTGGGAGCAAGCCCGCTCGCGATGACGGTCGATGATCCACAGAAATGTGGGCCGACAATCCGTTATCTTAAGCAGGCTCGCTTTCATGTCGGGTTGTGCTGCAACTAATAATAAGGATCAGGTCATGCGCGCACTGGTTGCATTGAGTCGTTTTGTCGGCAACACCTTCGCTTACTGGGTACTGTTGTTTGCGATAGTGGCGTTTCTATTTCCACAATGGTTTGTCGATCTGAAAGTAGCCATTGTGCCGTTGCTTGGCCTGGTGATGTTCGGCATGGGCCTGGCCCTGAAGACCGAGGATTTTGCCGAGGTGGCCCGCCATCCGGGACGCGTCGCCCTGGGAGTTGCAGCTCAGTTCGTGATCATGCCAGGCACCGCGTGGCTGCTTTGCCAGCTATTCAGCCTGCCGCCGGAAATTGCCGTGGGGGTGATCCTCGTAGGCTGCTGCCCGAGCGGCACATCCTCCAACGTCATGACCTGGCTGGGTCGCGGTGACCTGGCCTTGGCCGTGTCGATCTCGGCCATCACTACCCTGCTCGCCCCGGTGATTACCCCGGCGCTGATCTGGCTGTTGGCCTCGGCCTGGTTGCCGGTGTCGTTCTCGGCGCTGTTCTGGTCTATCTTGCAAATAGTCCTGTTGCCAATCTTCCTTGGCGTCGTCGCCCAACGTTTGCTGGGTGAACGGGTTCGTCTCGCCGTCGATGTGTTGCCGTTGGTGTCGGTGGTGAGCATCGTGATCATCGTCGCAGCAGTGGTAGCGGCCAGTCAGGCGAAGATCGCCGAATCCGGCCTGCTGATCATGGCGATCGTGATGCTGCACAACAGCTTTGGCTACTTGTTGGGGTATTTCACCGGGCGCCTGTTCGGATTGCCACTGGCCCAGCGCAAAACCTTGTCGCTGGAGGTGGGCATGCAGAACTCCGGCCTCGGCGCGGCCCTGGCCAGTGCGCATTTTTCGCCGCTGGCGGCGGTCCCAAGTGCACTGTTCAGCGTCTGGCACAATATTTCCGGCGCGTTACTGGCAACCTACTTCCGGCGCATGAGTGAAAAGCAGGACCGCGAGCTGCTTGCCCGCCAAGCGGCGGACTGACCGGGAGACTTGACCGAATAGTCAGCATTGGGCATTCTTCGCCCAATGCGGGGACGACCCCGCAACTGCACAGCGTTTTATCCGGGGACGACCCCATCCATCGATGAGGTGTGTGATGTCCTGGATCATTCTGTTTTTCGCTGGCTTGTTTGAAGTCGGTTGGGCTGTCGGCCTGAAATACACCGACGGCTTTTCCCGTCCCCTCCCCACTGCATTGACCGTTGCGGCCATGGTGATCAGCCTTGGCCTGCTGGGCCTTGCCATGAAAGAGCTGCCGCTGGGCACCGCCTATGCAATCTGGACCGGCGTCGGTGCCGTGGGCACGGTGATCGCCGGGATCATTCTGTTTGGCGAGTCGATGGCATTGATTCGGTTGGCCAGCGTGGCGTTGATCATTGCCGGGTTGATCGGCCTCAAGGTCAGCACCTGAACCGAATGCAGGAGCCGGACTTGCCGGTTCCTGCATCGTCTTGCGTTATCGGACCGCGCCGCGCAGTTCTCCCACCATCGCCTGCAACTTCGCAGGCTCAGCCGTCTCGACCGTAACCGCCGAACCCGCCACCAGGGTCACTCGCGACCAGAACCGGCGAAAAAGCCCCTTGTCCGGATCGCGGCTGAAGAAGCTGCCCCACAAGCCCTGCAACGCCAAGGGAATCACTGGCACCGGGGTTTCCTGGAGGATGCGTGTCAGTCCGCTCTTGAACTCATTGATCTCACCGTTGGCGGTCAATTTTCCTTCAGGAAAGATGCACACCAGCTCGCCGTCCTTCAGGTATTGGGCGATTCGGCTGAAGGCCTTTTCATAGATCTGGATATCTTCCTGGCGCCCGGCGATCGGAATTGTGCCCGCGGTGCGAAAGATAAAGTTCAGGACCGACAGGTTGTAGATCTTGTAATACATCACAAAACGAATCGGCCTACGCACCGCGCCGCCGATCAGTAAGGCATCGACAAAGGACACGTGATTGCACACCAACAGCGCCGCGCCCTCATCAGGAATCGCTTCGAGGTTGCGATGCTCCACGCGGTACATGGAATGGCTCAGCAGCCAGATCATGAAACGCATGCTGAACTCGGGAACGATCTTGAAGATGTAGGCATTGACGCCAATGTTCAGCAGCGACACCACCAGGAACAGCTGCGGGATCGACAGTTTGGCTAGGCTCAGCAAGACGATGGAAACGATCGCCGAGACCACCATGAACAGTGCGTTGAGAATGTTGTTGGCGGCAATCACCCGCGCCCGCTCGTTCTCCACGGTACGCGACTGAATGAGGGCGTAGAGCGGCACGATGTAGAAACCGCCAAAAATCCCTAGGCCAAGAATGTCGATCAGCACCAGCCAGGCATGCCCGAACCCCAGGATCTGCAGCCAGCCGTGGCCGTCCACACTGTCGGGGATTGCGCCGGAATGCCACCACAAGAGCAGCCCGAACACGGTCAACCCGAAGGAGCCGAACGGCACCAGGCCAATCTCCACTTTGCGCCCCGAGAGTTTTTCACAGAGCATCGAACCCAGGGCGATCCCCACCGAAAACACGGTAAGGATCAACGTCACCACGGTTTCGTCGCCGTGCATCCACTCCTTGGCATACGCGGGGATCTGCGTGAGGTAGATCGCCCCGACAAACCAGAACCACGAGTTGCCGACAATGGAGCGGGAAACCGCCGGGGTCTGTCCCAGGCCGAGCTTCAACGTGGCCCAGGACTGGCTGAAGATGTTCCAGTTCAAGCGCATCTGCGGCGAGGCCGCCGCCGCCCGCGGAATGCCGCGGCTGGCCAGGTAACCGGCCACGGCGATGCCGACGATGGCCACCGACACCACCGGCGCGTAGTGCGCCGACGACATCATGATCCCCGCGCCGATGGTGCCCGCAAGAATCGCCAGGAACGTGCCCATTTCCACCAGGCCATTGCCGCCGACCAGTTCATCCTCGCGCAACGCTTGCGGCAGGATCGAATATTTTACCGGTCCAAACAGCGCCGAATGCGTGCCCATGGCAAACAGCGCCGCCAGCATCAGCCACAAATGATCGAACAGGAAACCCAGCGCGCCGACCGCCATGATCGCGATTTCGCCGAGCTTGATCAGGCGAATCAGCGCGTCCTTGGCGAACTTTTCTCCGAATTGACCCGCCAGCGCGGAAAACAGGAAGAACGGCAGGATGAACAGCAGCGCGCAAAGGTTGACCCAGATTGAGCGGTCGCCCTCGATGGTCAGCTTGTAGAGGATGGCGAGGATCAGCGACTGCTTGAAAATATTGTCGTTGAACGCCCCGAGGGACTGCGTGATGAAAAACGGCAGGAAGCGCCGCGTGCGAAGCAAGGTGAACTGCGAAGGGTGACCCATCTTCCATGTTCCTGAGTGGCGTGGACGCTTATTGGAATGACGCTTTTTCAATCCAGGCCACACATTACCTGTCTTTAACGATTATTTCGCCAGCCCCGCAATGCAGGGCGACACAAACAACTCACCGTGCCAGGCGCCCAGTAACGTGCGCCAGCCAACGATCAGCCACATCACCGCCAGCAGCGCCACCAGCGCGCAACCGAACATATTGAAAAAACCCAGGCCCAGCAGGCTCGCCAGCTTCAGCGTCGTCAGGGCGAATACACCCAGCGGAAAGGTGAAGCCCCACCAGCCGAGATTGAACGGGATGCCCTCGCGCAAGTAGCGCGCGGTGATCAGCAGCGCCATCAACATCCACCAGAACCCGAAGCCCCACAGGGTGACGCCGGCAATCAATCCTAGCCCGGAGGCGACCTCGCCCACGCCGGACAGGCCATTGGCGGCAAAAATAGTCGGCGCATCGCCCCCCAGCAGCAACATGCCCAGGGCGCCGGTTCCGATGGGACCGAGGGCCAGCCAGCTCGAAGCGGCCATGTTCTCGTGGGGCAGTTTGTGCAAGGCCATGCGCAACAGCAGAATGGTCAGGATGCTGAACGCCACCGGCAGGGAAAAGGCCCAGAGCACGTAGCTGGTCACCAGCATGACCAGTTGTGAATGAACATCGGCAAGGTGCGGCGCCAACAGCCCGCCGCTGGCAGCAGCGACTTCGGCGGCGACTACGGGCAGCAGCCACACGGCAGTCATCTGGTCGATGCGGTGTTCCTGGCGGGTAAACATCAGGAACGGAATCAGCACGCCGCAGGCCAGCGACATCGCCACGTCGACCCACCACAACCCCTCGATCAACGGCAACACACCCTCGCCCCAGCGCGGCACGCCGAACACCAGGAAACCATTGATGATCGTCGCCAGCCCCATGGGGATGGTGCCGAAGAACATCGACACGGTTGAATGTCCGAAAATCCGCCGGGCCTCATCGAAGAAAAGCACCCAGCGAGCGGCATAAAGTCCCGTGAACAAAACGAAGAGGAGAATGTTGAACAACCACAGCCCTTCGGCCAGCGCGTGCAAACCGGGGTTGGGCCCTGGCAGTTGCGCCAGGGCCAGGGCCAGTACGCCGGTGCCCATGGTCGCGGCAAACCAGTTCGGGGTGAATTGTCGAATCACCTCCATTGGCCTGGGCAGGTGGCTAAGGGGTCGCAAGGGATATTTTTCGGCACGGCACGGCATGGTCATTTCCTTTCCTCGGATGAGGTGAGGCCATGCTAGAGCCGAAGAGAATATCTATATAACGGGTAATTTCTGTATGGGTTATCTATTCGCCAGATAACACCTCAAACGCTGCCCTCAGTCTCGATTACCAGAGTTCTCGCTTCACCCCTAGGACTGGCCACATGCTCGGTGCCACGGATGCGTAGAAAATGGACTTGCTGCGAATGATTTTCAAGAGGACGTCCGGGAAAAGGCTTGGGCACCAAGACCACCCTCCCGCCTCGACCTTGGTCGACACTGACGAACCCGAGCGGGCGTGCGAGACTGTCGTGCCGGGCTCAAGCCCGGGCGTATTTGTCTGGGAGTTTCCATGTCGCTGTCCAGCGGGCTGATCGCCATCGTTGCCCTGGCCTATATGGCCATCATGTTTGCCATCGCCTTCTACGGTGATCGGCGCAGCACGCCGTTGCCACCGCGCGTTCGGGCCTGGGTCTATAGCTTGTCGCTGGCGGTGTATTGCACCAGCTGGACGTTCTTTGGCGCCGTGGGCCAGGCCGCCGAACAGCTCTGGTCATTCCTGCCGATCTACCTCGGGCCAATCCTGCTGCTGGTGTTTGCGCCGTGGGTCCTGCAGAAAATGGTAATGATCAGCAAGCAGGAGAACATCACCTCCATCGCCGACTTCATCGCCGCCCGCTATGGCAAATCCCAGTCACTGGCAATTGTGGTCGCGCTGATCTGCCTGGTCGGCGTGTTGCCCTACATTGCCTTGCAACTCAAGGGCATCGTGCTGGGAGTGAACCTGCTGATCGGCGCCGGTGCCGATGCAATGGGCACCCGCGCCCAGGACACGGCACTGATCGTCTCGCTGATCCTGGCGCTGTTCACCATCGTGTTTGGCACACGCAACCTGGATGCCACCGAACACCACCGCGGCATGGTGCTGGCGATTGCCTTCGAATCGCTGGTCAAGCTGTTCGCTTTCCTGGCGGTTGGCGCGTTCGTCACGTACGGCCTCTACGACGGCTTCGACGATCTGTTCAACCAGGCGATGCTCGCGCCTCGCCTGGAGCAATACTGGAAAGAGACCATCAACTGGCCGTCCATGGTGGTGCAAACCGGGGTGGCGATGATGGCGATCATTTGCCTGCCCCGGCAATTCCACGTCACCGTGGTGGAAAACATCGACCCTCAGGACCTGCGCCTGGCCAAGTGGGTGTTTCCCGCCTACCTGGCCCTGGCCGCGCTATTCGTGGTGCCGATCGCACTTGCCGGACAAATGCTGCTGCCCAGCTCGGTGCTGCCGGATTCGTTCGTCATCAGCCTGCCACTGGCCCAGGCTCATCCTGCCCTGGCGGTGCTGGCATTCATTGGCGGCGCCTCGGCCGCCACCGGCATGGTCATCGTCGCGAGCGTCGCCCTGTCGACCATGGTTTCCAACGACATGCTGCTGCCCTGGCTGTTGCGCCGCAACAACGCCGAGCGGCCCTTCGAAGTGTTCCGCCAGTGGATGCTGTCGGTACGTCGGGTAAGCATTGTCGTGATCCTGCTGCTGGCCTACGTCAGCTATCGATTGCTCGGTTCGACGGCGAGCCTGGCGACCATCGGCCAGATCGCCTTCGCCGCCGTGACGCAACTGGCACCCGCCATGCTCGGCGCGCTGTACTGGAAGCAGGCGAACCGACGCGGTGTGTTCGCCGGCCTCGCCACCGGGATTTTCCTCTGGTTCTACACGCTGGTGCTGCCGATCGCCGCCCACAGCCTGGGCTGGTCGCTGGGCAGTTTCCCCGGCCTGGCCTGGCTGCACAGCAATCCACTGGACCTGCCGATCACCCCATTGACGCAAGGCGTGGTCTTGTCGTTGGCCGGCAACTTCATTCTGTTCGCCTGGGTCTCGGTGTTGTCGCGCACTCGCGTGTCGGAACATTGGCAGGCCGGACGGTTTATCGGCCAGGAGATCAACGCTCGCCCCAACCCGCGCTCGATGCTGGCGGTGCAAATCGATGACCTGTTGCAACTGGCCGCCCGCTTCGTCGGCGAAGAACGGGCGCGCCAGAGCTTTATCCGGTTCGCCTATCGCCAAGGCAAAGGCTTCAACCCGAGCCAGAACGCCGACAGCGAATGGATCGCCCACACCGAGCGCCTGCTGGCCGGTGTGCTGGGGGCTTCTTCGACGCGGGCTGTGGTGAAAGCGGCGATCGAAGGCCGCGAGATGCAACTGGAAGACGTCGTGCGGATCGCCGACGAAGCGTCCGAGGTGTTGCAATTCAACCGCGCGCTGCTGCAAGGCGCGATCGAAAACATCACGCAGGGCATCAGCGTGGTGGACCAGTCCCTCAGGCTGGTGGCGTGGAACCGTCGCTATCTGGAGCTGTTCAATTATCCCGACGGCCTTATCAGTGTCGGCCGGCCGATTGCCGACATCATCCGCTACAACGCCGAGCGCGGCCTTTGCGGCCCTGGCGAGGCTGAAGTCCATGTTGCCCGGCGCTTGCACTGGATGCGCCAGGGGCGCGCGCACACCTCGGAACGGTTGTTCCCCAACGGCCGGGTGATCGAGTTGATCGGCAACCCGATGCCCGGTGGCGGATTTGTCATGAGTTTTACCGACATCACCGCGTTCCGCGAAGCTGAAAAAGCCTTGACCGACGCCAACGAAGGGCTCGAGCAGCGGGTCGCCGAACGTACCCGCGAGCTGTCGCAACTGAACCTGGCGCTGACCGACGCCAAAGGCACGGCCGAAGCGGCCTATCAATCCAAGACCCGCTTCCTCGCCGCCGTCAGCCATGACCTGATGCAACCCCTCAACGCCGCGCGCCTGTTCTCCGCGGCGCTGTCCCATCAGCACGAAGGCTTGCCGAGCGAAGCCCAGCAATTAGTGCAGCATTTGGACAGTTCGTTGCGCTCAGCCGAAGATCTGATCACCGACCTGCTGGACATCTCCCGACTGGAAAACGGCAAGATCAACCCTGACCGCAAACCGTTCGCCCTCAACGACCTGTTCGACACCCTTGGCGCCGAGTTCACGGTGCTGGCGCGCGAGCAAGGCCTTAAATTCCGGGTTCGCGGTTCACGGCTGCGGGTAGACAGCGACATCAAGTTGCTACGGCGGGTCTTGCAGAACTTCCTCACCAACGCCTTCCGCTACGCCAAGGGACCGGTGCTGCTGGGCGTACGCCGCCGCGACGGCGAGCTGTGCCTGGAGGTCTGGGATCGCGGGCCGGGCATTGCCCAAGACAAACTGCAGGTCATCTTCGAAGAATTCAAACGCCTCGACAGCCATCAGACCCGCGCCGAGAAAGGGTTGGGCCTGGGCCTGGCGATTGCCGACGGGCTGTGCCGCGTCCTCAGCCACTCGTTACGGGTCCGCTCTTGGCCGGGGCGCGGCAGTGTGTTCAGCGTCAGCGTGCCGTTAGCCCGAACGCTAGCCGTCGAGCCCCACATCGCGCCCGAACCCAACGGCCAATTGCCCAGCGGCGCGCAGGTGCTGTGTGTCGATAACGAAGACAGCATCCTGATCGGCATGAACAGTCTGCTGACCCGCTGGGGCTGCCAGGTACGGACGGCGCGCAACCGTGAAGAATGCGAACGCTGGCTCGCCCAGGGGGTCCGCCCGCAATTGGCCCTGGTGGATTTTCATCTGGACGACGGCGAGACCGGTACCGAGCTGATGGCCTGGCTGCGCACGCGCATGGGCGAACCGGTGCCGGGGGTGGTGATCAGCGCCGACGGCCGGCCCGAGACAGTGGCGCAGGTGCATGCGGCGGGCCTGGATTACCTGGCCAAACCGGTCAAGCCGGCGGCGTTGCGGGCGTTGTTGAGTCGGCATTTGCCGCTTTAGAGAGCAACTGCGTTCTATCGTGGCGAGGGAGGTCAACCTTGAGAGGGCTCGGCTTCTTCCGGCAACTCAGGCAACCCATCCACATCCGCCATCGCTCTCTCAAGCAACTCGGGTGGTAAGCTCTTGCTGGCCCGGGCACCGAGCAATTTCAGCTGTTCGCTGCGGCTGATCAGGTTGCCGCGCCCTTCTGTCAGCTTGTTGCGTGCGGCGCTGTAGGCTTTGTCCAACTGCTGCAAGCGGCTGCCGATTTCGTCCAAGTCTTGAATGAACAGGACGAATTTGTCGTATAGCCATCCCGCCCGCTCGGCGATTTCCCGGGCGTTCTGACTCTGGCGCTCTTGCTTCCACAAGCTGTCGATCACCCGCAACGTCGCCAGCAAGGTGGTCGGGCTGACAATCACGATGTTGCGATCGAACGCCTCCTGGAACAGGTTCGGCTCGGCTTGCAGCGCGGCAGAAAATGCCGCTTCGATCGGCACGAACAGCAACACAAAATCCAGGCTGTGCAACCCGTCCAGGCGCTTGTAATCCTTGCCAGCCAAGCCTTTGACGTGAGCGCGCAACGATACGACATGTTGCTTGAGGGCAAGCTGGCCGATGGCATCGTCTTCGGCGGCGACGTATTGCTGATAGGCCGTCAGGCTGACCTTGGAGTCGACCACCACTTGTTTGTCGCCGGGCAGGTAAATCAGCACGTCGGGCTGGAAACGTTCGCCGTCCGGGCCTTTGAGACTGACCTGAGTCTGGTATTCGCGGCCCTTTTCCAAGCCGGCATGTTCGAGCACTCGCTCCAGAATCAGCTCGCCCCAGTTGCCTTGGGTCTTTTGTCCCTTGAGGGCACGGGTCAGGTTGGTGGCTTCATCGCTCAGGCGCAGGTTCAGCTGCTGCAGCCGCTCCAGCTCTTTGCCCAAGGAGAACCGTTCGCGCGCCTCGGCCTGATAACTTTCCTCGACACGTTTTTCGAAGGACTGGATGCGTTCCTTCAACGGATCGAGCAATTGCCCCAGGCGCTGCTGGCTGGTTTCGGCGAAACGCTGTTCACGCTCATCGAAGATCTTCCCGGCCAGTTCGGCGAACTGGGCCCGCAACGCATCTCGCGAACCTTGCAGGTCGTCCAGGCGCTGCTGATGGCTTTCCTGCTGCTCGCGCAATTCGGCCTGCAACGAAGCCGCGTGGGCATCGAGGCGTCGCAGTTCCGCTTCTTTATTGGCGCGCTCCAGGTTCCAGGCATGGGCCGCGTCCCTGGCGTTGTCGCGCTCGACCTGCAGCAATTCGACCTCGCGACAGGCGGCGGCAAGTTCGGCTTGCTTGGCGGCATTGGCCTGGCTCAGGTCACTGATTTCGTCACGGCAGGCGTCGAGTTGGGCGTTCAGCCCATCGTGTGCCATGTGGGCCGTGCTCAGGCGCTCTTCGAGCAATGCCAGCTCAGTCTGCGCGGCAGTGGCCCGACGTTGCAGGTGCCAGGCCAGCGCCAGCAACGGCATTGCTGCGCCCGCCAGGCCTAGCAACAGGCTGGTCAAATCCAAAGCCATGACAGTCCCTGCCGATCAAATAAAGCCCGAAGGTTAACCAAGCAGCCAGGCGTTGCCCAGCTCAGTCTTCGATTTCACCCAACGCCAAGCGGGCGCGGTGATCGCCGGCCCGGGCGGCCTGGCGTAACAAGTCGTGACCGATGCGCCGGTCCCGCGCATTACCGCACTCGCGACACATCAGTTGCCCGAGGCGACTTTGTGCGGCCACCACCCCTTCTCGGGCCGGTTGCTTGAGCAAACGGCCGGCCAGATGCTTGACGCTGGGGCGTTCTCCCAGGCGTGGGCTATCCAATAGCCACTCGGCGACTCGCATCGACATGCGCTTGGGTGGGGTAACACCCGAGGGTGCGGAGGTAACAGGATTTGATACTGAGCGAAACTTCATGACGCACTACGGGACAGATCGGAAGGCGCGCCACTCTACTCCTTTTTTCGTCCGGGTAAAGTCGAAAAAAACCAGCACGCCCGTGCTAGAGCAAGCGCTTGGGACAATCCACAGAAGCTGTGGATAACTCAGTGGACAACCTACCCTGAACTGTCCGCAAGCCCTGTGGAACGGGGCCTGCGCTCAAACTGACGATTTTTTCACCAGTCAAAAAAAGCGATGTTTTTCATTGACTTAAATTTTGGATACAGGCACCCACCCCCGATTGTCCCCACATGACAATACGGTGACAGCCCACACCGGGAGTGTGTACAAGTAACATCCGAAGTGGTTATATCGCCGCGCTTTATTGGCACATCGGGCGCAGAAAACCCTGTGGACATCCACAGATCTCTGGCATCGGGCCATTATTTTCGTCGCATCTGGACCGCACTGGATCTTTTTTGACCAGAGCCCTTCCCTTCCACGATTCGATCCGTTAGTATCCGCGGCGTTAGTACCAAGCTGAAAGTCAATTCTGGGTCGGAAACATCTCTGCGGTCAGCCATCCTCAAAAGGACGCCTTACCGAAAAAAGAGACCGCCCCCCTCGATGGTTTCCAGGTAATCCTTGCGCCAATACACTTCGAACGAATGCGAAGCGTGCTGCCAGGCTCACTACTCTGACCGAACCAACCTGCAAAATTGATCAGGATCTTCACCCTGGGCCCAGAACCTTTGCCCTTGATGTGCTGCCTGCCCTCCTAAGTACCTACCTGCCAGCCCAAGCGCGCACTCATATAGCGCTCAAACTGGCTGCTTTGTTCCAGTCGGGTTCTTCGTTCGACCAACGGTGGTCGACGTTACTGGAACGTTTTAACGTTGCACGGTTCTTAACCGTGTCATTTGTAGGAACACCCATAACATGTCTACTCAAATCCACACACAGGATGCGATCCGCACCCTAACCAACGCTTTTGCCCCAATGAACTGCCTGATCATGGCCGCTCGCAAAGGCTGCTTCAGCTTCACGCTGGTCAACGAACACGGCATCGCTCGTCATAGCGAACGCTTGTATCCCGACCAGTACTCCAGCGCGGAACCGCTGCAGGCCGTGATCGAGCGTACCCGTCAGGCACTGGTTGCCTGAGACGCCAGACAGCTGAAACTTCAAAGGCCCCGCCCAAAACGCGGGGCTTTTTATTGCCCAACGTTTCTCGATAAAGCGCAACGGCTTAAGCACAAACCGCTATAACAGTCATAACCGTTCGACGAACATGGTTTAAAAACAGGCCTTTACAGCGCAGATATGACACTACACTTCAACTCGAGCGGCATGATCCGCTTTCGGCGAAGCCTGATCCGATCCACTCGCTGCCAAGCCCTTACCGTCAGGCTTCGCCCATTTCCCATCTCGAGGGTTTTATGGGTATCGCCGCCAGCGAACTGTGTAGATACGTGATCCGCCCGACGCTGCTGTATCTTGGGCGTCACAGCACTACCGCGGAAACCTTGTTGCTGGGTATTGCCGCCAGCCAGTCCGGCCTGGGCGCTGCCCTACATGATCGCCGCGGACACGGTTTGTACCGCATTACCGAACCTCGCCACCAAGCGCTGTGGGACGATTATCTGGCGCTGGATCCGGAACGTGCCAGCCTGGTTCGCGGCCTGGCCAGCCAACATGCCTTCCTCAGCAGCCCCCATCTGGAATTGACCGTCAACCTGCGCTACGCCACCGCCATCGCCTGGTTGTTGGTCGAAGAACAAGCCGCCCCATTGCCCAGCGCCGACGACTTGCTGGGTATGGCCCGGATCTGGCGGCAGACTTTTCACCCTCAAGGTCGTCTGCGAGATTTCACCTGCGCCTGGCAAAACTGTGTTTCACCGCTGAATCAGGTCGCTTGCTGAATGGAAAAAAGGAAAGTTCCTACAAAAGCGCTGACTTTGGTCGGATTGTCCTACAAAACCCCTCTAAATCAAGCCATACAAGCTATAGCGCTTGACCAAAAATGTTGGTAATTTTCGCCCCGGTGATCACCTGGAGTTCTAACAATGAAAAAAATGATGCTCAAAACCACCCTTGGCCTTGCCGTTACCTTGGCATCCACCCAAATTTTCGCCAGTGGCTTTGCCTTGAACGAACAAAGCATCAGTGGCATGGGCACTGGCTTCGCGGGTCGTTCTTCTTCTGCCGATGATGCGAGCACTGTGTTCGGCAACCCTGCCGGCATGTCGCGCCTCAAGCGCCAACAAGTTACCGGTGGTTTCGCTGTCATCGACGCGTCCACCGATCTCAGCGACACCAGCGGCACCCAGTCCGGCACCAACGATGGCGACATGGTCCCGTTCACTGGCGTTCCGATGGGCTACTACGTCAAGCCTATCGATGATCAATGGGCGTTCGGCCTGGGCGTCTACGCCCCGTTTGGCCTGATCACCGACTATGAAAACAGCTTCCAGGGCCGCAATTTCGGCAGCAAGAGCGAAGTGAAGGTCGTGACCTTCCAGCCAACCATCAGCTACGCCTTCAACGACAAGGTGTCGATTGGTTTTGGCCCGACCATCAACCGGATTTCTGGTTCGTTGGAGTCGTCGCTGACTACGCCATTCTCGCCTAACGACGGTAATGTCCAGATCAAGGGCGACGACATTGGCTACGGCT
This sequence comes from Pseudomonas marvdashtae, assembly GCF_014268655.2. Classification (NCBI taxonomy): domain Bacteria; kingdom Pseudomonadati; phylum Pseudomonadota; class Gammaproteobacteria; order Pseudomonadales; family Pseudomonadaceae; genus Pseudomonas; species Pseudomonas marvdashtae. The sequence goes on from NZ_JABWQX020000001.1 coordinate 4,247,100, forward strand.
ATAACGTTGGCTTGCTGGTCCAGGCCACCGACACCACCCGTGTCGGCCTGACCTACCACTCCAAGGTCAAGTACAAGCTTGAAGGCCACACCGAAGTGAGCCCGGGCGCTGGTACGCCTGGCTTCCTGTTGAGCGGTGATCGTTATGACGCCTCGCTGGACATCACCACCCCTGAATCGTTGGATTTCTCGGTCACCCAGCAAATCAATGACGCCTGGACTGTCTACGCCGGCAGCACCTGGACCCGCTGGAGCCGCCTGAAAGAAATCACCGTAAATAATGACGTAACGAGCGGCGGCGCCCTGAACCCAACCCTCTTCGGCACCATCACCGAAGAACAGAACTGGCATGACACCTGGGCCTACGCCATCGGTACCTCCTACCAGTTGAACAAACAGTGGGTACTGCGCACCGGCCTGACCTTCGACCAGTCGCCTGCCAACAACACCGACCGCTCGCCACGCATTCCTACCGGCGACCGGACCATCTTCAGCCTGGGTGCCGGCTGGAGCCCAACCGAAGACCTGACCATCGACGTGGCTTATTCCTACCTCAAGGAAGAAAAAGTCAGCGTCAACAGCAGCAACGCTCTGGGCCAGGCCTACAACGCTGAATACGAAAACAGCGCCAACGGCTTCGGTGTCGGTGCAACCTACCGCTTCTGATAATTCACGGCGAGGCTGACTGTAACCAGGCAGCCGCTCGTCACTTGAAGCGAAAAAAAGCCCCGCTTCCTGCAAAGAGGCGGGGCTTTTTCGTGGCTGGCGGTCAGGGTTTGGAAGCGATGGCCGTTTCCACTGCCTTGATGAAATCAGGATCGTCTGGCTTGACCCGGCTGGAAAAACTGCCGACCACGTTGCCCTGGCGGTCCACGACGTACTTGTAGAAATTCCATTTCGGCGCGCTGGATTGTTTGGCCAAGTGCCTGAACAACGGAATCGCGTCCGAGCCCCGTACCGGTTGCGGCTCGGTCATGGTGAAGGTTACGCCATAGTTGACGTAGCAGACCTTGGCCGTCTCCGCGCCATCCTTGGACTCCTGTTTGAAATCATCGGACGGTACGCCCAGCACCTCCAGCCCTTCGCCCTTGTAGCGCTGGTTCAGCGCTTCCAGTCCCTTGAACTGTGGAGCGAACCCACAGAAGCTGGCGGTGTTGACCACCACCAAGGGCTTGCCGGCGAAACGCTGGCACAGATCGACGGTTTCCTTGGCCCTCAACTTCGGCAATGAGCCTTCCAGCAACGGCGGGCAATCAGCCGCCCATACGTGCCCGGACACAGCCAGCAGCAGGGCGGGAACAGCAAGCCAACGCATCAGCATGTCGGATTTTCCTTGTAAGCCTGTCAGACCAAGACGTTACTCCGCCGCGACAGGTGCCGTCCATCAATCAGCAACTACCCATGCCCAGTTGCATCAAGGCCAGCCCGCCCTGGTGCCAGCCCCACCAAGCGAACGCCAGCAGCAGAGCCGCACCGGCCGCGAGCAACCATGGGCCGACGCGACTCATGCCGCACCGGCCTGGACTTGCAGACGCGCCACCGGACGTTCACGCACCGGCCAGTTCAGCGCCGCCGCCAGCAGGCTTAGCAGGATCGACACTTGCCAGATCAAATCGTAACTGCCGGTGCGGTCATACACCACGCCGCCCAGCCAGCCGCCGAGGAATGATCCCAACTGGTGGAACAGGAACACGATCCCACCCAACATCGAGAGATTTCGTACACCAAACAGGGTCGCCACCGTGCCATTGGTCAACGGCACCGTCGACAACCACAAGAAGCCCATCGCCATTCCGAACACGTAGGCCGTGGTGGTCGTCACCGGCAGCCACAGGAACAGGCCGATCACCACCGCTCGCGCCAGGTAAAGCCCGGTCAGCAAGCGCGGCTTGGACATGCGCCCGCCGAGCCAACCGGCGGTGTAGGTACCAAAGATATTGAACAGCCCGACCAGGGCCAGCACGGTGGTGCCGACGCTGGCCGGCAGGTGTTGGTCCACCAGATAGGCTGGCAGGTGTATGCCGATGAACACCACCTGGAAGCCGCAGACAAAAAAGCCCACGGCCAACAGCCAGAACCCTGAGTGGCCGCACGCCTCGCGCAACGCTTCGGAGAGGGTTTGTTCGTTGCCGCTCAGTGGCGCCGGCGCATCCTTCAACATGCTCACCAACGGCACGATCAACGCCACCAGCAGCCCCAGCGCCAGCAGCGCGGCGGACCAGCCGAGCCAACCGATCAAACCCAGCGTGCCCGGCAACATGGCGAACTGGCCAAACGAGCCGGCGGCACTGGCGATGCCCATGCCCATGCTGCGTTTTTCCGGCGGCACCGCCCGCCCGACCACGCCGAGGATTACCGAGAACGACGTGCCGGACAGGCCGATGCCGATCAACAAGCCAGCGCTCAACGACAGCGACCATGGCGAATCGGCCATGCCCATCAACACCAACCCGAGTGCGTAGAGAACGCCACCGATCAACACCACTTTCGCCGCACCGAAGCGATCGGCCAGCGCGCCGGTGAACGGTTGCGCCAAGCCCCAAATCAGGTTCTGCAGGGCAATGGCGAAGGCGAACACCTCGCGGCCCCAGCCGAATTCGGCGCTCATGGGCGCGAGGAACAGGCCGAAGCCATGCCGCACACCCAACGACAACGCCAGGATCAGCGCACTGCCGACCAGGACCCAACCACAGGTACGCCACATCGATGTCATTGTTATTCTCCGGTCGCGGGTATATACCCACTTATCATCGGACGAAGCGGCGTCACGCCAGTTCATCCAGCAAGGCCAGCAAGGTCGCGCGTTTCTCGGCGCCAAGCTTGTCGATCAGTTTCTGTTGCGCCGCTTCCCAGGCCGGCAATGCCGCCGCCAACCGCGCATGCCCTGCCTCGGTGAGCACGACGATACGGTTGCGCAGGTCGTCGCCCTCGGCCAGGGTCACCAACCCCTCGCCTTCCAGCACCCGCAGGTTGCGCCCCAGGGTGCTGCGGTCCAGGCCCATGGCCTCGGCCAGCGAGGAAATGCTCGGCTGGTCCAGGCGCACCAGGTTATTGAGCAAAGAATACTGGGCGACGTTGATCCCGAAGCCGTCGAGAGCGCCGTCGTAATACCTGCTGACGCCACGAGCGGCACGACGCAGGTTGATGCACAGACATTGGGAAGGAAGCATGATGCGTGTATATACCCGCGACTGAATGAATGCAAATTTAAATCAACGGTTGCGCGCCAGCAATGACCGGATTCAGCCCAACGCCAGCGTTACCAGAACGACCATTTCCAACAGCTCCAGCATGGCGCCGGCGGTATCGCCGGTGCATCCCTGCAACCTGCGCAGCATCAGCTGTCGCAACCCGAAAAATGCCAGCGCGGCCACCGCCAGCGACCATAGCCCCGCCCAGCCCGCCACCCCCACACAACCCAGCGCACAGGCGGCCAACACCTGCCAGCCCAGGCGCCGCGGAAGATGATCGGCAAGCGCCTGGCCTAAACCACCGGCGCGCACATAGCGCGTCGTCAGGAACAACCCCAGCAATGCGCCACGCCCTACCACCGGCACGATAAGCAGCGCCAACGTCTGCCCCTGCTCGATCAGCGCCACCAGCGCGGCCCATTTGAGCAGCAGCACCAGCACCAGCGTCACGACCGCAATCGGCCCGCTGCGAGGATCTTTCATGATCAGCAACGTGCGCTCGCGATCGCCGAAACCGCCGACCCAGGCATCGGCGCTGTCGGCCAGGCCATCCAAATGCAGCCCGCCGCTGAGCAACACCCATGCCGCCAGCAACAGCGCGGCATGAAGCAGCAGGGGCGCGCCGAGCAACAGCGCATCAAGCAACCACAGCACGCCACCGAACAGCAGCCCTACCAAGGGGTAAAACAGCAGTGAACGGCCCAGTTGTTCAGGCTCGGGCATGCCGGGCAGGCGAACCGGCACGCTGCTCAGAAATTGCAAGGCGATCCAGAAGGGCAGCATCGTCAATCCGCCTCTTCGAGCACGGAGCCGGCCGACACTGAAAGGGAAAACAGCGCGCCGTGGCCGACTTCGACATTGAGCAACTGCTCGCGCGGCAGGCCACGTGCCCGAGCCAGCAGCAGGCGCATCACGCCGCCGTGGCTGACCAGCAAGACACGCTGCCCGGCGTAGGCCTGGTGCAAGCGTTCGATCGCCAGCAAGACACGCGTCGAAAATTCGAGCACCGGCTCGCCTTCGGGCGGCGTGAAGGCATAAGGATCGGCCCAGAAGCGGCCGAGGGCTTCGGCGTCGATCTCCATCAAAGCCGCCGCGCTGCGGCCTTCCCAGGCGCCGAAATGCAGCTCTTGCAGGTCTTTGTCCACTTGCACCGGCACGCCGAGCCGACTGCCGAGCTGCTCAGCGAAACGAGCGCAGCGCTGCAAAGGCGAACTCACCAACCGATCCCACGGCCCGCCTTGTGCGACCGCCGCTTGCATCTGCTCCCAGCCCCTGGCCGTCAACGCATCGTCGAGGCTGCCGCGCAAGCCGCCACCCAGCTCGGTTTCGCCGTGACGCAGCAGGTCCAGGCGCAAGGTCATGCCGGACGATCCGCCACGGCCGCTTCGGCAAACGTCGCCATTTGCCCGTGAAGGTCACAAGCCAGGCGTAACAGTGGCACCGCCAACGCCGCACCACTGCCCTCGCCCAGGCGCAAACCGAGGTCTAGCAGCGGTTCAGCGCCGAGGGTTTCCAGCACATGGCGATGACCTGGCTCGCCACCGCGATGAGCGAACAGCAACCACGGCCGGCATGCGGGATTGAGCCGCACCGCCACCAGGGCCGCGACGCTGCAGATGAACCCATCCACCAGCACGGCGATGCCCTGCTGGGCACAGGCCAGATACGCACCGACCAATGCTGCGATCTCAAAACCGCCGAGGTTGAGCAAGGTCTGCAACGGATCCTCGCTCTGGGCCTTGTGCAGCGCCAGCGCCCGTTCGATCACCTGAGTCTTGCGGCTGATACCCGCCGCATCCAACCCTGTGCCCGGCCCGACCAGATGTGCTACCGGGCATTCGAGCAAGGCACAGGCCAGGGCGCTGGCCGCCGTGGTGTTGCCGATGCCCATCTCGCCGCCGATGAACAATTGCGTCCCGGTCGCCAAGGCGCGCATTGCGCTGTCGCGCCCAGCTTGCAAGGCCTGTTCACCTTGGGCAAAGGTCATGGCCGGGCCCTGGGCGAAATTGGCGGTGCCAGGCCCCACGTTCAAATGGCGCACGCCGGGCAGGTCCAACGAGGGCGTGACGGTGCCCAAGTCGACCACTTCCAGCGAGGCGCCCAATTGCCGAGCCAGGACACTGATGGCCGCGCCGCCGCTGACGAAATTGAGCAGCATCTGCCCGGTCACTTCCTGGGGAAAGGCCGATACGCCCTCAGCCACCACACCGTGGTCACCGGCAAAAATCGCGATCCACAGCCGGTCCAGGCTCGGCTTGACCTGCCCTTGCAGGCCCGCCAGTTGCACCGCCACCGACTCCAGCCGTCCCAGGGAACCGGCCGGTTTGGTCAGTTGTTGCTGACGGGCTGCGGCCTGCTCCAGCGCTTGGGTATCAACAGGCTTGCACGGTTCCAGCCACCACCGGTGATTCATAACGCAGTACCTTTGAGAGTCAGGGGCAGGCCTGCAACGGTCAGCACGACGCGCTGACAACGTTCGGCCAGGGCTTGATGCAGCCAACCGGCTTCATCGACGTAACGGCGAGTCAATTCGCCCAGCGGCACGACACCCATTCCGGTTTCGTTGCTGACAAAAATGATTTCACCGGGCAGCGAGTCGAGGCCGTTCAACAGTGCTTCGCGCTCGGCGTTCAGTTGCTCGAGATTGTCGAGCATCAATAGATTGGTCAGCCAAAGGGTCAGGCAATCCACCAGCAGGCATCGATCGCTGGCGGCGTTATCGCGCAATACCCCCGCCAGCGCCAACGGCTCTTCCAGCAACGCCCATTCCACCGGACGCCGGGCGCGGTGCTGGGCGACACGCTCGTTCATCTCGCCGTCCAGCGGTTGGCTGGTGGCGATGTAAGTCACCGGCAATCCTGTGTCCGTGGCGAGTTTTTCAGCCAGGCGACTCTTGCCGGAGCGGGCACCGCCGAGGATCAGTTGCAGCATGTTTTTTACCCTTCAATAGGCGAAGTTGCTGCCGGCTCGCCATGGATCCCACACAGCTCACGCAACAGCCGGGTATCCAGATGCCGCTCTACCAGATCCGCCAACCGCTCAATGTCCCGCTCGCGCAATCCGTGGTAATCCACCGTTTGCACATCTTGCACACCGGCCCAACGCAACAAGGCGCTGCTGGCCGTCGGTGATTCGAACAGTCCGTGCAGATACGTACCAAAAACCTGTCCATCGAGGCTCTGGGCGCCATCGCAGCGGCCGTCTTCCAGATAGACAGCGGCGTATTCCAGCCCGGCGCCGGTGGTCACGCCGGCATGGATTTCGTACCCGCTGACCTCGGCATCTTCCAAGGCCAGTCGCCCACGTACATTGCGCAGTTGCTTCTCGCGCTCCAGCGTTGTTTCGAACTCCAGCAGCCCCAGCCCGGCGCTGGAACCCGGTGCGCCTTCCAGGCCGAGCGGATCGTGGACCTGCTGGCCAAGCATCTGCAAACCGCCACAAATGCCCAGCAATTTGCCGCCGTAGCGCAGATGCCGATGGATCGCCGTTTCCCAACCGTTGGCCCGCAGGTAGGCCAAGTCGCTGCGCACGCTTTTCGAACCGGGCAGGATGATCAGATCCGCCGGCGGGATGGCTTGGCCGGGGCCGATGAATTGCAAGTCGACCTGCGGATGCAGGCGCAGCGGATCGAAATCCGTGTGATTGCTGATGCGCGGCAAGACCGGCACCACCACCTTGAGCACGTGTTCGGCTTTGTCGGTTTGGCGCTGGTCGAGACCATCCTCCGCTTCCAGATGCAGGTCCATCACGTAGGGCAATACGCCGATCACCGGTTTGCCGGTGCGCGCTTGCAACCAATCCAGGCCAGGCTGCAGCAAGGCCAGATCACCGCGAAAGCGGTTAATGACAAAGCCTTTGACCCGCGCCTGTTCGCTGGGCGAAAGCAATTCCAGGGTGCCGACCAGATGAGCGAATACCCCGCCGCGATTGATGTCGGCAATGAGCAAAACCGGGCAGTCCACCGCCTCCGCGAAGCCCATATTGGCGATGTCGCCGGCCCGCAGATTGATCTCGGCCGGCGACCCGGCGCCCTCCACCATGACGACCGGATACGCGGCGCTCAAGCGTTCATGGGAAGCCAGCACCGCTTGCATCGCGATGGCCTTGTAATCGTGATAGGCCACGGCGTTCATGGTGGTCACGGCGCGGCCATGGATGATGACCTGGGCGCCAGTGTCGCTGTTGGGCTTGAGCAGGACCGGGTTCATGTCGGTATGCGGTTCGAGGCCGCAGGCCTGGGCCTGGACGGCCTGGGCCCGGCCGATTTCGCCACCATCGGCGGTCACCGCGCTGTTGAGGGCCATGTTCTGCGGCTTGAACGGCACCACACTCACCCCTTGGCGCCTGACCCAGCGGCACAGCGCCGTGACCAAGGTACTTTTGCCGGCATCGGAGGTGGTGCCCTGCACCATCAAGGTGGTCATCGAATGTCCTTGGCGTAGGCCTCGAACGCCTGTTCGAGGCGCGAGAATTCAGCGTCATCGGCGGGAAGCCCGAAGCGCAGGCTGCTGGTGTGGGTGAACAACCGCAGGAGAATGCCGCGATGGGCCATGAAGTCGTGAAGCGCCTGGGCATGCTCGGTGATCAGCCACTGGAACAACCCGCAGCCGCCCTGCGGCGTGAAGCCATGGCGCTCCAGCGTCAATGCCAAGCGTTGACTGGTCTGCTCGCAACGCAGTCGTTGTCGCGCGTGCGCCTCAGTGTCCAGCAGGCACGCCTGGCCCAGCACCCGGGTCGGTCCGCTGATGGCCCACGGCCCGACCTGTTCGGCGAGCAGCTTGAGCAAGCGCCGCTCGGCCAGGACAAACCCCAGGCGAACCCCGGCCAGGCCAAAAAACTTGCCGAACGATCGCAACACGATCAACCCGACCTGATGCGCATGGGCGGCAAGGCTCAGCTGCGGCGTGACGTCCATGAACGCTTCATCCACCACCAGCCAGCCGCCGCGCTGGGCCAGGCGGGCATGCCAGTCCAGCAGGCGTTCGGGGCTCAGGCTCAGGCCCGTGGGGTTGTTGGGGTTGACGACCACCAGCACGTCGAGGCTGTCGAGAAAGAAGTCCACTTCCGCCTCCAGCACTTCACGCACGATGTAGCCACTGCGACGCCAGGCTTCGGCGTGCTCGGCGTAACAGGGCGACAAGACGCCAACCTTGCCGATCCGGCGCAGTCGCGGCAGCAGTTGGATCGCCATTTGCGAGCCTGCCACCGGCAGCACATGCGCTGCCTCGTAGTAATCGCAAGCAGCCTGCTCCAAGCCATCATCGGTTTCGGGCAGGCGCGCCCAGACGCGCAGTGGAATAGTCGGAATATCGAACGGCCAGGGCGCCAGGCCGCTGGACAGGTCGAGCCAGTCGGCCTCGGCAATGCCGTATTGCCGGGCCGCGTTGCGCAGTCGTCCACCGTGTTCAAGCATAAAACTCGGCTCCGAGGCAGAGAATCAGCAGCCATAACCATACGCCGCGCTGGACCAATTGCCAGCCACGATCGATGGAATCGGCGCTCGCCGGCACGCCTTCGCCCAACGGTGGGCGTTGATGCAGTTCGCCGTGATACACCGCCGCGCCGCCCAGCTCGACGCCCAACGCCCCGGCACCGGCAGCCATCACCGGCCCGGCATTGGGGCTGTCCCAGGTCGGTCCCTGGGTACGCCAGCATTTGAGCGCCAAACGGGTCTGGCCGAGCACGGCGTAGGTCAACGCCACCAGGCGCGCGGGAATATAGTTCAGCACGTCATCGATCTTCGCCGCCGCCCAGCCGAAACGCTCGAAGCGCTCATTGCGATAGCCCCACATGGCGTCGAGGGTATTGCTCAACCGGTACAACACCACACCGGGCGCACCGGCCACGGCGAACCAGAACAGCGCGGCGAATACCGCGTCGCTGCCGTTTTCCAGTACCGACTCAGTCGCGGCGCGGGCCACGGCGGTTTCATCCAGCTCAGCGGTTTCGCGGCTAACCAGATAGCCGACACGCTGGCGCGCTTCATCCAGATCGCCCTTGCGCAGCGCCCGCGCCACCGGCTCGACGTGCTCGCCGAGGCTGCGCAGGCCGAGGGCGCAGTACAGCGCCAGAATATCCACCAACCAGCCAATCATGGGCGCCCAGGACAGGGCCGTTGCCAACAAGGTCAACGGCAATACCGCAATGATCCACGCCGTAACGCCATGGCTGCGCCAGCCGCGCCCGCCGGAATTGAAACGTTGTTCGATACGGTTGGCGAAACGGCCGAACGCGACCAGCGGATGCCCGCGCCGAGGCTCGCCCAACAGCGCATCCAGCGCGACCGCGGCGGCACTGAGCAACGCCACGCTCATGGCCGCACGCCCCAACGGTTTTCATACAGCAATTCGTTGAGCGGACGCGGTTGCGCCCAGCCTTCCAGGGCGAGCATGGGCGCCGGGTAAAAACCCTCTACCGGGCCCAGGCAAAGTATGGCCAACGGCTTGGCCCCGGCGGGCAGGCCCAGCAGGTCGGCCAGCGCCTGGGGCTCGAACAGCGACACCCAGCCCATTCCCAGCCCTTCGACGCGGGCCGCCAGCCACAGATTCTGGATGGCGCAGGACAGCGAGGCCAAGTCCATTTCCGGCAACGTCCGGCGGCCGAAAATGTGCCGCTCGCGATCGTCCATCAAGGCCGCCACCAGCACCTCGGCACTGTCGCTGATGCCTTCGACCTTGAGTTTCATGAATTCATCGCTGCGCTCGCCCAAGGCCTCGGCAGTGCGGATGCGTTCCTGCTCCACCAGATCGCGGATCTGCCCGCGCACGGCGCGGTCACTGATGCGGATAAACCGCCAAGGTTGCATCAGCCCGACGCTGGGCGCCTGATGCGCCGCTTCCAGCAGTCGGCGCAGTAACGCCGGTTCGACCGTGCCGCCGGTGAAGTGGCGCATGTCACGGCGTTCGGCGATAGCGCGGTAGACGGCTTCGCGTTCGGCCTCGGAGAAGGCGTTGTCGGTCATAGCCTGCTCGCGGCAACGGGCTCAAGATCCGGCGCAAACAGCGCGGCAACGGCCCTCGGATTGGACGGGAAATAAAAATGCACGTAGGAAGCCGTCATCCGTCCTTGCCGGAAAACCGCTTCAGCCCCACGCCCACCGTTAGGGCTGTGACCACGGGCAATGGGCGCCAGCTCGGTGCTGGTCAGGGAGTGATGATAGGTATGCCCGCGCAGGGTGCCTTCCGGCAGTTCAACCGATTGCAGCGCCAAGGCCGCCAGGCGCGTCTGCATCTGCGCATCACCGCGCAACAGGCCGAGCAGCTCGGCGCGGGCGCCTTCGACGTCGGTCAATGAATCGAGCAGATACAGCATGCCGCCGCATTCGGCGAGCAGCGGTTTGCCGGCTTCATGGTGCGCACGGATCGCCGCCAGCATCGGCGCGTTGCCGGCCAGGGCAACGTGATGCAGTTCCGGATAACCGCCGGGCAGATAAAGACTGTCCGTCTCAGGCAGCGAGGTGTCATGAATCGGCGAAAAGAAGCGCAGCTCGGCGCCCATGGCCCGCAGCAGATCCAGGCTTGCGCCGTAGGTGAAGGCAAACGCTTCATCCCGGGCCACGGCAATGCGCACGCCGTCGAGCCACGGCTCAACTGCGACCGGTTCGGGCGCCGCGAATTCGACCCCGGGCGGCAGCGCGACTTCACAACTGCTGGCCAACGCCTCGGCGGCGGCGTCGAGGCGAACATCCAGGTCGTTCAACTCGCTGGCCTGGACAAGGCCAAGGTGACGGCTGGGCAATTCGATGCCGGTTTCCCGCGAGAGCGCGCCGTACCAGCGCAGGCCTTCGGTGAGGCTGCCTTCGAGCAACTGCGCATGACGCAAGGTGCCGACCCGGTTGGCCAACACGCCGGCAAACGGCAAGTCCGGTTGATAGCGGGCCAGGCCCAAGGCCAGGGCGCCGAAGGTCTGGGCCATGGCGGTGCCATCGATCACTGCCAGCACCGGCACGCCGAAATGCCGCGCCAGGTCGGCGCTGGACGGGGTGCCGTCGAATAATCCCATGACGCCTTCGATCAGGATCAGGTCCGCTTCAGCGGCGGCTTCCCACAGCAGTCGCCGGCTCTCCTGCTCGCCGACCATCCACATATCCAGCTGATAGACCGGCGCGCCACTCGCACGCTCGAGAATCATCGGGTCGAGAAAATCCGGGCCGCATTTGAATACGCGCACCTTGCGTCCCTGGTTGCGATGCAAGCGGGCCAGGGCGGCGGTGACGGTGGTCTTGCCCTGGCCGGAAGCCGGGGCGGCGATCAACACCGCTGGGCAATGGCGGCTAGTCATCGAAGCATCACTCACAGTTCGACGCCCTTCTGCGCCTTGATGCCTGCCTGGAACGCGTGCTTGATCATGCCCATTTCGGTGACGGTGTCGGCCAGCTCGATCATCTCGGGCTTGGCGCCACGGCCGGTCACGACTACATGCTGCATTGGCGGGCGAGCCTGCAGGTCGCCAAGGACTTGATCGAGGTCGAGGTAGCCGTGCTTGAGCGCGATGTTCAGTTCATCGAGCACCACCAGGCCAATCGATGGGTCACCGAGCAGTTGCCGCGAGACGGCCCAGGCCGCTTCGGCTGCGGCGATGTCGCGCTGGCGATCCTGGGTTTCCCAGGTAAAGCCCTCGCCCATCACATGGAAGCGCACCTGCTCGGGGAAGCGGCGGAAAAACAGCTCTTCGCCAGTGCTGTTGCGCCCTTTGATGAACTGCACCACGCCGCACTGCATCCCATGTCCCATGGCCCGGGCCAACATACCGAACGCCGAGCTGCTCTTGCCCTTGCCGTTGCCGGTCAGCACCAACAGCAGACCGCACTCGTTCGGTGAATTGGCAATGCGCTCATCGATCACGGCTTTTTTGCGCAGCATGCGCGCCAGGTGGCGTTCGTCGCGATCAGGCATGTCGGTCATGGGGAGCTCTCCGTTGGGACTGGATAACGGCGGGCGGGCACAAAAAAGACGGCAAGGAGCCTGGCATCGCCCACCGTGATGCCGTTGGATGAATCAGGCCGGTCTCCGGGCTCATGAGCGGCGTAGTGCCGGGCTGCGCGCCTTCCCATGTCTTGCGACACAGTGGCCCTGTACACAGCGTTGACTCATTTACCGTTGCGGGGGCAGCGCCGGGCTTGCATTCGCTCACCGGCTTCCCTGTTTCACCCTATCGGCCACGGCCATAGAGCACCTGAAACAAGCCGCGAAGGTTAGAGGGTTGGGGGTGGAGCGTCAATTAAAGCCGCCAGCTGTTTCGGTTCGTTAATTGGCCCCGATCAATAAATTGACGCCAATCTTGTGTGAATCTGCGGCAAGTGATATCAAAGAGACACTACGACCCGATATCACAAGAACAAGAGGGCAAATACATGCAAGGCATGATCATCAGCAATCCGAAGCTGGAATTCCTGCGCCCGGTGCTGGAACGCTGGTTCGACTGCATCGACCGTTACAACGCCGTGCGCGGCGATAACGACACACCCTACTGGCACGATGAGAAAGCCAACCTCGGACTGCTGGCAGCAGCAGCCTGGATGGCTGAAATGGTCACGCTGCAAAACGCACCGACTCGCAAACAGAATGAAGAAGGCGAGCGTAACGCCAGCGCCGACCTGCTGATCGCCAGCAGCGAAGAACGCGTTTTCATCCAGGCTACTCAACGCTGGCCCAAGGTCAACAACCTGAACCTGACCCAACCGTTGCAGGAAGCCGCCAGCGACGCCAAACGTATCAGTTATGCCAGCGACTTGAAGGTGGGCTGCCTCTTCGTCGCCCCGCAAAAAGTCCAGCAAAGCGCCACGCCCGAAGAACTGCAGGACATGATCGATGACTTGCAGAAAGAAAACACCTGCGCTGTGGCTTGGTACTTCCCCTACGCCTACCGCAAGTTGCGCAACGAGGCCGGCCATTATCACCCTGGCATCGCCTTGCTGTTGAAACAGGCTCACGGCTGACGGTTGAACCATCCCACGGCTACGCTTCTCTATGAATAACCACATGCATTCATAGGGAAGCCCGCATGCTTAAGCCACCGCATCTTTTAATCGTCGCCCTTGCTACTGGGCTTGCTGCTTGTGGCGAGTCTTCCACTTTGCAGGTGTCCGACGGTTTCGGCCCGTCGCCGAAACTGCCCGAACCGAACAAGACCCTGATTCCCACGGTGAACATCGCCGAAGCCGTCGGCTGGCCGGATGGCGCCAAGCCAACCCCGGCCCAGGGCCTGCAAGTGGCCGCGTTCGCCGAGGGCCTGGACCATCCGCGCTGGCTGTTCGTCTTGCCCAATGGCGATGTGTTGGTGGCGGAAACCAACGCGCCACCCAAGCCCGACGACGCCAAGGGCATTCGGGGCTGGGTGATGAAAAAAGTCATGGGGCGTGCCGGCGCTGGCGTGCCCAGTCCCAACCGCATCACATTGCTGCGAGACGCCAATCACGACGGCATCGCCGAAACCCGGACGATCTTCCTGGAAAATCTCAATTCGCCGTTCGGCATGACCTTGGTAGGGAATGACCTGTACGTCGCCGACACCGACCGGTTGATCCGCTTCCCTTACAAAGAGGGTGATACGCAGATCAAGGCGCAGCCCACCACGGTCGTCGATTTGCCGGGCGGCACCCTCAACCACCACTGGACCAAAAACGTGATCGCCAGCCGGGACGGCAGCAAGCTGTATGTCACTACCGGCTCCAACAGCAACGTCGCGGAAAATGGCATGGGGGTTGAGGAAGGGCGCGCGGCGATATGGGAAGTGGACCGAGCCACGGGCAAGCACCGCATCTTCGCCTCGGGCCTGCGCAACCCCAACGGCCTGGCGTGGGAACCACGCAGCGGGGCGCTGTGGACGGCGGTCAACGAACGGGACGAGATCGGCAGCGACCTGGTACCGGACTACATCACTTCGGTGAAAGACGGCGGCTTTTATGGCTGGCCCTACAGTTATTACGGGCAGAACATCGACGTCCGGGTCGAGCCGCAGAACCCCGACCTGGTGGCCAAGGCTATCGCTCCGGATTATGCCGTCGGTCCTCACACCGCCTCTCTGGGCCTGACTTTCGCCGAGGGCAGCAAGTTGCCCGAACCCTTTACCCAAGGTGCATTCATTGGGCAGCACGGCTCCTGGAACCGCAAACCCCACAGTGGCTACAAAGTGATCTTCGTCCCGTTCAATGGCGGCAAGCCGATGGGACAGCCCGTAGACGTGCTGACTGGCTTCCTCAACGCAGACGAAAAGGCCCAGGGCCGGCCGGTGGGTGTGGTGATCGATAAGCAGGGAGGGTTGTTGGTGGCTGACGATGTGGGGAACAAGATTTGGCGGGTGTCGGCAAAATAAGCTGATGCACCCTTGTGGCGAGGGGGCGAAACGTCGCACCGCCCCGTTGGGCTGCGCAGCAGCCCCAAGCTTTTTAGCGGTTGCTGCGTAGCCCAGCGGGAGCAAGCTCCCTCGCCACAAGAGCCTTCAGTAGAAATCCTGGTCAGGGATTACGCGCCAGGTGTTCCGGCTGCAATACACGCTTGGCGCCCAGATAGGCTTTTTGCCAATACGCCTTGGAAAGACTGTCGAGCTTGACCGTCCCGCCGGTGGCCGGCGCATGGACGAAACGCCCTTCTCCTACGTAAATCCCGGCATGGCTGACCTGGGAGCCGCCATTGGTGGCAAAGAACACCAGGTCACCGCTCTGCAACGCGTCCTTGCCAACCTGTGGCGCGCGCATGCTGATCATTTCGCGAGTGGAACGCGGCAAGGAAATGCCGGCGGCGTCACGGTACACGTAGCCGATCAAGCCACTGCAATCAAAACCTGAATCGGGCGTGTTGCCGCCCCAGCGATAGGGTGTGCCCACCAGGCCCAGCGCTCGAAAAAGCACGTCTTCGGCGGCAGGGGAAAAAGTTTGGGAAGGGGCAAAAACCACCGGGGCCCGCACTGGCGCAGTCGGTGGGGTGCGGCTTGCGCAAGCGCTGAGCAGCGCGGCAACGAAAAGAACAGCGAGGCGGGCCGACGTCGACATAAGCAGAACAATCCTGATCTGGATGCGGCTTTTCTGCCGTGGAGATGGAAACAAAGCCGCCTGCGTAGAACGCAGGCGGATTGCCATCAATCAATGATCATGGATTCTAGCGACTATGAGGCAAACTTCAAGTAAGACTTTAAGTTTGCCTCACAAACTGTGTGCTTACTTGCGAGCGGTGACGACAGTCGGTGCCATGGCGAGGGCGCGCTTGGCTTCGATGAAGGTCTTGCTCCAGTAGCTGTCGCCCAGGCTGTCGATTCGCACTCCACCGCTGCGGCGGCTGCTGGAGTGGATGAACTGGTTGTCGCCCAGGTAGATACCGGCGTGGCTGACGCGACCGCGACGACCATTGGTGCTGAAGAACAACAGGTCACCGGGTTCAAGTTGATTGCGGGCTACCAGCGGGGCTTTTACGTTGATCATTTCGCGAGTGGAGCGCGGCAGGTTCATGCCCGCCTCTTCACGAAACAGATAACCGATGAAACCGCTGCAGTCGAAGCCCGCTTCGGAGGTGCCGCCAAAACGATAACGCGTGCCGATCAAGGACATGCCCCGTTCCAGGATGCTGTCTGCCAGCACCGGAAGCTGATAAGGCTTGCTGCCGGCAAAGTCCGCCAGCTCTTTATCGGAGGCCATTTCTTCCTGGAACGCAACGGAGGAAGACTGGGCGGTAACGGAATTCTTGACCTGTGGTTGTGGCGCTTGCTGGGTCACTGGAGAGTGGGCAGCGCAACCGAACAACAGGGTAACGAGTGCGAGAGGCACGAGGGGTGCGAAGCGACTTAGCATGGGCACGACCGTGGCTGAAGTAGTAAAGATGGCGAGACTATGCCTTCTATCATCCTCATTTGCAAATTCAATCGATGCAAATGTGACTTCTTGATTTCTCGTTTACATCTAAGCGCTTAAGCCCGTATTGAGCGGGTTTCAGGCCTCCAGCCCAGTAAAACCGCGGGCTTCGCCGGGTTAAGAAGAGGCTTTAAGCCATCATCTGGCGACAGTTTTACCAGCCTAAAGTTTCTTTCAAAAAAGGAATGGTCAGCTTGCGCTGGGCCTGGAGTGAGGCCTGATCGAGACGTTCGAGCAATTCGAACAAAGCGCTCATGCTGCGGGTGCCACGGGTGAGGATGAAATGCCCGACTTCGTCGGTCAGGTGCAGGCCACGGCGCGAGGCCCGCAGTTGCAATGCGCGCAGCTTGTCTTCATCGGAAAGCGGGCGCATCTGGAAAATCAGCGCCAGGGTGAGACGAGACTTGAGGTCCGCCAGTTTCACTGGCAGCTCTCGCGGCGATGTCGAGGCGGCAATCAGCAAGCGCCGACCACTGTCGCGAAGCCGATTGAACAAGTGGAACAACGCCTCTTCCCAATCGGCCTTGCCGGCCACGGCCTGGAGGTCATCCAGGCAGACCAGTTCGTACTGCTCGAGGTTGTCGAGGATATCAACGCCGCGATCCAGCAACTCGGCCAACGGTAGATACACCGCCGGCTCGCCCAATTGCTCGAACCGCAAGCAAGCAGCCTGCAACAGATGCGTGCGCCCTACCCCGTCCTTGCCCCACAGATAAATCAGGCTCTCGGTCCAGCCGGCGTCGGCTTCGCAAAGCCGCTCGACATAGCCGAGTGCAGCGGCATTGGCGCCTGGGTAGTAGTTGATAAAGGTGGCGTCATCACGCAGACGCACACCTAGGGGCAGCTGAATCGGTTTCATGCTGACTGAACAGTTCCACGGGAACCGTTAGTGGCCTCTGTGTAAAGTGCGCAAAGTTTATACCCGTGACGCGGACCGCACAATGCGCCGGACCACGAGCAAAATCAAAGGTTTGCAGCGGCAAGGGCGCGGAGCATCAGTTTCCCTGACACTCCACCGATCATTCGCCTTACAGATCAGGGTCTTCGACGCCACTGTAGATGTCCGAATCCTTGTACAGATCGTGCACATGGCGCACCAGCACCATGATCACCGCCGCCACCGGCAACGCCAGCAGGACCCCGGTGAAGCCGAACAACTCGCCGCCTGCCAGGATCGCGAAGATCACCGCAACCGGATGCAGGCCGATGCGATCGCCCACCAGCAGCGGCGTCAGCACCATGCCCTCCAGCGCCTGCCCAACCATGAACACCGCGACGATGCCAACCATGGGATACAAATCCCCACCGAACTGGAACAGCCCGGCGACCAACGCCGCGCCAATCCCAATGACAAACCCCATGTAAGGCACGATGGCCGCCAGCCCGGCGATCAGGCCGATCAACAACCCCAGTTCCAGCCCGACCAGCATCAGCCCTGCGGCATAAATGAAACCCAACGCGACCATCACCAGCAATTGGCCCCGGACGAATGCACCGAGTACTTCGTGGCATTCGCCGGTCAACGTCATGATGCGTTCTTCGCGATGACGCGGCAGCAGGCTGCGGATCTTGGCCATCATCAGATCCCAGTCACGCAGCAGATAGAAAGCCACCACCGGGATCAACACCAGGTTCGCCAGCCAGCCGATCAGCGCCAGGCTCGACGCCGTGGCCTGGCTCAAGACCACGCCGACGATATCGGTGGTCTGGCCCATATGTTCGCTGATGGCCGCCTTGACCTTGTCGAACTTCCAGAAACCGTCGGACAACCCCAGCTTCGACTGCACCCATGGCACCGCGCTGTGCTGCAACCAATCGAGCATCTGCGGCGCCAGTTCGTACAGGCGCACCAGTTGCTTGGCGAGCATTGGTATCAGCACCAGCAACAGAGCGCTCACGATCAGCGTGAACAGCGCAAACACCGCTACCACGCCCCAGGTTCTGGACAGCCCGAGTTTTTCCAGGCGATCCACGACCGGATCGAACAGGTAGGCCAGCAACAGCGCAACCAGGAAAGGCGTGAGGATCGGGTGCAACAACCAGATGAACACAATCAGCAGGGCGACCCCACCCAACCAGAACCAACGCCGCGTGTCGCCCATGAACCACTCCTGACTCTATATAAAGAAGAAAACCTACCAGCGGAACCGCAGATTGGCGACGGGCGCTGGCGCTGGCTGCACAGGCGAAATCGCGCCATCGGCGGCGGGCTGGACCGCAGGCGTCGGCGCGATGGCCTCCCCGGCGGGTATCTCCTGCAGCTTCGCCAGGGCCAACTGCGCCTTCAGCTGCTCTGCGCTTGCGCTGACCTTGTAGACGATCACATCGCCTTCGACCCGTTGCACTTGCCCACCGAACGGTTCAAGCAACCGCCCCAACGCCGCGTAACGCTCAAGGTTCACACCTTGCACTTCCAGCAATTGTTCGGTAGCGACACCCGGCTTGGCCACGAAACGCGGCGCCAGGCGTTGGCTTACCGCCAGCATCACGGCATCAGCCAATGCAGCAGGATCGGCGCCTTGGACGCTGCCCTGTTCGCGCTGGTCGCCCAGCCACAGGCGCCAGCTCGCTTGCCACTGGCCGCCCTCTTCCTTGGCATGGACCGCCAGTAACGCGTCGGAACCGTAGCGCTCCGACACCTCGCGCAATGGTGCCGGGTCGTTGCCTTGCAGGGTCGGCGCCGTGGCGACAATCTGCTCGCTCAAGTCCGCCAGGGGCAGATGCAGCGGCAAACCCCGGTGCTGGGCAGCCCGGCGCAACGGCGTGGCGCTGGCCTGGCCATCGCCGACCAGACTGGAACCCTCCGCCGAATCGTTCAGCCACCAGCCCAGGATCGACGGGCGATTCGCCCCCCAAAGCGACAGCCCCGCCGAACGCAACGCCCGGTCGGTGCTGGCTGGATCGAAGTCCACCTGCAGGCTTTCCGGAGGGCCGGCCTCGTAGCCATATTGGAGAATGATCTGTTGCGGGTCCTTGCGGATCGCCGCCAGGCCGGGGCTCTGGGCGGCCTTGGCGTCGCCGGTCAGACGCAGCACCAAGGTGTCCAGGGCACGCAACGTCGCCTGGTTACGCTCATCCGGCGCCTGGCTGCTGACCGGTTCACGCACCTGATAAAGGCTATTGAGGGTTTCGGCATGGCTCGCCAGGCTGATCAGCGACAAGCAGCCCACAGACAAGAATTTGAACAAACGCATGGAAAATTCCCGGACAAAACGGCTGGCAGCGGCCGTGTGGAGAAGATTGAGCATGGCTGTGACACGACACCGGGCAAAACATTCAGCCACCCGATGCAAGTTTCCCACGGTCATCGCCATAGTCGCTTACCGCTACACCTTATACAGACGTGCCGTGCAGTACCATCACAACAAATATCGGTTTTTTTTGGTGGATATGTCCCTGCCCGTCGGCACGAGGATGGCCGCTGCTGCACAAGCCTGATAAAATCGCGCGCCTTCGCAGACTGGCAATGGCTGGGCATCCGGAATAATTCGTACAACGGTTATTCCACGGCCCCGGCGATCGGTCGTTACCCAGAAATCCCCCCTTTAAAGGCCTGGATCATGAGCAAGCAACCCTCCCTGAGCTACAAGGACGCCGGTGTAGACATCGACGCCGGTGAAGCATTGGTCGAACGCATCAAGAGCGTCGCCAAGCGCACCGCGCGCCCGGAAGTCATGGGCGGCCTGGGCGGTTTCGGCGCCCTCTGCGAAATCCCGGCCGGCTACAAGCAACCGGTGCTGGTCTCCGGCACTGACGGCGTGGGCACCAAGCTGCGCCTGGCCCTGAACCTGAACAAACACGACACCATCGGCATCGACCTGGTGGCCATGTGCGTAAATGACCTGGTGGTCTGCGGCGCAGAGCCGCTGTTCTTCCTCGACTACTACGCCACCGGCAAACTGAACGTCGACACCGCCGCCCAGGTCGTGACCGGCATCGGCGCCGGCTGCGAACTGTCCGGCTGCTCCCTGGTTGGCGGCGAAACCGCTGAAATGCCAGGCATGTACGAAGGCGAAGACTACGACCTGGCGGGCTTCTGCGTCGGCGTCGTGGAAAAAGCCGAGATCATCGACGGCTCGAAAGTCGCTGCTGGCGATGCCCTGCTCGCGCTGCCGTCTTCCGGCCCGCACTCCAACGGCTACTCACTGATCCGCAAGATCATCGAAGTCTCGGGTGCCGACATCGAGAACACCCAGCTCGACGGCAAGCCGCTGGCCGACCTGCTGATGGCGCCGACGCGCATCTACGTCAAGCCACTGCTCAAGCTGATCAAGGACACCGGCGCCGTCAAGGCCATGGCCCACATCACTGGCGGCGGGCTGCTGGACAACATCCCGCGCGTGCTGCCAAAAGGTGCCCAGGCGGTGGTCGACGTGGCGAGCTGGACCCGCCCTGCGGTGTTCGACTGGCTGCAAGAGAAAGGCAACGTCGACGAATCCGAAATGCACCGCGTGCTGAACTGTGGCGTGGGCATGGTCATCTGCGTAGCCCAGGAGCACGTCGAGACCGCCCTGAACGTCCTGCGTGAAGCCGGCGAGCAGCCTTGGGTCATCGGCCAGATCGCCACCGCTGCCGAAGGCGCTGCGCAAGTCGAGCTGAAAAACCTTAAGGCACATTGATGCACGAGCAGCCGCCTGCCACCTGTAACGTCGTGGTGTTGTTGTCTGGCACCGGCAGTAACCTGCAGGCCCTGATCGACAGTACGCGGACCGGCAACAGCCCGGTCCGTATCCGCGCGGTGATATCCAACCGCGCCGATGCCTACGGCCTGCAACGTGCCGAGGACGCGGGGATCGATACCCGCGTCCTTGATCACAAGGCGTTCGACGGTCGCGAAGCCTTCGACGCCGCGCTGATCGAACAGATCGACGCGTTCGATCCACAGTTGGTGGTACTCGCTGGCTTCATGCGCATCCTCAGCGCCGGCTTCGTGCGTCACTACCAGGGCCGCCTGTTCAATATCCATCCGTCGCTGCTGCCCAAATACAAAGGGTTACACACTCACCAGCGCGCGCTGGAGGCCGGCGACACGGAGCACGGCTGCTCCGTGCACTTCGTCACCGAGGAACTCGATGGCGGACCACTGGTCGTACAGGCAGTAATACCGGTAGAGTTGCACGACACGCCGCAAAGCCTGGCGCAACGGGTCCACGCCCGTGAGCACCAGATCTACCCGATGGCCGTGCGCTGGTTTGCCGAAGGCCGGCTGACCCTCGACGATCGCGGGGCCTCACTGGACGGCCAGTTGCTCGCCGCCAGCGGCCATTTGATTCGATACTAGGAGATTTTATGCGTCGCGCCCTGCTCTTCGCTTGCGCTCTGCTCGCCTTGCCCCTTGCACAGGCCGCAGACCTTCAACCGTTCTCCGCCAGCTACACCGCCGATTGGAAACAGCTGCCCATGAGCGGCACCGCCGAGCGTAGCCTGACCAAAGAGGCCAACGGCACCTGGAAGCTGAGCTTCAAGGCGTCGATGATGATCGCCAGCCTGACCGAAGAAAGCACCCTGACCGTGGACAAGGACACCTTGTTGCCACAGTCCTACCATTTCGAACGCGGCGGCCTGGGCAAAGCCAAGAAGGCTGACCTGGACTTCGACTGGAACACCAAGATGGTCACCGGTACCGATCGCGGCGACCCGGTCAAGCTGACGCTGAACCGGGGCATGGTCGATAAGTCCACTTATCAACTGGCCCTGCAACACGACGTGGCGGCTGGCAAGAAAAGCATGAGCTACCAGGTGGTCGATGATGGTGAGATCGACACCTACGACTTCCGCGTGCTCGGTTCGGAAAAGGTCGCCACCAAGGCCGGCCAGATCGAAGCCATCAAAGTCGAGCGCGTGCGTGACCCGACGCAAAGCAAGCGCATCACCGTGCTCTGGTTTGCCAAGGATTGGGATTACTTGCTGGTGCGCCTGCAACAGGTCGAGACCGACGGCAAGGAGTACAACATCATGCTCCAGGACGGTACGGTCAACGGCAAGGCTGTGAAAGGCAGCTGATTAACCCGATACAAAAGAAGCCTCGCCAATGCGGGGCTTTTTGTTGCCCGCAATTGCTCACCCCATGTCCGCTATCGTCCGCATGCGTCATCGCTCCAACATGAAACCTTCTTCATGAAACGTACCCAACTGCGACCGAATGCCGCGCCCTGCCTGGCCTGCGCGATTGTGGCGATTTTTATGAAAGTTTCTTAACGCGCCGAAGCATTTACTTAGCTGGCTACCAAAATCTATAACAAAGTCCTGCACACGCCTTGCTGCAGATAACAGAGATTGGAGCTTGCAAGATGACTGTGAAAGTAACTGAACGCGACGACGCCCATATGTCCCATGAAGGCATTGCTGCCGGCATCCGGATCTGGGATGTGCATCAACAGGATCTACTGGTGGGAATGTTCCATTCCGAGACGGACGCTCAGAACTACCGGGCCGAGCTGGAGCGCGAAGAACGGTTGCGCTCGCGTGAAATGGCAGAATCCTGAAGACAGGAACACCTGTGGGGGCGGGCTTTCCCGCCCCCACATTGGGCCTGTGCTTAGCTTGCTGCCCTGCTTACCACATCAGATCGTCAGGAATCTGATACGCCGCGTACGGATCATCGGCGTCCACTTCTTCGGTCTGGGTATTGAGCTGGACGATGCGCTGGGGATCGCGCTCCTGGATCTTCAAGGCCGCTTCACGAGGAATCACTTCATAGCCACCGCCATGATGGACGATCGCCAGGGAACCGCTGCTCAGCTTGTTGCGCATCAGGGCGTTGACCGAGATACGCTTGACCTTCTTGTCGTCGACAAAGTTGTAATAGTCGTCGGTGGTCAGCTTCGGCAAGCGCGAGACTTCGATCAGTTGCTTGACCTGCGCGGCCCGAGCCTTCTGTTCGGCCTTTTCCTGCTGCTGTCGGTTGAGTTCCTGGTCGCGCTTGACCTTCTCGGCCATGGCTTCCTGGGCCGCGCGCTGCTGGGAATCATCCAGTTCGATCTGGCCTTTATGGGCCAGGCGCTGCTGCTTCTGTTTCTCTTTGCCGACCTGTTTGGCCTGCTTTTGGTTGACCAGCCCTGCTTTGAGCAACTGGTCGCGAAGGGAAAGGCTCATGGTGCTTACTCACTTAGGCAACGGCCTCAGCCACAGCTGGGCAAATTCTTTTCCTGACGTTTGGCTTCGCCCCACAAGGCGTCCAACTCTTCGAGGGTGCAATCTTCCATGGGACGGTGGGTGTCGCGCAATGCCTGTTCGATAAATCGGAAACGTCGCTCGAACTTTGCATTGGCGCCACGCAGGGCGGCTTCGGGGTCGACCTTGAGGTGCCGGGCCAGATTGACCACGCTGAACAGCAAGTCGCCGACCTCATCGCTGATGGCCGCAGGGTCGTTATCCGCCATCGCCTCAAGCACTTCATCCAGTTCCTCGCGGACCTTGTCGAGCACCGGCAACGGGCCAGGCCAGTCGAAACCGACCTGACCGGCACGCTTCTGCAATTTCGCCGAACGGGACAACGCCGGCAGGGCCGCCGGCACATCGTCGAGCAGCGACAATTGCTCGGGCACCGAAGCTTTCTCGGCCCGCTCCTCGGCCTTGATTTCCTCCCAGCGCTGCTTGACCTGCTCTTCGCTCAGGCGCGGGATATCCACGGGCGCATACAAGTCGCCGGTAGGAAACACATGGGGATGGCGGCGGATCAGCTTGCGGGTGATGCTGTCGACCACACCGGCGAATTCGAAGCGGTTTTCTTCCCGGGCCAACTGGCTGTAATACACCACCTGGAACAGCAGGTCGCCCAACTCGTCCTGCAGGTGATCGAAATCGCCACGCTCGATCGCATCGGCGACCTCGTAGGCTTCTTCAAGCGTATGCGGGACGATGGTGGCGTAGGTTTGCTTGATATCCCAGGGGCAACCGTACTGCGGGTCCCGCAGGCGGTTCATCAGGTGGAGCAGATCTTCGAGGCTATACATTAATCCGTCTCATCACACGAAACTCTGTGGGAGCGAGATTGCCCGCCCCCACAATTGGCTCACGGATCATCCCGGCGTACGGTTACGCCGGGTCTCGATGATGTTCGGCAGCTGGGAAATCCGTCCCAGCAGCCGCCCCAGCGCGTCCAGGCCCGGGATCTCGATGGTCAGGGACATCAGCGCCGTGTTGTCCTCCTTGTTCGAGCGGGTGTTGACCGCCAACACGTTGATGCGCTCGTTGAGCAACACCTGGGACACGTCACGCAGCAGACCGGAGCGGTCGTAGGCGCGAATGATGATGTCCACTGGATAAGTGAGCACCGGCACCGGGCCCCAACTGACCTGGATGATGCGCTCGGGCTCGCGACCGGCCAGTTGCAGCACCGAGGCGCAGTCCTGGCGGTGAATGCTCACGCCACGGCCTTGGGTGATGTAGCCGACGATTGCATCGCCCGGCAACGGCTGGCAGCAGCCGGCCATCTGTGTCATCAGGTTGCCCACGCCCTGGATCTGGATGTCGCCGCGCTTGCCGGGCTTGTAGCCGGTGGCCTTGCGCGGGATCAGCTCCAGTTGCTCGTTGCCGCGCTCCGGCTCCACCAGTTGCTGGGCCAGGTTGACCAGTTGCGCCAGGCGCAAGTCGCCGGCACCGAGGGCCGCGAACATGTCCTCGGCGGTTTTCATGTTGGCTTTTTCAGCCAGCTTGTCGAAATCCACCTGCGGCAGGCCGAGGCGACTCAGCTCGCGCTCGAGCAAGGTCTTGCCCGCCGCGACGTTCTGGTCGCGGGCCTGCAACTTGAACCAATGGACGATCTTCGCCCGCGCACGGGAAGTGGTGATGTAGCCCAGGTTCGGGTTCAGCCAGTCGCGGCTCGGCGTGCCGTGCTTGCTGGTAATGATTTCGACCTGCTCGCCGGTCTGCAGGCTGTAGTTGAGCGGCACGATCCGCCCGTTGATCTTCGCGCCACGGCAGTTGTGGCCGATCTCGGTATGCACCCGATAGGCGAAGTCCAGCGGCGTCGCGCCCTTGGGCAGGTCGATGGCATGGCCATCGGGGGTGAAGATATAGACCCGGTCCGGTTCGATGTCGACCCGCAGCTGTTCGGCCAGGCCGCCGATGTCACCCAGCTCCTCGTGCCATTCGAGCACTTGGCGCAACCAGGAGATTTTCTCTTCGTAGTGGTTGGACCCGGACTTGACGTCGGTGCCCTTGTATTTCCAGTGGGCGCAAACGCCCAGCTCGGCTTCCTCGTGCATGGCGTGGGTGCGAATCTGCACTTCCAGCACCTTGCCTTCGGGGCCGATGACCGCGGTGTGCAGTGAGCGGTAGCCGTTTTCCTTCGGGTTGGCGATGTAGTCGTCGAACTCCTTCGGAATGTGCCGCCACAGGGTATGGACGATGCCGAGCGCGGTGTAGCAGTCGCGCATTTCCGGGACCAGTACGCGAACGGCGCGAACGTCGTAGATCTGGCTGAATTCCAGGCCCTTGCGCTGCATTTTTCGCCAGATCGAATAGATGTGCTTGGCCCGGCCACTGATGTCGGCTTCGACGCCGGTGGCCTGCAACTCTTCGCGCAATTGGGTCATGACGTCGGTGATGAACCGTTCTCGATCCAGGCGGCGCTCGTGCAGCAGCTTGGCTATCTGCTTGTACTGGTCGGGCTCCAGGTAGCGGAAGGACAAATCCTCCAGCTCCCATTTGATGTGACCGATACCCAGGCGGTGGGCCAGCGGCGCATAGATGTCGAAGACTTCCCGGGCCACGCGATTGCGCTTCTCGTCGTCGGCGGATTTCACCGCACGGATTGCGCAGGTGCGCTCGGCCAGCTTGATCAGCGCGACGCGCACGTCGTCGACCATTGCCAC
This sequence comes from Pseudomonas marvdashtae, assembly GCF_014268655.2. Classification (NCBI taxonomy): domain Bacteria; kingdom Pseudomonadati; phylum Pseudomonadota; class Gammaproteobacteria; order Pseudomonadales; family Pseudomonadaceae; genus Pseudomonas; species Pseudomonas marvdashtae. Next base: position 4,272,949 of record NZ_JABWQX020000001.1, read on the forward strand.
CAGCATCTTGCGCAGGTTTTCCACCTGGCCCTGGGTTCCCAGCACCATCGACTGGCGCGGGCTGAGGCTGGCGCTGATAGCGGCCATGCGCAGCACGCCATCAATCAACTTGGCGACCACGGTGCCAAAGCGCTGGCTGACCATCGGAAGCTGGATCTGCCCTTCGCGCACGCCGCGGTACAGCACCGCCGCCACCAGCGAGTCCTGGTCGAGCTTGAGGTCGGCGAGGATTTCGGCGATTTCAAGGCCCGTCTGGAAACTCGAGGTGCCTTCGGACCAGAGGTTCTTCGCCGCGTTGTGTTGCTGTTCCGCCTCGCGAGCGAACTCGCAAGCGGCCTTCAAGGCTTCGCGATCCAGTGCCGTGTCGATACTGACCGCGTGATCGAGCCAAGCCTCGAGATTGATACTGCCGTCGGTGTTGATCGGCTGGTGTGCTCTCACCTGTACCATCTTTACTTACCTTCCCTACGACGCAGATTCAATGCGTCAACATCGCTGACCTTCGTTGCTCGTGTTTCCACCCAAGGCTGTGGTGGGTTGGCACGAACGGGTCAATCGGACAAGCCATCCTGGCTCGCTTCAAATAACGCCATGGCCTCGACATGCGCCGTTTGAGGAAACATATCGAGAATCCCGGCACGTTTTAACCGGTAGCCCTGCTTGATCAATTCGACCGTGTCCCGAGCCAAAGTTGCCGGGTTGCACGACACATAAACCAACCGTCTGGCACCGAGGGACGCCAGCTTGCGTACCACCTCGAAAGCACCGTCACGGGGTGGGTCCAAGAGTACCGCAGAAAAGCCTTCGCCGATCCATTCGGCATCCGCCAATGGCTGGGATAAATCGGCCTGAAAAAAGGCAGTGTTATTCAAATTGTTGCTGACGGCGTTAGCGGCCGCGCGGTCCACCATAGTCTGTACACCTTCCACGGCCACCACCTCGCGTACCTTCCTGGCCAGCGGCAAGGCAAAGTTGCCCAGGCCGCAGAACAGGTCCAGCACGCGCTCATCCGATTGAGGCGCCAGCCATTGCAGGGCCTGGGCGATCATCGCTTCGTTGACGGCGGCGTTGACCTGGATGAAATCCCCCGGCCGGTACGCCAGTTCCAGATCCCAGCTATCCAGGCGAAACCCCAAGGCTTGGCCGGGCTCGACCGGTTGCGGCTCGCCTTCACCGTGAAGCCACAACTGGGCCTCATGAAACCCGCAGAAATCCTTGAGAATCGTCAGGTCGGCCTCAGACAACGGCGCCATGTGGCGCAGCAATACCGCGAGGGACGAGCCGGCGAACAACTCCACATGACCCAACGCCTGGGGTTTGCTCAAGCGTCGCAGCATCTCCGGCAAGCGGCTCATGATCGGTTGCAAGGGCTGTACCAGCACCGGGCATTGATCGATGGCGACGATGTCCTGGCTGCCGACCGCACGGAAACCGACTTCAAGCTTTTTCGCCTTCTGGTCCCAACGCACGGCCACGCGGGCGCGGCGTCGATAACCGAACTCCGGCCCACTCAAAGGCTCGGCCCATTCGCCTGGCTCAACGCCTGCAACTCGGGACAGTTGCTCGGCGAGCATGCGCTGTTTCAGGGCAAGCTGTTCGGCATGGGGCAAATGCTGGACGCTGCAGCCACCGCAACGACCGGCATGGATGCACGGTGCCGGACGACGCAGTTCGCTGGGCGAAAACACCCGCTCGGTGCGCGCCTCGACCACTTTGCCATGGGCACCGAGCACGCGCGCCTCGACCTCTTCACCGGCCAGCGCGCCGATGACGAACCAGGTCCGACCCTCGACAAACGCAATTCCCCGGCCATCATTGGCCAGGCGTTCAATGGTCAAGCGCTGCTTTTTACCGGTGGGCACCTGCGGGGCCCGGCTTCCGCCGCTGGGCTGGAAGCGCAAGCCTCTTTCATGCTTGGCCATCAGTTGGGCGCGTCGAAAATGCCGGTCGACAGATAACGGTCGCCACGGTCACAGATGATCGCGACGATCACCGCGTTCTCGACTTCTTTCGACAGACGCAGCATCCCCGCCACGGCACCGCCCGACGACACGCCGCAGAAAATGCCTTCCTCACGCGCCAGGCGACGGGTCACGTCCTCGGCTTCGCTCTGGGCCATGTCGATGATCCGGTCCACGCGGTCGGCCTGGTAGATCTTTGGCAGATACTCTTCGGGCCAGCGTCGGATGCCGGGGATGGCCGAGCCTTCCATCGGTTGCAGGCCGATGATCTGCACGTTCGGATTTTGTTCTTTCAAGTAGCGCGAGGTGCCCATGATGGTGCCGGTGGTGCCCATCGAGCTGACGAAATGAGTGATCGTGCCGTCGGTCTGGCGCCAGATCTCAGGACCGGTGGTGGTGTAGTGGGCCTCGGGATTGTCACCGTTGGCGAACTGATCGAGCACCTTGCCCCGGCCTTCGGCCTGCATGCGCTCGGCCAGGTCCCGGGCACCTTCCATGCCCTCCTCCTGGGTGACCAGGATCAGCTCGGCGCCATAGGCAGTCATCGCCGCCTTGCGCTCGGCGCTGGAGTTGTCGGGCATGATCAGGATCATCTTGTAGCCCTTGATCGCCGCCGCCATCGCCAGAGCAATACCGGTGTTGCCGGACGTCGCCTCGATCAGCGTATCGCCGGGCCGGATCTGCCCGCGCAATTCGCCACGGGTGATCATCGACAACGCCGGCCGGTCCTTGACCGAACCCGCCGGGTTGTTCCCTTCGAGCTTGAGCAAAAGCGTATTAGTGGTCTCGCCGGGCAAGCGCTGCAAGCGGACCAGCGGAGTGTTGCCGACGCAATCGGCGATGGTTGGGTACTGCAGAGTCATGGCGTATTCGCAATCCGGACTGCGGGGGCGCCTATCATACCGGCAAACCCGGCGAGGCCATATCACGCAAAGTAAGGGGGTTATGGCTTATGGGAATAAGCGAGGCGAACGTTGCGTGCGCTTTTGGGTGGAGGTAGCCCTTCCCTACAGAGCCGAGCGCTCGGATCGCGCATGCATACCAGCTGTAAGCACTGTCCGTCATATCCTTCCTGCCTGCTTGTGGGTTCGTTCCTTTTATATAAATGAGCAAGCATTCATGGCTACCGGGCTTCGCACCGTGTTGTTTAAGGTAGTACCGCTACAACGTACGAGCAGGATGCAGAGCAAAACGATGGTCAACGCTTGGTGGAAACAAAAAGATTCGCAGCTCAGCGCCCGACAGGCTTCTGGGCAACGCTTGCGCAACCTATTGGAAGAATACGACATCGCCCCCTCGGCATTCGCCGAGGTGCTGCGTGTTAGCCCTCAATGCCTGACGAACTGGAGCGTACGGGGTGTGCCTCGGTTGTGGATGGCGCAGTTGGCACGTTTGCTGAGTGTCAGTGAAGTGTGGCTGGCGACGGGGGAAGGCGAGCGGGCACGAGACATACATCGGGAGCTAGAACAGAAGGGATTAGGCCTCGAACACATCCCTGATGAAAGCACCATCCCATTCCGACCTGAGGGACATACGCCTGTTACTGAGGAAGTGGCTGCCGCAAGGTGTCCGCGAAAAAACGCAAACAAACGGATGACCTGATGCCGCTTTTAACATCGGCGGGGCTGAAGCCAGACGCAAATGGATGTTTGCTTCAAACCATCCTCGTGAGTCCCCTCCTCTGCAAGTGGATTTGTTACTGCCCACTTGCATATTTGCTCAACCACCCACTTAGGCGCCGATCATGGCAAATCCCTACCGCGAACTTTTCACTACCCCGGGCGTCATGGGGTTAGTGATCGCGAGTTCCATTGCCCGGCTACCACAGGCAATGATCGGCATCGGCATCATCACCATGTTGGTGCAGCAGACGGGCCTTTATTGGCTGGCGGGCGCGGTCGCCGGTACTTTTACCTTGGCGAATGCACTTATCGGTCCGCAAGTATCGAAACTTGTTGATCAGCGGGGGCAACGTCGGGTTCTGCCCTTTGTGACGGCCTTCAGCATTGGTATGTTGCTCACGCTGATCATTGCCGTCTACCTGAGCGCTCCAGTCACACTGCTGTTTATTCTCGCGGCATTGGCGGGCACGATGCCGAGCATGCCCGCCATGATAAGAGCACGCTGGACGCAGCTTTTCCGTGGCAAGCCAGAGTTACACACGGCGTTCTCCTTGGACACGGTTCTAACCGAACTCGCCTTTATCATCGGCCCACCACTTGCCATTGGTTTGAGCGTCAGCTTTTTCGCGGAAGCCGGGCCGCTTGTAGCCGTTTTGTTGCTGGTTGTCGGCGTGACGGCTTTTCTTATGCAGCGGCAGACAGAACCGAAGGTGGTCGTGGGCATTAGAAGGAGCGCAAGCTCGACCCTACTTATCCCCGGCGTTCGTACTATCGTGCTAGCGCTCTTGGCAATGGGTGTGATTGGCGGATCAATCGACGTGGCGGTTGTGGCCTTCGCCAACGTACAAGGCTGGCCGGCGGCTGCCAGTTTCATCCTGGCAGCCTATGCGCTCGGTTCAATGATCGCGGGTCTGACGTTCGGCGCTTTAAGGATTTCCTTGCCAATTGAAAAGCAGTTCTTTATCGGGGTGCTGATAACGGCAGTCACTGCCGTGTTGCCCATTCTTTCACCGAACGTCTACATCCTTTCCGGGATGTTATTTGTTGCAGGTATGTCATTTGCGCCAACGATGGTCGTCGTCATGAATCTCGGCTCGATCATTGTTCCACCGTCAAGGATCACCGAAGGACTTACGTGGATGACTACAGGCATCAGCATCGGCGTAGCGCTCGGTGGCGTATTGGCAGGACTGGTCATCGACGTCTATGGCGCGCAGGCAGGGTTCGGCGTCGCGATTGTCGCGGGCCTGGCCATGGTGGTGATCGTGCTTTTGGGGCTGCGTACACTTCGTGCCACGTCTGCGGTTTGTACGGAGCTAAACTTCCAGTGATCAGCACTCTGGGCTTCGTCGGGGCATCGATCTGCTGGCAACGGGTGCGCCCCCCCCACGAACGACCTTGATCAGGGGCTGATTACTTACATCGGCACATGGTGATCCTGAAGCCAGGGGTAATTGCATCCGCTTAAAATACGCGGACACAGTCGCCCTTATCGGCCGGGCGAGGAAGATGTGTTCCCCCGGTCCCCTTTCGATAGTAGTGAATTAATCCTGCGTCGCTGCCTGCCTTAAGGAGATCTGAAGTACCCACTGATCTTTGTTGTCCTCGGTTGACACGAATTTTACAAAGATCCCCCACCCGCAAATCGCTACACTGCGCAGGTGTTGCGTGCCGGATGCGCGCAAAGCTCAATCAGACCGCTGGATGCAGGAGACAAGCGTGCTCAAGAAACTGGGAATCAAAGGCCGTGTGTTGTTGCTGACGCTGTTGCCGACCAGCCTGATGGCATTGGTCCTGGGTGGTTATTTCACCTGGATGCAGCAATCGGACCTGCACGCCCAGTTGCTGCAACGCGGTGAGATGATCGCCGAACAGCTGGCCCCGCTGGTCGCGCCGGCCATGAGCCGCCAGGACACCGAACTGCTGGAGCGCGTCGCCACCCAATCCCTTGAACAGACGGACGTACGCGCCGTGACCTTCCTGGCGCCCGACCGCACGCCCATGGCCCATGCCGGCCCGACCATGCTCAACCGCGCGCCGGAGGGCAACAGCAGCCAGTTGCTGCAACGCACCGGCAACGACGCCACCCGTTATTTGCTGCCGGTGTTCGGCAAGCACCGCAACCTGGCCGGTGAATTGGTTCCCGAAGAAGCCGACCGCCTGCTGGGCTGGGTCGAGTTGGAGTTGTCCCACAGCGGCATGTTGCTGCGCGGTTATCGCAGCCTGTTCGCCAGCCTGCTGCTGATCGCCGCTGGCCTGGGCTGCACCGCCCTGTTGGCCTTGCGCATGGGGCGCACGATCAATCGCCCGCTGAGCCAGATCAAGCAGGCCGTGGCGCAACTCAAGGACGGTCACCTGGAAACCCGCCTGCCGCCGCTGGGCAGCCAGGAGCTGGACGAATTGGCGTCGGGTATCAATCGCATGGCCGGCACTTTGCAGAATGCCCAGGAAGAGTTGCAGCACAGCATCGACCAAGCCACCGAAGACGTGCGCCAGAACCTCGAAACCATCGAGATCCAGAACATCGAGCTGGACCTGGCCCGCAAGGAAGCGCTGGAAGCGAGCCGGATCAAATCCGAATTCCTGGCGAACATGAGCCATGAAATCCGCACGCCGCTCAACGGCATCCTCGGCTTCACGCATTTATTGCAAAAAAGCGAACTGACCCCGCGCCAGCTCGACTACCTGGGCACCATTGAAAAATCCGCCGACAGCCTGCTGGGCATCATCAACGAAATCCTCGATTTTTCGAAGATCGAGGCCGGCAAGCTGGTGCTCGACAGCATTCCGTTCAACCTGCGGGACCTGTTGCAGGACACCCTGACCATCCTCGCCCCCGCCGCCCACGCCAAGCAATTGGAACTGGTGAGCCTGGTCTACCGGGACACACCGCTGTCGCTGGTGGGCGACCCGCTGCGCCTCAAGCAGATCCTCACCAACCTGGTGAGCAACGCCATCAAGTTCACCCGCGAAGGCACCATCGTTGCCCGGGCCATGCTCGAGGACGAACACGAAGACAGCGTTCAACTGCGCATCAGCATCCAGGACACCGGCATCGGCCTCTCCAGCCAGGACGTGCGAGCGCTGTTCCAGGCCTTCAGCCAGGCCGACAATTCCTTGTCCCGGCAACCCGGCGGTACCGGGCTGGGCCTGGTGATTTCCAAGCGGCTGGTGGAACAGATGGGCGGGGAAATCGGTGTCGACAGCACACCGGGCGAGGGTTCCGAATTCTGGATCAGCCTGCGCCTGCCCAAGGCTCGTGACGACGTCGAAGACTTGCCAGGTCCTCCGTTGCTCGGCCGGCGCGTGGCCGTTATGGAAAATCACGAGCTGGCCCGCCAGGCCTTGCAACATCAGCTCGAGGACTGCGGACTGCAAGTCACGCCATTCAATACGCTGGAGAACCTGACCAACGGCGTCACGGTCGCCCACCAGACCGATCAGGCGATCGACCTGGCCGTGCTCGGCATCACCAGCAATGACATGCCACCGGAACGTCTCAACCAGCATATCTGGGACTTGGAACACTTGGGCTGCAAGGTGCTCGTGCTATGCCCGACCACCGAACAGACGCTGTACCACCTCTCGGTACCCAATCCTCATAGCCAGCTGCAAGCCAAGCCGGCCTGCACCCGCAAGCTGCGCCGGGCGCTGTCCGACCTGGTCAACCCACGCCCGCCACGCAACGAACCCAACGAACCGGTGGCCAGCCGCGCGCCGAAAGTGTTGTGCGTAGACGACAACCCGGCCAACCTGCTGCTGGTGCAGACGCTGCTCGAAGACATGGGCGCCCGGGTGCTGGCGGTGGAAAGCGGATACGCGGCGGTCCAGGCTGTGCAAAAGGAAACCTTCGACCTCGTCTTGATGGACGTGCAGATGCCCGGCATGGACGGTCGACAGAGCACCGAGACGATCCGCCAGTGGGAAAGCGAACGCCATTGCACGCCGCTGCCCATCGTCGCCCTCACCGCCCATGCCATGGCCAACGAGAAGCGCGCGTTGCTGCAAAGTGGCATGGATGACTACCTGACCAAACCCATCAGCGAGCGCCAACTGGCCCAAGTGGTACTCAAATGGACCGGCCTGGCGTTGCGTAACCAGGCGCCGGATCGGGCGGTCGAGGCCCATGGCGGCAGTGAGCTACTGGTCCTCGATCATGAGGAAGGCCTGCGCCTGGCCGCTGGCAAGGCCGATCTGGCGGCAGACATGCTGGCGATGCTATTGGCATCCCTGGAGGCCGACCGTGAAGCGATTCGCCAGGCCAGCGAGGCCAACGATCACAACGCCCTGATTGAACGGGTCCATCGCCTGCACGGGGCCACACGCTACTGCGGCGTACCGCAACTGCGCGCGGCCTGCCAGCGCAGCGAAACCCTGCTCAAGCAGCAGGACCCAAAAGCCGCAGCCGCCTTGCAAGAACTGGAACACGCCATCAATCGCCTGGCCAACGAGGCACGCATCAGCGCCTGACCCAGCGCAAGGGTCATCGGCGCGATCGCTGCTAGGCTGGGCTCATCCCAATGCCAGGAGGCCGTCATGCGCGCCATTCTTTTCAGCAGCCAGACCTACGACCGCGACAGTTTCAGCAAGGCCCCACTACCGGCAGGCCTTGAGTTGCAGTTCCAGCCGGCGCGGCTGAACCTGGACACCGTGGCCCTGGCCGAACGGCATGAGGTGGTCTGCGCATTCATCAACGACGACCTGAGCGCCCCGGTGCTGGAACGGTTGGCCGAGGGCGGCACGCGGCTGATCGCCCTGCGCTCGGCGGGCTACAACCATGTCGACCTGCCCGCGGCCAAACGCCTGGGGTTGAGCATCGTCCGGGTGCCGGCCTATTCGCCCCACGCCGTCGCCGAACACGCCGTGGCGTTGATCATGGCGCTCAACCGATGCCTGCACCGCGCCTACAACCGCACCCGGGACGGCAATTTCAGCCTCCACGGGCTGACGGGCTTCGACTTGGTGGGCAAGACCGTCGGCGTGATCGGCACCGGCCAGATCGGCGCGACTTTCGCCCGGATCATGGCCGGCTTCGGCTGCCAATTGCTGGCATACGACCCTTACCCCAATCCACAGGTCGAGGCCTTGGGTGCCCGCTATTTGCCCTTGGCCGATTTGTTGGTACAAGCGCAGATCATCAGCCTGCACTGCCCACTCAATGAACAGAGCCGGCACCTTATCAACGCTGATTCCCTAAGCTCGATGCAGCGCGGCGCCATGCTGATCAACACCGGGCGCGGCGGTCTGGTGGACACGCCGGCACTGATCGACGCGTTGAAAAGCGGCCAACTGGGCTACTTGGGCCTCGACGTCTATGAGGAAGAGGCCCAACTGTTTTTCGAAGACCGCTCCGACCTGCCCTTGCAGGACGATGTATTGGCGCGGCTGCTGACCTTTCCCAACGTGGTGGTCACGGCGCACCAGGCGTTTTTGACTCGGGAAGCCTTGGCGGCGATCGCCGCTACCACACTGGACAATATCGCGGCCTGGGCCGAGGGTGCGCCACGCAATCTCGTGGAAGGCTGAACGCCTGCGCCCTCTCCCGGCAGTGGAAGTTCGTCGCCTGCGGACCATGGGCAGCCCTGCCCCGTGCTAGCATGTCGCGCCTATTTGGAGGACCCATGGCCGAACACGATTTCCGCTACACCCTGATGAACCCGCAGCACACCTTGACCGAGGTCCGCGCGCTGGCGCCGGGCCGTTACCAAGTCACCGGCAACGGCGGTTCGATCCAGGCCAACGACGTTCTGCTCGTGACCCTCAAGGGCAGCAAGGACTTGTCCATGCGACTGACCGTGGACACCGTTCGGCATCTGCTCAAGCCGATGGGGCAATGGACCGCCATGACCACCGGCCCGGTGTTCGGCGAGCTGGCGATCCACACCTGGCAGGTCAATTGCGACCGCTGCGCCAAGGCGCTGAGCTTCGAATTCGCCGTCGATGCCAAGCTCGGCACCAAGGCCCAGAAACCGGCCGCCACCGCGCGCATCGCCGAGTTGGGTTGGACGACTGTCGGTGAAAAGCACGTATGCCCTCAATGCCAGGAAGCCGCTTGATGAGACGCCTGGTCCTGTCCGCGCTGATCGGCGCCGGCCTGATGGGTTGCGCCGCCGAGCCGGTGCAACTGCAACAGAACCGCAGCTACATTCTCGAATGGATCGGTGAACGGCCGTTGATGGACTACAGCCACCTGACCATCACCCTCGGCGATGACGGTCGCGCCTATGGCAACGCAGGCTGCAACCATTGGTTCGCGCCGTACACGCTGGAAGGCGACCGGCTGAGTTTCGGCAAGATCGGCAGCACCCGCAAACTCTGCGGTCCGGCGGTGATGGAGCAGGAAACGCGCTTTTTGCAGGCGCTGGAGAAGGTCGAGCGCTGGGACATCTCGCCGATCGAACAGACGCGCTTCTGGCCAGCCCAGGGCAAGCCGCTGCGTTGGTGGTTAGAGGAAGGCTGAGCACTGTCCTGCTTGATCGTTCCCATGCTCCGCGTGGGAATGCCTCTTGGGACGCTCCGCGTTCCGCTTCTGGGACGCAGAGCGTCCCGGCCTGCATTGCCCACGCGGAGCGTGGGAACGATCATCACTTGAGCGCCTGCAACGCCTCAAGCTTCGCCATCACCCCCGCCGCCGTCTGCTCCCCCAGCAGTTGTTCGCGGACCTTGCCCTGGGTATCGATGATGTAAGTGACGGGCAGCCCTTCACTGCGCGGGATATCGAAGAACTCAGCCGGGTCCTGGGCCAGGACGGTGAAACGAATGCCCATTTTTTCGCTGGCGCTCTTGAGTTCCTCGCCCTGCACGTGGTCGAAATTGACCCCGAACACGCCGACGTTTCGCTCCTTGAGCTGGTCGGCCAAGGCATTGAACTCGGGAATTTCCGTGCGGCATGGCGCACACCATTCGGCCCAGTAATTGAGCACCACCCAGTGTTTGTCCAGCCGCTGCGACGCAATCGGCTGGCCGTTCTGGTCCACTCCGTAATCGTTGCCGCAGCCGGCGAGCATCAAAATACCGATGAAAGTCAGTGCCGCCGCCAATCGCCTTGCCATGTGTCGATCCTTGTCTGAGGTGCTAGGGACTTCGCAGCACAGTAGAATAGCCGCCACCTTACGCAAGATGCGACCCGCTCATGACTGATCTGACGCTTTATCACAACCCGCGTTGCTCAAAATCCCGCGGCGCGCTGGAACTGTTGGAGGCCCGTGGCCTGTCACCAACGGTGGTCCGCTACCTCGAAACCCCGCTGGATGCCGCGCAACTTGAGCGCCTGCTGGGCAAGCTCGGCATCGAGGCCCGGCAATTGCTGCGCACTGGCGAAGATGAGTACAAGACCTTGAACCTGGCAGACCAAAGCCTGAGCCAGGCGCAGTTGATCGCCGCGATCGCCGACCACCCGAAACTCATGGAGCGACCGATCCTTGAGGCCGGCGACAAGGCCGTGATCGGTCGCCCACCGGAAAAGATCCTGGAGATCCTGCCGTGAGTACGCCGTACATCCTGGTGTTGTATTACAGCCGCAGTGGTTCCACCAACGAAATGGCCCGGCAGATCGCCCGAGGCGTCGAGCAGGCCGGCCTGGAAGCCAGGCTGCGCACCGTGCCGGCGATTTCCACCGAGTGCGAGGCCGTGTCGCCGGACATCCCGGAACAAGGTCCGCTCTACGCCAGCCTCGATGACCTGAAGAACTGCGCCGGCCTGGCCTTGGGCAGCCCGACCCGTTTCGGCAACATGGCCGCACCGCTCAAATACTTCCTCGACGGCACGAGCAATCTCTGGCTGACGGGAGCGCTGGTGGGCAAGCCGGCCGGCGTGTTCACCTCCACCGCGAGCCTGCATGGCGGCCAGGAAACCACCCTGCTGTCGATGATGCTGCCCTTGCTGCATCACGGCATGTTGATTACCGGCCTGCCCTACAGCGAATCGGCCCTGATCGACACCCAAGGTGGCGGTACGCCCTACGGCCCGAGCCACCATGCTGGCGCCGACGGCAAGAGCGGCTTGAACGAACATGAAGTCGCCCTGTGCCGTGCCTTGGGCTTGCGCCTGGCGAAAACCGCTCTGCTGCTGGAGAACGGCCGTGGCTAAAAAGCCGAAGATCCTGCCGCCGACCCGGTGGCTGGAGCCGCGTGTACGCATCGCTCGCAACATGAGCCTGCTGTGCTTTTTCGGCCTGGTGGGGCTGCTCAGCGCGTATTACCTGCTGATCGCCGACCTGCACGGCGCGCGTCCCTGGGTGATCCTGTCGATCGAGCTGGTGCCGCTGTTGATTCTGGCGCCGGGCATGCTCAGCGGCAGCGCGCGCGGGCATTCGTGGATGTGCTTCGTGGTGAACCTGTATTTCATCAAGGGCGCGCTGGCGGCCTACGACCCGAACCGACAGCTGTTCGGCATGCTGGAAATGGCCGCGAGTGTGGCGCTGTTCTGCTCAGCCTTGCTGTATGTGCGATGGCGGTTCCAGTTGAACCGGCGGTTGGCTGGCGAGGGTGAGCCTTCGGCTGCCTGAAACACGCCTTCGCAATGCAGGGTCAATGGTTGACGGTGTAAGCCAGCATCATGGAGATCTGGCTCATCGGCCGCCCGCCACTTTCTTCATGCCACTGGTTGAACGCGTTCTGCACCGTCGCCAGGTCCCGCAGACTGGTCGGGATTTTATCGACGATTTCCTGGGCGTTGAGCGCCGCCACCACGTCATAGCTGGGCACGAAGGTGTCCTTGCCCATCATCCGCAGGAAACGCGGCGCCGACAGACCGCCGAGCTGATGGCCGTGTTTTTTCAGGTAGGTCCACAGGCCGACAATGTCGGTCACTGGCCAGTCGGCGATCAACGCGCCGAAACTGCCCTTTTCATGGGCCACATCCAATACGAGCTGCGCATTGCGCGGCACGCTCTTGAGCTTGCCCAAGTGGCGAATGATCCGCGCGTCCTGCATCAGCCGTTCCAGGTGCTCGGCGCTCATCAGCACGACTTTTTCCGGGTCGAACTTGAAAAACACCTCTTCGAATGCCGGCCATTTAGCGTCCACCAGGCTGTGCTTGAGCCCGGCGCGAAACACCCGCAGCGCCATGGTCGAGAGGTAGCGGTCGTCGCTGATCTTGCGCAGTTGCGCCGGGGTCTTGGGAATCGGCAGGTGGGCTTCCAGTTCAGCCGCTGAACCAAAGCGGTTCAGACAATACTCGTGCAGCCACTTGTAATCGCGCATGCCCTCTCCTGGTTTAAAAATGAAAACGGCGCTCGCGAGCGCCGTGAATAAAAGCCGTTGGGACCGTCAGAGGTTCACCACATTGACGAACCGCGGCGTGGCGCTTTCGTCGATACGCAGGTTGGTGAAGTCGAACAGGTTGCGGTCCGCCAGTTGCGACGGAATGACGTTCTGCAAACCGCGGAAGATGCTCTCGGTACGGCCTGGGGTCTTGCGTTCCCATTCCTGGAGCATCTCCTTGACCACTTGGCGCTGCAGGTTTTCCTGGGAGCCGCACAGGTTGCAGGGAATGATCGGGAATTGCTTGAAATCCGAATAGGCCTGGATGTCTTTCTCGTTGCAATAAGCCAGCGGGCGAATGACCACGTTGCGTCCGTCATCGGCGCGCAGCTTGGGCGGCATGGCCTTTAGCGAGCCGTTGTAGAACATGTTCAGGAAGAAGGTCTCGACGATGTCGTCGCGGTGATGCCCCAGGGCCATCTTGGTCGCGCCGATCTGGTCGGCAAAGGTGTAGAGCGTGCCACGGCGCAGGCGCGAACACAGCGAACAAGTGGTCTTGCCCTCGGGAATCAGCTCCTTGACCACCGAATAGGTGTCTTTCTCGACGATGTGGTATTCAATGCCGAGAGACTCGAGGTAGGCCGGCAGCACATGCTCGGGAAAACCGGGCTGCTTCTGGTCCATGTTCACGGCAACGATGTCGAACTTGATCGGGGCAACCTTCTGCAAATGCATCAGCACGTCGAGCAAGGTGTAGCTGTCCTTGCCGCCGGACAGGCAGACCATGACCTTGTCGCCATCCTCGATCATGTTGAAATCGGCGACCGCCTCACCGGCCAGGCGGCGCAGGCGCTTTTGCAGTTTGTTCTGATTGACCGTAAGAGTGCCCATGACGCGAAATCCGTGAGGTGTGACGAAAGGCCGGCATTTTACGCAAAAAAAACCGAATGTGGCACGGCCCTTTGTGGCGAGGGAATTCGCCACACCTACGATTTCTTCCACAGATCAAGCCGCGATTAACCCGCTTCGTTACAGCGCGATTTGCTCTAAGCCGCCCATCCCCCTCGCGGCGACTCCTTTCTATACTGCGACATAAGGTCGCACACACTTACAGACCTTCACTTACCCGGCCATTTGGCCCGTAGGCGCTCCGTTGGGGGGCGATGGCAATAACAAAGGAGTGACTGACTATGATCCATCATGTCGTGGGGCTCTTTACCCACCCTGGTCAAGAATGGAAGGAAATCCGTGGCGATCAGGAGGAAAGCATCAGCCACATGTACCTCACCCACACGCTGATCCTGGCGGCGATCCCCGCCGTATCGGCGTTCATCGGCACCACGCAGGTGGGATGGGTCATCGGCAATCGTCCACCGGTCATGCTCACCCAGGAAAGCGCGCTGTGGATGACCGTCATGTCGTACCTGGCCATGTTGGGCGGCGTGGCGGTGATGGGCGCCTTCATCCACTGGATGGCCCGCACCTACGACGCCAACCCGAGCCTGGCCCGTTGCGTCGCGTTCGCCACTTACACCGCGACGCCCCTGTTCATCGGCGGCCTGGCAGCACTCTATCCGCATATGTGGCTGGGGATGATCGTCGGCACTGCAGCGATCTGCTACACGGTCTACCTGTTGTACGTGGGCTTGCCGACGTTCATGAACATTCCCCAGGATGAAGGCTTTCTGTTTTCCAGTTCGGTGCTCGCCGTCGGCCTGGTCGTGCTGGTAGCCATCATGGCGTTCACGGTGATTGTCTGGGGGCTGGGCGTTGGTCCGGTCTATACCAACTGAAGATTTGAAGCTCTTCCATAAAAAAGAATCTGCCAACACAGGCCGCCGCAAGGCGGCCTTTCTGCGTCCGGAACTGCCGAAACGACCATTGGGCGCCTGGGCGATTCGCAACGGCGGACGCTTGCGGCATACTCGGCTTTCTGGAGACCCGTAAAGCATGCTCGAGCAACTCAATACCCGCGTCGAAGAGTGTTACCAACAAGCCGAATCCTTTTTCAAACGTCCTTTCAAGCGCCCGGTCGTCAGCCTCAAATTGCGCGGCCAGAAGGCCGGCGTCGCGCACCTGCATGAAAACCTGCTGCGCTTCAATCCACAGTTGTATCGGGAAAACGCCGAGGATTTCCTCAAACAGACGGTCGCCCATGAAGTCGCGCACCTGATCGCCCACCAATTGTTCGGCGACCGCATCCAGGCCCACGGCGAAGAATGGCAATTGATTATGCGCGGGGTCTACGAACTACCGCCCAACCGCTGCCACACCTATGAGATCAAGCGCCGCACCGCCACCCGCTACATCTACAAATGCCCTTGCGACGGCAGCGATTTCCCGTTCACGGCCCAGCGCCACAGCCTGGTACGCCAGGGGCGGCGGTATTTGTGCCGAAGCTGTCGCAATACCTTGGTGTTCAGTGGGGTGACCAGGGTGGAATAGCGGGCTTGCTCGCGAAGGGGCCCAAAAGGGCATTACAAAATCACCTTGGCACCCCGCAATTGAGCGATCCGCTCAACACTGAACCCCAACGCACCCAATACCTGATCCGTATGCGCCCCCAGTCTCGCCCCTATATGCCGAGACTCGGGCAACCCTGCGGAAAACTTCAACGGACAGGCCATCTGCGCTTGAGTCGCCCCCTCCCCACGGGGCACTTGTGTCACCAGTTCCCGAGCCTGTAACTGCGGATGCCGCACAGCTTCTTCCAGGCTCAGCACCGGTTCGACGCAAGCATCGACGCCTGCAAACAAGCTGCACAGCTCGGCAAAGTCATGTTTCTCGAACTCGGCTTGCAGCGCCTGTTTGAGCGCCTGTTGCTGTTCAGGCTTGGGCGACAGCCCCAAGGTCGCCAGCTCCGGCCGTCCCAAGGCGTCGCACAGTGCCTGCATGAAGGCCGGCTCCAGACTGCCCACCGACATCCAGCGACCATCGCGGGTGCGGTAATAGTCATAGAAGCTGCCGCCGTTGAGCATCTGCTCCTCCCATCCCGGTTCCACACCGCAGGCCAGGTAACCGGCACCGGCCATGGCGTTGAGGCTGAACACACAGTCGGTCATGCTCACGTCCACGTGCTGGCCCTGCCCGGTCTGCTGACGGGCAATGACCGCCGCCAACAGCCCGATCACCCCGTGCAACGAACCACCGGCAATGTCCGCCGCCTGGATGCCCAGCGGTAACGGCCCGCTGTCGGCCCGGCCGGTGTGGCTGGCCAGCCCCGCCAGGGCCAGGTAATTGATGTCATGGCCGGCGCGGTCCTTATAGGGCCCGGTCTGGCCGTAGCCGGTGATCGACACGTAGATCAGCCGTGGATTGATGGCTTTCAAGGCCTCGTAGCCCAGGCCCAGCCGCTCCATCACGCCGGGGCGGAACTGTTCCAGCAGGATGTCGTAGTCCCCCAGCAACCGCGTGACCACCTCCAACGCTTCCGGCTGCTTGAGGTCCAGGGCCAGGCTGCGCTTGTTGCGGTTGAGGTAGGCATGGCTGGCCGATACGCCTTGGTCATGGGGCGGCAGTATCCGCAGCAGGTCCTGACGGGTCGGCGATTCGATGCGCAACACCTCCGCCCCCATGTCCGCCAGCAACAGTGAGGCGAACGGGCCGGGCAGCAGGGTCGAGAAATCCAGAACCTTGAGCGATGCCAGTGGGCCTTGCATGGAAGAACTCCGCTTGAACGATGCGTTCAAGACTAGGCAGGGTCTGGCGCTGGGGCAATTACCGTGAGTGTCGTTCGGGCTGACAAATCTGCTCAGTAGGCTTTCGTGGCGAGGGAGCTTGCTTACTCGCCACAGAAGCGCGCCAGCTTCAAAATTGAGAACCAATAAAAAAACCCGCCGAAGCGGGTTTTTCATTGCAGCCTGAAGATTACCTTACAGTGCCGGGAGCAGAGGATTCAGCCGCTGCAATCTGCGCCGCCGCGATCTGCTCGTCATCTTCACGAACATCGGAAATACCGCGACCACCGGAAGCCAGCTCGGTCTGCAACTGGTCTTCGTCCAGTTCATTGACCCACTTGGCAACCACGATCGTGGCAACGGCGTTGCCCACCAGGTTGGTCAGGGCGCGGGCTTCGGACATGAAGCGGTCGATACCCAGGATCAGCGCCAGGCCAGCCACCGGCAAGGTGCCCACGGCCGACAGGGTGGCCGCCAGTACGATGAAGCCGCTACCGGTCACGCCAGCCGCACCTTTGGACGACAGCAACAGCACCAGCAGCAGGGTGATCTGGTGAGTCAGGTCCATTGGGGTGTCGGTGGCCTGGGCGATGAACACCGCCGCCATGGTCAGGTAGATCGAAGTACCGTCGAGGTTGAACGAGTAGCCAGTCGGGATGACCAGGCCTACGACAGACTTCTTGGCACCCAGGCGTTCCATCTTGATCAGCATGCGCGGCAGGGCCGATTCCGACGAGGAAGTACCCAGCACGATCAGCAGTTCTTCACGGATGTAGCGGATCAGCTTGACGACGCTGAAGCCGTGGGCGCGGCAGATGGCACCCAATACCACCAGCACGAACACCACGCAGGTGATGTAGAAGCAGATCATCAGCTGGCCCAGTTGCACCAGCGAACCGACACCGTAGGCGCCGATGGTGAAGGCCATGGCACCGAACGCACCGATAGGCGCCAGCTTCATGATCATGTTGATGATGATGAACATCACGTGGGCGAAGCGATCGATGAAGTCCAGCACCGGCTTGCCGTAGGCACCCAGGCGATGCAGGGCGAAACCGAAGAGCACCGAGAACATCAGCACTTGCAGGATATCGCCGTTGGCGAACGCACCAACGATGGTGTTCGGGATCACGTTGAGGATGAAGGCGATGATGCTCTGGTCTTTACTGGCATTGATGAAACCGGCGATCTTGCTGGTGTCCAGGGTCGATACGTCGATGTGCATGCCGGCGCCCGGTTGCACGACGTTGACCACGACCAGGCCGATCAGCAAGGCAAGGGTGGAAACGATTTCGAAGTACAGCAGCGCATAGCCGCCGGTCTTGCCCACCGATTTCATGTTCTGCATGCCGCCGATGCCGCTGACGACGGTACAGAAGATGATCGGGGCGATGACCATCTTGATCAGTTTGATGAACCCGTCACCGAAGGGCTTGAGGGCAACGCCGGTCTGCGGGTAGAAGTGGCCGAGCAAAATGCCGATGGCAATGGCTACGATCACCTGGAAATACAGGGATTTGTACAGTGGCTGACGAGTCGTCATGGCAAAACCTTCCTCAAGAGTCCCGTGTGACAACATCCGCCTGTTGTCCACGGCACCTCAATTGCGAACCCTCCTGCACTGGAGGGATTTGTTTTTGTCGGCTGCACGCTGCAGACCTGCGTACTGCATCGCAAGGCGCGTGCCATTTTTGCGAAACGCCCTACAAGCGCCATTACAGACGGTGTTTGTGTATTTCCGAAGGATTGAACACAAGCCTAAACGTGGCGGATATCCGCCAACCTGCCGCTTACCACTCCTGGATTTGGCGGATATCCGCCTTGTCGAGCCTGAAGTCCCTGCTAACATCGCCTCGCTTAACGGACGGATCAGTGCCCATGCGCCAACGCACCATCGCCAGTCACTTCGCCCGTGCAGCCCTCGGTGGCGCACGCCGGCAAGGTTTCGACTGCCTTCCCCTGCTGCAACAGCTGGGCATCAGCCCCGAGCTGCTGGACGAACCGCGGGCGCGCATCGCGCCAGAGCAATTCGCCCGCCTGTTGCAGGCGCTGTGGTTGGCGCTGGAGGATGAATATCTGGGATTCGGCCGGGTGACGAGTAAACCCGGGACGTTTGCCATGATGTGTCACACGTTGATCCACTGTCGGACGCTGGGCAAAGCCCTGCAACGCGGTTTGTTGTTCTACAGCCTGTTTGCCGACGCCCCGCGCCTGACGCTGGAAGCTGAAGGAGACCGGGTACGGTTGAGCCTGGATGAGTCGACGCTGCGTGACCCCGAGCATTTCCTGGCCGAAAGCCTGCTGGTCATCTGGCATCGCCTCGGCAGTTGGCTGATCGGCCAGCGGATCGGTCTGGAACAGGCGACGTTCAGCTATGCCAAGCCGCCCCACGGCGCCGAATACGACCTGCTGTTCCCCTGCCCGCTGGTGTTCGAGGCGCAACGCAGCAGCCTGTTGTTTCATGGCCGCTACCTGGAGATGCCGCTGCTGCAGGACGAGCGAACCCTCAAGCGTTTTCTCGAACGCTCCCCCGCTGACCTGCTGTCACGCCCGGACGATGGCCACAGCCTGACCAGCCAATTGCGCCGCCTGCTCAGCCGTGACACGGCGCGCTGGCCGGACCTGGACAGCGTCGCCGCGCATTTGCACATCAGCGCCCAGACGCTGCGCCGGCACCTTCGCGAGGAAGGCACCAGCTTCCAGGAGCTCAAGGATCAGCTGCGGCGGGATATCGCCATCTACCATTTGGGAAGGGCCGATCTGTCGTTGCAGCAGATTGCCGAACAGCTCGGGTTCTCCGAGCCATCGGCGTTTCACCGGGCGTTCAAGAAGTGGACGGGGGTGACGCCGGGGGCTTATCGGGAGCTGGAAAAGTGATTTTTTAGTTTCAAGCCATCGGAAAATGAATCCGAAACGCCGCCCCACCCAGCTCTGAATCACCCAAGGCCAATTTCGCGTCATAGCTCTCGATGATGTCCTTGACCACCGCCAGGCCAATCCCCTGTCCCGGATGCTGGCGATCCAGCCTTTCGCCACGTTCAAGGATCCGTGCACGCTGGTCCGGCGGCACGCCCGGACCATCGTCTTCAATACTCAACTCCGTACCGCCGAGGGTCTGGTGCACGCTGACCCGCACCACCCCCAGGCATAGCCGATAGGCGTTTTCCAACAGATTGCCGAGCATTTCCAGCAGCGCGCCCTGTTCGATGGGCACCTGGCAGTGCTCCGGCAGGTCGAATTCGACGTGCACGCGCTTGTCGCGGTACACCTTGTCGAGCGTGTCGCACAGGCTTTGCAGGACGGGGCGCAAGCGCACCTGGTGGCGCACCAGGCCGCTTTTGCGCAGGCTGGCACGCTGCAACTGATAGCCGATCTGTTGGCTCATGCGTTCGATCTGGGTCTGCAGCACCCAGGCCTGGCCACGGTCCTCGGGGCGCCGGGCCATGTCTTCGCTGACACCTTGCAACACCGCCAGCGGTGTTTTCAGGCTGTGGGCCAGATCATCGAGGGAATCGCGATAACGGCTGCGCTGCTCGCGCTCGCTGTGCAGCAGGCGATTTAGGGAGCCGGTCAAGCGCAACAGCTCCCGAGGGTGCGCAGTGCTGAGGCTTTCGCGGGTGCCGGCTTCGATTTCATCGAGTTCCTGGCTCAGGCGCCGCAGGGCTCGCAAGCCCCAGGTCAGGCCGATCCACAAAAGCGCCAGCAGCACCGCCAGTGCGGCGCCGAACCCCAGGTAGAGGTTTTCCCGCAGGCCTTGCAGGGTCAGCTCATAATCATGCACCGGCTGCAGGGTGACGATACTGAACGCGGCGCTCTGGCCGCCCAGCAACTTGACCTCGACGTCGTAGACGAAGAACTCCTGGCCGTTGTCCTCGCGGATACGCGCGAACTGGTTGCCCTGCCCGTCATAGCGCGGCGTGTAATTGATGTGTTCTTCCTGGGTCGCCTTCGAACGCCAGACCAAGCGCCCCTCGCGATCATAGATGTAGCCCAGCAGGCGAGCATCGGCGAGGTTGAATCGCTCGTCGGGCAACTGCGTGGGCATCTTCAATCGATTGTTATCCACCCGGGCGGCGGAAATCAGCGTGGTCACGTCCGAGGCCAGGCGTTGTTCGATCGACTCCTGCAAGGCCAGGCTGAACGCGCCTTGCATCGCCGGCAGCAACGCCAGCATGAACAGCGCTGACAGCGTCATCGCGGCCAGCATCAGCCGCAGCCGCAGCGAACGAATCACTGGCAGCGCTCGTTGAACAGATAACCCAGGCCACGCACGGTATCGATCGGTTTAAAGCCGGCCGGCGCTTCGAGTTTGCGACGCAGGCGTCCTACCAATACTTCGATGACATTCGGGTCGCGCTCATCGTCGTCCGGGTAGAGTTGTTCCATCAGGCGGTCCTTGGCGACAACTTGCTGGTGATGGCGCATCAGGTATTCAAGGATGCGGTATTCGTAGGCCGTCAAGGCCAACGGCTCGTCGCCCAGGGACGCCTGCTTGCGGTTGAGGTCCAGCAACAGCGGACCGGCGACGATGGTCGACTGGGTAAAGCCGCTGGAGCGACGCAGCAGGGCATTGAGCCGCGCTTCCAACTCTTCGAACTGAAACGGCTTGACCACGTAGTCGTCGGCCCCGGCGGCCAGGCCTTCGACTTTGTCCTGCCAGTTGCCGCGGGCAGTCAGGATCAGGATCGGAAAGGTCTTGTCCTGTGAACGCAGCCGACGAATCAGTTCCAGGCCGCTGATGCCCGGCAGGCCCAGGTCGATCACCGCCAGGTCATGATTGAACTCGCGCACCTGGTACAAGGCTTCTTCGGCATTGGCCACGGCCTGCACCACGTGGCCGCTGTCGGTGAGACGGGTCTGCAAGTGATGACGCAACAACGCTTCGTCTTCGACAACCAGTAGTTTCATGAACCGCTCCCAGGCCAATCAAAACAGCCAATTTCAAACAAAAGGCGCCGGATCGGCTCGGGCCGATCCGGCTGGACATGCTCATTCCCAGGCGGCCTAGAACGTGTAGTTGGCGGACAGGTAGGTCTGGGCGCTGCTGGTCAAGTCCAGCGAACCGACTTTGTTACCGCCGTGCGGGCTCATCTCGGTGCTCGCATTGCTGCGCAGGTAACGGTACCCGAGTTCCACCGAGGTGTTTTGCGAAATTTGTTGCAATACGCCCCCTTGCAGGCCGACGGCATAGCCGATGTCGGTGTCGCGGCTGAAGCCTGGGGAATCCTGGGTCAGCTTGGTCAGGCCCGCCGTGCCGCCACCAAACAGTTTAGTGCTGCTGGTGACCGGATAGAACAGGTCGTAGCTGCCCAGCAGGTTTTCCTGGCGCAACTTGATGCCGTTGTGGCTGCCCGAGACGTTATCGTAGGTGGCGTAGTAGCGACCCTGGTCGTTTTGCCGGCCCAGGCGCAGGCCATAGGTGCTGTCCTTGGCGATGATACCGTCGGCGTTGGGGTTGTTCAGCGCGCTGTTCAAGGCGTTGGATTTCTTGACCTTGTCGCTGGTCTGGCCGAGCGTCAGGCTGGCAAAGTTATCGTCGGCGTGAGCCAGGGCGCTGGCACTCAGAACGGTGAAGGCCAACAGCAGTTTTTTCATATGAGTCATGATCAGGTTCCTTTTGAAGCCGTGGTTGTGTGAAGTCGCAGCCACGTTATCCAATGGTCCCTGAACCCCTCTTGAACGTTCTCTGAACCTGGGCTGAATGAATCGGCTAGTCTGTCCCAACAACTTTTTAAGGAGATCCATCATGCGCAGGTTGCTTGCTGTTGTACTTCTGGCCTTGAGCGGCGCAAGCCACGCCGCCATCCAGACCCAGGAGATCCCCTACACCAGTGCCGACGGCACGAAGCTGATCGGTTACTACGCCTATGACGACGCGGTCAAAGGCCCGCGCCCCGGCGTGGTGGTGGTGCATGAGTGGTGGGGGCTGAACGATTACGCCAAGCGCCGCGCCCGTGACCTCGCTGGGCTTGGCTACAGCGCCCTGGCCATCGACATGTACGGCGACGGCAAGAACACCGAGCACCCCAAGGACGCCATGGCCTTCATGCAGGCGGCGCTCAAGGACGGCAAGGCGGCCAGTGCGCGCTTCCAGGCCGGGCTCGACCTGTTGAAGAAACAACCCCAGACCGACCCGGACAAAATCGCCGCCATCGGTTACTGCTTCGGCGGCAAGGTGGTGCTGGACGCAGCGCGCCAGGGCCTGCCGCTGGCCGGCGTGGTGAGTTTCCACGGTGCCCTGGTCACCAATACCCCGGCGACGCCTGGCAGCGTCAAGGCCAAGATCCTGGTGGAACACGGCGCGCTGGACAGCATGGTCACCGGCGACAACGTGACCGCGTTCAAGAGCGAGATGGACAAGGCCGGCGCCGACTATAAATTCGTCAGCCTCGACGGCGCCAAGCACGGCTTCAGCAACCCGGACGCCGACCGCCTGAGCCACGGCGAACATGGCGGGCCGGACATCGGCTACAACAAGGCGGCCGATGAGAAGTCGTGGGCGGATATGCAGAAGTTCTTCAAAAAAGTTTTCTAGCAGATACCCTCCTGTGGCGAGGGGATTTATCCCCTCGCCACAAAAGCCAGCCATACCCATACAAACGTCACGCCACTACCCAGCCTCAAGCCAACCCGGCAAAATGCCCGGCATGAACCGACTCCCCGCCCTGCCCGCCTGCTGTTCGCCTCTGGATGAACACTGGCTGCTGCCCGACGCCTTGCCCGATACGGTGCTGGTCAGCACTCGCTTCAATCCACTGTTGCTCGTCGCTGACGATTTTCCCAACAGCGCCATCGAGCCGCCGGCGAGCATCCAGCGCTCGGTGGCCAAGCGGCAGGCGGAGTTCCTCGCCGGGCGAGTCTGCGCCCGAGCGGCCTTGCTGCGCCTTGACGGCCAAGCCTGCGTGCCGCCCATCGGCGAAGATCGCGCGCCCGTGTGGCCGGCCCATGTCAGCGGCTCGATCACCCACAGCACAGGCCGGGCGGCGGCGATTGTCGCGCAAAAACAACATTGGCAAGGGCTGGGCATGGATCTGGAAAACCTGCTCGACCCTGAGCGCGCCGAGCGCCTGGCCGGTGAAATCCTAACGCCCCCCGAGCTGCTGCGCCTGGCCACTGCCTCGCGAGATGACCGGGCGCTGCTGGTGACCCTGACCTTTTCCATGAAGGAAAGCCTGTTCAAAGCGCTGTACCCGATCGTCAGGCAGCGTTTTTACTTCGAACACGCTGAGGTCCTGGAGTGGGCGCACGATGGGCACGTGCGATTGCGCTTGTTGATCGACCTGTCGCCCGAGTGGCGTCATGGCAGTGAGCTGCACGGACAATTTGCTGTGAAGAATGGGCAATTGCTGAGTCTGGTGGGGATCAAGGCCTGAGATTGGGCCCCATCCCTCAAGACCGGTCCTGGTGCCTCGGCCAACTCAAGCTGAAACAGGCTCCTGCGAGGCTTTTGCTCCTACTGATCAACGCCCGGCCGTCATGCCAGTGGATGATCCGCCGCACGATCGACAGCCCCAATCCGTGGCCGCCCGACGCCCGCGCACGGCTGTCGTCCAGGCGCAGGAACGGCTTGAACACCCGTTCCCATGCCGCCTCCGGCACACCCGGCCCATCATCTTCGACGTCGACGCGGCAGCGCAGCTGCCCCACCTGGTAACTCACTGTGACCCGCGATTTGGCATGGCGCATGGCATTGCCCACCAGATTCTGCAAGGCACGATGCAGGAACCGCGGCTCGGCCTCGACCCAGGCACCATCGCAATCAGCGGCGGACAGGCACAGGCCGCGCTCTACGGTAATCCCGACGCGCAAGGGGCCTAGTTCTTCGATGACCTGATTGACCAAAGCATCCAGGTCCACTCGCTGAAAATTCAACGCCGGCGATCCTTGTTCCAGTCGGGCGTAGGTCAACATTTCATCCACCAGCCGGTCCAGATCTTCGATGTCGTGGTCCATGCCCGCCAGGTACTTGTCCCGGGCCTCGGGCGTGCTGGCGCTGCCGAGCATTTCCAGGCCGAAACGCAGGCGTGCCACCGGCGTGCGCAACTCATGGGAGACCGCGCGCACCAGTTCTCGCTGGATCGCCAGCAATTGCTGCAAATGCTCGGCCATGCCGTTGAACGCAGCGGCCAGGCGCCCCACCGAGTCGGCGCCCCGGGCGGGGACGCGGGTCTCCAGGCTGCCCTGGGCGATTTGAGTGGCGGCCGACTCGAGGCCGCGCAGGCGTCGCTCCAACTGGCGCACCAATAGATAGACGATCAAACCGATCAGGCTCAGCCCCAACGCGGCGATCAGCACCAGCCATTCGGGCGGGTACGGATTCATTTGGTACAACGGGCCGATCTCCAGAACCCACGGCGTGCCGACCATCCCGGCAAAGACCCGGATCGAGTCACCGCCCTTGCCCAGCGCCATCACCGTATCGCCCTCCGACACTCGCCGACGCTGATCGTCGTCCATGTCCGCCTGCTCGACCTTCATCAGCCGCAGGTCGAAACCGAAACCTTTCTCCTGCTTCAGTTGCGCGAGCCGTCCGGGCTGCTCGGCCACCGGGTAACGCACCAGTTCATCGGCCAGCAGATAGATAGTCGCCCGGGCCAGTTGCTCGCTGATCTGGCGAACCTCGCCCACCAGCGTCAACTGTTCACCATCACTGACCAGCCGATAGACCTTCGCCGCGTGCGGGCCGGTCTGCTCCACCAGGGCTTGACCGCGCAGCACGCGGGTGCGCTGCCCCAGGTCGAGGTCGGTCTGATTGAAAGTCCTCAGCTCCAGCGGAATGCCCAACAGGCGTTCCCACACCGCCAGCGCCCGGCGACGCTCGGTGTCGTTCATCGGCCGCAGGTTATCGGCCATCAGGGAAAACGTGCCATGGGCCAGGCGCTCGCGGTATTGCTCGCCACGCGTCTGGTTGAGCAGATGCAGGGCCAGCACGCCAAGCACCGCCACCAGCACCAGTGCCGCGCACATGCCACCGTAGATGCGCAGGAAAATCGAGTTCACGAAGCCGCGTCTACGCAGGCTTCGGGGACGAACAGGTAGCCTTTGCTGCGAATGGTCTTGATCAGCCGTGGATGCTCGGGGTCGTCGCCGATCTTGGGGCGGATGCGCGAGATACGCACATCGATCGAGCGGTCCTGGCCGTCGTAGCCGATGCCGCGCAGGGCGGTGAAGATCTCTTCACGGGACAGGATGCGCCCGGCGTTGGACACCAGTAGCCAGAGCAGGTCGAATTCGGCGCTGGTCAGTTCGATACCGTTGCCCTGCAACCAGGCTTCGCGCAAGGCGTTGTCCACCACCAACGGACCGAACTCCAGGCGCCGCTGTTTCTGCGGCACGGACGGCTCCGGTTCGCTGCGGCGCAACAGCGCCTGGATGCGCGCCAATAGCAGACGCGGGCGCACCGGCTTGCAGACATAGTCGTCGGCGCCCAGGTCCAGGCCCTGGATCTGATCGGTGTCATCGGAACGGGCGGTGAGTATCAGGATGGGTCCGTCATACTGCTCGCGCACTTTGCGACAGATACTCAGGCCATCTTCGCCGGGCAACATGAGGTCGAGGATCACCAAGTCCGGCTGCTCGCTGATAATCCGCTGCGCCGCCACCGCGCCGTTGCCTTCGATGGCGACGCGCAGGCCGTTGCTTTCCAGGTATTCGCGGGTCAGTTCGGCCAGACGCTGGTCATCCTCGACGATCAATATCTGCCAGGCTTCTTGTTCCACGGAGGGACCTCGTCTTGTAGGTATAAAAAGAAGAACCTGCACTCAACCGTGGCGAGGGAGCTTGCTCCCGCTGGGGTGCGAAGCGGCCCTAAGATTTTGCGGTCGCTGCGCAACCGAGCGGGAGCAAGCTCCCTCGCCACAAATGAACTGCCCGCTCAAGGTATTCGAACACAGCGCCTCCCGTCTTTTTGTCATATCAAAGGAGGATAAACACGCCCATGCACCGGCCGATTGTATAAACGCCGGCTGTACAGAAAACAAGCGGACAAATGCGTTCGGTCGGGCTGATTTGTGTGATACCGTCCGCGCCCGAAAAAACCCAGGGCTGTTTTCAACTCGTCAAATCGACGAAAAAAGCCGCGCTCCAGCAAGGTCGCGGCCTACAGAGCAGTTCCACGTTTCGCACACAAATTACGCACAGGCTTATCCACAGGTAGCACGTTGATTCATCCCCCAAAACGCATTATCTTGTAGCCCGCCGCGCAAAAAACCCTACATGTAGGGTTTCAGGCCAAAAACCAAACACAAGTTGGATAGAGAATTCAAGCGCTTTTCTTGCCTCTGTCCTCCTGCAACACGAGAGTTTTTCCAAGTCCAGACCGCCCCTGCGGATGGCGACTGTTTCAGGGTCTGGAACGACCGAAACGGTACGGGTGTTGCAGTCCTTTGCTGCCACCCCTGCAAACCCGGTTTCGAGCCCAGGCTCGCGACCCAAGAACTTCGGATGGAAGCGGCGCCACAGGCCCGTTTCCTACTGTCCCGAAGTTGTTATACCCGGCGCCAGTCGGTTGTAGTGCTTCAGGACGGAACGGTGGGCACCGTGATGGTGCCCAAATAAACATAGAGAACGTGGAGACACCCATGCACACCGACACAACTCGCGAGAACCCGCAGGGCACCGCGCCGCTGGCCGCCGATTCGAACCCGGATCTGTCCGCCACCGCGCCTGGCCAGCTGCGCGTGATCAAGCGTAACGGGACTGTCGTTCCTTATACCGATGACAAGATCACCGTCGCCATCACCAAAGCGTTTCTCGCAGTTGAGGGCGGCACCGCTGCCGCTTCGTCGCGAATCCATGACACCGTGGCCCGCCTGACCGAGCAAGTCACCGCGACCTTCAAGCGTCGCATGCCTTCGGGCGGCACCATCCACATCGAAGAAATCCAGGACCAGGTCGAACTGGCCCTGATGCGTGCCGGCGAGCAGAAAGTCGCTCGCGACTACGTGATCTACCGTGACTCGCGCGCCAAGGAACGTGCTATCCGCACCCCGGCCGACGCACCGGTCCAGGCTCACCCTTCGATCCGCATCGCCCGCGCCGACGGCAGCCTGGCGCCGCTGGACATGGGTCGCCTGAACACTATCGTCACCGAAGCCTGCGAAGGCCTGGAAGAAGTCGACGGCGACCTGATCCAGCGCGAAACCCTGAAGAACCTCTATGACGGCGTCGCGCTCAAGGACGTCAACACCGCCCTGGTGATGACCGCGCGGACCCTGGTGGAACGCGAGCCGAACTACTCGTTCGTCACTGCCCGCCTGCTGATGGACACCTTGCGCGCCGAAGGCCTGAGCTTCCTGGAAGTCGCCGAGAGCGCGACCCACCACGAAATGGTCGACCTGTACGCCAAGGCCCTGCCGGCCTACGTCGCCAAAGGTATCGAGTTCGAATTGCTGAACCCTGTCCTGGCCGAGTTCGACCTGGAAAAACTCGGCAAGGCGATCAACCACGAGCGCGACCAGCAGTTCACCTACCTGGGCCTGCAAACCCTCTACGACCGTTACTTCATCCACAAGGATGGCATCCGTTTCGAACTGCCGCAGATCTTCTTCATGCGCGTGGCCATGGGCCTGGCGATCGAAGAGAAGCAGCGCGAAGACCGTGCGATCGAGTTCTACAACCTGTTGTCGTCGTTCGACTACATGGCCTCGACCCCGACCCTGTTCAACGCCGGCACCCTGCGTCCGCAGCTGTCGAGCTGCTACCTGACCACCGTGCCGGACGACTTGTCGGGCATCTACGGCGCGATCCACGACAACGCCATGTTGTCGAAATTCGCCGGCGGCCTGGGCAACGACTGGACTCCGGTTCGCGCATTGGGCTCGTACATCAAGGGCACCAACGGCAAATCCCAGGGCGTCGTGCCGTTCCTCAAAGTGGTCAACGACACCGCCGTAGCGGTCAACCAGGGCGGCAAGCGCAAGGGCGCGGTCTGTGCCTACCTGGAAACCTGGCACATGGACATCGAAGAGTTCATCGAGCTGCGCAAGAACACCGGTGATGATCGTCGTCGTACCCACGACATGAACACCGCCAACTGGATCCCGGACCTGTTCATGAAGCGCGTCTTCGATGACGGCAAGTGGACCCTGTTCTCGCCATCCGAAGTGCCGGACCTGCACGACCTGACCGGCAAGGCTTTCGAAGAGCGCTACGAGTACTACGAAGCCCTGACCGAGTACAACAAGATCAAGCTGTTCAAAGTCGTACAGGCCAAAGACCTGTGGCGCAAGATGCTGTCGATGCTGTTCGAAACCGGCCACCCATGGCTGACCTTCAAGGACCCGTGCAACCTGCGCAGCCCGCAGCAGCACGTGGGCGTGGTCCACAGCTCGAACCTGTGCACCGAGATCACCCTGAACACCAACAAGGACGAGATTGCGGTCTGCAACCTGGGCTCGATCAACCTGCCGAACCACATCAAGGACGGCAAGCTGGACACCGCCAAGCTGCAACGCACCGTGAACACCGCCGTGCGCATGCTCGACAACGTGATCGACATCAACTACTACTCGGTGCCGCAAGCGAAGAACTCCAACTTCAAGCACCGTCCGGTCGGCCTGGGCATCATGGGCTTCCAGGACGCGCTGTACCTGCAGCACATCCCGTACGGTTCGGACGCTGCCGTCGAGTTCGCCGACAAGTCCATGGAAGCGGTCAGCTACTACGCGATCCAGGCTTCCTGCGACCTGGCCGACGAGCGTGGCGCCTACGAGACGTTCCAGGGTTCGCTGTGGTCCCAGGGCATCCTGCCGCTGGACTCGCAACAGATCCTGATCGCCCAGCGCGGCCAGAAGTACATCGATGTCGACCTGAACGAATCCCTGGACTGGGCACCGGTTCGCGCCCGTGTACAGAAAGGTATCCGTAACTCCAACATCATGGCCATCGCACCGACCGCGACCATCGCCAACATCACCGGCGTGTCGCAATCGATCGAACCGACCTATCAGAACCTGTACGTGAAATCGAACCTGTCGGGCGAATTCACCGTGATCAACCCGTACCTGGTTCGCGACCTCAAGGCTCGCGGCCTGTGGGACTCGGTCATGATCAACGACCTGAAGTACTACGACGGTTCGGTGCAGCAGATCGAACGCATCCCGCAGGAGCTCAAGGAGCTCTACGCTACTGCGTTCGAAGTGGACACCAAGTGGATCGTCGACGCCGCCAGCCGTCGCCAGAAGTGGATCGACCAGGCCCAGTCACTGAACCTGTACATTGCCGGCGCCTCGGGCAAGAAGCTCGACGTGACCTACCGCATGGCCTGGTACCGTGGTCTGAAAACCACTTACTACCTCCGTGCCCTGGCCGCCACCAGCACCGAGAAGTCGACCATCAACACCGGCAAGCTGAACGCGGTTTCCAGCGGCGGCAACCACGGTGACGATTCGGTCCTGGCTGCTCCAGCCGGACCTGCGCCAGTGCCAAAGGCCTGCGCCATCGACGAGCCGGATTGCGAAGCTTGCCAATAAGCTGAGCGGGTAGGCGCTGCAAGGCGCCTGCTGAAGAAGCCTCCGATAGACCGCTGGTTTATCGGGGGTTTTCTTTTGCCTGGAGAAAGCCAGAGCCTGGACTTGATCGTTCCTACGCTCTGCGTGGGAATGCATCCCGTGACGCTCTGCGTCCCCCTTCAGAGACGGAACGCGGAGCGTCCGTGGCGGCATTCCCACGCAGAGCATGGGAACGATCGAATAGCCGCTCACAAAAAAGCCCCTCTTGCGAGGGGCTCTTCATGCAGCCTTCAAGCAACCAGCGTTATCAAGCCATCTGAATGATGGTCTGCATGATGGTGCTCTGGGTGGAGATGGTCTTGGCGTTCGCCTGGTAGTTGCTTTGTGCCTTGATCAGCTCGACCAGTTCGTTGGTCAGGTTGACGTTGGACTCTTCCAGGGAGTTGGAGACGATCGAGCCCAAGGTGCCGGTTTGCGGAGCATCGTAGCCCGGGATACCCGAAGCGAATGTTTCCTTCCAGCTGGTGCCGCCTACCGGCTGCAGGCCTTGCTCGTTGGTGAAGCTGGCGAGCGCGAGCTGGCCGATCGGCTTGGTCTGGTTGTTGCTGAAGTTGGCCAGCAATACACCGCTGCCGTCGATGGTCAGGTTGGTGATCTGGCCAGTGGCGTAGCCGTTCTGGGCCGGGATCGAACGAGCGGTGTCGGCGTTGAACTGGGTGGTGTTGGCCATTGAGATCGTAATGGTCGAGGAGCCCGCGCCGTTGGCGGTCCATGTACCATTGGTCACGGTGCCTGGGACCCAACCAACCAGGTTCAGATCATTGCTGATAACTGGCGGGGGGGCCGGAACAGTCGGCGGAACGGTCGGCGGGACCGGGGTACTGACCTGGGTCAATCGGCCATTCGTGTCGAACGTCATCGTCGAAGGAACAGGCGCGTTCGGAGCAACCGGCGCGGTGCCATTGAGGTTACGACCATCGATCAGCGTGTAGACGTCCCAGGTATTGGCGCCCGTCTTGACCATGTACTGGTCCATCGAGTGCTGGTTGCCTTGGGTATCGTAGACCGGGGTAGTGAATTGTTTGGTGAACGTCGCGGTGTCGGTCGGATTGAACGCTACAGCGATCGGGGTCGCCGTCGAGTTCAGGTTGATCGTCGACGAAACCAGGCTGGTGGCGCTCGGCGGCAGGTTCGAGGTGTCGATGCGCAGGTCGGTCAGGATACCGTTCTGGATCTTGCCGTTGGCATCCACGCCATAACCCTGCAAGCGTGCAGTGCCATCGCTGTTGGTGACGTAGCCTTCCTTGTCGGTCTTGAAGGTACCGGCACGGGTGTAGCTCAGCGAGCCGTCGTTGCTCAGGACAAAAAAGCCCTGGCCCTGGATACCCATGTCCAGCACGTTGCCGGTGTTGTTCACGTCACCCTGGCCGAACTGTTGTGAAACGTTGGCCAGGCGCACGCCGTTGCCGACGGTCTTGGAGCCCGAACCCAGCTTGGTGGCCGAGTAGACGTCTTCGAATTCCGCACGGGACGATTTGAAACCGGTGGTCGCCACGTTGGCGATGTTGTTGCCGGTCACGTCCAGCTGTTTGTTGGCAGCATAGAGACCGCTAAGGCCGATGTTAAAAGACATGTTGACTCCTTTTGCCGGTTAGTCGGCTCTACATACCAATAGTTTGTACTTTGGACAGGGCAATGCTGCCCAGCCCGGCCAGGTTGAGCATCAGCTCACCGCCCGTCTGGCTGATCGTTACGCTGCTGACCGTGGCCGGCAGGTTGGTGATCAGCGACGTGGCCTTGCCATCGATGGTGGTCGATGCCGCGAAGGTGTACGTGCCCGACTCGACGGTCGCGCCCGCATCGTTCTTCCCATCCCAGATGAACGCCGAGTTGCCGGCGTTCTGGCTGCCCAGGTCGATTGTGCGGACGGTCTTGCCGTCCTTGTCCACGATCTTGACGGCGACGGAGGACACCGATGCCGGTACCACCACCGTGCCGTTGAGGCTCTTGGAGGTATCGACCACGGCCTTGTCACCGGGCGCGATGACCGAGCGACCGACCAGCGACGAAGCCTGCAAGGCCTGGGACGAGTTGTAGTTGCCGGCGATGCCGCTCACGGTTTGGTTGAGGGTGGTGATGCCTTCCAGGCTGCTGAATTGAGCCAGCTGGGCAACGAACTCACCGTTGTCCTGAGGCTCCAGCGGGTTCTGGTTTTTCAGCTGGGTCACGAGCAGTTGCAGGAACGCATCCTTGCCCAGCTCTTTCTTGCCGGCGGCAGCGGTGGTCGCCGCACCCAGGCCATCGGTCGTGGTGTTGGTCTTGACCGAGGAGTTGGCCAGAATCTCGTTGAGGCTCAAACCGCTGGTGGTGTTGGTGACGCTCATGTGAATCGCCCCTTATCACTGACCGAGGGTCAGGACCTTCTGCATCATGGTTTTGGCGGTGTTCATCATTTCGACGTTGGTCTGGAACGAACGACTGGCGGAAATCATGTCGGCCATTTCTTCGACAACGTTGACGTTCGGGTAATAGACATAACCCTTGGCGTCCGCGGCCGGATGGTTTGGTTCATAACGAGCGTCGAGGTTGCTCTGGTCTTCGACCACGCCAAGCACCTGTACGCCCTGCCCGGCTGCGTCCTGGTCCTGGAACAGCGAGTCGCTGCCGCCAGACTGGCCGCCCTGGAACATGGTGGCGAAGACCGGGTGACGGGCGCGGTAGGTCTGGTCGATGCTCGACGAAACAGTCTCGGCGTTGGCGATGTTACTGGCGACGGTGTTCAGGCGAGTGGTCTGGGCACTCATGGCACTGCCGGCGATATGGAATACGCTCGCGATCGACATGACTTACTCTCCACGCAGGGCTGATACCAGCCCTTTGAATTTACTGTTGAGCAGGGTGAAGCTGGCCTGGAAGTTCACGGAGTTTTCCGCGTAGTTGGACTGTTCCAGTTGAGCGTCCACGGTGTTCTGGTCGATC
Source organism: Pseudomonas marvdashtae (assembly GCF_014268655.2). Taxonomy (NCBI): domain Bacteria; kingdom Pseudomonadati; phylum Pseudomonadota; class Gammaproteobacteria; order Pseudomonadales; family Pseudomonadaceae; genus Pseudomonas; species Pseudomonas marvdashtae. Next base: position 4,305,842 of record NZ_JABWQX020000001.1, read on the forward strand.
GACGGCTGCATCGGCGTGCGGTACATCAGCGATTCGTCGCCACTGCCCAGGCCTTCGGCTTCGATATGACGGTTGTTGGTCATGTTCAAGGCGAAGTGGCCGTTCTTGGTCTTTTCGTTCTGCTCGGCGAGCACCTTGGAGAAGTCCAAGTCACGCGCCTTGTAGTTCGGGGTGTCGGCGTTGGCGATGTTGTTGGCCAGGACTTCGGCACGCTGGGCGCGGAAGCTCAGGGCCTGTTCGTGGATACCGAGCGCTTTATCGAAGCTGATGCTCATGTCGGAAACCTTTGGGTGACCAGAAATGTACTTACGATGGCTTTAGCAAGCGCCGTGCCACTTGCGAAAAGCCCCGTAAACCGGGGCTTTGCGGGATATCGGCACGACGGCAATGCCAGAAAAGCGGCAATCGGCTTCCGCTGGCTGCCGCTTTTCTGCCGCTTTTAGCCAGTAGTCTTCGAACAAACGGGCGAGCGGCAAAAGAGGGAGTGGTTCCTGGGTACGTATAAAAAGCCCACGTATAAAAAAAGCGGCGCTCAATGCGCCGCTTTATGCTGCCACTCTGTCAGCGATGGCCGCCCCGCCCATCATGACCGCCGCGTCCCCGGTGATCGCGTCCGCGATCACGACCGCCTCGACCACCGCGATCGTCGTTCCAGCCGCCCCGATCACGGCCATCCCAGCCGCCCCGGTGTGGATAAGGCCGGTACGCTGCTCGCGGGGGCGAGTAATAACGGGGCCCATGCTGGTAATAACGCGGTGCCGAGTAATAACGTGGTGCCGGCTGATAGTACCGTGGCGCGTAGTAGCCACGTGGGGCCGAATAATAACTCCCGCCACCGTAATAGACCGGCGCTGGCGAGGTGTAGACCTCGGAACGGTAATAGTTCGAACCTCCTCCCTCGTAAGGCACGCAGGCCGAAAGAGATAAACCGAGAAACGCAATGAACAGCAGTCGTCGATACATGGCGGCCTCCTGGACCGCGAATGGGCCACGTCAGCGACGCTGACGGGCGGCAGTCATCTATTGAGGTGACTGACGATTAATCTGACAGTGAAATCGGAATCTGGTGCGACGCGGCAATAACTCGAAACATGTAGCCTTTTGCTTTATTCCGGTGCGCGAATGGCACCACAACAACGCATGAACCAACCCTCTGGCCCGCACCAAAAATAGCCAAACCGCTCTAGCTCGGCCATTGCACGGACTTGGCACGGCTCTCGCTTTAACGAATCTCGTGCAGGAGTCATCACAGGTTCGCGGCACCACAATTTGCAATGGCTGACTAGGGTTCCGGCTCGCCTCTGGCGAGTGGCTGGTCCGAGAGTTGGCGACCTCCAGTTGAGGTTACACGGCGGGACAAAAGCCCGGGAGACAAGCCACCGTTCGCGGTGCCGCGTTGCTCCTGTCCGCCCTTGATCAACTGGAGAACCACCATGTTCAAGCTTCGTCTGTCCGCCCTGCTCCTCGCCGCGCTCTCGGCCCTCATGAGCTTCTCGTCCGTCGCAGCCCAGAAAGACCACTTCAGCGTCTGCTGGACCATTTACGCCGGCTGGATGCCCTGGGAATACGCCGGTAGCCAAGGCATCGTCGATAAATGGGCGAAAAAATACGGCATCAAGATCGATGTCGTGCAGCTCAACGACTACGTTGAATCCATCAACCAATACACCGCCGGTCAGTTCGACGGCTGCACCATGACCAACATGGACGCCCTGACCATTCCCGCCGCTGGCGGAGTGGACAGCACCGCGCTGATCATCAGTGATTTCTCCAATGGCAACGACGGCGTCGTCCTCAAGGGCGAAAGCAAGAAAGTCGCCGACCTCAAGGGCATGGACGTCAATCTGGTGGAACTGTCGGTGTCCCATTACCTGCTGGCCCGCGCCCTGGATTCGGTGGGCCTCACCGAGAAAGACCTGAAAGTCGTCAACACCTCCGATGCCGATATCTCCGCAGCCTTCAACACCGATGAGGTCAAGGCTGTCACCACCTGGAACCCCATGCTGTCGGACATCAAGGCCCAGCCCGGCGTCAGCGAGGTGTTCAACTCCAGTCAGATCCCCGGCGAGATCATGGACATGATGGTGGTCAACACCCAGACCCTTCAGGACAACCCGGCCTTGGGCAAGGCACTGACCGGTGCCTGGTTTGAAGTGGTCGCGCTGATGAACGCCAAGAACGCAGCCGCCAAGGCCGCACTGGAACACATGGCCAAGGCATCGGGCACTGACCTCAAAGGTTTCCAGGCGCAACTGGACACCACCAAGTTGTTCGCCACGCCCAAGGAAGCGCTCACCTTCGCCACCAGCGAACAACTGCCCGCCACCATGGGCAAGGTGGCCGAATTTTCGTTCCAGCACGGTTTGCTGGGTGAAGGCGCCAAGGATGCGGACGCGGTCGGCATGGCGTTCGCCAATGGCGTGACCCGTGGCGACAAGGCCAACCTGAAGCTGCGCTTCGATCCCACCTATGTACAGCTGGCCACCGACGGCAAGCTGTAGAACGGAGGACCTGGCATGCGCCTGATCAACCGCCACCCGGATCGTCCCAGCCGCTTGCTGTTGGTGATCCTGCCATTCGCGCTGGTGTTGTTCGCCTACTTCATGGGCTCGGCCGAACGGTTGATGGACAACCCCAACGACAAGCTGCTGCCCAGCGCCGTGCAAATGAGCGATGCGGTCAAACGACTGGCTTTCACCGCCGATGCCCGCAGCGGTGATTACCTGCTTTGGCAGGACACCGCTTCCAGCCTGCGCCGATTGGCGATTGGCCTGGGCATCAGTGCCGCCGCCGGGCTGTGCCTGGGCATCGCCGCCGGTACCCTGCCACTGTTCGGCGCACCGCTGTCGCCTTTGCTCACCGTGCTTTCGATGGTGCCGCCACTGGCCATCCTGCCGATTCTCTTCATCGTCTTCGGCTTGGGGGAGTTGTCGAAAGTGATGCTGATCGTGATCGGCATCACGCCGTGCCTGGCGCGCGACCTGGAACAGCGCGCCCGGGAGATTCCGCTGGAACTGCTGATCAAGGCGCAGACCCTCGGGGCTTCAACCTGGACCCTGATGCTGCGCGTGGTGCTGCCGCAATTGCTGCCGCGCCTGTTGATCTCCCTGCGGCTGATGCTGGGTTCGGCCTGGCTGTTTCTGATCGCCGCCGAAGCCATCGCCTCCACCGATGGGCTGGGCTATCGGATTTTCCTCGTGCGTCGGTACTTGGCGATGGATGTGATCTTGCCTTACGTGGCCTGGATCACTCTGCTCGCCTGGCTGATGGACTGGGGCCTCAAGCGTCTCACCCGCCAAGCGTTCCCCTGGTACGAGGGGGCGAAGGCATGAGTTTCATCCAAGTCAACAACGTCTGGCAGCAGTATGCCGACCAAGTGGTGCTCGAACGATTGAACCTGAGCGTCTCCGAGGGCGAGTTCTGCACGCTGGTGGGCGCGTCGGGTTGCGGCAAGTCGACTTTCCTGCGGCTACTGCTAGGCCAGGAACGCGCCAGTCGCGGACAGATCCTGCTGGATGGCAACCCCTTGGCCGGCGAACCGGATGCCAGCCGGGGCGTGGTGTTCCAGCGCTACTCGGTGTTCCCGCACCTGACGGTGCTGGACAACGTCGCCCTGGGCCTGGAGCTGCCGCGCTCGCCGCTGCTGGGGCGTCTGTTCGGCAGCGCCAAACGCCAGGCTCGCGAAGAGGCCGCACAACTGCTGGACAAAGTCGGCCTGGGCCATGCGTCGGAAAAATACCCCGCGCAGCTTTCCGGCGGCATGCAACAGCGCCTGGCGATTGCCCAGGCACTGATCATGAAGCCCCGCGTCCTGTTGCTCGATGAACCCTTCGGCGCCCTCGACCCCGGCATCCGCAAAGACATGCATGAGCTGCTGCTGGCGCTGTGGCGCGAAACCCGGCTGACGGTGTTCATGGTCACTCACGACCTGTCCGAAGGTTTCAGCCTTGGCACGCGCCTGCTGGTGTTCGACAAGGTTCGCGTCGATCCACACGCCCCTGGCGCCTATGGCGCACGCATCACCTACGACATCCCATTGAACAGCGACCGCCGCACCGCCCGTGCCGCCGTCGACGCCCTGCCCGCCGAACTGGCTGGCACGTTGCGTATCGCTTGAAAGGAGTTTTTCCATGACCGATTCGATCCAGCTGTTTGCGCCCTTCGCCGAAGAATTGCTGCCCGGTGGCGGTCACCGTTCGTTCGTGCTCAAGCGCGGCCAGTTGCTGCGCCTGACCGATCTGCGCGGCGGCGCCAATGTGAGCCTGACGATGCTCAATGCCAACGAGAAAACCGAACGCCTGAACCTGCCGGACAGCCTGAAATGCCAACACACCGCCAAGCTCACCGCCGGCCATTGCCTGTATTCGGACATGGGCCGGGTGCTGGCGGCGATCACCGCTGACACCTGCGGCTGGAGCGACAGCCTCGGCGGCGTGCTCTGCGCTGAGGAGGTCGCTGAAAAATACGGTCAGGGCCGCTATCAGGAACTGCGCAACGGCTTCTTTCGCAACGGCACCGACAACTTGCTGGTGGAACTGGGCAAATGGGGGCTGGGCCTGTCCGACCTGCTGATGACCCTCAACCTGTTCAGCCGGGTGAATGTCGACGAGGCTGGACATTTTCACTTCGTCGAAGGCAATTCCAAGGCCGGCGACTACATCGAGCTGTACGCACCGATGGACACGCTGGTGGTACTGACGGCGCTGCAACACCCGATGGACCCGAACCCGCAATACGCGCCGCAGCCGCTCAAGCTCAGCTGGATGAACGCCAACCCCAGCGTCGCCGAACACTGCCGTCATTCGCGCCCGGAAAACCAGCGCGGCTTCATCAATACCGATCGCCTGTTCGCCTGAGGATCGTCCCATGTCACTTGCCATCGCCACCGCCCACAAGCAACCCGACACCGCCGTCTACCGCGCCACGATCCCCGCCGGGGAACCTTGGCTGACGGAGGTCAAGGCGGGCCAGACCCTGCGCATCCTCGACCTGGAGGGCAACCAGGCAGTCGATACGCTGTTCTACAGCCTGGCCAATCCCAAGGAACGCTATGACGTGCAGCGCACCCTGCGTCGGCAGAACAGCGTTTACCTGAGCACCGGCAGCGTACTGTATTCCAACCTCGGTCGGCCGATGCTGACCATCGTCGAAGACACCTGCGGTCGCCACGACACCCTAGGCGGCGCCTGCGCCCAGGAAAGCAACACCGTGCGCTACGCCCTGGAAAAACGCCACATGCACAGCTGCCGCGACAACTACCTGCGGGCCTGCGCCCATGATGGCCGGCTGGGCAAAGGCGACATCGGGCCGAACATCAATTTCTTCATGAACGTGCCGGTCACCGTCGACGGTGGCCTGACGTTCGAAGACGGGATCTCGGCCCCGGGCAAATACGTCGACCTGCGGGCCGAAATGGACGTGATCGTGTTGATCTCCAATTGCCCGCAACTGAATAACCCGTGCAACGCCTACAACCCCACCCCTGCGGAGCTGCTGATATGGAACTGAAACTCATCCGCCTGCGACGCTGGCTGTACGCGCTGTGCCAGAGCCGATCGGGGCAGTGCATCAAGTAACACTTGATCCCTATCGGGCAGGTGTTTGAAAGCTTCGCCGCCGGGGACGACCTCGACGGCCATCGAAAACTGCGGGACGGCCCGCCTCCCAGTTCAGGCAGCACGCATGCCTGAGGGGTCATGCCATGTTCGAAAAAATCCTCATTGCCAACCGTGGCGCCATCGCCTGCCGCATCCTGCGGACTTTGCGCGAGCTGAAGGTCGAAGGTGTCGCGGTGTATTCCCAGGCCGATGCCGCCAGCCTGCACATTCTGCAAGCCGATCAAGCGCACTGCCTGGGCGAAGGCGCGGCGGCTGGCACCTACTTGGCGGTGGACAAGCTCTTGGCGATTGCCAAAAGCAGCGGCGCGACGGCGATTCATCCCGGCTATGGTTTTCTCTCGGAAAACGCCGCCTTCGCCGAGGCCTGCGAGGCCGCCGACATTGCCTTCATCGGCCCAACGCCAGAGCAGCTGCGGGTGTTCGGTCTCAAGCACACCGCACGTGACCTGGCCCGGCAACACGGCGTGCCGCTGCTCGAAGGCACCGAACTACTCGACAGCCTCGACGATGCGTTGCTGGCCGGCACTCGGGTCGGCTACCCGGTGATGCTCAAGAGCACGGCGGGCGGTGGCGGCATCGGCATGCGCGTGTGTCGCAGCGCCGCCGAATTGAGTGAGTCGTTTGAGGCGGTCAAGCGCCTCGGGCAGAACAACTTCAGCGATGCCGGCGTGTTCATCGAGAAATACATCGAACGCGCGCGGCACCTGGAGGTGCAGGTGTTCGGCGACGGCCAGGGCCAAGTGATCGCGCTCGGCGTGCGCGATTGCTCGGTGCAACGGCGCAACCAGAAAGTCATTGAAGAGACCCCGGCACCGAACCTGCCCGAGGGCATGGCCGATGCGCTCTGCGCGGCGGCGATCAAACTGGCCCAGGCTGTGAACTACCGCAGCGCCGGCACCGTGGAATTCGTGTTCGACAGCGACGCCGGGCGCTTTTATTTCCTGGAGGTGAACACTCGCCTGCAAGTGGAGCACGGCGTCACCGAACAAGTATGGGGCATCGACCTGGTGCGCTGGATGGTGCAACTGGCCGCCGGTGACCTGCCGCCGCTGAATGAGCTGAGCCAGGGTTTGAAAGCCGAGGGCCATGCGATTCAAGCGCGCGTATACGCCGAGGATCCGGGCCGGGATTTCCAGCCGAGCCCAGGCTTGCTGACCGCCGTGCAATTTCCCGAAGCCGACGGCAAGCATCTGCGCATCGACACTTGGGTCGAGGCCGGATGCCAGATCCCACCGTACTTTGATCCGATGATCGCCAAGGTCATCCGTTGGGCGCCGACCCGCGAGCAAGCCCGCCTGGGCTTGCACCAGGCGCTGGCTCAAAGCTTGTTGTATGGCGTGGAAACCAACCGCGTCTATTTGCAACAGATCCTGCTCGATGCGCCCTTCGCCAGCGGCCAGCCATGGACGCGGTGCCTGGAAGAGCTGGTCTATCGCGCCAACACCGTCGAGGTGCTCAGCCCCGGCACCCAGACCAGTGTGCAGGACTACCCCGGCCGCCTCGGTTATTGGGCGGTGGGCGTTCCCCCGTCGGGGCCGATGGACAGCCGCTCGCTGCGCCAAGGCAATCGCCTGCTGGGCAACGATGAAGGCGCCGCGGCGCTGGAAATCACCATGAGCGGGCCGCTGCTGCGCTTCAACTGCGACGCTCGAGTGGCCGTGACCGGCGCGCCGATTGCGCTGAGCCTCGATGGCGATACCGTTCCAATGAACACGCCGCTGTCGATCAAGGCCGGTGCCACCCTCTCCATCGGCACGATATCCGGCGCCGGCGCGCGCAGTTACCTGTGCCTGCAGGGCGGCGTGCAAGTGCCGGATTACCTGGGCAGCAAAAGCACCTTCACCCTCGGCCAGTTCGGCGGCCACGGCGGGCGGGCGCTGTGCACCGGTGACGTGTTGCACCTGGCAGCGCTGGATCCGCACGCGGTACTGCCGGACCAGCACCAACCGACCCTGGCGCTGCCTGACGTGCGGCAGATTCGGGTGATTTATGGCCCCCATGGCGCGCCGGAATATTTCACCGAGCGCTACATGCAGACCTTTTTCGACACGCACTGGGAAGTGCATTTCAACTCCAGCCGCACCGGCGTGCGACTGATCGGCCCCAAGCCTGAATGGGTGCGTGCCGACGGCGGCGAAGCGGGGTTGCATCCTTCCAACATCCATGACAATCCCTACGCCATCGGCGCGGTGGATTTTACCGGCGACATGCCCGTCATCCTTGGCCCCGACGGCCCGAGCCTGGGCGGATTCGTCTGCCCGGTGACGGTGATCGAAGCAGATCTCTGGCAACTGGGGCAACTCAAGGCCGGGGACAAGGTGCGCTTTGTGCCGGTGGATTTATCGACCGCACGATCACTGGCCACGCGACCCACAGGTTCTGTGGATACCCAAACACTGATCTCGCCTGTCGTGCTGAACATCGGCCAGGACGACACCCGACTGGTCGCTCGCCTCTCGGGCGACACCCACCTGCTGCTGGAAATCGGCGCCCCCGAGCTGGACCTGGTGCTGCGCTTTCGAGCCCACGCCCTGATGCAGGCGCTGGAGCAAAAACAGCTGCACGGCGTGATCGACCTGACGCCGGGCATTCGCTCGCTGCAAGTGCACTACCAACCCGAGCAATTGCCCCTGGCCGAGTTGCTGGCGATCGTCGCTGGCGAATGGGATGCGGTGTGTGCCGCGCAAGACCTGCAAGTGCCGTCACGCATCGTCCATCTGCCGCTGTCCTGGGACGATCCGGCCTGCCAGCTGGCCATCGAAAAATACATGACCACGGTGCGCAAGGACGCCCCCTGGTGCCCCAGCAACCTGGAGTTCATCCGTCGCATCAACGACCTGCCCAACCTCGACGAAGTGCAGCGCACGGTGTTCGACGCCAGTTACCTGGTGATGGGCCTGGGTGATGTCTACCTCGGCGCGCCAGTTGCCACGCCGCTGGACCCTCGGCATCGGCTGGTGACCACCAAATACAACCCGGCCCGCACCTGGACCGCCGAGAACTCGGTGGGCATCGGCGGTGCCTATATGTGCGTGTACGGCATGGAAGGCCCAGGCGGTTATCAGTTTGTCGGGCGCACCCTGCAGATGTGGAACCGTTATCGGGACGTCGCCGCGTTCGACGGCAAACCCTGGCTGTTGCGATTCTTCGACCAGATCCGTTTTTACCCGGTCAGTGCCGATGAATTGTTGCGCATCCGCCGTGATTTCCCCCTGGGCCGCTTCGACCTGAACATCGAACACAGCCAGCTCAACCTCGCTGATTATCAGCGCTTCCTGGCAGCGGAAGCGGACAGCATCGCCGCGTTCCGCCAGCAGCAACAAGGCGCCTTCAATGCCGAGCGCGAGCGCTGGATCGCCAGCGGCCAGGCGCACTTCGACAGTGAAGAACCGGCCATCGCGCCGAGCGAAGATTCGCCGCTGAGCGCGCGGCAATTGAGCGTCGACAGCCACATCGCCGGCAATCTCTGGCAGGTCCAGGTGGAGGTGGGGACGCACGTCGCCGCCGGGGACGTACTGGTGATTCTGGAGTCGATGAAAATGGAAATCCCGCTGCTCGCGCCTGTGGCCGGGGTGGTGCGCGAGGTACGCGTCCAGCCAGGTTCGGCGGTGCGCGCCGGGCAACGCGTGGTGGTGCTGGAACGTGACTGAACTCAATCAAGGAATCAACGCCATGAACCTCTCTCTTCGCCTGGACGACCTGCGCAACATTTACCGCAGCGGTGAACTGACGCCGCGCCGATTGCTGCAGGCGCTGCGGGAAAAAGCCGCTGCCCTCAACCCCGACTATCACGTGTTTATTCATTTGCTGTCGCTTGAAGAACTGGAGCCTTACCTGGCCGGTCTGGAAAGCCGCGACCTGGAAAGCCTGCCGCTGTATGGCGTGCCGTTCGCCATCAAGGACAACATCGACCTGGCCGGCATTCCGACGACCGCCGCGTGCCCGGCATTCGCCTACGTGCCGCAACGTTCGGCGACCATTGTCGAGCAGCTCCTGGCGCTGGGCGCGATCCCCCTGGGCAAGACCAACCTCGACCAGTTCGCCACCGGCCTCAACGGTACCCGCACGCCCTACGGCGCTTGCCGCAACAGCGTATTGCCCGATTATCCGTCGGGCGGTTCGAGTGCCGGCTCGCCGCTGGCGGTGGCCCTCGGCGTGGCGAGCTTTGCCTTGGGCACCGATACCGCGGGGTCAGGCCGGGTGCCGGCGGCGCTGAACAATCTGGTAGGTTTGAAAGCCACCAAAGGCCTGATCTCCACCGCTGGCGTGGTGCCGGCTTGCCGTACGTTGGACTGCGTGACGACATTCACCGCCACGGCACGCGAAGCCAGCCAACTGTTGGCGCTGACCGCCCGCCTCGACGCACGCGATGAATACAGTCGCAGCAACCCACAGTGGAACGACGGCTCGGCGTTCGGTGCGCCACGACGCTTTCGCTTTGGCGTGCCTCGTCGACAAGACCTCGAATTTTTCGGCTGCGACGAAGGCCCAAAGTTGTTCAGCGACGCCATCGAGCGACTCGAACGCATCGGCGGCGAGGCGGTCGAGCTGGACTTGTCGCCCTTTCTGGAGGCCGCTCGCCTGCTGTATGAAGGGCCGTGGGTAGCAGAGCGCTACAGCGTTGCCGGGGAATTGATGGAGCGCGAACCTGACGCGGTATTGCCGGTGATCCGCGCTGTATTGGCGAAAGCGCCTACGGTGAATGGCGTACAAACCTTCCGCGCCCAGTACCGTTTGCAGGCACTCAAAGCGCAATGCGACCGTGTGATGGACGCGCTTGATTGTGTGCTGACGCCGACCATCGGGCGTCCGGTGACCCTCGCCGAACTGGCCGCCGAGCCGGTCCTGCGCAATTCGGAACTGGGTTATTACACCAACTTCATGAACCTGCTGGACTACGCCGCCGTCGCCGTTCCCAGTGCGTTCATGGCCAACGGTCTGCCCTGGGGCGTGACGCTGTTCGGCCGCGCCTTCACCGATCAATACCTGCTGGGCGTCGCCGATGCCTTGCAACGCCAGCACGACCCGGACCTGCCAGCCCCTGCCAACCTGGCGCGCCACGACCGGGCCCGCCTGGTGGTGTGCGGCGCACATCTGGATGGGCTGGCATTGAACTGGCAGCTCAAGCAACGCGGCGCGCGTTTGGTCGAAGCCACCCACAGCTCATCGGACTATCGCCTCTATGCGTTGGCCGGTGGACCACCATTGCGCCCGGGCATGCTGCGGGTCAGCGATGGCGGCGTCGCGATTGAAGTGGAGGTCTGGGAACTGCCGAGCCATGAGTTGGGCTCGTTCTTGACCGGCATCCCCGCGCCACTGGGGCTAGGCAAGGTTCAACTGGCCGACGGTCGCTGGGAAAGCGGGTTCATCTGCGAACCCTATGGCCTGGACGGCGCACAGGACATCAGTCATTTGGGCGGATGGCGGAGTTACCTGCGTAGCCTGTAATCGCGCAGCCCCCCGGTGGCGAGGGGCTTGCTCCCTCGCCACAGCTTCACGAACTACAAATCCAGGCACCTTTTCCCACAAGGCCACTAAACTGATTCCATCGGGTCACTCCAAGGGAATCGCCATGTCGCTTCGTTCGCCGTTGTATTCCCCGCGCTCGCCAATGCTGGTACTGGCTATTTTGTTGAGTGCCGGCTTCCTGGCGACCTCGCTGCTGGGGTATTACGCCGCCAGCACCTTGCTGCGGGACACTATTCTCAAGGCTTTGTACCTCAATCTATTGATCGGCCTGCTGGTGACGGTGGCCGTACTGGCGCTGCTTTATCGGCTGGTGGTCAGCTATCAACGTCGGATCGATGCCCAAGCCATTCTTGACGGCCTCACCGAACTGCCCAACCGCCGGGGCTTCGACTTGCTGGCGGTACAGGCCCTGCACGAAGCCCAACGCGAACCCAAGCCGTTGAGCGCGCTGCTGCTGGAAGTGGACAATTTCAAGCAACTGGATTCCACCCATGGCCACATCGCCAGCGATCAGTTGTTGAGCGGATTCGCTCGCGACTTGACCGATAACGTGCGGCATTCAGACATTGTGTGCCGCTGGAGCGCCGACGCTTTCGCCTTGCTGCTCAAGGACACCGATGGACAGAACGGTCTGAAGATCGCCGAGAAAATTCGCCAGCGCATTGAGCAACAGCGCTACTTTTGCAGCGGGAAACAATTGCGCGTCACTATCAGCATCGGCCTGACCACCTTGCAGGACGAAGACACCTTGCACAGCCTGCTGTCCCGGGCCGATCATGCGCTGCAACGCGCCCGACAAACCGGCAGCAACAGAACCTGCGTGGAAATGCCTCATTCGAGTTATGAATAAACCTGACCTCTGCCCCGCCTGCGGCGCCGCCAACGACTGCACCCTGGCCAACCCGAAAACCGCCGACCGCGCCTGCTGGTGCTATGGCGTGAGTATCGACCCGGCTGTGCTCGAGGCCCTGCCGGCGCAATTGCGCGATAAATCCTGCCTTTGCCCGCAATGCGCGCGAGTGGACGACCAGTTGCGCGCCAAGCCCCAACCGATCACGTAAGATGCCCGCCCTCCGCCTCCTTGCCCGAACTGCCCATGCGCGTTGACCGTTTCCTCAGTAATCTGCCGCGTTTCAATCGCCAACAGGTCCGACTGCTATTGGTGGAACGTCGAGTGCGGATCGATGGCCAGACCGTCAACGATCCACGCGCGCAGGTGCGCGAATTCAGCCACGTCGAAGTAGACGGTGAGGTGTTGCAGGCAGGCCGAATGGCCCGGTACTTCATGCTGCACAAACCGCAAGGCTGCGTCAGTGCCACGCGCGACCCGCAGCATCGCACCGTGCTCGACTTGCTCGACGAACCGGACAAGGACGACCTGCACATTGCCGGCCGCCTGGATTTCAACAGCACCGGACTGATGTTGATCACCAACGACGGCAGCTGGTCGCGGCGCCTGACCCAGCCGCAGACCAAGCTGCCCAAGGTCTACTACGTCGAGACCGAACAGACCATTACCGCCGAATACGCCGCCACGTTCGCCCAAGGCCTGTACTTCGCTTTCGAAGACCTCACCACCCAACCGGCGGAGCTGACGTTGCTCGGGCCGACTTCGGCGCGATTGAGCATCGTTGAAGGACGCTATCACCAGGTCAAGCGCATGTTCGGGCACTTCAATAACAAGGTGTTGCGCCTGCACCGCGAGCGCATGGGGCCGCTGGTGCTGGACCTCGATCTGGAACCGGGCCGATACCGCGCCCTGAGCCCAGATGAAATCCGCCTGATCTGAGCCCGATGACCGCTGGGCAGAAGTGTCGAACATTTTTCAAAGAGCACTTGCGCAACGGTCGACCCCCTGCTTGAATCAAACCGTCGGCCGAAATGTGACCGACTGGTCACCTCATACCTCTAAGAAACTTTTTGCCGGCTGGAACCCTCAGGTTCCGCCATATCCACCGGCAAACTGCCCGCCATAACAATACCCGTCGACCGGCTTTCCTGGATCGACATGGGCCTTATCTTCCAGGCGTATGCCTACCTGTCACATTGCCCGTGCAATCTCATTGCGCGCATACCCGCTTGCCAGGAGTCTTATGACATGAGGCCAGAAATCGCTGTGCTGGATATACAGGGTCAGTATCGGGTTTACACGGAGTTCTATCGCGCAGACGCCGCACAAAAGACCATCATCCTGGTCAACGGCTCGATGGCTACCACCGCGTCGTTTGCACAGACCGCCAAAAACCTCTATCCGCAATTCAACGTCGTGCTGTACGACCAGCCCTACGCGGGCAAATCCAAGCCCCACAACCTCCACGAGCAAATGCTGACGAAGGAAATCGAAGGACAGATCCTGCTGGAGCTGATCGACCACTTCGCTGCCGAGCACGTATTGTCATTCTCGTGGGGCGGCGCCGCGGCGCTCACCGCACTGGCCCAACGCCCGCGCCGCATCGAAAAGGCCGTGATCAGCTCGTTCTCACCGGTGCTCAACGCGCCGATGCGCGACTACCTCGAACGCGGCGTGGACTACCTGGGCAGCCTGGACGGCCACCGTGTGGGGCACTTGGTCAACAGCACCATCGGCAAACACCTGCCGCCGCTGTTCAAGCGCTTCAACTATCGCCACGTCAGCAACCTGGCCGAGCATGAATACGGGCAGATGCACTTTCACATCAATGACGTGCTCCACAGCGACCAGCAGTGCTACGTCAACGCGGCGAAACAAATCGACGTGCCGGTACTGTTTCTGAACGGCGAATGGGACGAGTACACCTCGGCCACCGACGCCAGGCTCTTCGGCAACCATGTCCAGCACAGCACCTTCACCACGCTGCAAGCCACCGGGCATTTCCTGGACATGGAACACAAGGCCGCCTGCCGCGACAGTCGCGACGCCTTGCTGAGCTTCTTGAAACCGACCCACCATGAAAGCCGACCGCGCCACAGCTACGTGCAGGATTACCATGCGCTGGCCATCTGAAAAAAGTCCTCGCGAGCGAGCCTCAAGCATGGGGCTCGCTTGCGAAAGACCGCTCTGGTTTGAGGCTTGCGTAGACGGATGACCTCACCGTCCGGAAAGAAAAACTTCAAATCCCAGGCGACATCTGGTACAAAGTCAGCCGCTCTGAGCGGGTGTCGTATAATGGCATTACTCCAGCTTCCCAAGCTGATAACGAGGGTTCGATTCCCTTCACCCGCTCCAATCGAATTCTGGTCCTGCGTCGTGTGGTTTTGACGGGGGATTAAAAAAACCGGCTCTTGGTGGCCGGTTTTTTTTGGTCTGGGGTATGACCAAAGCAGGTTCGCACTACCTCTCAAAGTCCTGGTGCAGCTTCGCCAGGACATTGAAGATTGGCTCCCCTGCTTTATGTGGAATCTTCAAACGAGTGAACACATCCTTCCAGTCTGATAACGCGGCGAGGGTCTGCTCGATGTACGCCTCGGCCTTGAGATATTTGTAGTCTCTGCAGATCTCCATGATTCTCTTCCTCGTCGGTTTGCCGGGAGTGCGGCCACCAAAGTCAGTCGTGTGTTCACCCATAGCGTTTGCGAACGTAACGTCGTAAGCGGGGGAAAGCGTCCAGGTCTCCTTATCTCCCTGCTTTGCGGGATCGTGGCAAAGGAAAGCAAAGTTCTTTGCGTGGTCGTCATGGTTGTGTGACAGAGCGTTGAAGATCATTAACCTGGCCATCTTTTCTACTTCGACAGAGCTTTTGGTCAGCATCTGGGTGAGCTTCAGCAGATTGGGATAATCGATGGATGACAGAGCGCGGTAATTCGCATACATCAGTGCCGCTACGGTCATCATGTGTATCTTGCGTTCGCCCTCTCGGTCGAAACGCCTGGTCGCGAAAAAATGCTCAACCTGACCGTCAGGCATCTGCATATCCAAGAGAGTCGACTCAGCCATGGTGACTCCGGCTGCCCTGGCCATCTCTGCATAGGCGAACTCGATGCCCCCGGTCTCCACCGGCTCGTACAGCGCTCTGAACTTGACGATCCAGTGTGCATAGCCCTCTGGCAGAGCACCGAAGGCCGAGGTTGCGTTAGCGCAATCTGCGGAGAGAGCCACAATCGCCTTTGGACGAGCACCACCCGGTGAGCCACCGGCGAGCCGCAGTTTGGTGAGCACCGCTTGGGTCTCGCCCTCTTGAACCTCGATAGAGGCCTCGTACAGCTGGCAGAGATCAACAGGGCCAATCAGCACTGTTTTTTCAGCCGTGGGCTGATACTCAAAAGCTCCCATGCTTCGGTCGTCCATGTAGGCAAGGCGATCCAGGGCGGTGACGGTGAGGTGAGTGCCGTCACCGAAGGTGCCGTTGAAGTATCGGTCCATCAGCAGCATGCCCCAGCCATCTGGCAGGGAATCAGCGAACGGCCCATGGAGCCCTTCGAAGAGGCTAGCGTCTTTGGCCAGCTGTGGTTTTTCGTCCCAAGTCATCGTAAGCGGCGAAAGATTGTAGCCAGTGGCGAGCCACCCCTGATCGTAAGCGAAGTAAATCCCCTTCCCTTCGGCTTTCAAGAGTTCCCCGACCTTGACGCCACTTTTCAAGACGGTTAGCGCTTCGGTGCGTTTGAACGCCTTCGTCATCACCTCATCCCTCGCTTACGTTTGGCATTCTTGAGTTCATCCACTGAATTCGGATGCTCAGGCTTGAAGAGTCTGGTCACGCAAGCCAGCTCATCAAGCGCTGTGGCCATGAGGACCAGAGCCTCCAAGGTCACCACACCCGTCGTCTCAAATCGCTTGATGGTGGACTCCGACACCCCCGACTTCTCGGCGAGCGTCTTGCGGGAGAGGTTTTTTGAAAGGCGGAGTATCTTCGCGTTCTCTCCGACATTCCTGGCGATTTCTGCTGGCGAATGGAGCAAATGCATAAACGACATGATTACCCTCTAACTTTTCAAAATGGTTATATTCGACCAGTTACAAGGAAATAATACCCTATTTGGGTCGTTTATGATCTCTTGGTAAAACTACCGTTATACGAGGATTCCACCAGTAATCCGTGAACGGATCAAAAAAAGCCCCCAGCCATCGGCGTCGGGGCTTTTCATATCGTGCTTCACCCTCCAGCCAAATGCCCCAACGGCAACGGCACCGGCGCTTTCACAGTGTTAATCGCGAAATTGCTGCGGATATCCCTGATCCCCGGCAGTTTCAGCAGATGCCCAGTGACAAAACGGTCATAGGCCCGCAGGTCCGGCACCACCACTTGCAGCAAAAAATCCGACTCGCCTGATACCAGGAACGCCGAGATCACCTCAGGCAAAGCCGTTACCGCCTGGCGAAACGCCTCGGCTCGTTCGTCATTGTGCCGCTCGACCTTGACGCCGACGAAGATCGTCATCCCGAGGCCAACTTCATCACGATCGAGGATGGCCTGGTAGCCGCGAATCACTCCGGCTTCCTCAAGCATCCGCACGCGACGCAGGCACGGCGAGGGAGACAGGCCTATTTCTTCTGCCAGTTGCACGTTGCTCAGCCGGCCGTCCCGTTGCAGTGCGGCGAGGATTTTGCGGTCGAAGGCGTCTAGTTTCATATACTGGCATCTTCCGATTGAATTGTTCGAATGCTTGGCAGGTTATGCCAATTTGTTAAGCATTAGAAGCTGACTACGCAACCACCTGCCCTGCCCTTCGGCCATAGACTGGCACCACTAATTCATCGAATGAGGGGTTTGGGATGACAGGGCTCTGGTTGTTTGTCATGGCGTTGACGGTGGCGTATCTACTGCCCGGGCCGGACATGATCCTGGTGCTGCAAACCGGTGCCCGTCAGGGCAAGGCTGCGGCGCTGGCGACGGCGGTAGGCTTGGGGATTGCCCGGGCATGTCATGTCGCGCTGGCGGCGATGGGACTCTCGGTGCTGTTCAAGACGGCACCCTGGACGTTTGATGTGGTGCGCCTGGCCGGGGCTGCTTATCTGGCCTGGATCGGGTTTCAGTGTTTGCGGACCACGTTGTTGCCAAGCTTTGAAGGCTCTGACGCTGAGTTCGGAAGGCGACAGTGGCACCAAGCGATACAGCGCGGCCTGCTGACCAACCTGCTCAATCCCAAGGCGCTGCTGTTTTGCTCAGTGTTGCTGCCGCAGTTCATCGACCCACAGGACGGGCCGGTGTTGGCGCAGTTTGCAACGTTGGGGGTGATATTGGTCTGCGTCGGTTTGTTGTTCGACGTGCTCTATGCCCTCGCTGGAGTAGCGCTCGGGCGCTGGCTTCAACGATCGCCTACGGCGCAGCGGGTGCAGCAGTGGTTGTTTGGTGGCCTGCTGATTGGGTTTGCGGTGCGGCTGACGTTTGTGCAGCAGTCGTAGAAGACGGCTGCTTCGCCATCAAAACTGGCTATAGCCCCAACGGCCGTAATGGATCTGCCTAGCTTCCGGTTAGCGCACTAGCATGGGGTGCTAGGGGCCGAGCAGTTTTATTGCCTCTTCAGCTAAACCCAATTGCATCGTCAGCCCAGTCAGACTAGACTCCTCCCAAAACGGGAGGACGTAGGTGCGAATTATCGCGAGAGGAACCTTACGGGAGTTCTGGGAAAGCAATCCGGCTTACGCGGATTCCCAGACGCCACTGGTTGAATGGTATCGACACATGGAAAAAGCGACCTATCGGACGCCTCAAGAGATTAAGGCTGAACAGAGAACGGCCAGTATCCTCAAAGCAGCCAGGGTTGTATTCAACATTGGCGGCAATAAATACCGAGTAATTCTCGCAGTCGACTATCAGCGCCAGCTTGGTTTTGTAAGATTCGTCGGCACCCATGCCCAATACGACCAAATCAATGCGGAGACCGTATGATGAACATCAAACCCATTCGCAACCAAGATGATTTGAATGCAGCTTTTACGCGCATCGAACTGCTTTGGGGGGCAGAAGTCGGTTCGGCTAACGGCGATGAGCTAGAAATCCTTGCCTTGTTGATCGAAAAATACGAGGACGAGCACTACCCGATGCCCCCCTCTGATCCAATTGAAGCGATTAAATTCAGGATGGATCAACAAGGGCTGACTCCGCGCGACTTGGAACCGTACCTTGGTTCAAGCGGACGTGTGTCTGAAGTTCTGAACCGCAAACGCAAGCTAAGTCTGGCGATGATTAAACGCCTGCATGACGGACTGCGGATTCCTTACGAGAGTCTGTTGGCAGACGTTGCATAAGCTTATGCAGACTCCACGACGGCTCCGTAGCAGCACTGCAGATTAAAAGAACCGGTCCAACGTGACCGGTTTTTTATGTCCTTCTTTTTTATGTCCTTCTCTCATTCAGCCCACAGCAACCCCAGATCTCCCTCGCCACGCGTCACGCGACCTCACATCCGGAAATTAACCCGATCCGCCCCCCCGCCGCCTTGTCCGGCGCGCCTTCTAGACTTGGTTACGACATACCACTGGGCCCGATCCTCGCCCTGCGGTGGTTATAGTGTTGATCATTATTATGAGGTGGGTATAGTAACCACCAAGCGCACCACACGGAGGTGTTGTGAACAGCCGATTCTTGATAGGCCAAATTGTTGCGGATGGTTGGTATCTGGTGCGGATTCGAGGCAGTCACCATCATTTCAAGCACCCAACCAAACCGGGACTGGTCACGGTTCCTCATCCAAAGAAAGACCTGCTCAAGAAAACGGCCATCAGTATTTTGCAACAGGCCCTGCTTCAGGAAACCAGTTGCCAAGTTTTTCCGGAGGACGATTGAATGCTTTACCCGATTGCGATTTCCTTGGGCGATGAGCACCACGCCTGGGGTGTCGAAGTGCCGGATATTCCCGGTTGTTTTTCCGCTGGCGACGATCTCGATGAGGCCATAGCCATGGCGCGCGAGGCCATCGAGGGGCACTTCGAAATTCTCGCCGAGGATGGCTCGCCCATTCCGCCGGCCAATACGGTCACGCTGCACGCGGCCGACCCGAAATATGCCGGATGTACATGGGCGCTGGTGGATATCGATGTGACCAAATACCTGGGCAAGGCACAGAAGCTCAACATTACGTTGCCCGGCTACCTGCTCAATCGTATTGATGAATATGTGTTGCACCATCCTGAAGAGAAGAGCCGCTCCGGCTTCCTTGCTTCGGCAGCGCTGAAGGTGTTGCAGCAGGGCCGGTGAGAACAGCCACAACCTGGGGGCAAGCTTGCGCCCCCAGGTTTTCCATAGCCAAGCTTGGGCTATGCCATCTACTTGTTTTCCGACTTGGACTCCTGCATCTGCACCGACGACTTGGTACCGTCGGTGTTGTCCTTGGTCTCGTTGTTGGAGTTGTCGAAACAGCCTTGCAGGGCGAACAGGCAGCAGGCGAGGCAAAAGGTGCGAGTGATATTCATGGCGTACTCCGTAGACTAAGGCTTTAAAGAGTGACCCTTGGATGAAGCAGATGGTTGCGACAGTGTTGGTCCTGGATGATGAATACCGACAGACGTTTCAGATCGAAATGTAAGTAGAATTTTCGCCGCCTCGTTGCTGTCACACCAGACAGGTGCATCCAATAAGGAAACACGGCAATGACGTTCGCAAAAATCGCTCAAAAACTGTCCCTCTGGGCGGGGAGTCCCAAGACCTTTCTGGGAGCCATCGTGTTATTGGCGCTCTGGGCTGCCAGCGGACCGTTCTTCGGTTTCAACGACACTTGGCAATTGATCATCAATACCTCGACCACGATCATCACCTTCCTGATGGTGTTCCTCATCCAGAACACGCAAAACCGCGATACCGATATCCTGCATTTGAAAGTCGACGAATTGCTGCGCGCCAGCAAAAGCGCACAAAACGCCATGCTTGGGCTCGAATCGCTGGATCTCAAGCAGCTAGAGGCACTCAGAAAGCACTATCAGTCCATGGGAGAGGGTGAGGCCAAGCACCTCGAAGGGCTGGAAGAAAAAAACAAGGTTGATCTGAACCAGTGCTGACCGGCATTGCATGGGCGTAGCTCGCCCATGCAACGGTTGGTCAAACGATCAGGGCAACGGGTTACCACCCGTAACGCCGAACACTTCCCCGGTGATATAACTCGATTCCTGCGAGGCGAGCAGTACGTAGAGCGGCGCGCACTCCGCAGGCTGTCCCGGACGTTTCATCGGTACTTGGGAGCCAAACGTAGGAATCTTCTCGCGAGGTTGTCCGCCGCTGGGTTGCAACACGGTCCAGATCGGGCCCGGTGCGACGGCGTTGACCCGAATCCCCTTGCTGATGACTTGTCCGGCCAGCGCCTTGGTGAATGCAACGATAGCCGCCTTGGTGGTGGCGTAATCCAGCAGCGTCGCGGACGGATCGTAGGATTGGATCGACGCGGTATTGATAATAGTCGCCCCGGCTGGCATCAGCGGCACCGCAGCCTTGCAGATCCAGAACATCGCATAGATGTTGGTCTTCATGGTGTCGTCGAATTGCGCGGTGGTGATGTCGGCGATGTCTTTTTGCGCCTCCTGCTTGCCGGCGACGTTCACCAGGATATCCAGTCCATCAAGTTGCTGTTGCGCCATTTTTACCAGTTGCACGCAGAACGCTTCGTCCTTGAGATCGCCAGGAATCGCGATGGCCTTGCGGCCTTCAGCCTTGATGAGCTCGATGACTTGCTGCGCGTCGCGCTCTTCGCTAGGCAAATAATTGATCGCTACATCGGCGCCTTCACGGGCATAGGCGATAGCCGCTGCGCGACCAATACCCGAGTCGCCTCCCGTGATCAGCGCCTTGCGACCTTCCAGGCGACCGAAGCCTTGATAGGTTTTTTCGCCATGATCGGGTTTCGGCTCCATGTCCTGGTCGATGCCCGGCGGCGACTGCGGCTGGTCGGGAAACTCTGGACGAGGGTATTGGGTCAGTGGATTCTGCATCGCGTATTGGTTGGGTTCTCGGCGTGTAGACATCGAGGGTCTCCTTTTCTGCGGGCAAAACAAGTCGGGACGCGGGCGCCCCGGTCCGGTACGTAAAAGCAGGTGCAGCGGATCAGCGGCTGGCCTGCAGCGCCCTGGCCATTTCGAGATGGGTCTGTAACTTGGGCAGGGTTTCGTCAGCGAATGCCTTGATTTCCGGCACTTCGGTGGTCTGGGCCTGCTGCTGGATCTGCTCGATGGCTTCCTCAGTGGCCTTGACCTGACTGGCGGCATACGCCGCTTCGAACGACTCGCCCTCGGCGACCTTCGGCATGAGGGCCTTGGCCTTGTCAGCCACCTCTTCTCTTGGGGCAACAGGCAAATCGAGTTTCTTGGCGATTTTCGCCAGGTGTTGATTCGCGGTGGTGCGGTCGTTGATCACCATGATGGTGTAATCCTTGACCTCACGTGATTCGGCTTTCGAATGCGCCTCGCGGCTGGCTTCGATGTCAGCCATGCCTTTGGCGGATGCGTCGTTGATGAATTCGGCTGGCGATTGGGCCCAGGCGCTGCTGGCACCCAGGCCCATCAGCACGACAACGCTGGTGGTGCGTAAAAAGGTGGCCATCCGGCTCATGGTCGCGCGCTCCTCTGATAAGAAATTTCGACGGAATTTGCCCGCCGCTGAATCAGAACCACCGGTGGATATTCAGCGAGACGTCCGACCCGGATGGCGGCCAATTTCGCCTTTCGCCGGGTGCCTGTCGACGCTCATGATGGTGGTTCTCCCACTTTTGCGACCCGTTTCAGACACCTTCGTTCGATCGTGAGCGATGTTTCCCGGATAAATGTTGCTCGACCCTCGCATGGTCCAGCCCTCCGTATTCATGAGTAAAGGGGCATGCTTACCCCGTATTTCATTCGAAACGATCAAAGACTCAAGGTTTGGGAAAAACACTGGCGCCACGACGAACGGTGGCGTGAATCAGATGCCCGAGCTGCACCTGGTCGCATCACATCGGAAGCGACGCTGAAGATATTCAAGATTCATTAAGCAGTGGGTTGCCCGTGCACCGGAACAAGCAAGCCCAACAGATACGGGGGTCAAGACGCAGCTCCGACGCTGTAAATGGATTCCCCGTCCAAGCCCTTAGGCAAGGTCCTACATAGAAGTCTCCGGTAACATTCAAACACACCGGAAACGGCCGATTCAAAGCCCCACCCGCCAATCTGTAAAGTCTGGAAACACACAGATGATGAAACGCCCCTACGGACAGCATGCTTAACCAAGGAATGTAATAACCCATGAACCAGACTTCGCAACCGACTCATCACTTCAGCAACTATCGCAAAATCGTTTCCCTGGCAGATCAGGATTGGCAACGCGCCGAAACCGCAAAAGTCACAGGGCTGAATGTCGAGGTCAAGACGCCCAATGTTCTCGTCGACCAATACGGCCGCACCCTGCAACACTTTGGCACGACGTCCTACCTGGGCCTGGATTACCACCCTGCCCTGCTGGATGGCGCCATGACCATGCTGTGGGAAACCGGGACCCTGCGCATCGCCAATTCGAGAAATCGCTGCCGGCTGGCGATCCTGGACCAATACGAAAACCAACTGTCGGAATTGTTTGGCGCCAGTTGCCTCAGTGCGCTGTCCTGCAGCGCGGCGAGCGCGGGGATCCTGCCGCTGCTGGCCAGCGGCGCGCTGACGGGCAACCGTCCGCCGGCGATGGTGTTCGACAAGCAGGCCCATTACTCGATGAACCACATCAAGGCCGCGTGCGCCGACGAAACCCAAGTCCTCACCTGCCCGCACAACGACATGGATTTTCTCGAAGACGTGTGCAAACGCCAGGGCAACGTAGCCTACGTGGCCGACAGCGCCTACAGCATGGGCGGCATGGCGGACCTGGACAGCTTGCTATACCTCAAGCAACGCTATGACCTGTTTCTTTATGTGGACGATTCCCACGCGCTGTCCACTGTAGGGAAATCCGGCATCGGCCTGATGCGCTCGCGGGTGCACACGGTGGATGAGCGCACCTTGATCGTCGCCTCGCTGGCCAAGTCATTCGGCGCCAGCGGCGGGCTGGCCATGTTCGGCAATGAACGGCACAAGACGCTGGTGCAGCGTTACGGCGGCCCCAGCAACTGGTCGCAAAGCCTGAATTCGGCGGCGATCGGCGCCGGCATGGCCTCGATCCGTTTGCATCGCAGCCGCGAATTCCAGACCTTGCAGGAGCGTTTGCAGGCTAATATCCGCTTCTTCGACAGCCTCATCCGAACCGAACAGTACGCCAGCCCCATGGCAATCCGCCT
Organism: Pseudomonas marvdashtae; assembly: GCF_014268655.2. Taxonomy (NCBI): domain Bacteria; kingdom Pseudomonadati; phylum Pseudomonadota; class Gammaproteobacteria; order Pseudomonadales; family Pseudomonadaceae; genus Pseudomonas; species Pseudomonas marvdashtae. The sequence goes on from NZ_JABWQX020000001.1 coordinate 4,329,067, forward strand.
GGTGAACTGCGGCGAGGCGGCCGTGGCCACCCGCCTGGCGGTCGAACTGGCCGACCTGGGGTATTTCACTTCAGCGGTTTTTTTCCCCGTGGTACCGCAAGACAAGGCCGCAATCCGCATCACCCTGCGTGCCGACATGGAGGCGGACGTGATTCGTTCGTTCTGCGAGCGGGTCATTGACCGGCTGCTGGCCCATGGGCGTGACATTCGCCCTTGAAACGAGCCCCTGATGAAGAACAGCACAACCCTGATCGTCACCTGCGCCACCGTCTTCCTGGCCCAACTGGGCATGAGCATCTACTTGCCGGCCCTGCCTGATATCGCCCAAGACCTGGGAGCCGACGCGGCGCGGGTGTCGTGGGGTTTGCCGGTGTACCTGATTGGCATGGCGTTACCAATGCTGTTATGGGGCAGCCTGAGCCAGCGGCTCGGGCGCAAGCCTGTCCTGCTGGCAGCCTTGGCGCTTTACGGCCTGGGCAACCTGGCCTTGCCGTTGGGCACGTCCATAGAGGCGTTCCTGACGCTCAGGTTGATCCAGGGGATCGGCGCCAGCGGCATTTCCGTCATGGCGCGAGTGCTGATACGCGACAGTTTCAGTGGCGATCTGCTGGCCAAGGCCCTGTCCTGGATATCGATCGCCTTCGTGGTGGCCCTCGGCATCGGCCAGTACCTGGGCTCGCTGATCCAGGCGGCGTTCGGATGGGAGGCGATCTTCCTGGGATTGGGCGCGGCCAGCCTCGCCATGGCAGCGGCAGTGTCCAGGGCCCGCTTCCCGGTCCTGACCGAGGCAAGCAACGGGCAATCGGCGTGGTGGGTGTACGGGCAGATACTGCGCCATCGCGGATTCCTGTTGCCAGCGCTGGCAGGAGGATTGGGCTATGGCGTGATCATCGCTTTCAACACGGCTGCGCCGCTGATCCTGCAGGACAGCTTTCACTGGTCAGCGATCGAATACGGTCTGTTGGGTTGGCCGATCAGTGCGGCGTATTTGTTGGGCGCGCTTGCGGTGAATGCGTTTGTATTGCGCACGGGCCAGCGGCGGCTGATGGGCTGGGGCATCGCCCTGGTTTTGGGTGGCAGCGTAACCATGCTGGCGGGCAGTGTTTCACTGAGCAGCGTCGCCCTGCTGTTCTGGCTGCCTTACTGCTTCGCGGTGTTCGGCCAGTCGTTGAACTACCCCATCAGCCTGTCTTTGGCGAACGAGGGATCGCCAATCGCCGGCGCTTATGCGATGGCGTTGAGCGGTTTCCTGCACCAACTGATGGCCTCCTTGATCGGCGCCATGACCAGCCTGTTATTGAGTCAACAGGCCTGGCCACTGGCGGTGCTATGCACGATATTGGCGGCAGCGGCAATGCTCTGTACCAGGCTCACGCCACCGCGGACCGCCTAGAATGCGCTGCGGAAAATTTCTTCGATCTGCCGCTGGTCCGCCGCCCGTGGATTGGTAAGCCCGCATGCGTCTTTCATGGCGTTGGCCGCCAGGACTGGCACGTCGTTGAGACGCACGCCCAACTCGCGCAGGCCTGCGGGGATCTCCACGTCCAAGGCCAGGCTGCGGATCGCGGCGATGGCGACCTGCGCGCCTTCTTCCGGGCTGGAACCGTGCGCATCGGCCCCCATGGCAACAGCCACGTCGGTCAGCCGGGTGGCGCATACCATGGCGTTGAAACTCTGCACATGAGGCAACAGCACCGCGTTGCATACACCGTGAGGCAAGTCGTAGAAACCGCCCAGTTGATGCGCCATGGCATGCACGAAACCCAGTGAGGCGTTGTTGAACGCCATGCCCGCCAGGAACTGCGCGTAGGCCATGTTCTCCCGCGCCGCCAGATCGTTACCGTCGCGCACGGCTAGGCGCAGGTTGTTGCTGATGAGGGTAATGGCTTTCAGGGCGCAGGCATCGGTAATCGGCGTGGCGGCGGTCGAGACATAGGCCTCGATCGCGTGGGTCAATGCATCCATGCCAGTGGCGGCGGTCAGGCCCTTGGGCATCGCCACCATCAGCGCCGGGTCGTTGACCGACATCAGCGGCGTGACGTTGCGGTCGACAATCGCCATTTTCACATGGCGGGTTTCGTCGGTGATGATGCAGAAACGGGTCATCTCGCTGGCGGTGCCTGCCGTGGTGTTGATGGCGATCAGCGGCAGTTGCGGCTTGCTCGAACGGTCGACCCCTTCATAGTCGCGGATCTGGCCGCCATTGGTTGCGCACAGCGCGATGCCCTTGGCGCAATCATGGGGAGAACCACCGCCCAGCGACACGACAAAGTCGCACTGGCTCTCTTTCAGCAAGCCCAACCCCAATTCGACATTAGCGATGCTCGGATTGGGCTTGGCACCGTCGAAAACCACCGAATCGACGTCTTGTAGCGCCAGCAGCTGGGCCACTTTGCTGGCGACCCCGGCCTTCGCCAGTCCCGCGTCGGTGACGATCAGGGCCTTGCGAAACCCGTAGTTGCGGATAGCGATCATCGCTTCGTCGAGGCAACCCAGGCCCATGATGTTCACGGCGGGAATGAAAAAAGTGCTGCTCATGGGACACGCTCCTGATAGAGGCCGGATCGGCAGGGGCGTACAGCATTGACCGACTGGTCACAACGTATCTTGATCTGGCTCAAGACTGGGTCGTGATAAAGTCACGTCCTGCCTTTGCCACGTGTTGAGATGACTTTAGTGATGACCGATTTCCAGGAATACGACGCCCGGCTCGAAGATTGGCAGACGTTGCGCACCAACACCGCCTTCAGTGGCTTGCTGGTGGGCAATGGCGCCAGCCGCGCCGTGTGGGACGATTTCGGCTATGACTCGTTGTTCGAGAACGCCCGCACCGTCGAGGAGAAACCCTTGAGCCCGTCGGAACTCAGCGTGTTCGACGCGATGCAGACGCGCAGTTTCGAACAGGTGCTCGGCGCCTTGAAAACCACCAGCCGGGTCAACAAGGCCCTGGCCGTCAGCTCCGCCGCACCGCGTAACCGCTACTACGCGATCAAGGAAGCGCTGATCAACACCGTCCACACCGTGCACATCCCGTGGCGGCTGGTGCAGCCCTCGACCCTGGCGAGCCTCAACCAGGAACTGGGCCGCTACCGCACCGTGTTCACCACCAACTACGACCTGCTGAGCTATTGGGCGATCCAGCATTCACCCGAAACTGTCACCGATCTGTTCCTCGGTGCGGACCATAGCTTCGACCTGAGCCAGGCCAACTCCGACAAACCTCGCCTGCTGTATCTGCACGGCGGCCTGCACCTGGTGCGTAACCAGGACGGCACGGCGCGCAAGCTCACCTCCACCGAGGGCACGCTGCTGGGCAGTTTCGCCATCAACAACACGCTCAAGACTCTCGACGACGTACCGCTGTTCGTCAACGAGGGGCCGAGCCAGGACAAACTCAAGACCATCCGCAGCAGTGACTATCTGTCGTTCTGCTACGAACAACTGCTCCACCACCGCGACAACCTGTGTCTGTTTGGCCATGCCTTGGGCGAACAGGACAGTCATATCGCCCATGCCTTGCGCCTTGCAGCGCCGAGGACCGTGGCGATCTCGATCTACCCGCGCAGCCAGGCGTTTATCCAACATCAGAAGCGCCATTACGCCAAAGTATTCGAGGGACTGGACACCGAGTTGCGCTTCTTCGACGCCAAGAGCCATCCGCTGGGCGATCCGAAGTTGACGGTGCCGGTGGAGGTCTAGATTCGCAATCCGGGCTCCCCGTCCGGCACGTGGCGCTGGCCCTACAGGGTAATCGCCGTGCCCAACAGAGTCAGGAAGCCTGCCAGCCAGTTCGGGTGCGCCGGCCACGCCGGTGCCGTGGCAAGGTTGCCCTGGACATGCGCTTCGGTCACCGGAATATCGACAAACGTCCCACCCGCCAAGCGTACTTCCGGAGCACATGCTGGATACGCACTGCATTCGCGCCCCTCCAGGATGCCCGCCGCCGCCAGCAATTGCGCACCGTGGCAGACCGCGGCAATCGGTTTGCCCGCGAAGTCGAAATCGCGGACCAGTTGCAGGACCGTTTCATTCAGTCGCAGGTATTCCGGCGCGCGTCCGCCAGGTACCAGCAGCGCGTCGTAGTCGGCCGCCTGGACGTTGGCAAAGTCTTGATTGAGGGCGAACAGATGGCCAGGTTTCTCGCTGTAGGTCTGGTCACCTTCAAAGTCATGAATCGCCGTGCGCACGGTCTGCCCTGACGTTTTGTCTGGACACACGGCGTGCACCGTGTGGCCGATCATCTGCAAGGCCTGGAATGGCACCATGACTTCATAATCTTCGACATAGTCGCCAACCAGCATGAGGATTTTCTTGGCCGCCATGGAATGGGCTCCTTTGAAATGCGTGAGAAGTGAACGCATTAAAGGTAGCCCGCGGTATCGGCGAGCGAGCGCTGCCCCGTCACTAACTGACGGGCTGCACTTCAAGGAACGGCGCAGTGCGGATTCAGACGAGGTAACCGTCAGCCCGCAGCAGCGTTTCGAGGCAATGCTCGGTGATGTGATAGAACGCCTTCAGTTCCTGGATCTTGGCCAAAAGCTCGGTAGCGTCTACCGGTTCGGCGCGTTTGACCGCGAGGATCATCTTGTTTTTGTTGGTGTGGTCCAGGGAAATGAACTCGAACACCTTGGTCTCGTAGCCACAGGCTTCCAGGAACAGCGCCCGCAGGCTGTCGGTAACCATTTCGGCCTGCTGCCCCAGATGCAGGCCATATTGCAGCATCGGCTTGAGCAGCGCCGGGCTCTGGATTTGTAGGCGGATCTGCTTGTGACAGCACGGCGAGCACATGATGATCGAGGCGCCCGAGCGGATGCCCATGTGGATCGCATAATCGGTGGCAATGTCGCAGGCATGCAGGGCGATCATCACGTCCACCGCACGCGGCGCCACGCTGCGCACGTCACCGTGTTGGAAGTCCAGACCTGGGTGCTCGAGCCGCGCGGCAGCTTCGTTGCACAGCTTGACCATGTCCTCGCGCAGCTCCACGCCAGTGACCAGCCCCTCGGCCTGCAAGGTGTTGCGCAGGTAATCGTGGATGGCGAAAGTCAGGTAACCCTTGCCCGAGCCGAAATCCGAGACCCGTACCGGTTTGTCGAGCGCCAGTGGCGAAGACGTCAGCGCATGGCTGAAGACTTCGATGAACTTGTTGATCTGTTTCCACTTGCGCGACATCGCCGGGATCAGCTCGTGCTTGTGGTTGGTCACGCCCAGGTCGGCGAGGAATGGCCGGCTCAGGTCGAGGAAACGGTTCTTCTCACGGTTGTGCCCGGCAGACGGCACTTCCCGCAGTTGCTGGGGCTTGCTCTTGAACAGCGAGCTCTTGCCCTTCTTGCTGTATTCCAGCTGCGCCTCATCGGTAACCGCCAGCAGATGCGCGTTTTTGAACGACGCCGGCAGCAGTGCGGCAACGGTTTGCACACCTTCGGCGAGGGCAAAGTTCTTGGTGATATCGCGGGTCTTGTAGCGATAGACGAAGGACAGGCACGGCTGATCCTTGACCATCAGCTGCTTGATGATCAGCCGCTGCAGATCGGGTTCGTCACCGCAGTACTTGGCCAGCACCAGCTTGATGAACGCGTTCTGTTCGAGGCTGGTTTGCAGCAGCTCGATGAACTGGGCGTGATGATCCGGTGCGGGGCGGACTGGCGTGGCGGTGACAGACATGGAAAAGCGGCCTCGGGGCAGGCGAATCGGGAATGGCGGGTATTTTAGGGGGGATGGGATGCCAGGGCACGGGGAATTTCCTGTGGCGAGGGGATTTATCCCCGTTGGGCTGCGCAGCAGACCCAAATCAGGTAATAGGTCTCGCTGCCGTAACCGGTTGTCGGCTAAAGGGGGCTGCGCCCCCATCGGGGATAAATCCCCTCGCCACAACGGTGTTCGACAGAGGTTTTGTTAGCCCAACACCACCAACCGATTCGGCAGTTCATTGCGCGCATGCGTTACCGGCACATGCGCCTTGAGCAGCTCGCCGCAGGCTTCGATACACGTCACGAAGCCCTCCAAGGTCTGTCCCTGGCGAACCTGCTGGGTAAACGCCGCGACTATGGCATCCCAATGCTGGTTGTCGAGTCGCTTGGAAATGCCTTCGTCCACCAGGATTTCCACATACCGCTCGGCCTCACAGACGAAGATCAGCATGCCGGTGCCGCCCACGGTGTGGTGCAGGTTCTGCTCGAGAAATTGCCGGCGCGCCAGGTTGGAGGCTCGCCAATGGCGCACGGAGCGCGGGATCAGGCGCGTGGTGATGAAGGGAATCCGAAACAGCAGGCACAACACGATGAAGCTGCTCCATTGCACCCACAACAAACTGTGCATGCTCAGCCATCCCGTCAGGTAATGCAGCACTCCGGGTACCACCAGCGCCAGCAAGCTGGCCCACAGCAGCGGGATGTAGGCGTAATCGTCAGCGCGGGCAGCAAGCACCGTGACCAGTTCGGCATCGGTGTCGCACTCGACCCGGGCGATGGCCTCGGCCACTTTGCGTTGTTCGTGTTCAGTCAGTAATGCCATGGTTAAAAATGCCTGCTCATTATGATTGTCACCAGCCGCCCGACGAACCGCCGCCTCCGAAACTGCCACCGCCACCGCTGAAGCCGCCGCCCCCTCCGCCACCGAAACCGCCACCGCTGCTTCGGGACCCGCCGCCGGAGCCGCCGCCGCTCGGCAGGATACCGAGTACCTGGCAAACGAATATGGTCAGGATGAACAGCATCGCCAGAAAGATGAACAGCCCCGGATGGCGCTCGATGAAGTCGCCCTCATCCTGCCCGTCCGCGCTGTATACCGGGGCCGGCTCGTCCAGCGGGCTGCCGCCCAAGACCACGAGCATCGCCGCGACGCCGTCACTGATGCCCTTGTTGAAGTTGCCGGTCTTGAACGCCGGGGTGATCACCTGGTTGATGATTACCGAGCTCTGGGCATCGGTCAGCCGATCCTCCAGGCCGTAGCCCACTTCGATCCGCAGTTTACGGTCATCGCGCGCCACGATCAGCAGCGCGCCGTTGTTCTTGTCTTTCTGCCCGATGCCCCAATGGCGGCCCAATTGATAGCCGAAATCTTCAATAGTCGCGCCTTGCAGATCCGGCAGGGTAACCACCACCAGCTGTTCGCCAGAGGCCTGTTCATGGGCCTTGAGCTGCGCATCGAGTTGCGTACGAACCGACGGTTCGAGCATCTGGGCGCTGTCCACCACCCGCCCGGTCAGCGCCGGGAATTTCAAATCGGCCTGGGCCGTGACTGCAAATACCCAGAGCAACAGCGCAAACAAGCATTGAGCTGCAAGCCTCAAGCTGCAAGCAGTACGCGTTGCCTGAGCTTGCAGCTTGCAGCTTGGAACTTGAAGCTGCTCCATCAAAACTTCACCTCAGGCGCTTTTTCAGCGTTCGGGCTGGTGGCCTCGAAGGTCTCGCGAACCGGCAAGTCGCTGTACATCACGCTGTGCCACAGGCGCCCCGGGAAGGTACGGATTTCGGTATTGTACTTCTGCACCGCCAGGATGAAGTCGCGGCGCGCCACGGCGATACGGTTCTCGGTGCCTTCGAGTTGCGATTGCAACGCCAGGAAATTCTGGTTGGCCTTCAGGTCCGGGTAGCGCTCGACCACCACCATCAAGCGGCTCAATGCCCCGCTCAACTGGTCCTGGGCCTGCTGGAACTGCTTGAGCTTTTCCGGGTTGTCCAAGGTGCTGGCATCGACCTGGATCGACGTGGCCTTGGCACGCGCTTCAACCACAGCGGTCAGGGTCTCCTGCTCATGCTGGGCGTAGCCCTTGACGGTCGCCACCAGATTGGGGATCAGGTCGGCGCGGCGCTGATACTGGTTCTGCACCTGGCCCCAAGCCGCCTTCGCCTGTTCATCCAGCGTCGGAATATTATTGATGCCGCAACCGGCCAGTAGCGTGGTGAACAGCATCAGGGCCAGCATCTGCAGCGCGCTGCGGTGATTCAGTCGTGGATTCATCAGGTGAAGCTCTCCCTTGCATTGCATTAAAAAAACACCGCCACCTATCTTACCGGCGTCTGGGGCATAATCGCCGCCGCACTGGATCGAATCAGGTGTATGGGCTAAAAGATGCGCGGTGCGAAACTAAGTTCATCGGCACAGGTTCGAAAGTGTGCTGCATTTAGCTGGATAACACCCGAACAACAATAGCCGCTCCTCACATTTAGGCTGACCGGCGCGTACTGATCACCGCCCTTTAGGCTTGCGAGAAAACTATTCATGAAGAAGCTGTGTTTGCTGGGCCTGTTTGTCACCCTGGCCAGTCAATCCGTATTAGCCGACAACGTGCCAGCCCCCATAGAGAACAAGGACGCTTTCGTCAGCAACCTGATGAAGCAAATGACCCTTGAGGAAAAGATCGGTCAACTGCGCCTGATCAGCATCGGCCCGGAAATGCCCCGGGAGATGATCCGCAAGGAAATCGCCGCCGGCAACATTGGCGGCACGTTCAATTCCATCACCCGTGATGAGAATCGTCCGATGCAGGACGCGGCCATGCGCAGCCGGCTGAAGATCCCGATGTTCTTCGCCTATGACGTGATCCACGGCCATCGCACCATTTTCCCGATTCCCCTGGCCCTGGCCTCGAGCTGGGACATGGACGCCATCTACCGCTCCGGTCGTGTCGCGGCCAAGGAAGCGGCGGCTGACAGCCTGGACATTACCTTCGCGCCCATGGTCGATATTTCCCGCGACCCGCGTTGGGGCCGGACCTCCGAAGGCTTTGGCGAGGACACTTACCTGGTATCGCGCATTGCCGCGGTGATGGTCAAGGCGTTCCAGGGCAGCGGCGCCAACGCCGCCGACAGCATCATGGCCAGCGTCAAGCACTTCGCCCTGTATGGCGCGGTGGAAGGCGGCCGGGACTACAACACCGTGGACATGAGCCCGGTGAAAATGTACCAGGACTACCTGCCGCCCTATCGCGCCGCCATCGACGCCGGCGCGGGCGGGGTAATGGTCGCACTGAACTCGATCAATGGCGTGCCGGCCACCGCCAATACCTGGCTGATGAATGACTTGTTGCGCAAGGAATGGGGCTTCAAGGGCCTGGCGGTCAGCGATCACGGCGCGATTTTCGAGTTGATCAAGCACGGCGTCGCCCGGGACGGTCGCGAAGCGGCAAAACTGGCGATCAAGGCCGGCATCGACATGAGCATGAACGATTCGCTCTACGGCAAGGAGCTGCCAGGGCTGCTCAAGGCCGGCGAAATCGAGCAGAGCGACATCGACAACGCCGTGCGCGAAGTGCTCGCCGCCAAGTACGACATGGGCCTGTTCAAGGACCCGTACCTGCGCATCGGCAAGGCCGAAGATGACCCGGCCGACGTCTACGCCGACAGCCGCATGCACCGCGCCGATGCCCGTGACGTGGCGCGCCGCAGCCTGGTCCTGCTGGAAAACCGCAACCAGACCCTGCCGCTGAAGAAAACCGCGAAAATCGCCCTGGTCGGTCCGCTGGCCAAGGCGCCGATCGACATGATGGGCAGTTGGGCAGCCGCTGGCCGGCCTGCGCAATCGGTCACCGTGTACGACGGCATGACCCGCGCGTTGGGCGGCGAGTCGAAGCTGATCTATGCCCGTGGCGCCAATATCACCGGCGACAAGAAGGTGCTCGATTACCTCAACTTCCTGAATTTCGACGCGCCAGAAGTGGTGGACGACCCGCGCCCGGCCCAAGTGTTGATCGATGAAGCGGTGAAAGCCGCCAAGGAAGCGGACGTGGTCGTGGCCGCCGTGGGCGAGTCCCGTGGCATGTCCCATGAATCGTCGAGCCGCACCGAACTGAACATCCCGGCCAGCCAGCGCGAGCTGATCAAGGCGCTGAAAGCCACCGGCAAACCGCTGGTATTGGTGCTGATGAATGGCCGTCCGCTGTCGTTGCTCGAAGAAAAGCAACAGGCCGATGCGATCCTGGAAACCTGGTTCAGCGGCACCGAGGGCGGTAACGCCATCGCTGACGTGCTGTTCGGCGACTACAACCCGTCGGGCAAGCTGCCGATCACCTTCCCGCGCTCGGTCGGGCAGATTCCGACCTACTACAACCACCTCAGCATCGGCCGGCCGTTCACGCCGGGCAAGCCGGGCAACTACACGTCGCAGTACTTCGATGACACCACTGGCCCGCTCTATCCGTTTGGCTACGGCTTGAGCTACACCACGTTCAGCCTGTCGGACATGGCGTTGTCGTCCACCACGCTGAACGAGACCGGCAAGCTCGATGCCAGCATCACCGTGGAAAATACCGGCGAACGTGACGGTGAAACCGTGGTGCAGTTATACCTGCAGGACGTGACCGGCTCGATCATTCGTCCGGTGAAAGAGCTGAAGAACTTCCGCAAGGTCATGCTCAAGGCCGGCGAAAAGAAGGTCATCCACTTCACCATCACCGAAGACGACCTGAAGTTCTTCAATGCCCAGCTCAAGTACGCCGCCGAGCCGGGCAAGTTCAACGTGCAGATCGGCCTGGACTCCCAGGACGTGAAGCAGCAGAGCTTTGAGTTGCTCTGACTCATCCATGCCGCTGACCCTGGGGAGCGAGCCCGCTCGCGCCCCAGGTTTATCGACGGACGCTTAACCCCGCCGATCCAGCAGGTTCACCACCACCCGATCCACCAGCCCCCACAGTCGCTGCTTGAAGCGCTTCCACAATGGCCGACGCTGCCAGGCGTCGAGGCTCACTTGCAGGCTCTGTTCGAAGTCCCGTTCGAAACTCGCCGCCACGGCCTTGCTGAGTCCGCAATCCAGCGCCTCCAGATTGGCTTCCAGATTGAAGCGCAGGTTCCAGTGGTCAAAGTTGCACGAGCCGATGCTGACCCAATCGTCCACCAGCACCATCTTCAGATGCAGGAAGCATGGCTGGTATTCGTAGATCTTCACGCCAGCCCTGAGCAGGCGCGGGTAATAACGATGTCCGGCGTAGCGCACGGAGGGGTGATCGGTGCGCGGGCCAGTCAGCAGCAGGCGCACATCGATGCCCCGGGCGGCGGCCTTGCGCAACGAACGGCGCACGTTCCACGTCGGCAGGAAATACGGCGTGGCCATCCAGATGCGTTTCTGGCCGCTGTTCAGCGCCCGGGAAAGTGATTGCAAGATGTCACGGTGCTGGCGGGCGTCGGCATAGGCTACCCGGCCCATGCCCTCACCCATCGGCGGAACGCGGGGCAGACGCGGCAAGCCGAAATTGGAAGCGGGTTTCCAGGCTTGGCGATGGCGGTTGGCGAGCCACTGACGGTCGAACAGCAACTGCCAGTCGAGCACCAGCGGGCCGACGATTTCCACCATCACCTCGTGCCAGTCGCTGCGATCATCCAGGGGATTCCAGAATTCATCGGTCACCCCGGTGCCGCCTACCACCGCCAGGCGCTGATCGACCAAGAGCAACTTGCGATGGTCCCGGTAAAGGTTGCGCACCCAGCGACGCCAGCTGAGGCGATTGTAGAAACGCAGCTCGACCCCCGCCTCGACCAGGCGATTGCGCAAGCTCAGGGTAAACGCCAGGCTGCCGTAGTCATCGAACAGGCAACGCACGCGAACGCCACGTTGGGCGGCCTGGACAAGGGCTTGGACCATCGCCTCGGCACAGGCACCCGCCTCCACCAGATACAATTCCAGCTCGACTTGCTCTTGGGCACGGGCGATTTCCACCAGCATGCGTGGGAAGAACTGTGGACCGTCGATCAACAGCTCGAAACGGTTGCCTTCGCGCCAGGGAAATACCGGGCCGCTCACGTCAGCGCGCCGTAAAAATCAGCACCGCGTTTACCGGCACCGAGAGGCTGATGGCCGACAACCCGGCCAGTCCGCGAAGCTTTTCCAGACCAGGCGCCAGGCCGAAATCCGCCGCATTGAGCACGAGCGGCTCCAGGGTCACGACTTGGAAACGGCGTTCGTCCAGGCGCGTCGCCAGCAATTCGACGGTGTATTCATGCTGCTTGCCATGCAAGTCCACCGTCACCGGCAAGCGCAGTTCCAGTTGCGCACCGTTGGCCAGGTCTTGGATCGGCATCAGGTCGAGCTGCGCGGTGACCGTGGCTTCGGCAAATTGCTTGACCTCGAAAAGATCGGCGCGCATGCGCTCGTCCCGCAGCGCAATGCCGCTGTTGATCGATTCCAGCTCCACTTCCAACCGCGCCAGCCCCTTGGGCTGGACTTGGCCGTGAAGCACGAGAAACCGCTGGACCTCGGAGACGTTGCCGTTCTTGCTGCTGATAAACGATAGCCGTGACGACTCGCCGTCCAGGTACCAGTCGGCCTGGGCCGGCAGCGCGATGCAGGCCAGCAGCAAGCTCGCGACAGCGTGAGGGAGAAACCACTTGAACATACACACTCGGGGGGCAGATAAACCTGTGGCGAACCTTAACCGGGCCGAGGGCGCTTGCAAACTGTCTGTTTCGACAACAGCAGGAGTCGTTTCTGGATTTACTCCAACCGACACCCCTGCCGCTCGCCTATCCACCGTGCACTGTGGCTACGCCCCAAGCCGCTGACGGTGATGCGTTTCGCTTGCGCCGTTTCGAGGAATTCGCTGGTGGGCACCGATTGCTTCACATAGCCCCGGCAATATTCGGCCGGTTGCTGCATCACATAGCGGCACGAGCAATATTCCTTGGCGGTGTAGGCGCTGATGATGTCGGGAAAGGCCCGCAACGCCACCCGCTCCAGCCACATCCAGCCGAACAGCGCGATGAGCAGCACCGACAGCAAGGTCAGCAATACGCTGCGCCTCATGGTTGCACCGTCCCGGCGAACGCCGCCATGGCGCGCTTGAGCAGTTCGTTATGGCGATAGCTGCCGTCGCGGTCATCGCCGTAGCGCACGATCACCAATCGGGCGCTGGGGATGACGTACAGCGCCTGGCCCCAATGGCCCAGCGCGGCGAAGGTATCCGGCGGCGCATCGGGCCAGGGGTGGATCGCCGGATCGACGGCGCGGTTGAGCCACCAGTGCCCGCCCGGCACGGCTTCGTCCTGGCCGGCCTGAAAGTGCGCGAAAGGCTCGCGGTTGAACGCGATCCAATCCTTGGGAATCAGTTGCCGCCCGCCCCAGCGGCCTTCGCGCTGCATCAACAATCCGACCCGCGCCAGGTCGCGCGCGGTGAGATAGGCATAGGACGAACCAACGAACGTGCCGCTGGGGTCGGTTTCCCACGTCGCGTGACGAATGCCCAGCGGCTCGAACAAGGCCGTCCACGGATAATCGGCATATCGCGCCGGACCGACGATGTTTTTCAGCGCCGCCGCCAGCAGGTTGCTGTCGCCACTGGAGTAACGGAACGCCAGCCCGGGCGGGCTGAAGCTGTCGTGCCCGGCGGCAAATGCCGCCATGTCGTGGCGTCCACGGGTGTAGAGCATCGCCACCACCGAGGAATTGAGCGGCGCGTATTCGTAGTCTTCTTGCCAGTCCAGGCCGGACGCCCAGTGGAACAGGTCGGCCAGGGTCATGCGCGCCAGCCGGTTCAATGGCGGATAGTAGTTGGCTGCCGGATCCTCCAAGGCAAACAGCTTTTCGCCATAGGCGACGCCGTAGACCGTCGCCAGCAGGCTTTTGCTGATCGACCAGGTCAGGTGCGCAGTGTCCGCGCGAGTGCCCCCCGCATAGCGTTCGTAGACCAGCCGACCATCGTGGATCACCAGCAGCGCATCGGTGCGGATGCCTTGGCGGGTCGCATCGTCCCGAGGCGCGAAGGCGTAGCGCTCCAAGGCTTCGATGGCCGGCCCGGTGGGCATCGGAGCGGTCGGCCACTGCTCGCCGGGCCAGTCTTCGGCGTGGGCATTCAGGTTGAGCAGGAGCAACAGGATCAGCAACCAGCCTTTGGACATGCTTGGGCGCTCGCGGGGTTGAACCTGCAAAGCCTAATCAGGCTCGATGACAGTTTGGATATTCCCCAGCAGCAGATGTTTCGCTCGGCTGCCTATCCCAGCGCCTTGGCCAGCCGCTTGGTCCGTGCCCCCGCTGCAATCGCCATCACCCCTTTGTCTCGCGCCCACATCTCGCGCCACGTCGCAGGCCCGGCGGCCAGGGCATCGTTGAGTTCGCTGTCGAGCCCTTCGAACTGGGCGAACAACCCGCCGAGCAGCACGTGCCCGGCGGCGCTGGACGGGTTATGGCGGCTCACCTCGGCGCAACCGGCCAATAACGCCAACAGAGGCAGTTGCAAGACCTGGGGCCAGGCGCATTCCTGGCCCACGCCATACAGCCACGCGGTCATTGCGCTGAGAACATAAAGGTCTTCCAGGGTCCGGAAGGGTTTGACGTAGGCGTCCCAGCCGTCTCCCGCCAGCAACTCGCATAACGCGTCATCGAGCAAAACCCGGCCGTGGCTGATGTCCGGCATCAGGGCAATGGCGGGGAGCGTTTCCAGCGTCACGCCGGGCTCGCCGGGATAAACCACCGCCAGGCTCAACCGAGGCGCTTCGCCGGGCGCCTCGCTTCGCGCCGCGATCAATAGCCATTCGGCGGCGTCGCCAGCGGTGACGAAATCCTTGCGCCCATTCAAGCGCAAGTCGACGAGACGGGTCTGCATGTCCGCCGGGCGCAGGCTGCGCCGTTCGGTGGCGCACAAAGCACCGAGGCTGTGCGGAGCGCTCGGCCAGAGCACCCGCAGCGCCGCTTGATAGCCCACCAGGAAAGCCAACCCCGGCGTGGCCATCAATCGTGCGCCGGTCACGGCCAACTCGAACGGCGTGACAGGCCCCAGGCGCTGCAGCAAGGTCGAATAACCGTCCGCCAGGTCGGGAAAAGCAGCCAGCCGCTCGCCGCGTTCGATCAGGGTTTGCCAGGGCATAAGGGCCTCCTTGGAGGGCTGTCATATAAGCATCACCAAAGCTTCATGGCGATGACACCGGGGCTACATAGCCTGACTTTGCACAACATGGCTGCATAAAGAAAGTCGATTGGCTGCCACCCAAGACGGGTCCACAGCCCGCACGGAGATTCGCTATGACTCAGATCGCCCGCATCAGCGACACCGGCAATGAACGCCGCCTGCAAGCCGAACGCCTGATTGGCGCCCACGCCTTGCAAGAAGCCCAGGCCCTGCGCTTCAACGTCTTCAGCGGCGAATTCAACGCCAAGCTCAAGGGCGCGGAGATGGGTCTGGACATGGATGACTATGATGTTCACTGCGCCCACATCGGCGTACGCGATTTGAACACCGGCCGCCTCGTGGCGACTACCCGCTTGCTCGATCACCAGGCGGCCAGCAGCCTGGGCCGATTCTACAGCGAAGAAGAGTTCAGCCTCCACGGGCTGGTCCAGCTCAAGGGCCCGATCCTGGAAATCGGCCGCACCTGCGTCGACCCGGCGTACCGCAACGGCGGCACCATCGCGGTGCTCTGGGGCGAATTGGCCGAAGTCCTCAACGAAGGCGGCTACAGCTATTTGATGGGCTGCGCGAGCATTCCGATGCAGGACGGCGGCATCCAGGCCCAGGCGATCATGCAGCGCCTGCGCGAACGCTACCTGTGCACCGAACACCTGCAAGCGGTGCCGAAAAAACCCTTGCCGGCCCTGGACGTGCCGTCCAACGTCATCGCCGAGATGCCGCCATTGCTCAAGGCCTATATGCGCCTGGGCGCGAAAATCTGCGGCGAGCCGTGCTGGGACGAGGACTTCCAAGTGGCGGACGTGTTCATCCTGCTCAAGCGCGACGAACTCTGCCCGCGCTATGCCCGTCACTTCAAGGCGGCGGTCTGATGAGCCGGCTGCGGATCTACGCGCGAATCGCGCGAGTGTTATTGGTGGTCGCCCTGGGCCTGGCCATGGCCAGCGTGTTCGGCTTGCTGGAACGCCTGGGGCTCGCTCATTCGATGGTGCGCCGCCAGCGCTGGTCGCGGTTTTTCATGGCGCGGCTGAGCAATGCCCTGCCCTTTCGCGTGACCGTTCACGGGCAACTGCCGAAACAGCCGATGCTGTGGGTCAGCAACCATGTGTCATGGACCGACATCCCGTTGCTGGGCATGCTCGCTCCGTTATCGTTTTTGTCCAAGGCTGAAGTGCGCACCTGGCCGGTGGCCGGATGGCTGGCCGCCAAGGCTGGCAGCCTGTTCATCCGTCGTGGTTCCGGCGACAGCCAGTTGATCCGCAAGCAGATGAGCCGACACCTGGAACAAGCCCATCCGCTGTTGATGTTCCCGGAAGGTACCACCACTGACGGCCGGACCCTGCGCACCTTTCATGGGCGCCTGTTGTCGGCGGCCATCGATGCCGACGTCGCCTTGCAACCGGTGGCGATCCGTTACCTGCGCGATGGCGAAATCGACTTGCTGGCACCGTTCGTGGGCGATGACGATCTGCTATCGCACCTGATGCGTCTGTTTGCCAACGATCGTGGCGACGTGGAAATCCATTTGCTCGAACCTATCGCCTGCCACGGCCAGGAACGCGCAGCGCTGGCATTCCAGGCGCAGCAGGCGGTACACAAGGCATTGTTTGGCGCGATACCCGAGAAGCAACACGTGCCGATGCGGCCTGCGATTGCGGCCTGATCCCTTCAGTCTTGCGCTGCCGAGTAGTTCTGCACAAAATCCTGAAGCTGCGGGTAGAACAACCGGAAGTCCTCGCTTAACGGCTCATAAAGCCTGACCAACTCCTCCATCGCCCCGGCCAGTTCTTCGGGCCGGGACAAGCGTCGCGAGATGCCGCGCAACACCTGTCCCAGCACCTGAAATTGCTGATAGGACCCCAACCAGTCATCCGCTGCCATGAAAGGCGCGATTTGCGCCAAGCGTCCTGGCAGTTGGGGTTCGGCGGCGAGGACCTGGTAGACCCGGGAAGTGAAGTCAACCAACTGCCCTTCGCCGTACAGCGTCCAATCCCGCGCCAGGCAATGATCGAAAAACACGTCCAGCACGATCCCGGCATAACGCCGCCGCACCGTGGAGAAGCGCGATAAGGCGATGTCCACCAGCGGATGGCGATCGGTGTACATATCGATGCGTCGATGCAGGGCAATCGCCGCTTCGATCTGCGCAGGGTATTGCCCTTGCAGGGGCCCTTTGACGAAATCGCCATAGAGGCTGCCGAGCAGTTGTTCCCGGCCGGGGCCGCCGAGGTGCAGGTGTGCGAGATAGTTCATGGCGGGCAGCTTAGCATCGCTGCGCCTGTATCGTTATAACCCGATATAGCGATTTGTTCGGTATTCAGATCAAATATATATTGGTATATCGCGAAGTAACGATTTAAGGTTCGCCTCATCGCGATATAGCGTTATTCAAATGAGCAGCCCATGACCCTCGACCTCGACGAAATAATAAAAGCCCTGGCGCACCCAGTACGGCGAGACATCCTCAACTGGCTCAAGGACCCCAAGGTCCAGTTCCCCGAACAGTTGCACAACCACGAGTTCGGCATTTGCGCCGGGCAGATCGACCAGCGTTGCGGCCTGTCGCAATCCACGGTGTCTGCGCACTTGGCGGTATTGCAACGGGCGGGGCTGATTACCAGCCAGAAGGTCGGTCAATGGCACTTCTTCAAACGCAACGAGGACGTTATCCAGCAGTTCCTCAAGCAAATGAGCCAAGAGCTCTGACCTGACAAGGATCCGACATGCCCCTTTCACTCATCATCCTGGCGCTGAGCGCCTTCGCCATCGGCACGACGGAATTCGTCATCATGGGCCTGTTGCCCGATGTCGCGGCGGACCTGGGCGTCTCGATTCCCGGCGCCGGCTGGCTGGTGACCGGCTACGCCCTCGGCGTGGCCATCGGAGCGCCGTTCATGGCCCTGGCCACTGCGCGACTGCCGCGCAAGGCCGCGCTGGTTGTGTTGATGGGGATATTCATCGTTGGCAACCTGCTTTGCGCCATCGCCAGTGACTACAACGTGTTGATGTTCGCCCGGGTCGTTACCGCGCTGTGCCACGGTGCGTTCTTCGGCATCGGTTCGGTGGTGGCGGCCGGGCTGGTAGCGCCTAACAAGCGTGCTTCGGCGGTGGCCCTGATGTTCACCGGCCTGACCCTGGCCAACGTGCTCGGCGTACCGTTGGGCACCGCCCTGGGCCAGGAAGCCGGTTGGCGCTCGACCTTCTGGGCGGTGACCGTCATTGGCGTCGTGGCATTGATCGGCCTGATCCGCTTCCTGCCGGCCAAGCGCGACGAGGAAAAACTCGACATGCGTTCGGAGCTGGTGGCGCTCAAGGGTGCAGGCCTGTGGCTGTCCCTGAGCATGACCGCGCTGTTCTCAGCCTCGGTGTTCACCCTGTTCACCTATGTCGCGCCGCTGCTGGGTGAAGTGACCGGCGTATCGCCCCGTGGCGTGACCTGGACCTTGGTGCTGATCGGCCTGGGCCTGACCCTGGGCAACATCATCGGCGGCAAGCTGGCGGACAAGAGCCTGGCGAACACCTTGATGGGTGTCTTCATCACCATGGCCGTGGTGTCCACCGTACTGAGCTGGACCAGCGTGGCGCTGATCCCGACTGAAATCACCCTGTTCCTTTGGGCCACGGCATGCTTCGCCGCGGTGCCGGCGCTGCAAGTCAACGTGGTGACCTTCGGCAAAGATGCACCGAACCTGGTTTCCACCTTGAACATCGGCGCCTTCAACATCGGCAACGCCTTGGGCGCCTGGGTCGGCGGCAGCGTCATCGCCCATGGCCTGGGCCTGACCGCCGTGCCCCTGGCTGCTGGCGCGCTCGCCGTGCTGGCGCTGCTGGTGACCTTGATTACTTTCCGCCAGGGCGGCAATGCCGACCTGGCGCCTGCTACCCACTGACTGTTTACCCATTTATTCATGAGGTTTTGATTCATGGCGACAATTTTCGACCCTATCAAACTCGGCGACATCGAGTTGAAGAACCGCATCATCATGGCTCCGCTGACTCGCTGCCGCGCTGACGCGGGCCGTGTGCCCAACGCGCTGATGGCCGAATACTACGTGCAGCGTGCCTCCGCCGGATTGATCCTCAGCGAAGCCACTTCGGTGACGCCGATGGGCGTGGGTTACCCGGACACCCCCGGCATCTGGTCCAATGACCAGGTGCGTGGCTGGAGCAACATCACCAAAGCGGTCCACGGCGCGGGCGGCAAGATCTTCCTGCAACTGTGGCACGTGGGTCGGATCTCCCACCCTTCGTACCTGAACGGCGAACTGCCGGTAGCGCCTAGCGCGATCCAACCCAAGGGCCATGTGAGCCTGGTCCGTCCCCTGGCCGACTACCCAACGCCGCGCGCACTGGAAACCGCTGAAATCGCCGACATCGTCGACGCCTACCGAGTAGGTGCCGAGAACGCCAAGGCCGCCGGTTTCGACGGTGTGGAAATCCACGGCGCCAACGGCTATCTGCTCGACCAGTTCCTGCAAAGCAGCACCAACCAGCGCACCGACAACTACGGCGGTTCCCTGGAAAACCGTGCGCGCCTGCTGCTGGAAGTGACCGACGCCGCCATCGAAGTCTGGGGCGCGGGCCGGGTTGGCGTGCACTTGGCACCGCGTGCCGACTCCCATGACATGGGCGACGAGAACCGCCTGGAAACCTTCAGCTACGTGGCTCGTGAATTGGGCAAGCGTGGCATTGCCTTCATCTGCTCCCGGGAAAAAGAAGGCGAAGACAGCATCGGCCCACAACTCAAGCAAGCATTCGGCGGCCCGTACATCGCCAACGAACGCTTTACCAAAGAGAGCGCCAATGCCTGGCTGGCCGAAGGCAAGGCCGACGCCGTGGCCTTCGGTGTGCCGTTCATTGCCAACCCGGACCTGCCGGCGCGCTTGAAAGCTGATGCCCCGTTGAACGAGCCGCACCCGGAAACGTTCTATGGGAAAGGCCCGGTGGGTTATATCGACTACCCAGTGCTTTAATAAGCGGCCGCAACGACAAAAAGCCCTGACGCCAAGCGTCAGGGCTTTTTTATTTGATTTAACATCCGGTCAAGTTTCCAGGCTATTCAAAAGCCTTTGGATTAACCATATTTATTCCGCAGGCAAGATCAAACGATTTTTATCAGCGCACAATTTCATTCCATATTGAGACGGAACTCGACATGAATCTCTCCACTAAAAGCGCGCATCAGGCCGACGTCGCCCCTCTTGATGAGCTACTCAAAAATTTCAACTACGCGCCTCTGGAAATCTTGCGCAAATACGCCGCCTCCCTTGGCACGGATGATCACATGGAGGTGCTCCGGGCATTGGCAAAACAGGCACGAGAAAAAGATGAAGCAGACAATCAGGTCGAGATATGGGAAAGAGAAAGTCTTCGCCAAAAACAAACCCGCCTGGTTATAAGGATCAACAACTATACCCAGCATGCCTTTGCAGCGAACAAAGACAATCTCAACTTAAATGCCGACATGCGAGATTATATTGGGATACGCCCATGGAGTTTTCTGACGTTCAAACTCGACTTTAACTACATCAGGGAACTGGGAAGCCGCACTAAAGATATCTACCGACACTTTATTGGATTCGGTGACAGCACACATGGTTTCCGTTTAGACGTTGGCTTGCGCGTCGCTACGTCTTTTGGCGTCTTTTCACCGACACTGACGCCCCTCCGGACAACGACAGTCGTGTCCACTGGCGCGACCCCAATCACCTGCGCGAAGCGCATCACATACGCGCAGAGTGACGAACCTTATCGTTTCACCGTGGAACTTGCGTTGACCTGAAGAAAAAACCGCCTCGCCGGACAGGCTGGCGCGGCGCCCGCCTACTCGTTCGGGATGCCTGGTCGAATGGTCTTTCGTGGATGAAACAAATTTCCTACAAAATTGGCGGTCGATTGTCTGTTAACTGCGCCAGCGTCGGTTTATAAAAGCACCTTCGCGCGCAGCGTTGACACAAACCGACTCATTTACCCATTTTGTTTCATTTGCGCAGGCTGGGGCTCAGGTGCAGCATATCCAGCCCGATTTCCACCCAGCGCTCGGCCTCGCCCGCCAATGCGAAGCTGTCGGGGGCCAACAGCCATTGGTAGAGGATGCCGTCGATGTAGGCGTGTATCGCCACGGCGGCCCTTTCCGGGTCCAGGTCATGGGGCAGCTGGCCGCGTTTCATTGCATTGCGCAACGACAGCGCAATTCGCACATTGCAATCGAGGCTGACCTCTCGTCGCTGCTGTCGCAAGTCACACATTTCATCGGTGAACTCGCACTTATGGAACAGGATCTCATTAATGCGTCGGGTTTTCGGGTCCAGGGCCACCTGTTGGAACAACCGCACCAGCAGCTTGCGCACACACCCCAGAGGGTCAAGCTCCTCTTCGTTTTCACTGGCGCGGGCCAATTCATCGAGCGGCTCATGCAAGGTATCGAGCATGGCCTGGAGCAAGTCCGCCTTGTTGCTGAAATGCCAGTAGATCGCGCCGCGCGTCACACCGGCGAGCGTGGCAATATCGGCCAGCGTCGTACGCGCCACGCCTCGTTCGAAAAACGCTTTTTCAGCCGCCTCGAGTATCTGGCTGCGAGTCTCCAGGGCCTCCTCTTTGGTACGACGAACCATGGCAGTAAACACCTCAATCAGGATGCGTAAGCAATGCGTAAGGATCAGCAGGACACTCTATGAGGCAGCGTCTGTCGGAACGCGTCCCCGGTCTGCATCAGCCTTTGTCAGGCTTTTGTAAATTCGGATGGTACGCAATTTGGCTGTTTACAAACAACCGTGTACGTAAGTATATTTCTTAGCATCCTACTAATTGCGTATCTCGCTCTTTTTTCATCTTTCACTTTCGAGCGCGCCCGTTACGCGCCTGGACCCGAGGATTTCCATGCAATTCAAGCCAGCTGTTACCGCTCTGGTTACTGCCATCGCCCTGGCATCGCTGCTCAGCGGATGTAAAAAGGAAGAGGCGGCACCTGCCGCACCGCCCCCTCAGGTCGGCGTTGTAACCCTCAAGACCCAACCCTTTACCTTGACCTCGGAACTGCCGGGCCGCACCAGCGCGTTCCGCGTCGCGGAAGTACGGCCACAGGTCAACGGGATCATTCTCAAGCGCCTGTTCAAGGAAGGCGCCGACGTCAAGGCCGGCCAACAGCTGTACCAGATCGACCCAGCCGTCTATGAAGCTACCCTCAAGAGCGCCGAGGCGAACCTGCGTTCCACCAAGTCGATTTCCGACCGCTACAAGCAGTTGGTGGACGAACAGGCCGTCAGCCGCCAGGAATACGACACCGCCGTGGCCAATCGCCTGGAGTCGGAAGCCAATCTGCAGACGGCCCAGATCAACGTGCGCTACACCAAGGTCTATGCACCGATCTCCGGTCGTATCGGTCGCTCCTCGGTCACCGAGGGTGCGCTGGTCAGTAACGGCCAAGCCGATGCGCTGGCGACTATCCAGCAGTTGGACCCAATCTACGTCGACGTAACGCAGAGCTCCGTCGAGCTGTTGCAACTGCGCCGTGAACTCGAAAGCGGCCGCCTGCAAAAGGCTGGCGACAACGCCGCCATGGTCAAGCTGACCCTGGAAGACGGCAGCCAGTACCCGCACGAGGGCAAGCTGGAATTTTCCGAGGTGTCGGTTGACCAGACCACCGGTTCGGTGACCTTGCGCGCCGTGTTCCCAAACCCTGACCACACGCTGCTGCCAGGCATGTTCGTTCATGCGCAACTGCAGGCCGGCGTGAACAGCGCGGCGATCCTCGCGCCGCAGCAAGGCGTGACCCGCGACCTCAAGGGCATGCCGACCGCATTGGTCGTGGGTGCGGACAACAAGGTCGAGCTGCGCCAGCTCAAGGCCAGCCGTACCGTGGGCAGTCAGTGGCTGATCGAAGACGGCCTCAAGGCCGGCGATCGCTTGATTACCGAAGGATTGCAGTACGTGCGGCCAGGGGTGGAAGTCAAAGCCACCGAAGCCACCAACGTTGGCGCAAAGAACCCGGCCCCCGCTCAGGCAGCTGACAAAGCCGCCGGCGGCAAAGGGGAGTAAACCATGTCGAAATTCTTTATCGACCGTCCGATTTTCGCCTGGGTGATCGCCTTGGTGATCATGCTGGTCGGTGCTCTATCGATCCTCAAGTTGCCGATCAACCAATACCCGAGCATCGCGCCGCCAGCCATTGCGATCCAGGTGACTTACCCAGGCGCGTCCGCACAAACCGTGCAGGACACCGTGGTCCAGGTCATTGAGCAACAGCTCAACGGCATCGACAACCTGCGTTATGTATCGTCGGAAAGTAACTCCGACGGCAGCATGACCATTACCGCGACCTTCGAGCAGGGCACCAACTCCGATACTGCGCAGGTCCAGGTGCAGAACAAGCTGAACCTGGCCACCCCGCTGCTGCCGCAAGAAGTGCAACAACAGGGCATCCGCGTGACCAAGGCGGTGAAGAACTTCCTGATGGTGATCGGCGTGGTGTCGCGCGACGGCAGCATGTCCAAGGACGACCTGTCCAACTACATCGTGTCCA
The DNA here is from genome assembly GCF_014268655.2 of Pseudomonas marvdashtae. Lineage (NCBI taxonomy): Bacteria > Pseudomonadati > Pseudomonadota > Gammaproteobacteria > Pseudomonadales > Pseudomonadaceae > Pseudomonas > Pseudomonas marvdashtae. Next base: position 4,352,418 of record NZ_JABWQX020000001.1, read on the forward strand.
ACATGCAGGACCCGATCTCGCGCACCGCGGGTGTCGGTGACTTCCAAGTCTTCGGCGCCCAGTACGCGATGCGGATCTGGCTCGACCCGGCCAAGTTGAACAATTTCAGCCTGACCCCGGTGGACGTGAGAACCGCCATCGCCGCGCAGAACGTGCAGGTTTCATCCGGCCAACTCGGCGGCTTGCCCGCCCTGCCCGGCCAACAACTGAACGCCACCATCATCGGCAAGACCCGTCTGCAGACCGCCGAACAGTTCAAGGCGATCCTGCTCAAGGTCAACCCGGACGGTTCGCAAGTGCGCGTCGGCGACGTGGCCGATGTGGGCCTGGGCGGTGAAAACTACAGCATCAGCGCCCAGTTCAACGGTTCCCCGGCATCCGGCCTGGCGGTGAAACTGGCCAACGGCGCCAACGCCCTCGACACGGCAAAGGCCCTGCGCAAAACCATCGACGATCTCAAGCCGTTCTTCCCGCAAGGCATGGAAGTGGTGTTCCCGTATGACACCACGCCGGTGGTGAGCGAATCGATCAAGGGTGTGGTTGAAACCCTGGTCGAAGCGGTCGTGCTGGTATTCCTGGTGATGTTCCTTTTCCTGCAGAACTTCCGCGCCACCATCATCACTACGATGACGGTGCCGGTGGTATTGCTGGGTACCTTTGGGATCCTCGCGGCGTTTGGCTTCAGCATCAACACCCTGACCATGTTCGGCATGGTGCTGGCCATCGGCTTGCTGGTGGACGATGCCATTGTCGTGGTGGAGAACGTCGAACGGGTGATGAGTGAAGAAGGCCTGTCGCCCAAGGAAGCCACCAAGAAATCCATGGGCCAGATCCAGGGCGCCTTGGTGGGCATTGCCCTGGTGCTCTCGGCGGTACTGCTGCCGATGGCATTCTTCAGCGGTTCCACCGGCGTGATCTACAAGCAGTTCTCCATCACCATCGTCTCGGCCATGGCCCTGTCGGTGCTGGTTGCCCTGATCTTCACCCCGGCCCTGTGCGCTACCATGCTCAAGGCCATTCCGAAGGGTGAGCACGGCACTCCGAAACGCGGCTTCTTCGGCTGGTTCAATCGCAATTTCGACCGCAGCGTCCGCAGCTACGAGCGCGGCGTGGGCAATATGCTCAAGCACAAGGCGCCGTACCTGCTGGCCTACCTGATCATCGTGGTCGGCATGGTCTGGCTGTTCACCCGCATCCCGACGGCGTTCCTGCCGGAAGAAGACCAGGGCGTACTGTTCGCCCAGGTGCAGACACCGGCCGGCTCCAGCGCCGAACGCACCCAGGTGGTGGTGGACAAGATGCGTGAGTTCCTGCTGCGTCCGAGCAAGGATGGCGGTGAAGGCGACGGCGTGGCTTCGGTGTTCACCGTGACCGGCTTCAACTTTGCCGGTCGTGGCCAGAGCTCCGGCATGGCCTTCATCATGCTGCGTCCGTGGGACGAGCGGAACGCCGACAACAGCGTGTCGAAAATCGCCGCGCGCGCCCAGCAGCACTTCTTCTCCTTCCGCGACGCCATGGTGTTCGCCTTCGCCCCGCCGGCGGTATTGGAGCTGGGTAACGCTACCGGTTTCGACGTGTTCCTGCAGGACCGCGCCGGTATCGGCCACGACAAGTTGATGGAAGCCCGCAACCAGTTCCTGGGCATGGCTTCGCAAAGCAAGATCCTGTCCCAGGTGCGTCCGAACGGCTTGAACGATGAACCGCAATATCAACTGGAAATCGACGACGAGAAAGCCAGCGCACTGGGCATTACCCTCTCGGACATCAACAACACGCTATCGATTGCCCTGGGCAGTAGCTATGTGAACGACTTCATCGACCGTGGCCGGGTGAAGAAGGTGTACATACAAGGCCAGCCGGGCGCCCGCATGAGCCCGGAAGACCTGAAGAAGTGGTACGTGCGCAACAGCGCCGGGACCATGGTGCCGTTCACCGCGTTTGCCAAGGGTGAATGGATCTACGGCTCGCCAAAACTGGCCCGTTACAACGGCGTGGAAGCGATGGAAATCCTCGGTGCCCCGGCTCCGGGTTACTCCACGGGTGAAGCCATGGCCGAAGTGGAAGCCATCGCCAAGAAACTGCCGGCCGGTGTCGGTATTTCCTGGACTGGCCTGTCGTACGAGGAACGCCTGTCGGGGTCCCAGGCGCCGGCGTTGTATGCGTTGTCGCTGCTTATGGTGTTCCTGTGCCTGGCGGCGCTGTATGAAAGCTGGTCGATTCCGATCGCGGTCATGCTCGTGGTACCACTGGGGATCATCGGTGCCCTGCTGGCCACAAGCCTGCGCGGTTTGTCCAATGACGTGTACTTCCAGGTGGGCTTGTTGACGACCATCGGGCTGGCGGCGAAAAACGCCATCCTGATCGTGGAGTTCGCCAAGGAGCTCCATGAACAGGGCAAGACGTTGACGGAAGCCGCCATCGAAGCCTGTAGGATGCGTCTGCGACCGATCATCATGACGTCCCTGGCGTTCGTCCTTGGTGTGGTCCCACTGGCGATCTCCACCGGTGCCGGCTCGGGCAGCCAGCACGCCATCGGTACCGGCGTGATTGGCGGTATGCTCACCGCGACCATCCTGGCAATCTTCTGGGTGCCCTTGTTCTTCGTGACGGTGTCGTCGATGGGTCGTCGCAAAAATATCGACCAGGACAACACTCCTGAAACTTCTAAAGAGGCTGGCCAATGAGCAAGTCGCTACTTTCCCTGACCATCGCCGCCGTCGTGCTCAGCGGTTGCTCGCTGATTCCCGACTACCAGCGGCCCGAAGCACCGGTCGCGGCCCAGTACCCGCAAGGTCCGGCCTACGAGCCGGCCAAGGCACCCGGCCAAGCCGCTGCCGAGCAAGGCTGGAAACAGTTCTTCCATGACCCGGCGTTGCAGCAGCTGATCCAGGTCGCCCTGGAAAACAATCGCGACCTGCGTGTCGCGGCGCTGAACATCGATGCCTACGCCGCGCAATACCGCATCCAGCGTGCGGACCTGTTCCCGGCGGTCTCGGCCACGGGTTCCGGCAACCGTCAGCGGGTGCCGGCACGGGCCTCGCAAACAGGTGAAGCAGCAATCACCAGTTCCTACTCGGCGACATTGGGCATCAGCGCCTATGAGCTGGATTTGTTCGGCCGCGTCCGCAGCCTGAGCGAGCAAGCGCTGCAAAACTACTTCGCCACCGAAGAAGCCCGCCACAGCACGCAGATCAGCCTGGTGGCCAACGTCGCCAACGCCTACCTGACCTGGCAGGCCGACAAGGAACTGCTCAAGCTGACCCAGGACACCCTGGGCACTTACGAGCAAAGCCTGAAGCTGACCTCGCGCAGCGCCGAAGTCGGCGTGGCCTCGGCCCTGGACTTGAGCCAGGCACGTACGGCGGTGGAAAACGCCCGGGTGCAATTGGCCCGCTACACCCGCCAGGTGGCCCAGGATGAAAACAGCCTGACCCTGCTGCTGGGCACCGGCCTGCCGGCCAACCTGCGCACCCAACCGCTGAGCGATGACCTGCTCAGCGAAGTGCCGGCCGGGTTGCCGTCGGACCTGCTGCAACGTCGCCCGGACATCCTCCAGGCCGAACGCAACCTGCTGGCCGCCAACGCCAACATCGGCGCCGCGCGGGCCGCGTTCTTCCCGAGCATCAGCCTGACGGCCAACGCCGGCACCCTGAGTCCGGACCTGTCCGGCCTGTTCAAGGGCGGCTCGGGCACCTGGACCTTCGCTCCGCAAATCAACCTGCCGATCTTCAACGCCGGCAGCCTGCGGGCAAGCCTGGATTACGCCAAGATCCAGAAAGACATCAACGTGGCCAACTACGAGAAGTCGATTCAGACGGCATTCCAGGAAGTCTCCGACGGCCTGGCCGCGCGCCAAACCTACAACGAGCAGTTGCAGGCGCAGACCGACTTCGTCGCCGCCAACCAGGACTACTACCGCCTGGCCGAGCGGCGCTACCGCATCGGTGTCGATAGCAACCTGACCTTCCTCGACGCCCAGCGCCAGTTGTTCAGCGCGCAACAATCGCTGATCACTGACCGCCTTTCGCAGCTGACCAGCGAGGTCAATTTGTACAAGGCACTGGGCGGCGGTTGGAATGCCGAGACCGGCAAGCACGAGCCGATCGCGGAGAAAGCGCCAGAGACGAAGCTGTTTTGATGGATGCTTGAACGCTGAACACGAAGCCCACCGGAAGGTGGGCTTTTTGTTTTTAAGGATTAATAAGTCTCCGAGTTCAACACACAGCTCTGTGGCGAGGGGATTTACCCCCGCTGGGTTGCGCAGCAACCCCAAAAAGGCTCGATGCGAAAATCTGATGAACCGAGGCGGCGGGCGTATGAGGGGCTGCTACGCAGCCCAACGGGGATAAATCCCCTCGCCACAATACGGTCCGATTAAGCTAACGGGGATCGACGAGATCCAGCGCTCGATTGGCCAACAACTCACTCAAGTCGATCATCTGCACCACGCCTAGCGCGACATGTCGCCGAGAGCCTTCCAGATCGAACGCCAGGTCGTTGACCATGGCACTGGCTGAGGCCAGGGTTTCGCTGAGATTTGCGAGTAGGCATTCGGTGTCGAGGGTATCGATGACGGTGAACACTTGGGTTGAGGTTTTGGGCTTGGGATCAGGGTGGGTGCCCAGATGGTAATCGAGTGCTCGGTCTGCGGCCTCTTGGAGCTTTTCTGGATCGGGGTCGTCTATCGCTGCTGGAAGACCAGCACCGTGTACGACGAAAACGTGTATCTACAGGCCTTGCTCCGGCACGGTTCGCCTTTGACCGGCGAGCCGGACACAGCAAAACCGTGTTGACGGAAAGGCTCAGGGCGTGATGGCGGCCTGACAGCTCGCGGGACCTTGTTGACGGAGTACATATCCATTGCTGCGGCCACGGCTGCTGGCGGTTTCGCTCTTACAGCGACTCACTTTTATGAAGCGTAAAAGTAAGCAAAACGCTTTTGCCCCACCACTTGGCACCTCGCTTAGGCTCGGTGTGCCCGCACTCCGGCATTGCTCCGTGGGCCCGCCGCGAAGGGCCATCCATGGCCCAGCGCGGCTATCCCGGCATCCATGCCGGGATGCCCACTGCGCAATACCTGCGTTCGGCCAGCGTGGTTAATGGGGCGCCGAGATCAACGTCCACCGCGAGGCGGCCTGATAGCCGACCTGTTTCTTGATGGAATCGCGTTTCTCCTGTGAGAGCTTGCCCGGGATAACGATGGGTCAACTGGCATGGATGACGAAAGTACCTTGGTACTTCATTCCCACGGGAAATGCCGCTTTCTAGAGCACACCAAAACTCGTGGCGAGGGAGCTTGCTCCCGCTCGGCTGCGCAGCAGTCGTAAAAAACCACCCTGCGGTTTTCCAGATACACCTTGCTGAATGGTTTTGGGTCTGCTGCGCAGCCCAGCGGGAGCAAGCTCCCTCGCCACGGGGGTATCGTTTTCCTTAAGTGCAGCAGCAACGCTGCGGACTCGTCGCAAGCAGACTCACTCACAGGGGAAACGCGGACTCACCACGAACCAGGTCGGCTCTAAGGCCGCCTCGTGGCGGACGTTGATCTCGGCGCCCCATTAACCACGCTGGCCGAACGCGAAACCGCCAGCAGTCATCACCGCAGCAATGGATATATACCCAGAACAAGCGCCCCCACCATTCGCTCATTTTTTGCCGTTCGATAATCGCCCAAAACCCGCAAACGGCAATTGAACCGATCCCGACCCGCGCTTCACCATCGCTCGCACAAAACCAATAACAACAGGTTCGACGCCATGCCCAGACGCCCCGCCTCGCCCGGCTGATCCCCGATCGCCCAAACGACCCTCGCTACACCCGACCGCTTGCACCTCAAAAGTGCGGCAACGACTCGCTTCGTCCACAAAAAAACAAGAGACAACGCCCATGAAGCCCACACAATATTTGCTCCCCAGCCTCATCGCCGTCGCCCTGTCAGGCGTTGCCCTACCGGTATTGTCGGCGGAATCAGGGTTCGTCGAAGATGCGAAAGCCACCCTGAACCTGCGCAACTTCTACCTCAACCGCAACTTCACCAACCCGAACAATGCCCAGGGCAAAGCCGAAGAGTGGACCCAGAGTTTCATCCTCGACGCCAAGTCCGGTTTCACCCAAGGCACGGTCGGTTTCGGCGTGGACGTGCTCGGCCTGTACTCGGTCAAACTCGACGGCGGTCGTGGCACGGCCGGCACACAATTGCTGCCGGTGCACGACGACGGTCGCCCAGCCGATGACTTCGGCCGCTTGGGCGTCGCGCTCAAGGCCAAGGTCTCGAAAACCGAGTTGAAAGTCGGCGAATGGATGCCGGTGCTGCCGATCCTGCGTTCCGACGACGGTCGTTCCCTGCCCCAGACCTTCCGTGGCGGCCAGGTGACTTCGACCGAAATCAACGGCCTGACCCTTTATGGCGGCCAGTTCCGCGCCAACAGCCCGCGGAACGACGCGAGCATGGAAGACATGTCGATGAACGGCCGCGGCGCGTTCACCTCCGACCGCTTCAACTTCGGCGGCGGCGAATACGCCTTCAACGAAAAACGCACCCAGGTAGGCGTCTGGTACGCGGAACTGTCCGACATCTACCAGCAGCAATATTTCAACCTGACCCACAGCCAACCCATGGGTGACTGGACCCTGGGCGCCAACCTCGGTTATTTCACTGGCAAGGAAAATGGCAGCGCGTTGGCCGGCGACCTGGACAACAAAACCGCGTTCGCGATGCTCTCGGCCAAACACGGCGGCAACACCTTCTACGTCGGCCTGCAGAAAGTCGGCGGCGACGATGGCTGGATGCGCGTCAACGGCACCAGCGGCGGCACCCTGGCGAACGACAGCTACAACTCCAGCTAT